>JBCKTV010000009.1:0-54178 GCA_038925365.1 Gallionellaceae bacterium
TTGAATATTTTACCAACGAGAGTAAATTTAATTTCTTTATGAATCAATGGGTTGCGAGTTAAGTCCAACAGGTTGCTAGCCCTCTCCCTGCAAGGGCGAGGGGATAAACTCCTCTTCTATTAGCCATTGACCTAGACATTTATTGTGGATACAATAAATCATGAAAATTAGCTTCGATCCGAAGAAAAATGCTGACAACATACGCGATAGGTCGTTACCGTTTGATGATGTTGCAGGGTTGGATTGGTCGAGCGCGGTGGTGATTGAGGATATACGCAAAGATTACGGCGAAAGTAGATTTCGTGTTTTTGGCTACATTGCAGATCGTCTTTATGCGGTTGTGTTTACACCTCGCGACGATGCGGTGCATGTAATCAGTTTTAGAAAAGCCAACATTCGAGAGGTGAAAAGATATGGCTAAGTTAGTGAAGCGACCCATGGCGGATGATGATAATCCAGAGTGGACGGCAGAAGATTTTGCCAAGGCTCGTCCGGCAGCAGAAGTTCTAAAAGAGATATTTCCCAAGACTGTTGCTGCTGAGATGCTTAAACCGCGTGGCAGGCCACGCAAGGAAATAACCAAAGCTCCCATCAATATTCGCTTGTCACCGGATGTGGTTGAGGCATTTCGGGCAACGGGTCGTGGATGGCAGACGCGTGTGGATGAAGCGTTGAAAGAGTGGCTTAAATCTCATAGGCCTGCACCGCATAACTGATGGTGTTGGCCATCAGGGGTCGCCCTTGAAATTAAAATAATGCCGCGTTTACGCGGCATTGTGTTTTTGATTTTAGGTTTTTGAATTTTGCTTTACCCACCCCTCGTCCGCCACCGAGTAGCGCAGGCTGGTCAGGGGATGTCGGCGAGGACTGATTTCCGCAGCCGCCTGACTAGACGAGCAACGCAGGGAACCTCGAAGAGGTGGCGGATTGGGGTTCGCCTTCTTTTGGTTACTTTTCTTGGCGAAGCAAGAGAAGTAACTAGCCGCCGGGCTACCCCCGGCAACTGTAAATTACCTCTGCAGGATGCGTTGTTTCAACAGAAAGAATGTTAGAGTGCGTAAATGTAAGTAATTGATTATATTTAATATGTTAAATCAAAACGGAAGTTTCAAATCCGCATTAGCCTTCAACAACACCCGTCTAAAATCATCCTGTATCCGCTTTAAAGCCAATTCATCATCCGCCTCAAACCGCAACACAATCACCGGCGTAGTATTCGAAGCCCGCATCAAGCCAAATCCATCCGCATATTCCACCCGCAATCCATCAATCGTGATGATTTCTTTCTCATCGGTAAATTGGGCTTCCTTACCTAGGCGAGCAATCAAGGCATGATTCTCGCCTTCTAATAATTTAATATGTAGTTCAGGCGTACTCACTGCATCCGGCAAGTTATTTAACGTTGCGCTGGGATCAGTAAACCTACTGAGTATTTCCAGCAGACGCGCACCTGAATAAAGGCCATCATCAAAACCATACCAACGTTCCTTGAAAAATACATGCCCGCTCATTTCACCGGCCAGCAATGCGCCGGTTTCTTTCATCTTAGCTTTTACCAGTGAGTGACCGGTTTTCCACAGGGTGGGCTTGCCGCCGTGCTCACGTATCCATGAGAAAAGATTGCGCGTGGACTTCACGTCGAAGATAATTTCGGCACCGGGATTGCGGCTCAGTACATCTGCGGCAAATAGCATCAGCTGGCGATCCGGATAGATGATTTTGCCTTCCTTGGTGACGACGCCCAAACGGTCACCGTCGCCATCGAATGCCAAACCCAGTTCTGAATCATTGCCGGAAAGCGCCTTGATAAGGTCTTGCAGGTTGAGCGGATCGGAGGGGTCGGGATGGTGGTTGGGGAAGTTGCCGTCCACTTCGCAAAACAGCTCGGTTACTTCGCAGCCTAGTTGACGATACAAGTTGGCGGCAAAATCGCCCGCCACGCCGTTGCCGCAGTCCACGGTGATTTTCATCGGACGGGCCAGCTTGATGTGCGAAACAATTTTGGCAAGATAGTCGGCGTTAATATCTTGTTGCGAGTAAGTGCCTGCACCGTGAGTGAGATTGCCTTGCTCAATGCGGGTGCGCAGCGACTGGATGGTGTCACCGGACAAAGTTTCGCCCGCAAGTACCATCTTCAATCCGTTGTAGTCGGGAGGGTTGTGGCTGCCGGTGATCATCACGGCGCAATTGGTATTCAGCTGGAACGCGGCGAAATACACCATGGGGGTGGCAACGCGCCCAACGTCGATGACATTGATGCCGCTCTTTTGAATGCCGCGTGCCAAGGCTGCGGCAAATTCAACACCGGAGAGGCGACCATCACGGCCTATCGCGATGCTATGCTGACCGCGTGCGGCGGCTTCGGAGCCGATGGCGTGGCCGATGCTTTCAACGATGTCTGCGGTGAGTGATTTGCCTACGATGCCGCGGATGTCGTAGGCCTTGAAGATTTCTTTGGGTGGAAGGGTCATGAGTATGAATCCCGGCAAGGCCGGATAGGATTATTTTGGAAGAGCAGGAATGTGCTCGGCCACCATTTGCGGTGTGAGGTTTTTCATGCATTTGAAATGCTTGAGTGGGCACTCGCGCTTGTAGCAGGGACTGCAGGAAATATCAATTTTCAAAACATGCGCGTGCTGTGAAAGCGGTGGGGTAAAAGTCGGGCTGCTGGAGCCGTATAGCGCTAGCATGGGGCGATCCAGTGCGGCGGCGACATGCATCAGTCCTGAGTCATTGCTGACGACCAGGCTGGCGCTTGCAATGAGTGCTACGGCATCGGCTAAGTCGGTTGAGCCGCACAAGTTGTGTGCGCTAGTATTTCCCAGCGCAATAATTTTATCGCCGATTTCCTGATCTTTACTTGAACCGATTATCCATATTGCATAGCCTTGCTGTTGCAGGCGTTGCGCGAGCTCGGCGAAATAGGAGATGGGCCAACGTTTTGCCGGGCCGTATTCGGCACCCGGACAAAATATCGCAACCGGCTTATCTAGCGTCAGAACAAAATTTTTGAGAACTTGTTGGCGTTGTTCGGCGCTAACCTGCAACTCTGGTTCTGGCAGCGGGCGCGAGATCGCTTCGTTGGGCGCTTCTGCCAGTTGCGCAAAGCGTTCCACCATTAGCGGCAGTGCGTGTTTGTCCAGCTTGCGCGCGTCGTTTAGCAAGCCGTAACGCATTTCTCCAACAAAGCCAGTGCGAATTGGAATGCCTGCAAAAAATGGAATCAGTGCAGACTTTAACGAGTTGGGTAACACGATTACCTGATCGTAATAGCGGTTGCGCAATTGCATGCCCTGGCGGATGCGAGCGCCGAGTTGCAGCGAGCCGTGCGGAAATGGATTGGTAATAACATTGTTTACTTCGGGCATATGCCGCAGCAGGTCTTCTGTCCACGGAGGTGCTAGAACATCGATAAAACAATCAGGGTGGCGCTGCTTGAGGCGCACCAGCATGGGGTGCATGAGCATGGTGTCGCCCACCCAGCTGGGGGCAACGATGAGAATCTTGCTAATATTTTGGAAGTCGGGCAGGGCCACGTTAATGATGCCCTTTGGGTAGCTCACCAGTGAATTTGTACAGCGTGCTGCAATAAGGGCAACGCGCTTCGCCCAGCTTGTCTACCGCTATGGAGACTCTTGGATGCGTGTTCCACAGTGTCATTTCAGGTGTAGGGCAATACAAAGGCAAATCTTTCGCAGTGACTTCTATCGTGTTCTGCATGGCTGTGTTTGTGCTCATTGCTTTGCTTTCTCCCCTAAAATAAATTACTAGATCAGATTATACGTGCGTGAGCCAATGGGCGTATTTGGTATTTTTACCACTGACAGTATCGAAGAACATGGCTTGCAATCGCTCGGTTACCGGGCCGCGCGAACCAATGCCGATGGTGCGAGTGTCGAGCTCACGTATCGGTGTTACTTCCGCCGCAGTGCCGGTGAAGAAGGCTTCGTCGGCGCAATATACTTCATCGCGCGTGATGCGTTTTTCTATCACCTCGATGCCCAGATCCTTGGCAAAGGTCAGGATGGTGTCGCGGGTGATGCCTTCTAAGCAGGAGGTCAGGTCAGGTGTGTACAGCTTACCCTTTTTAACCATAAACAGGTTTTCACCCGCGCCTTCGGCAACGTAACCATCCACATCCAGCAACAGTGCTTCATCGTAACCATCGGTGGCAACTTCTTGATGGGCAAGGATGGAGTTGGTATAGCTGCCAACGGACTTAGCACGGCACATATTGATGTTGACATGATGGCGGGTGAAGCTTGAGGTTTTGACACGGATGCCTTTTCTCATGCCATCTTCGCCCAGATAAGCACCCCACGGCCATGCTGCAACGGCAACGTGAGTGCTCAATGTGGTGGCGGCGATACCCATGGCTTCAGAACCATAAAAAACGATAGGGCGGAGGTAGCAGGACTCAAGCTTGTTGACGCGCACCACTTCTTTGTGTGCTTCCATCAAGGTTGCCTTGTCCCAGGGCATTTTCATCTTGAAGATGTACGCCGAATTGAACAGGCGGTCGATATGCTCCTGCAGGCGGAAAATGGCTGTACCTTGATTGGTTTTGTATGCACGTAGCCCTTCAAATACGCCCATGCCGTAATGCAAAGTATGGGTAAGTACATGGGTTGTGGCATCGCGCCAAGGTACTAATTTGCCGTCATACCAAATAAAACCGTCACGATCAGCCATGGACATAATGGGATTTCCTTAATTTAAAGTGTAACAAAAAAACATTCTAACTTTTTTCGAGCGTTTGTTGAAGGCTTAGAGCGAATGTTTCATCAGAATTCGATGAATGTAATGTAGGAGCAGGCCATGCCTGCGATGCTCTGTAGGCGGAATTAAATCCTAAAAATATTCAATATAATCAACACGTTACATTAAATAACAGATCCAAGCCCGACACCCCGCAGGGGTTCTTGTCCTATGCGTAGCAGAGCGTAGTGTAGGAGCTTATTAGCCAAATCGGCCAGTGATGTAGTCTTCAGTTTCTTTGCGCTTGGGGTTGGTGAAGACATTGCTGGTGTCGCCGAATTCTATCAGTTCGCCGAGGTACATATACGCAGTGAAATCGGATATGCGCGCTGCTTGCTGCATATTGTGCGTGACGATGACGATGGTAAATTCCTTTTTTAGCTCATCTATCAGGCGTTCAATGTGTGCTGTGGAAATAGGGTCCAGTGCGGAGGTGGGTTCGTCCAGCAACAATATTTCAGGTTTGACAGCAATCGCTCGGGCAATGCACAGCCGCTGCTGTTGCCCGCCCGAAAGGCTGGTTCCACTATGCTTTAGTTTGTCCTTGACCTCGTTCCACAAGGCGGCTTTCTTCAACGCCCATTCAACCCGCTCGCTCATGTCATGCTGGTTGAGTCTTTCGTACAGCTTTACGCCAAATGTGATGTTGTCATAGATCGACATCGGGAACGGCGTGGGCTTCTGGAACACCATGCCGATCTTGGCGCGCAGGGTATTGAGATCCTGGCTTTTGGCCAGCAGATTTTTACCGTCCAGCAATATCTCGCCGGTGGCTTTTTGCTTGGGATAGAGTTCATACATGCGATTGAAGGTGCGCAGCAGGGTGGATTTACCACAGCCCGAAGGACCGATAAAAGCGGTGACCATTTTTTCTGGGATGGTTAGGTTGATATCTTGCAGCGCCCGCTCGTTGCCGTAGTAGAAGTTGAGGTCTTTTACGACTAGCTTCGGGGTGGTAATTTTTTCAGAAATCATGTGTGCCTATCCTTAATAACTGCGGGCTTTAATGACCGCTTGCTTTCTGACGGAACAAGATTCGCGCCAGAATATTCAATGTGAGCACGCTGAGCGTGATTAGCAGTGCGCCAGTCCACGCCAGTTGCTGCCAGTCTGTGTACGGGCTCATCGCAAACTGGAAAATAACCACCGGCAGATTCGCCATCGGCTGGTTCATGTCGCTGCTCCAGAACTGGTTGTTCAACGCGGTGAACAATAATGGTGCAGTTTCGCCGCTGATACGCGCGACTGCCAGAAGAATACCGGTCAGTATGCCAGCGCGTGCAGCTCGCAGCGTAACCGAAGTGATGATACGCCATTGCGGCGCGCCGAGTGCGGCGGCAGCTTCGCGCAGGCTATTGGGCACCAGGCGCAGCATGTTCTCGGTGGTGCGGATGACAATAGGGATCACCAGTATAGAGAGCGCCAGTGCGCCTGCCCAGCCGGAGAAATGTTTGACTTGCATCACATATATTGTGTAAACAAACAGGCCGATCACGATGGAGGGTGCAGATAGCAGCACGTCATTGATAAAACGGGTAACCGGGGCGAGCCAGCCACGCTGGCCAAACTCGGCCAGATAAGTGCCAGCTAGGATGCCGATGGGCGTGCCGATCAGGGTGCCGAGCGCGGTCATCATCAGCGAGCCTACAATGGCGTTGATGAGGCCGCCGTCGCTGCCGGGTGGGGGTGTTATTTGCGTAAATACCGCAGCTGACAGGCCAGGTATACCGTTTTGCAGCAGGGTGAATAAGATCCAGCCCAGCCAGAACAAGCCAAAGGCCATTGCGAGTATCGAGATGCCGAGACTTAGCAGGTTAATCAGGCGTCGGCGTGCGTAAAGTGTCAGCATCTCAAGTTACCTTTCCTTCGCCTTTTGCCAGCTTGTAAAGCATGAAGCGGGAGATAGTCAGAACGACGAAGGTAATAAAGAACAGAATCAGGCCGAGTTCGATCAGCGCCGAGGTATGCAGCACGCCGACAGCTTCGTTAAATTCGTTCGCCAGTGCGGAAGAAATGCTGTTGCCCGGCATCATCAATGAGGTATTTAAGGCGTATGCGTTGCCGATAACAAAGGTGACTGCCATGGTTTCGCCCAGGGCACGCCCCAGCCCCAACATGATGCCGCCGACAACGCCGATTTTGGTATAGGGTAGTACCACATTCCACATCACTTCCCAGGTTGTGGCGCCCAGTCCATAAGCGGATTCCTTGAGCAGGGGTGGTACAACTTCAAATACATCCCGCATCACGGAAGCGATAAAAGGAATTACCATAATCGCCAGAATAATGCCGGCAGTGAGTATACCTATGCCCATCGGCGGCCCTGAAAAGAACGGCCCAATCAGCGGCATAATTCCAATATTGTCGTTGACCCAGGGCTGGATATAATCGCCAAACAGCGGCGCAAACACGAATAAGCCCCACATGCCGTAGATGATGCTGGGAATACCGGCAAGCAATTCCACTGCAATGCCCAGTGGACGGCGCAGCCAGCGCGGCGAAAGTTCGGTGAGGAACAGGGCGATGCCAAAGCTCACTGGAATTGCGATCAGTAGCGCAATTCCAGCGGTAACAAGTGTGCCGACTATGGGCACCAGCGCCCCAAACTCTTCCGTAACTGGGTTCCATTCTGCGCTGGTGAGGAAACCGAAACCGAACGCTTTGATTGCAGGCATGCTGCCTATCACCAGTGAGACAATGATGGCAGCTAGCAAAATAAGCACGAAAAAGGCGGCTACGCGTGTGATGGCGCGGAACAGCATGTCCGGCCAGTTCTTTAGCTTAAGGCGTGCATGGTTTAAAAACGTCGGCATGTTTTTTTGTTAAGTGCTGGATTAAGTCAAATAGTGGGTACAACAAAATCACAAGGGGCATCTTTTCGCCCCTTGTGATTTTATCTTGGTGAATTATATCTTGAAATCACCTTTCCTTTGCGCGTTCCGGGTGCTACTTATTTCCATAATGCCTTGCCGTCAGACCCCTTGATTTCATTTTTCCATGCTGCGCGTACTAATTTCTGTACTGACTCAGGCATGGGCACATAGTGCAGGTCGGCAGCCATGCCATTGCCACTGCTGTATGCCCAGTCAAAGAAGCTCAGCACGGCTTTTGCGGATTCGGGTTTGTCCTGTAGCTTGTGTATCAGGATGAAAGTAGCACCCGTGATGGGCCAGGCGGCTTTGCCCGGCTCATTGGTCAGTATCTCATAGAAGCCAGGGGCATTTTTCCAGTCAGCGCCAGCAGCAGCTGCTTTAAAGCTGGCATCATCAGCCTTGACGAACTGACCTTCGCGGTTTTTCAGTTGAACGGTATTCATTTTGTTTTGCAGGGCGTAGGCATATTCAACATAGCCGATAGAATTCTTCAGACGTTGCACATAGGAAGCCACGCCTTCATTGCCTTTGCCGCCTATGCCAACTTTCCATGACACAGCAGTACCTTCGCCGATAGCAGATTTCCAGTCATCGCTGACTTTGGAAAGATAGTTGGTAAAAATGAAAGTTGTACCCGATCCGTCAGAGCGGCGAACAACGGTAATCGCGTCATCAGACAGTTTTACGCCTGGGTTTAAGGCCACAATCGCGGGGTCATTCCACTGGGTAATTTTACCCATAAATATGTGTGCCAAAACTGCTCCATCCAGCTTGAGTTGTCCGGGTTCAACGCCGTTTACGTTAATGACGGGAACAACGCCACCCATTACAGCAGGGAACTGCATCAGACCCTGTTTATCCAGTTCTTCAGGCTTGAGAGGCATGTCAGACGCGCCGAAATCAACGGTCTTTGCAGTGATTTGCTTGATGCCGCCACCGGAGCCGATAGATTGATAGTTGATTGATATGCCAGTTTTTGCCTTGTATGCTTCCGCCCACTTGGCATAAAGCGGGTATGGGAAGGTTGCACCAGCCCCGGTTATGTTAGTCGCCAATGCCGATCCAGCAGCGAAAATCGCTGTCGCAAAGCCTAAGCTTTTGATAAAGGTATTTAATTTAGTCATGATCACTCCAGAAGGTTGATTGTGTGCCAGGGACTACAGCTTGCCGTATGCCAGCGAGGCGCATCATAATAAATATTTATTACAATATTATTACACAGCCTCCTTGATTGACTGAATGTTTGTACTGCTATCCGATAGCAGGTGCATCCATAACTCACCGTAGTAACCGGATGAAAACATTTTTCTCCATAAAAATAAAATATTGGATTTTCATGCAGCTGTCATAATTCTTTCATAGCATAGCTAGTAGTCATGTCGAATTTAACTCGCAATAGATTGATTTATAAAGAAGTTTTTATTGCCGCGGCTAATAAATATTAAATATAATTAAATAGTTACGATAATTCGTGCATCTTTAAAGCCGGTAGTCTGCTAGACCTGGTTACGATAATTACCGATAGGAAGAGTAGTGATGACAGTGAGTATTTTGATTGTGGAAGATGAGCCTGCAATTCAGGAGTTATTGGCATTCAATGTGACGCAGTGCGGGTATCGGGCGATTCAAGCACTGGATGTGATGAGTGCCATCAAGCATATCAATCATGCACTGCCGGATTTGGTGTTGCTGGACTGGATGCTGCCGGATACGACTGGTGTTGAATTTGCGCGGAGATTACGCGCCGATCAGCGTACGCGAAATATTCCCATTATCATGTTAACGGCACGTTCCGATGAACGAGACAAGATAATAGGACTGGAGTCGGGTGCGGATGATTACATTACCAAACCGTTCTCGCCACGAGAGTTGATGGCACGTATTAGGGCGGTGTTACGGCGACGCATGCCTGAAATGAGCGAGGAAACTGTTCGCACAGCAGGCTTGGAGTTGTCCCCCGCCACACACCGTGTCAGCGCAAAAGGGGTGACGCTTGAGCTGGGGCCGACAGAGTTTCGTATCCTGCATTTTTTTATGACCCATGCCGAACGTGTTTATAGCCGTACCCAGTTGCTCGACCAGGTCTGGGGAGATCATGTGTTTATTGAAGAGCGTACGGTGGATGTGCATATACGCCGTTTGCGACTAGCATTGGAACCATCCGGACTCGATAGCCTGATACAGACCGTGCGCGGCAGCGGCTATCGGTTTTCGCCAAGCTGAGAGTAGCTGCTGCCAAAAAATCATAAAAACAGAATTCGTGGATGCAAGCAAAGATTGACCATTTATGGTTTCATCGGTAGGATGCCCGACTTTCGTGGCTGCGGTAGGGGTGAGATCAAATGCGTCGTAAACTAGTCATCGGTAATTGGAAAATGTTTGGCCGTCTTGCGCGCAATCAGGCTCTGCTTGAAGGTGTATTGGCTGGCGTGCGCGATTTGAGCAACACCGATTGCGCTGTTTGCGTACCTTATCCTTACCTGGCGCAGGTTCAGTCATTGCTGCAGGGTAGTAATTTGGCCTGGGGTGCGCAGAATTTAAGCCATCACGATGAAGGTGCATACACCGGCGAAGTGGCCGGTGGCATGTTGGCAGAATTTGGTTGCAAATACGTGCTCATTGGGCATTCTGAGCGGCGTGGCCTGTATCACGAAAGTGATGAAACGGTTGCAATGAAGTTTGATGCAGCCCTTAAAGTGGGTCTCAAGCCTGTGTTATGCGTAGGAGAAACACTAGCTGAACGTGAAGCAGGCATCACTGAAGAGGTGGTAGCGCGTCAGCTGGATGCAATTCTGAATCGCGCGGGCGTAAAAGCATTGGAAAAAGCAGTGGTGGCCTATGAGCCGGTGTGGGCGATCGGTACCGGAAAAACGGCATCACCGGATCAGGCTCAAGCGGTGCATGCATTTATCCGTCAAAGGGTTGCGAAACTGGATGCTCAGGTAGCGCAAGGCTTGTGCATACTTTACGGTGGCAGCGTGAAAGCGGCCAATGCCCCTGAGCTGTTTGCCAAGGCAGATATCGATGGTGGATTAATCGGCGGCGCAGCTCTGGTTGCGGAAGATTTTGTGGCAATTTGCCAGGCAGGAAAATAACGGTTTTATTGGAGTAGTCAGTGGAAACATTTGTTTGGTTTGTGCATGTCATCGCCGCTGTGGCGCTGGTCATTCTAGTGCTTGTGCAGCATGGCAAGGGTGCAGATATGGGGGCTGCATTCGGTACCGGGTCGGCGGGTAGTTTGTTTGGCTCCAGTGGTTCAGCTAATTTCTTGAGCCGCAGTACAGCGGTTGCTGCGACGATATTTTTTATCACCAGCCTTGGCCTGACTTATATTTATTCGCGTCCAGCGCAAGAAGCTGGCGTGATGGATAGGGTTGATGTAAGCAAAACTGTGACGGAAGTTGCTCCTGTTGTAAGCGATAGTGATGTAAGCGGTGCAAAGTCTAAAGACATTCCACGGTAAAAAACAAGCGGAGTTGGCGGAACTGGTAGACGCGCAGCCTTGAGGTGGCTGTGTCCGTAAGGACGTGAGGGTTCGAGTCCCTTGCCCCGCACCAAATAACATGCTGAAGTTTTCTAGGCTTTGGTTGAATAATATAAACTAGATTGATCTGCATCAGGTGATGCAGAATCAGGGAGGAAATTCAGATGTTGGAAAACTATTTTCCAGTGCTGTTGTTTATCATCGTGGCTCTGGTCATCGGCGTGATTCCATTGGTGTTGGGCAGGGTTCTTGGGCCCCATAGGCCCGATGCTGCCAAACTTTCTCCCTACGAATGCGGCTTTGAAGCCTTTGAAGACGCGCGCATGAAATTTGATGTGCGTTATTATCTCGTGGCTATCCTGTTTATCCTGTTTGATCTGGAAATCGCATTCCTGTTTCCGTGGGCAATTGTGCTCAACGAAATTGGCATGTTTGGCTTTGTCTCCATGATGATATTTTTAGCCATCCTGACGGTCGGTTTTATTTACGAGTGGAAAAAGGGAGCCTTGGAATGGGAATAGAAGGCGTTCTTGAGAAGGGTTTTGTAACTACCTCGCTAGACACTGTTATCAACTATACCCGCACCGGTTCCCTGTGGCCGATGACGTTCGGTCTGGCATGTTGTGCGGTGGAGATGATGCATGCAGCGGCTTCGCGTTACGATATTGCGCGTTTCGGTGCAGAAGTTTTTAGACCTAGCCCGCGCCAGTCCGACCTGATGATAGTGGCCGGCACCTTGTGTAACAAGATGGCGCCCGCCTTGCGCAAAGTCTACGACCAGATGGCCGAGCCTCGTTATGTTATTTCCATGGGTTCCTGCGCCAATGGTGGCGGTTATTATCATTACTCCTATTCGGTGGTGCGCGGTTGTGATCGCATCGTGCCTGTGGATGTGTATGTGCCGGGATGTCCACCAACTGCGGAAGCCTTGCTTTACGGCTTGATCCAGTTGCAAAACAAAATCAAACGAACCAACACCATCGCCCGCTAGGACTGACATATGGCAACTGATTTGAATCTTTTGGGTAGCGCACTACAGGATGCTTTAGGCACTAGGGTAGTCAGTCTAGAAAACAAGTTAGGCGAATTGACGTTGATGGTTAAAGCGGCTGATATGCAGTCGGTGTTAATCAATTTGCGTGATGATTCCCGCTTCGCTTTTGAGCAGCTGATCGACCTTTGTGGTGTTGACTACTCAAGCTATGGCAGCGCCATTAACGAAGGCGGTGCATACTTAAGTGATGACGCTTCCGCGCCGTGCGCTGCTCGGCCTTTTCGTTTTGCCGTTGTATATCACCTGCTATCCGTAACGAACAACGCAAGGTTGCGCGTACGCGTATTCGCCGAAGATGATGAGATGCCGATGTTGCCCTCGGTTGTTGAGATATGGCCTGCTGCTAACTGGTACGAACGCGAAGCCTTTGACCTGTACGGCATTATCTTCACTGGGCATCCCGATTTGCGCCGTTTGTTGACGGATTACGGTTTTATCGGCAATCCCTTCCGCAAAGATTTCCCCCTTTCGGGTCATGTTGAGATGCGCTACGACTCAGAGCAAAAGCGCGTGATCTACCAGCCGGTAAGTATAGAGCCGCGTGAAGTGACGCCGCGCATTGTGCGTGAAGAAAATTATGGCGGGATTAAATAATCATGGCTGAGATCAAAAATTACACCATGAACTTTGGCCCGCAGCACCCTGCTGCGCACGGCGTGCTGCGTCTGGTGCTAGAGCTGGACGGCGAAGTCATTCAGCGCGCCGATCCGCATATCGGACTGCTGCACCGTGCCACTGAAAAACTAGCTGAACACAAGACCTTTTTGCAATCGGTTCCCTACATGGATAGACTCGATTACGTCTCCATGATGTGCAATGAGCATGCTTATGTGATGGCGATCGAGAAGCTGATCGGTATCGAAGTGCCAGTCAGGGCAGAATATATCCGTGTTATGTTTGACGAGATTACCCGGCTGCTGAATCACCTGCTATGGCTGGGTACACACGGTCTGGATCTGGGTGCGCAGACGATGCTGTTCTACACTTTCCGCGAGCGCGAAGTATTGATGGATGCCTATGAGGCGGTCTCCGGTGCGCGGATGCATGCCGCCTATTATCGTCCGGGCGGTGTGTACCGCGATTTGCCGGACTCTATGCCGCAGTATCAGGCTTCCAAAATACACAATGCTAAAGCCGTTGCGCGCATGAATGAGAACCGTCAAGGTTCCTTGCTCGATTTTCTTGAAGATTTTACCAATACCTTCCCCAGGCATGTAGATGAATACGAAACACTGCTGACGGATAATCGTATCTGGAAGCAGCGTACTGTGGGTATCGGCATTCTGACACCTGAACGTGCCAAGGCGCTAGGCATGAGCGGCCCCATGCTGCGCGGTTCAGGCGTAGTGTGGGATCTACGCAAACATCAGCCTTATTCGGTATATGACCAACTGGATTTTGATATTCCCGTGGGTGTTGAAGGCGATTGTTACGACCGCTATCTGGTACGCATAGAAGAGATGCGCCAGTCCAACAGCATCATCAAGCAGTGTATTTCCTGGTTGCGTGCCAATCCCGGTTCAGTGATGAGCGAAAATCATAAAGTATCTCCACCTTCCCGTGCAGGCATGAAGGAAAATATGGAAGAGCTGATACACCACTTCAAGCTGTTTACCGAAGGCATGCATGTTCCGCCAGGCGAAGCATACGCAGCGGTTGAACATCCCAAGGGCGAGTTTGGTATTTATATTATTTCGGATGGGGCGAATAAACCCTATCGCTTGAAAATTCGCGCCCCGGGTTATCCGCATTTGGCAGCAATGGACGAGATGGCGCGTGGACACATGCTGGCCGACGTAGTAGCCATCATCGGCACACAAGATATTGTTTTTGGAGAGATAGACCGCTAATGTTATCCGATCAAATTCAAACAAAAATCAACCGCGAACTGACTAAGTATCCGGCCGACCAGAAACAATCCGCAGTGATGTCAGCGTTGCGCTTTGTACAGGACGAAAAGGGCTGGATCGCCACTGAGGATATGGCTGATATCGCAGTCTATCTGGGGATGCCGCAGATGGCTGTATATGAAGTGGCAACTTTCTACCACATGTACAACCTGAAACCCATGGGTAAGCACACCCTTACGGTATGCACCAATATTTCCTGCATGTTGTGCGGTTCGGCCGAAACGGTGGCTCATCTGACTAAGCGTCTGGGCATCGGTTTTGGTGAAGTAACAGCGGATGGTAAATTCGGCCTGCGCGAAGGAGAGTGCATGGGTGCTTGTGTAGATGCGCCGTTATTCAGCATCAACAACAAGAAGTTATGCGGGCGTCTGACCAGCGAAAAAATTGATCAAATTCTTGCGGAGCTTGGCCAAAAATGAACGCAGCTGCAATGAACGGACCTTATATTCTCAATACCTCGCACTTTGATCAGCCGTGGACGCTGGAAAATTATATCAAGGTCGGCGGTTATCAGGCGCTGCGCAAGATCATTGAAAACAAAATGACGCCGGATGAAATTATTGCCGAAGTGAAAGCATCTGGTTTGCGCGGTCGCGGTGGTGCAGGGTTTCCCACCGGGCTGAAGTGGAGCTTTATGCCGAAGAACTACGAGGGTGACAAATACCTGGTATGCAATTCCGATGAAGGCGAGCCGGGCACCTGCAAGGATAGGGACATCTTGCGCTTCAATCCGCACAGCTTGATTGAAGGCATGGCGATTGCCGCTTACACCATGAATGTGAAAGTAGGCTACAACTATATTCACGGCGAAATCTATGAGGCTTACGAGCGCATGGAAACAGCCTGTGACGAAGCGCGCACTGCCGGGTATCTGGGCAACAATATTCTTGGGTCAGGCTTTGTGTTTGATTTGCATAATCACCTTGGCTATGGCGCTTATGTCTGCGGTGAAGAAACCGCATTGCTGGAGTCGCTGGAAGGCAAAAAAGGCCAGCCGCGCTTCAAGCCGCCATTCCCCGCCAGCTTCGGTCTGTATGGCAAGCCGACCACCATCAATAATACTGAAACTTTTGCCAGCATCCCTTACATCATCCGTGAGGGAGGGAAAAAATTTGCTGATATCGGCGTAGCTAATGCCGGAGGGTTTAAACTATTTTCAGTTTCCGGGCATGTGAATAATCCGGGGAATTTTGAAGTTCCGCTGGGTACGCCGTTCAGTAAGCTGCTGGAAATGGCAGGCGGTGTGCGTAACGGTAACAAACTGAAAGCAGTGATTCCAGGTGGTTCATCCATGCCGGTTTTGCCGGGCGAGATTATGATGGATTTGAATATGGATTTTGATTCCATTGCCAAGGCCGGTTCCTATCTGGGCACAGGTGCGGTGATCGTGATGGATGACACCACCTGCATGGTAAAAGCACTGGAACGCCTGTCATACTTTTACTTTGAAGAATCCTGCGGTCAATGCACACCCTGCCGCGAAGGCACGGGTTGGCTGTATCGCATCGTGCATCGCATCGAAAATGGTGAGGGTCGCCCCGAAGATCTGGACTTATTGCTAAGTCTATGCGAGAACATTGCTGGCCGCACCATCTGTGCGCTGGGCGATGCGGCAGCATGGCCAGTGCAAGGTTTCCTCAAGCATTATCGTAGCGAATTTGAATATCATATCGAGCACAAACGCTGCTTGGTGCAAGGCTAACGGGCAGAGACAAGATGATCAACATTGAAATCGACGGCAAGCACATCGAGGTCGAAAACGGCCGCAGCGTGATCGAGGCGGCCCATCAGGCGGGAATTTATATCCCGCATTTTTGCTATCACAAAAAATTATCCATCGCGGCCAACTGCCGCATGTGCCTAGTGCAAGTAGAAAAGGCACCCAAGCCTTTGCCTGCCTGTGCTACACCGGTGACGGAAGGTATGAAAATCTTTACCGCTTCTGAGCAGGCGGTAAAAGCACAAAAAGGCGTGATGGAGTTTCTGCTGATCAATCATCCGCTGGATTGCCCGGTTTGCGATCAGGGCGGCGAATGTGAGTTGCAGGATCTCGCGGTGGGTTACGGCGGCAGTGCGTCACGTTATCAGGAAGATAAACGCGTGGTGTTGCACAAGGATATTGGGCCACTGGTTTCTGCTGAGGAGATGAGCCGTTGTATCAACTGCACCCGCTGCGTGCGCTTCGGCATTGAAATTGGCGGTCAGATGGAATTAGGTCAGGCTTTCCGTGGTGAACATGCCGAGATCATGAGCTTTGTTTCAGGCACAGTGAATTCGGAGCTGTCCGGCAACATGATAGATCTGTGTCCCGTTGGCGCATTGACCAGCAAACCATTCCGCTACAAGGCGCGCACTTGGGAATTGTCACGGCGCAAATCAATTAGTCCGCACGATAGCCTAGGCTCAAATCTGGCGGTGCAGGTAAAAGATAATCGCGTGATGCGCGTGTTGCCGCTTGAGAATGAAGCAGTCAACGAGTGCTGGATTTCGGATAAAGATCGATTCAGTTATGAGGGTTTGAATTCCCCGGAGCGTTTGACCAAGCCCATGCTAAAGCAGGGTGGTCGGTGGCAGGAAGTTGAATGGCAGGTCGCGCTGGAATATGTGGCGAACGGCTTGCGTCAGATAGCCAAGGAAAACGGTGCTGAATATATCGGCGCATTGGCAACCCCTAACTCCACACTGGAAGAAATGTATCTGCTGCAAAAACTGCTGCGCGGACTGGGCAGCAATAACGTTGATTTCCGTTTGCGCCAGGTGGACTTTAGCGCCGATGACAAACAAACCGGCGCACCTTGGCTGGGCATGGCGGTAGCCGATCTCAATCAGGCTGATCGCATCCTGTTGGTGGGTAGCTTCCTGCGCAAGGATCACCCGCTACTCGCCTCTCGTATTCGTTACGCAGTCAAACGTGGTGCTCAAGCTAATATAGTGCATAGCGCAGACGACGAGCTGTTGATGAAAATTGCCAACAAGGCGATAGTCACTCCGTCGCAGATGGTGACAACTCTGGCGCAAATATTGCAAGCACTGGTGGCAGAAAAGAAGGCGTCGGTAGATGCAAGTGTGCAGGCCTTGGTGCAAGGTGTAGTCGCTACAGCGACGACACAGGCGATGGCGAAAAGTCTGTCTAGCGGTGAGCGCACCGTCATTCTGCTAGGCAATTTCGCGCAACAGCATCCGCAGGCTGTGCAATTGCAACTGCTGGCTCAGAACATTGCACAGTTGAGTAATGCTAGATTTGGTTTCCTCGGTGAGGCCGCAAACAGTGTGGGTGGATACTTAGCGAAAGCGATGCCAACCTCTGACGGCATGAATGCGGTTGCAATGCTGGCATCACCGCGCAAAGCCTATCTGCTATTGAATGTAGAGGCGGAACTGGATACGCAAAACGGGTCACAGGCGTTGGCGGCGATGCAGGCAGCAGATATGGTGGTTGCGTTGTCGGCTTACAAACACCAGGCAACAGAGTATGCAGATGTGATGCTGCCAATTGCGCCCTTCACTGAAACCTCCGGTACTTTTGTGAACACGGAAGGCCGTGTACAAAGTTTCAAAGGCACGGTCAAGCCCTTGGGCGAAGCACGTCCGGCATGGAAAGTGTTGCGCGTACTGGGCAATCTGCTGAACATAACTGGCTTTGACTACGACAACAGCGAGACAGTGCGTGATGAAGCATTGGCTGGTGGTGATGTTGCCGCCAAGTTGAACAATGCCTTGCATGATATGGTTGCGCAAGCTGTAGTTACAGTCAGCGGTTTGCAGCGTGTTGCCGACGTGCCTATCCATGCTGCCGATGCGATTGCGCGCCGCTCTGCACCATTGCAGGCAACACAAGATGCTTTGCCGCCGCGTGCGCTGATGCATAGTTCTGAGATTAAAAAACTGGGCTTGCAGGCAGGCGACAAGGTCAGGGTTAAGGTCGGGCAGGGTAGCGCGCATCTCGCATTAGGCGTAGATGATGGTTTGCCGATGGGCGTGGTGCGTGTAGCAACAGCTCATGCAAGTACCGCCGGGCTGGGTGCCATGTTTGGCGCAATTACAGTGGAGCGCGCATAAATGGAAGCTCAGGTACTGCAACTCTTTCAATGGTTTTGGGATCAGTTTGGTCTGTGGAATGTGATATGGCCGATTGTTGAGCCAATTTGGCCTCTAATCTGGACGCTGGCCAAGATTGTGGCCATCGTTGCGCCAATTATGATAGGTGTGGCTTACCTCACCTATGCCGAGCGCAAGATACTCGCCTATATGCAAGTGCGAGTCGGGCCAAACCGTGTCGGCCCCTACGGCTTGTTGCAACCGATTGTTGACGGTATCAAGCTGGTGTTCAAGGAGATTATTGTTCCGGCACGCTCAAATAAATTCTTGTTTGCCCTTGCACCAGTAATTGTGTTTGCGACCGCTTTGGCCGCCTGGGCGGTGGTGCCATTTTCGGATGGGTTGGTGCTGGCGAACATCAATGCGGGTTTGTTGTTCATCCTAGCGATGACTTCAATCGGCGTCTATGGCGTGATCATTGCGGGCTGGGCCTCCAACTCCAAATACGCATTTCTGGGTGCGATGCGATCAGCCGCGCAGATGGTGTCCTATGAATTGCCGATGGGATTTGCGCTGGTGTGCGTGCTGCTGGCAGCCCAGAGCATGAATCTGACCGACATCGTGCTCGGCCAGCAAAGTAATGTCGGCCTGTTCGGATGGTATTTTGTGCCACTGTTCCCGATGTTTATTGTCTACCTAATTTCCGGCGTGGCGGAAACAAACCGTGCACCATTTGATATGGCCGAAGGCGAATCGGAAATTGTGGCGGGCTTCCATGTGGAATATTCAGGCATGGGCTTTGCGCTGTTTTTCCTCGGCGAATACGCCAACATGATTTTGATTGCAGCCCTAACTTCATTGTTCTTCCTCGGCGGCTGGTTGAATCCGTTCCATGGCTGGGCAGTCTTGGGCGCGCTGACTGATTGGGTGCCGGGCATCGTGTGGTTGCTAGGAAAAATGTGCTTTATCCTGTTCCTGTTCCTGTGGTTCCGCGCCACCTTCCCACGTTATCGTTATGACCAAGTGATGCGCCTGGGCTGGAAAGTGCTAATTCCCCTTACGCTGGTTTGGGTCGTAGTAGTGGCAGCCTGGATGCAAACTCCGTATTGGCTGTGGTTCCCGGTGCAAGGATAAAAAATGGAAAAAATTATACACTTCATCAAGACTTTCCTGCTGTGGGAACTGCTCAAGGGCATGGCCGTGACAGGGCGCTATATGTTTGCGCACAATATTACGGTGCATTTTCCCGAAGAAAAAACCCCGCAGAGTGTCCGTTTTCGCGGCTTGCATGCGCAGCGCAGATACGCCAATGGTGAAGAGCGTTGCATAGGCTGTAAGCTGTGCGAAGCGGTATGTCCGGCGTTGGCGATAAAAATTGAAACAGAAGAACGTGCCGACGGCACGCGCCGTACCACGCTTTATGACATCGATCTGGTCAAATGCATATTCTGCGGTTTCTGCGAAGAAGCTTGTCCGGTGGATGCGATTGTTGAAACGCGTATTTTTGAATATCACGGGGAAAGCAGGGGCGATCTCTATTACACCAAAGAAATGTTGCTGGCGGTAGGCGACAAGTACGAAGCGCAAATCGCTAAAGATCGCGCTGCGGATGCTAAATACCGATAAGACAAAAAGCAAATACAAATCCCAATCCCCCCTAACCCCCCTTTTACAAAGTGGGGAGCCAGGCAGGCTTTGAAAAGAGAGTGTTCCTCGCAAGTTCTGAAAAGAGAAAGTTCCCCACTTTGAAAAAGGGGGGCTAGGGGGGATTTAATCGTTAAGGAAATAGAGAAATGGCTATGAATTTGGAAACGCTGATATTTTACCTGCTGTCCGCGATGACAGTGTTTGCGGCTTTGCGCGTGATCACTGCACGCAATCCGGTGCATGCGGCATTATTCCTGGTGCTGACATTTTTCAGCACAGCCGGCATCTGGCTGCTGCTTGAAGCCGAGTTTCTCGCGCTCACCCTGGTTCTGGTATATGTGGGTGCGGTGATGGTGTTGTTCTTGTTTGTGGTGATGATGCTGGATATAAATCTGGAGCGTCTCCGCGTGGGCTTCTGGCGTTGGTTTCCGTTTGCAGCGGTGCTGGCAGTCATACTGCTGGTTGAAATGGTGATGGTGCTGGGTTCGGCACAAACCGCCGGGACAGGTGCTCAAGTTGCGAAACATGCCGCGGATTACAGTAATACCAAAGAGCTAGGTCGACTGATCTATACCGATTACGTTTACGCGTTTGAGTTGGCCGCAGTGCTGTTGCTGGTGGCGATAATCGCGGCAATTGCGCTGACCTTGCGCCATCGGCCAGGAACAAAATCGCAGAATCACTCGCAGCAAATTCAGGTTAAGCGTAGAGACCGTGTAAGACTGGTAAAGGTAACGTCGGTGCCCAAAAACGACATTGCTGAAAAATGAGCAAAATATTGATGATAAGCAAAATATATAAGGGGTTGCAGCCATGTGGTTGAACTTGAGTCTGTCGCATTTTCTGGTGCTGGGTGCGGTGTTGTTCGCCATCAGCATGGTGGGTATTTTTTTGAATCGAAAAAATCTCATCGTATTGTTGATGTCGATCGAGCTGATGTTATTGGCGGTGAATACCAACTTCATCGCCTTCTCGCATTATCTGAATGATGTGTCCGGGCAAATTTTCGTGTTCTTCATTCTTACCGTGGCGGCGGCTGAAGCGGCGATAGGACTGGCGATTCTGATCGTGTTATTCCGTAACCTGCGCACGATCAATGTTGACGATCTCGGCAGTCTGAAGGGTTAACTGATGAATAATATGCAAAATCTGTATCTACTGGTTCCACTGGCGCCATTGCTGGGTGCAATTGTCGCCGGACTGTTTGGTAAAGTGATCGGGCGCACCTGGACACATCGTTTTACCATCCTGATGGTTGCCGTTTCCTTTGCTGCCTCAGTCGTAATCTTTCAGGATGTCCAGGCCGGAAACACCTTCAATGGCGCTGTGTATCAGTGGATAACCGTAGGTGACACCAGCATAGATGTAGGCTTTCTGATCGACTCGCTGACCGTGATGATGATGTTGGTGGTGACCTTTGTGTCGCTGATGGTGCATATCTACACCATAGGCTACATGTCGGAAGACAAGGGATACCAGCGTTTCTTCAGCTATATTTCGCTGTTCACCTTCTCAATGCTGATGCTGGTGATGGCAAACAATTTCATGCAACTGTTTTTTGGCTGGGAAGCGGTCGGCGTGGTTTCCTATCTGCTGATCGGTTTCTGGTATGACCGTCCAACTGCCATCTATGCCAACCTCAAGGCCTTCCTAGTGAATCGAGTGGGCGATTTCGGTTTCTTGCTCGGCATCGGTTTGATCCTGATGGTATTCGGCACGCTGGATTACAAAGAAGTCTTTGATGCGGCTAAAACACACGTTGGTGTATTTGCGCCTATCCCCGGCATCTATGTGGATACGCTGACTGCCATCTGTATCTTGCTGTTCATCGGCGCGATGGGCAAGTCGGCTCAGTTCCCATTGCATGTGTGGCTGCCCGACTCGATGGAAGGCCCAACCCCAATTTCCGCATTGATCCACGCCGCGACCATGGTTACGGCAGGTATCTTTATGGTGGCGCGTATGTCGCCATTGTTTGAGTTGTCGGATACAGCCTTGTCATTTGTGATGGTGATTGGTGCGATTACCGCATTGTTCATGGGCTTCCTCGGCATCATCCAAAACGATATAAAACGCGTGGTGGCTTATTCAACCCTGTCGCAACTGGGCTACATGACTGTTGCGCTGGGCGCATCGGCCTACTCGGTAGCCGTGTTCCACCTGATGACCCATGCCTTCTTCAAGGCCTTGCTGTTCCTCGCTGCGGGCTCGGTGATTATCGGCATGCACCACGTCCAGGATATCCGCCAAATGGGTGGTCTGCGCAAATACATGCCGATTACCTGGATAACCTTTTTGATAGGTTCGTTGGCGCTGATAGGTACACCGTTCCTGTCCGGCTTCTACTCTAAGGAGACCATTATCGACGCGGTGAGCCTGTCGAATCTGCCGGGGTCAGGATTCGCCTATTTTGCCGTGGTTGCAGGCGTGTTTATTACTGCTTTCTATTCCTTCCGCCTGTATTTCCTGGTATTTCACGGAGAAGAGCGTTTTGGCAAGGTTGAAGCTGCGCACGCTGAAGTCAAGGTTGCACATCATGATGCACACCACGGGCATGGCGACGATCATGCCGCGCACGATGATCATACAGCGCATGAACATCATGGTTTAGCACCGGGACAAAAACCGCATGAAACACCCTGGGTGGTGTGGTTGCCGCTAGTCCTCCTGGCCATACCCTCACTTGCAATCGGCTATTTCACCATAGCACCGATGTTGTATGGCGGCTATTTCGATGGCGCGATTGTGATCAACCATGAAGCGCATCCTGCCATGCTCGAATTGCAGCAAAAATTCCACGGTGCGTGGGCGCTGACTATGCATTCTGTGCTTACCTTGCCATTCTGGCTGGCTGTCGCCGGTGTATTCACGGCGTGGTACTTCTATTTGATAAAGCCTGCGATCCCGGCATACATCAAACAGAAATCCGGTTTTATTTACACCCTGCTGGAAAACAAATACTACTTTGACCGTTTCAACGACTGGTTCTTTGCAGCCGGAGCACGCAATACCAGCCGCTTCCTGTGGAAGTTCGGCGATGTGAAAATCATTGATGGCTTCTTTGTAAACGGCACGGCTAATTTGATAGCAAAACTATCAGGTGTAGTGCGTCGTATACAGACCGGCTACATTTACCACTATGCGTTTGCAATGATCATTGGCGTGTTTGTATTGCTCACATTGAGACGCTGGCTATAACAGGCTAAGCAAGCAGCAGAAAACTGAAGGATATAAAGTATGATTTTCGGATTCCCCCTATTAAGTGTTGCAATCTGGTTGCCTATCTTCTTTGGCGTGCTGGTATTAGCAACCGGAAATGACCGCAATGCACCGCTTGCACGGAAGATTGCACTGGTGGGTGCCATCCTTGGTTTTCTGGTGACGCTGCCGCTGTATACCGGCTTCGACAAGATGACCAGCGCGATGCAGTTTGTCGAATTGCGTGAATGGATACCGCATTTCAATATTCAATATCACCTTGGTATAGACGGTATTTCTGTGCTGTTCATTCTGCTGAATAGCTTCTTTACGCCCTTGGTTGTATTGGCTGGCTGGAAGGTGATTGATAAGCGCGTAGCACAGTATATGGCCGCGTTTCTCATCATGTCCGGGATTGTTAACGGTGTATTCGCTTCACTGGATGCGATGTTGTTTTATGTGTTCTGGGAAGCGATGTTGATTCCGATGTTCCTGATCATCGGTGTATGGGGCGGCGCCAATCGCGTGTATGCGGCAGTCAAGTTTTTCCTGTACACCTTGATGGGCTCGCTGTTGATGCTGATTGCATTTATTTATCTGTACAAGCATTCAGGCGGTAGTTTCTCGATTCTCGATTACCACGCCTTGCCGATCCCGATGATGGCGCAAATCCTGATATTTATTGCCTTCTTCATGGCGTTCGCGGTGAAGGTGCCGATGTTCCCACTGCACACTTGGTTGCCCGACGCACACGTGGAAGCGCCTACCGGCGGCTCGATAATACTGGCTGCCATCATGTTGAAAGTCGGTGCTTACGGTTTCCTGCGCTTCTCCATGCCGATTGCCCCCGATGCCAGCCACGAACTGGCTGGCGTGATGATCGCGTTATCGCTGATTGCAGTGGTGTATATCGGACTGGTTGCGCTGATGCAATCGGACATGAAAAAGCTGGTAGCGTATTCATCTATTTCGCATATGGGTTTTGTAACCCTGGGTCTGTTTCTTTTTAATGAGTACGGTATCGAAGGTGCTTTGTTGCAAATGATCTCGCACGGTTTTGTTTCCGGTGCGATGTTCTTGGGCATAGGCGTGCTGTATGAGCGGGTGCACTCGCGGCAAATTGCCGACTACGGCGGCGTGGCGCACAAGATGCCTGTGTTTGCAGCCTTCTTCATCTTGTTCGCGATGGCCAATAGCGGTTTGCCGGGAACCAGCGGTTTCGTCGGTGAATTTTTGGTAATTATGGGCGCGATCAAAGTTAATTTCTGGTACGGCGTGCTGGCTGCAAGTACGCTGATCTTTGGCGCTGCCTACACCTTATGGATGGTCAAACGCGTGTTTTTTGGCGTGGTGAGCAATGAACATGTTGCCCACCTCAGCGACATCACACCGCGCGAAATATTCATATTTACCATCCTGGCAATTTGCGTGCTGGGTATGGGTGTGTACCCGCTGCCATTCAGCGAAATGATGCATGCTACGGTGAATGATCTGATCGTTCACTTGGCTAATTCTAAGTTGTAAAGCATCCGGCTCCAAGTTATAAAACATCCGAGTCGCGTAGATTGAGTCCAAGTGAATTGAGGAAGCCATGAGTTATTTATCCACCCTAACCCCCGCGTATGCAGAAATCTTTCTGCTGGTGATGGCTTGTACGATCCTGATTGTGGATCTGTTTGTAGTGAATCAGAAAAAAACGCTCACCTACCTGCTGGTGCAGTTGACCCTGGTGGGTCTCGCCGTGATCACCGTAGTAACCCACCAGGCAGGCGTTGTACATTTGTTCAACAATATGTTTGTGGACGACATGATGTCCGATGTGTTGAAGGTGCTGAGTTATCTTGCAGTGGCTATGATCCTAGTGTACTCGCGTACTTATTTGCTTGCGCGCGGTTTGTTCACCGGCGAATTCATGGTGCTGACGCTGTTTGCACTGTTGGGCATGATGGTGATGATTTCCGCCAGCCATTTTCTTAGCATGTATATAGGCCTGGAGCTGATGTCTCTGAGTCTGTATGCGATGGTGGCACTACAGCGTGATTCCGCCATCGCCACCGAAGCGGCGATGAAATATTTTATTCTGGGCGCGCTTGCTTCCGGTTTACTGTTGTACGGCATGTCTATGCTTTATGGTGCTACTGGCACACTCGATGTGGCAGCCGTTTCTGCGGCTATCAACCAAGGTGTTGCTAATCCTGCCCTACTAACCTTCGGCTTGGTGTTTGTGGTGGCAGGTCTAGCCTTTAAATTGGGCGCAGTGCCTTTCCATATGTGGGTTCCCGATGTCTATCATGGTGCGCCTACTGCGGTGGTGATGCTTATTGGTTCTGCGCCCAAGCTGGCGGCCTTTGCCTTTGTAATGCGCATGCTGGTAGACGGCCTGCAACCTTTGATGAGCCACTGGTCGATGATGCTAGTCATACTAGCGGTGCTGTCCATGGCGCTCGGCAATATCAGCGCGATAGCTCAAACAAACCTCAAACGCATGCTGGCTTATTCAAGCATTGCGCACATTGGTTTTTTCCTGCTGGGTGTTTTGAGCGGCGGCATTGAGGGTTATGGCGCGGCAATGTTTTATATCGTGATTTATGTACTCATGAGTCTGGGTGCATTCGGCATGATTATCTTGCTGTCGCGCGAGGGTTATGAGGCCGATACGTTGGATGCCTTTAAAGGCTTGAACCAGCGCAGCCCTTGGCTCGCTTTCATGATGCTGCTGCTGATGTTCTCGATGGCAGGTGTGCCGCCAACAGTCGGCTTCTACGCTAAATTTTCAGTATTGCAAGCTATAGTCAATACTGGGCATATAGAGCTGGCAATCATCGCGGTGCTGTTCTCGCTGATAGGTGCTTATTATTATTTGCGCATTATTAAACTGATGTATTTTGATGCGCCAGAAAGTCACGAGCCTATTCGGATGCAGCCGGACAGCAGTTTGTTGATTTCAATTAATGGTCTTGCAGTGCTGGCCTTGGGCATCATGCCCGGCTGGCTGATGACGGTATGCGCTGCGGCGGTGCAAAAATCATTGCTGCTGCATTAATAAGAGTCCCATTATTCCTGACATTCTTAAATCCCCCCTAGCCCCCCCTTTTTTAAAGTGGTGAACCAGACCACCTGTGAGGAGTAAGTTCCCCACTTTGTAAAAGGGGGGCTAGGGGGGATTTGAATTGCTATAACTGGCACAGCACCGGAATAAATTCAACAACACTCTCGCTTCGGCGAGATTATTTTTTTACAGATGAGCAATATGAAACCTGCCGCAATGAACCTTAAGGAAACGCAGATCGATAGCACCTTAGCGTATGACGGTGATTTTCTTAAAGTATGCAAAGACAAAGCACGCATGCCGGATGGTAGCATCAGCTCGCGTGAATACATCACCCATCCCGGCGCAGTCGCCATTCTTGCTTTGCTGGATAATGGAAAACTGCTGATGGAGCGCCAGTTCCGTTATGCACCACGGCGTGAATTTATAGAAATTCCAGCGGGTAAAATTGATGCTGGCGAAGACATACTGGTCACTGCAAAGCGCGAACTGCTAGAAGAAACCGGCTATATTGCAAGTGAGTGGATACACCTGACCACTGCTTGGCCATGCATAGGCTATGCGGATGAACGACTGGAATATTTTCTGGCAAGAGGTCTGGTTCACCAAGGCGGGCAACTCGATGATGGCGAATTCCTGGAAGTGTTTGAGCTCAGTATGGAAGACGCAATAGACTGGGTACGGCAGGGAAAAATAAACGACAGCAAAACAATCGTTGGGCTGTTCTGGTTGGAGAAAACGCTTAAGGGCTGGCTTGCTTAAGTCAAGTCTGAAAATTAATCGCTACAACGGGATAGGAAATGGATACGATAAAAGACGGTAGCGACACATTATTTATTCTGCTGGGTGCCATTATGGTACTTGCGATGCATGCAGGATTCGCATTCCTTGAATTGGGTACGGTGCGCAAAAAAAACCAGGTCAACGCTCTGGTAAAAATCATCACTGATTTTGCGATCTCCACCATCGCATATTTCTTTATCGGTTACAGCATCGCCTATGGCGTGAATTTCTTTACGGGTGCCGAGCAACTAGCCGATAAAAATGGTTATGAACTGGTCAAGTTCTTCTTCCTGCTGACCTTTGCAGCTGCCATTCCGGCGATTGTTTCGGGCGGTGTTGCAGAGCGTGCGAAATTCAATCCCATGCTGATTGCCACTTTCATGCTGGTAGGATTTATTTATCCTTTCTATGAAGGCATCGCATGGAATAACCGCTTTGGTATCCAAGATTGGTTATTGGCAAACTATGGCGCGAAGTTTCATGACTTTGCCGGTTCAGTCGTGGTTCATGCAGTAGGCGGATGGATAGCACTGGCTGCGGTATTGCTGCTGGGTGCACGGCGCGGACGCTACAACAAGCAAGGCCAGCTGTCGGCGCACCCGCCATCCAGCATCCCTTTCCTCGCCTTGGGTGCATGGATACTCACCGTTGGCTGGTTCGGTTTCAACGTCATGTCCGCACAGGAAATAGGCAAAATCAGCGGCCTGGTCGCGGTCAATTCCTTGATGGCCATGGTGGGTGGCATACTGGTTGCACTCTGGGTAGGCAAGAACGATCCCGGCTTCGTGCATAACGGCCCTTTGGCAGGTCTAGTGGCAGTGTGTGCCGGTTCAGACGTGATGCATCCGCTGGGCGCTCTAGTAACCGGCGGCATTGCGGGTGGGCTGTTTGTGTGGATGTTTATCCTCACACAAAATCGCTGGAAAATTGATGATGTACTGGGTGTATGGCCACTACATGGATTGTGTGGCGCATGGGGCGGCATTGCAGCAGGTATTTTTGGCATGCAAGCGCTGGGCGGCTTGGGTGGCGTCAGCTTGATGTCGCAATTGATCGGAACCTTACTGGGAATAGCCATCGCCTTTATTGGCGGCTATATTGTTTACGCAGTAATTAAGAAACTGGTGGGTATCCGCCTCGATGCAGAAGAAGAATTTAACGGTGCCGATTTGAGCATACACAAAATTACAGCGACACCGGAGCGCGAGTCTGGCTGGTAAATGAGTTGTTACATCTGTGAACGATATGAGCAATCAAGCAGATAATCCATTTTGATCACGGCAGCGTCCTAGTAATACGGAAACCGAAGCTGCCGTTCCGAGTAGCCGCATCGTTGATGAGACTGCGGTAGGCGGCGCGTGAGTACTGCGGTTTGAGGTACCAAGAGCCACCGCTCATCCAACGGTTAGTGCAATCAGCTCCATGGCAATCATGCAGCCATTCCAATAGGTTGCCGCTCATGTCAAACAGACCGTAGCCGTTAGCTTGCTTTAAGCCGACAGGGTGGGGTTTTTTGTTGCTGTTACTGTCGTTCCATCCTACGGTATTTGCATCGTCGCTGCCGCAGTAATCGTGCTGGATACCGCCTTGGCAGGCATATTTCCATTCTGCTTCTGTGGGTAGACGGTATTGTTGTTCGGTCTTCTGATTTAGTTTGGTGAGGTATTCTTTAATGTCGTTAAAGCTCACATTTTCCACCGGGCAGTTGTCACCGCAGCTGCTTAACTTACTCGGGTTACTACCCATCACGGCTTGCCATTCGTCTTGGGTGACTTCGTATTTTCCCATCTCATAGTTTTTACCAGGGATACGAACCATGGGTGGGATTTTGGTGAAGATTATTTTGGGTATGACGGGAATTACAGGGATTACTGGGATGATTACGGCTGCTGTTTTTACGACAACATTAGCCTTGTGATTTTTCTGATTAGCCACACGATCGCTGTAGGCACTATTTTGCTTCTGAAATCTTAGCGTAAATTGGCCACTGGGGGCTAGGATGTCCATTGGGCATATCCCCAGGAATTTGCCATTTATGTAAACCTTTTCACCTGTATTTTCGATACCGCAAGTAATACGTAGCGCGGTGTTTGCATAGCCATTGCTAGTGAAAAGCAAGACAACAAACAGCACACTAGGTTTGAGTAAAAAATTAAAAAATAAGGAATTAGGCATCACTTGTTTTGCTTAGTTGTTTTGGATGATTGCATGGCATCGTTATACGATAGCTGTCGCTCGGTTTGCTAAGTTCCGTAAGCGATGGTGCTTCATCAACACCCGCATCAAAACGCTTAAGATTGAGCGCGGTAACGATAGGAGCTACAAGGCCACGTTTAGAGTATCCCGAGTTTTCCAGTCATAGTCAATCTAGGAATTTGTGTCGAAGAATCTCAAAACGTCACCTTGCTTGCCCGATGGCAGATCGACGACTCGCCATGCCTTTTTACGCCACTTAAATCCGATCCGGCATTATATGTAACCTATTGATTATATTGAATATTTTATCGGTACAGGAAGTGGGTATTTCTCTATAAATCAATGAGTTGCATTTAAGTTGGACAGCGCCCCATGGCATCGCGTGTTAGAACTTATTCGGACTTGCGTAAACGCACGACCACAAAATCAAGCGCGCGGTAGTTATTGATTTGCACGGGTGCCGAGGGCGCGACATCGACAAAACCAACAAAGGCTTCTGCTTCCAAGCCGCGCCAACCAGCATGGGTGCCGCAGACGTGCACGGCAACTTTGTCAGTTTTTACCAATCGCTCAACCTGCTCCAGTATCACGGGATTTGCTTTGTGCTTACCGCTTGTTTGCAGGGCAAACATTTCGCGCCCATGGCTGACCACTACGATATCCAGCTTCGGGAATTTATTGCGCAAGCGCTGAGTTTCCCGCGCCACCAGTGGCACCGCCCAATCCAGCGCCTGGGTGTCGCGTTCCACAATCTCAAATACCACGCCAGACGGTGCTTTGTCCTGGGCAAGAAGCAAATCGACGGTAGTGGACAAAGCCGGGCTGGCCCAGGCAAGGACAAGCACAGCTGCGCAGCTCAGCTGTAGAAAAAAACGGGAGGAACCTTGGTGCATGGTATAGCCTTACGAAATAAAAACAGGTGGCTGGAGCGGGAAAGAATAGGAAATTCAAAACTTCTTTTTGGAGTATCCCGTGCTTTTAAGTCATAGTCAATCTGGAAAGAGCGTATATTGAATTTGCGCTCATAAGGGGCGAGGAGAGTCGGTATAAGTTCACTTCAATAAACGGCGCAAATTCAAACACGCCATAACCCGAGTATGCTAGATCAGCGTTCTCATGACTGGAGATGTGAAATGAAAGTATCCCGCAGAGATTTTCTTAAGCAAAGTGTGATTGTTTCATCGGTTGCTGCCACGGTCGGACTACCGATGGGTGAATTTGCCAACGCAGCGACAATAAATGCTGAAGCCGGCTGGCGCTGGGATAAGGGAGTGTGCCGGTTCTGTGGTGTCGGTTGCGGCATTCAGGTCGCAACCGCGAAAGGCAAGATCGTCGCCACTAAGCCTGATGTCGATTCGCCTGTGAACCGTGGGCTCAACTGTATCAAGGGTTATTTCAACGGCAATATACACTACGGTAAAGATCGCCTCACGCAGCCTTTGCTGCGTATGAAAAATGGCAAGTTCGATAAGCAGGGTGATTTTGTTGCGGTTTCCTGGGAGCGCGCATTTGAAGAAATGACAGCCCAATTCAAACGCCATTATCAGGAATTGGGTCCAACCGGCATCGGATTTTTTGGCTCAGGTCAGCAGACCGTGCAAGAGGGGTATGCCGCAGTCAAGTTATTCAAAGCGGGCTTCCGCAGCAACAACATCGACCCGAATGCACGCCATTGCATGGCCTCTGCGGTGGCCGGTTTCATGCAGACCTTCGGTATCGATGAACCTTCCGGCAATTACGACGACATCGAGCTGACCGACACCATGGTGCTGTGGGGGGCCAATATGGCGGAGATGCATCCCGTGTTGTGGACGCGTGTGACCGACCGCAGACTGAATAATCCGGATGTGCGCGTCGTCAATCTGACCACCATCAGCAACATGTCTTCCGGCATCGCCGATGTGGAAATCATTTTCAAACCGCAGACCGATCTTGCCATTATGAATTACATCGCCCGCGAGATTGTGACGCAGGATGCGGTGAATTGGGACTTCGTCAACAAACATTGCGTGTTTACCGCCGGTCCAACCGACATCGGCTACGGCATGCGCGGCACGGACAAATTTGATTACGCCGCCGAAAAAGACGTGAATGGAAAAGAGCTGACGATGCAGCTCGATAGCGCGGAGGCAATTGGCCAAAGTAAGCAGTCGGGAGCAACGGTCGAACAAAAAAACCGCGCCACAGCAGACATGCATTGGCTGATCGCCTTTGAGGATTTTAAGAAAGGCGTAGCACCTTACACGCTGGATTTTGTCGCCGCGCTGGCCAAGGGTGATGCGGACGAATCGCTGGATGAGTTCAAGAAAAAACTCAAGCTGCTGGCCGATCTCTACATCGCAAAATCGCGCAAGGTGGTGAGTTTCTGGACCATGGGATTCAACCAGCACCAGCGTGGCACCTGGGTTAACGAGCAAGTTTATATGGTGCATTTGTTACTGGGTAAACAGGCGATGCCCGGCAATGGCGCTTTCTCTCTGACCGGACAGCCTTCTGCGTGCGGCACGGCGCGCGAGGTGGGTGTTTTCTCGCACCGCTTGCCCGCCGATATGGTGGTGAATAATCCGAAGCACCGCGATTTTTCCGAAAAGCTATGGAAGCTGCCCGCCAAGACGCTCAATCCCAAGGTCGGTAGCCATTTCACCAAGTTGTTGCGCGACCTGGAAGACGGTCAGGTGAGGTGGGCGTGGGTGCAAGTGTGCAACCCGTTCCAGAATACCGCTAACGCCAATCACTGGATCAAGGCGGCGCGTGAGAAGGATAATTTCCTCATCGTTTCCGATGTCTATCCCGGTATTTCCACCAAGGTTGCCGACCTGATACTGCCGTCGGCAATGATTTTAGAAAAGTGGGGCGCATATGGCAATGCGGAACGCCGTACCCAGATGTGGCGCGAACAAGTGCCGCCACCGGGACAGGCGCGCAGCGACATTTGGCAGATTATGGAGTTTTCCAAGCGCTTCAAGCTGAAAGAGCTGTGGGGAGAACAAAAGATTCCCGGCCTCAAGGAAGAAGGTTTTCCAGAAGGCAAGCTGCCCGATGTGTTGAGCGGCTCCAGCTATTCGCCGGAGGCAACTTTGTATGAAGTGCTGTTTGCTACCGCAGATAATAAAAAATTCAAATGGCCGGATGCGGTATCTAAGGGACATGACAATCACACAGTAAACACACTGGGCGATAACTGGTTTCCAGAAAAAGCGCTGTTCGAGGAATACGCTCAGTTCGGTCGCGGTCACGAACACGACCTCGCCGATTTCGACGTGTATTTTCGCGACGATGTGCGCGGCCTGAAATGGCCGGTGGTAAACGGCAAAGAAACGCATTGGCGTTTCAATGAAGAATATGATCCTTACGTGAAGAAAGGCAGCGGCTTTGACTTTTACGGCAAGGCCTTCAAGTCTTTGCCCAGCGGTAATTTGGAGGGGATTACCGACCAAACCAAAACCAGCTTCCCCGGCAAGGCCAAGATATTCTTCCGGCCTTATGCAGCGCCTGTGGAACAGCCGGATCAGGAATATGATTTGTGGCTGAGCACCGGTCGTGTGTTGGAACATTGGCACTCCGGTACGATGACACGGCGAGTGCGCGAACTGCATTTTGCCGTACCCGCTGCGCTAATTTATATGCATCCGGATGATGCGAAATCGCGTGGTCTCAAACGACAAAGTACGGCATGGATAGAGTCGCGCAGAGGAAAAATAAAGGCTGTCGTTGAAACAAACGGGCGCAATCGTCCCCCGAAGGGAATGATATTCGTGCCATGGTTTGACGAGGGAGTATTCATCAACAAAGTCACGTTGGATGCGACCTGCCCGATTTCTAAGCAGACGGACTTCAAAAAATGTGCGGTCAAGATTTACAAGGCATGATCCGATAACACCAATCAGGAGAAATAAAATGCGCTTCCATCATTTAGTTGTCGGCATTATGTTGATCGTTGCGGGAATTGGCGCGACTCACGCGGCTCAGCCAATTGCGCCGGACAGCACGGGTTTAAGCAAAGGCAGCGTGTTTGATACACCGACGCCACCGGTTTACCAATATAAGGGCGAGTCAGCGGGACAGAACAAGGTGCTGCCGCGATCCTACTTGAATGCGCCACCGCAGATACCGCATGATATAAGCGATTTTTTACCGATTACCACAGAGAGCAATATGTGCGATGCCTGCCACAACCGGCCAGATCTTTGGGGTAAGAAGCTTACGCAGGGAGAGCCCACGCCGATGTCAAAAAGTCATTTCACCGACTTGCGCAATGCGCCTGGCAAGGTCACCGATCACCTGATTAAAGCCCGCTTCAATTGCAATCAGTGCCATGTTCCCCAGGCCAATACTCATCCGCTGGTAGAAAATACTTTTGGTTCGCGGCGTGGGCGTTGAGCTTTGGATAACACGGAGTAACTGGCAACCTGTCGATAAATTTCATAACCAACTGATTATATTGAATATTTTATTGTGGCGTTAATTTATTTTTTTTTAAATCAATATGTTGTGAGTTGAATTCGATAAACGGCAAGTATAAAAAGAAGAATGGTTGCACTGTTCAATAGGCTCTAAAAAATACAGTGCGATTATTTTCTGGCGGCTTTTATCTTTGCCTGAGATTCGTCGATCGCAGTTTCAAGATAGGCATAATAATAATAAACATTAAGCAAACCTTCAATTGAGGTGAGCACTTGGCCATGGCTATCAAATAGTTTTATATGGGGCACGCCCCAGATTTGGTGCTTGGCAGAGAAAGCGCTATGGCTTGTTATATTGCCATCAAAATCTATGAGTGTATCTTTGCTGCTGATATCAATCTGGCGCAAAATCACCCTGTCTTTAAATGCAGGGTCACGTTGCATCGGCAATAAATAATCCTGCAATACTGTTTTACAAAAGGGGCAGGAGTGGCTCATGAATAAAACGAGGATCGGCTTTTGCTTCGCATGAGATTCTTTTGCTTCAACAGTGAAATCCTTGACGGATGGAAGCTCTGCGGCACGGGCTAAAGGGTTGAGAATTAATGTTGTTATGATTAAAAATAATGAAGACAATATTATTGTGCGTTGCATGCTGTTGACCGATTTTTTGAAAGTATTGTAAGTAAGACAAGAATTATTGAAATAGTTCTGCGTGTGTGTCTGCAAGATTGAATTTATATGTTCGGCATTATGGCATTTATTCTTAGTGATAAGAATTTGATCGCCTTGGAGTGCCTAGTTCCTGTGAAGTTTAAATAATACTTGACTAAATTACTTGGGTAAGTTTTAATGTTGCATCTATAAGTTTGTTTATTTGAAAGGTTGCAAAATGGAACTGCCAAAACGTGATGGTGACGGTTATCTCGTCGATATGAGTTACTGGACTCCTGAGATAGGCCGCGCAATGGCCGAGGTTGATGAATATGAGCTCAGTGATAAAAAGTGGGAGCAGATCATGAAAGCCCGTGAATATTTTGAGGAATTCGGCTCGGTTCCACCCATCCGTAAATTCGCCAAGTTTGTAGGCGAAGATCAAAAGGAAGTATTCGAGTTATGGATGACCGGCCCGATGAAGCCGATCACCAAATACGGTGGTATGCCCAAGCCTACCGGTTGCGTTTAATTCACGTTAATTTTGGTTCGTTGTAGGCATCTGTTGGTGTCGTGAATATCCAAATTTTTTCGCCATGAAAAAACTCGAACAGCTAAATTTCGACAATACTTTTGCGCGTCTCCCAAGCTCATTTCACAGCCGTGTCTATCCCACTCCATTAGTCAGGCCGTATCTTGTTAGTTTCAATCCGAGTGCCGCTGAATTGATCGAATTGTCTGTTGATGAGTCGTCACGGGATGAGTTTGTGCAGTGCTTTATCGGCAACCGTTTGCTGCCTGGTAGTGAACCATTGTCCATGTTGTATGCCGGGCACCAGTTCGGCCATTTTGTCTCACAGTTGGGAGATGGTCGCGCTATTTTGTTGGGTGAAGTCAAAAATAGCGCGGGTGAATATTGGGATATTCAGCTTAAAGGCGCAGGCCCTACCCCCTATTCGCGCAATAGTGATGGCCGTGCTGTGCTTCGCTCCAGCATACGCGAATATCTATGCTCGGAAGCGATGCATGGCCTCGGCATACCCACCACGCGGGCTTTATGCATAGTAGGTAGCGACGAAGAGGTTTATCGCGAAACGGTAGAAAGTGCCGCAGTGGTGACACGCATTGCGCAGTCTTATGTGCGCTTCGGTTCCTTCGAGGTGTTTTACCATCGCGGGCAGTATGAGCAAGTAAGACAGCTGGCGGACTATGTGATTGCGCGGAATTTTTCACACCTCGTCGATGCGCCTGACAAATATGCATGCTTCCTGCGAGAGGTGCTGCTTCGTACCGCGCACTTGATGGCGCAATGGCAGGCGGTGGGGTTTTCGCACGGTGTGATGAACACCGATAATATGTCCATACTCGGATTGACCTTCGACTATGGGCCGTTTGGTTTTATGGAAGCCTACAACCCCGGCTATATCTGCAATCACACCGATCAAGCCGGACGTTATGCCTATGACCAGCAACCGCAAATCGGCCTGTGGAATCTCAGTGCCTTGGCGCAGGCTTTGACACCAATGATTCCGATAATTGCAGCAGAGGAAATACTTGAGTCCTACGGTGATATTTACTCGGAGCATTATGTGAAATTGATGAGCCGGAAGTTGGGTCTGACCTACGCAGGACTGGAAGATTTTGCTGTGATTGAGCCATTGCTAAAAATGATGCAAGCCAGCCAGCTAGATTTTACCAACACGTTTCGCAGCCTAAGCAAATTTAAAGCTGCCCCGGATGAAAACAACAGCATACTGCGCGACCAATTTATTGACCGTGCAGCATTCGATCAGTGGGCAGATATTTATCGCGCACGTCTGCAAAGCGAAACTACGACAGAAGCAGAGCGTAAACAGAATATGGACAGGGTGAATCCTAAATATATTTTGCGTAATTATCTAGCGCAAACGGCTATCAGCAAGGCGGAAAAGGAGCGTGACTATTCCGAAGTTGATCGTTTGTTGCAGTTGCTGTCCAAGCCGTTTGACGAGCAGCATGCAATGGAAAATTATGCAGCACCGGCACCTGAATGGGCGCGACATATTGAAGTAAGTTGTTCATCTTGAGATAAAGTGTATTTTTTTTTAGTTAGTTCAAACAGCCAGGAATTTCTATGCCATATTATATTTATAAAGTTTTTGAATTTCCGATGAAACGGGTAGAAAAGATTGAGCAGCACGACATCTACCGTGAGGCTACAGTCCGCAGCAAATCGTTGCGCCGTGAACTGGCTTTGACAGAGCAATGTAAGGTCAAAATGATCTTGGCTGAAAACGAATTGCAGGCAGAAGATTTGCTGATGCAATATCGCGAACCGTCACCTGATTTGGGTGACGATTAATCACTAGACCGAAGGAGGAAGCCGAGTGGACGAGATTGCTTTTATGCATGCCTTGGGCAGCATCAACCCAAGGCCATGCGCATTCGGGAAAGTTATTCTCAGCCGTCATTGTGCCTGCTCCAGGGTGATTAAGCGCTACGCTGCCGAACGGGAGATGGTCTCGTGCGACGATGATGCGGCACACGTTCGATGCAGCGAATTGCTGGATACGCTACGTCAGAATTCGGCTTTTGCGCTCAAGCTTACGCATGTCACTCCACCATTGCCGCACGGGCCGGAAATGCGGGTACAGATTGGTGGCTTGCAGGGTTTGCAACTGGAAGTGGATGGTGCAGAGCGGGTCGACGATATTGCTGTCCTGGTGGCGGCGGCGCAGCAAAAATATGGCAACCTTGAAAACTTCCCGTATTCGATGATTGTGCAATCGGTGGTGAGTTGCGTAGTCAGAAAAAAGCGTCCACCGCCAAAGTAGAGCAGATGTCAGAGTAGTCCAGGTTTTGCTAGGATTGGTTTTTGAGACATGAAAATGCGGGATTTCAAAAAACGCTAGAAGTCGTGCACACCAATTGCCATATTGCAGATGCCCCCTCGCAGTACTTCAACCGTTTAAATATTAAATTAAATCAGCACGTTAAAATATGTACGCGTTATAACTTGCATACATTAGAATATTATAATATAGTAACTCTCTTGTGTTATTTATTGCATACCTTGATTCAGTAACACTTGATTACCTATCTAATTCTATTGAAAGGCAACAACATGAAACAGATCAATACTATCGGTTTGGCGCTTGTACTTGGCTTATCTTATGTAAGCACCACTTTCGCTGGGGATATCGACCCAGCTACCGTGCCAGCTCCCAAGCAAATTATTTCCAAAAACTATCTTTCCTCCAAAGAAGCGGCAGCGCTGAAACAAAGCTTGGGTAACAAAGTTCTGCTGATAGACATACGCACTCAGGCCGAAATTGCGTACGTGGGTACAGCAGACCTGAGCGATGTAAATATCCCTTACATGATGGATGACTATGCGGAATGGGACGACAAAAACAACCGCTACAAAATGGCACCTAACTCGGGCTTCACCACTAAAGTAAGTGACGCAACCAGCAACGTTGGCTTGGACAAAAATGCAACCATCATCTTGTTGTGCCGCTCTGGTGACCGTAGCTCACGCGCTGCCGATCTATTGCACAGCGCCGGTTATACTCAGGTGTACACGGTTGTTGATGGATTCGAAGGCGACAAGGCCAAAGAAGGCGACAACAAAGGCAAGCGCACAGTCAATGGCTGGAAAAATGCAGGCCTGCCATGGAGCTATAATCTGAACAAGAGCAAGATGTACATAGAATAAGCTGCACATTACCAGCGGTAAAGTAACTGGAATTAAAACGCCCCGGTCAATTGACCGGGGCGTTTTCGTTAGTCACAAGCATTAATGGCGTATTCTATTTTATGACTTCCTTGAGTTGCTCCAGTATCGCCGGATTTTCCAAAGTGGAAATGTCCTGGGTAATTTCCTCACCTTTGGCGATCGCACGCAGCAATCGGCGCATGATTTTGCCGGAGCGTGTTTTGGGCAGGTTATCTCCAAAGCGGATTTCATCCGGCTTGGCGATGGGGCCGATTTCCTTACCCACCCAGTTACGTAATTCCTCGGCTATTTTTTTGACGCTGGCACTGTCTGTGGGGCGTTCACCTTTTAGCACCACGAAGGCGACGACGGCCTCGCCTTTTATCTCGTGCGGTTTGCCGACCACTGCTGATTCTGCAACTAGGGGATGTGAGGCCAAAGCGGATTCAATTTCCATGGTGCCCAGTCGGTGTCCTGACACGTTTAATACGTCGTCGATACGTCCCATGATCCAGAAATAGCCGTCAGCATCGCGGCGTGCCGAGTCACCGGCAAGATAAGCCCCCTGCATTTCTGCGGGGAAGTAGGCTTTCTTGTAACGTTCCGGGTCACCCCAGATGTTGCGTATTTGGGATGGGAAGGGGCGTGTGATCACAAGGAAGCCACCTTGCTGGTCAAGCACTTCTTCACCTGCTTCGTTGACGATGGTGGCCATGATGCCGGGCAAGGGCAGGGTGCAGGAGCCGGGTTTGGTAGGTATAGCGCCGGGCAGTGGCGAGAGTACGTGGCAACCGGTTTCGGTTTGCCACCAGGTGTCCACAATGGGGCAGCGCGACTGGCCAACCACGGTGTAATACCACATCCATGCTTCGGGATTGATAGGCTCGCCCACGCTGCCCAGAAGACGCAGGCTGCTCAGGTCATATTGTTTGGGCAGCTCGCCGCCAAGTTTGATCAGTGAACGAATCGCCGTGGGTGCGGTGTAAAAGGTGGTGACCTTGTGGTCTTGTATCATTTTCCAGAAGCGTCCCGCATCGGGATAAGTGGGAATACCTTCAAAGATCAACTGGGTTGCGCCCACTGCCAGCGGGCCATAGACGACATAGCTGTGGCCGGTAATCCAGCCCACGTCCGCAGTGCACCAGAAAATATCCGTGGGCTTGTAGTCAAATACCCAAAGCATGGAAGTGATTGCACCCAGCAGATAACCGCCGCTTGAGTGTTGCACCCCCTTGGGTTTGCCGGTGGAGCCTGAGGTGTAGAGGATGAACAAGGGGTGTTCGGAGCCTACCCATTCAGGTTCGCATTGGGCTGTTTGTGAATTGAATAGATCGTGCCACCATAGATCGTGGCGAATATTCCATGCGACTTCGCCGCCTGTTCTTCTATACACAATCACGCTATGTATGCTTTCGCAACCGCCTAGTTTGAGTGCGTCGTCTACCGCATTTTTTAGCGGGATGACTTTGCCGCCGCGCATTTGTCCGTCAGCAGTGATTACGGCTATGGCCTTGGCATCGATAATGCGTTCCTGCAAGCTTTTGGCTGAGAAGCCGCCAAACACCACCGAGTGAATCGCGCCGATGCGTGCGCAAGCCTGCATCGCTACCACCGCCTCGATACTCATCGGCATGTAGATCACCACACGATCACCCTTTTGGATGCCGCGTGATTTAAGCCCGTTGGCAAACTGGCTAACACGACCATGCAATTCGCGGTAAGTAACCTTGCTAACTTTGCCGTCATCCGCTTCGAATATCAGCGCAAGTTTATCCGGCTGCGTTGCCAGGTGGCGGTCGAGACAATTGTATGAAACATTCAGCTGCCCATCTTCAAACCATTTGTAAAAGGGGGCATTGCTTTCGTCCAGCACCTTGGTGAAAGGCTTTTCCCACTTGATATTTTCCCGTGCGAGCTTGGCCCAGTAGCCCGCGTAATCTTTCTGCGCTGCCTCAGTCATAGCCTGATATGTAGCCATGCCAGAAACATTGGCCTGTTTTACAAAAGCGTCTGAGGGATTGAAGACTCGGGTTTCGTTAAGTACAGAATCAATGGAATTGGACATTTAATACTCCTTGTTGGGCAGGTCATAGCCTGTCAGGCTACGACCTGGTTTATATTGCAAGTAATTGATTATATTGAATATATTATGCTAGGCGTAGCGTAGGAGCACTGCTAGTGCTCTATCGTTTAAATTCCGCGCATCTTTTGTAAATCGAACCCCCATTTTTGCTGATCTTCTATGCCGACAATGCTATCTGTGGTTTTGGATAGATCAATAATTTCAGGATTTAAATAAGCATTGGATTTAGTTGAAAAGAACACTTTGACGATGGGTGTAAGTAAGCTCGCATGGGATTGCTCCATGACCACGGCCAGTCGGGTGGATTTAAGTTTAACCAAGGTACCGGATGGATAAATGCCGATGGTCTTAACGAAAGCGTAGAACACCTCGCTGTCGAAATGCCCTTCCTTCCATTCAGTCATTTTGCGTATCGCCACTGCTGGCTCCCAGCTGGATTTGTAGCATCGAATAGAGGTGATTGCATCATACACATCGCAAACCGCCCCCATCCGTGCATAAAGCGACAAGGTGTTGCCAGATAGTTTGTCGGGGTAACCCGTGCCATCCACGCGTTCGTGGTGATGCAGGCACACATCCAGCGCAATATCATTAATAAAACCCTCTGCACCTTTGAGAATTTCCCAGCCCCGCTGCGGGTGAGTCTTTATCACATCGAACTCTGCATCGGTCAGGCTACTGGGTTTATTGAGCACCTGTTCAGGAATCATCACTTTGCCGACATCATGCAATAATCCAGCCATGCCCAAGTCCTTCAACAGCGCCTGCTCCAAGTCCAATTGCTTGCCCAGTGCAATCATCAATGCACACACAGCAACCGAATGCATATAGGTGTAGTTATCTTGGGTTTTGAGCCTAGACAGGCTCAAAAAAGCTTCAGGATTGCGGGCGATAGACTGGATGATATCGTCAACTAGAGTTTCAACTTCATCGAGTTGCAATGCCTTGCCCATGCGGGCTTCATGAAACATCAGGGTGACCGATTCTTTAGCTCTGCTAAGTATTTTTCGCGCTTGCTCAACTTCTTCCTGCACCGACACAGTGGCTTTGAATTTTGCAGTGGGTTTAAGCGCCTGCTGCAATTTGGATTCTATGTTCTTATTTACTTCTTCTTCGCTCTGCGCGCCTGCGTTGGAATCAATATCCAACCCTTGGGCGGTATCAATCCATACTTCATGTATGCCGCACCCTTGTAGTGTTTTTATATCCTGGGGATCGGTGAGTAGGAAAGATTTTTTCCAGAATGGATGTTCCATCCAGCTGCCGCAGATTTCCTGCAAATACATTCCCAGTTTTACATCGTGAACATTTATTTTTTTTAGCATGTGAACATTCCAAAAATTGGAGGGAAAACCCAGTTGTTGCTAATTACTTGGCTAAAATAAATACTGCTCCATCTCCTCCGGTTTAATGAAGAATGCTTACATCTTACAATATATAGTAAGCTCTAAAAGATGCAAACCAATAAACATTACGATGAAATCTTCAGAAAATCGTGTTCTGTCCACTATTGCAGCAAACTACTGGCTTTTCAATGTTCGGCTGGCGTTCGTCAGCCTTTTTTATTTCTATTAATAAATAGATGGTTGCAAGCACAACAGTACAATAGCCTGCAGTGTATAATCTTCACTTCTTGATGGTCGTGGTTCGCGACATCTCTTTGAATTGAAAGTAATGATTAAAAAATTTATCAAGCGCGTCATGTCTATGGTGCGGGGCAAGTCCAAAAAATCCAGAAAGTCGGGCAATTGTGAAACAATTCCTTACAAGGTGCATGGCGTCAAGCGTGAAGGTATTAGCTCTGCCGCACGTCGTGTAACTGATGGTCTGCAGGCCGCTGGCTATCAGGCTTATGTGGTGGGCGGCGCGGTGCGCGATTTATTGCTCAAGCGCCAGCCCAAGGATTTTGACATCGCCACCGATGCCACGCCGGAAGAGGTGCGCCGCATCTTTCGCCGGGCGCGCATTATCGGTCGCCGTTTCCGTCTGGTGCATGTGATGTTTGGTGATGAAACGGTGGAAGTTGCCACCTTCCGCCGCATGATAGATGCTGTCGATGCGCAGACCGACGACCATGGCCGTTTGTTGCGCGACAATGAATTTGGCGACCAGGAGCAGGACGCAGCTCGGCGCGACTTCACTGCCAATGCCTTGTTTTATGATCCCAGTACCCAAGAAATTTTCGACTTCCACCACGGCTATGCCGACATCCGAGCAAACTTGTTGCGCATGATAGGCGACCCGGCTACGCGTTATCGGGAAGACCCAGTGCGGATGCTGCGTGCGGTGCGTCTGTCGGCCAAGCTGGGGATGAAACTGGAGGCCGCTACTGCCGAGCCTATCTTCAGCATGAAGGGCTTGCTGGGCAACGTGCCCGAGGCGCGTATGCTGGATGAAATGCTCAAGTTTTTGATGTCCGGTCACGCGGTGGAGTGCATCAAGAAGCTGCGTGCTATGCATTTACACCACGGTATGTTGCCGATGCTGGACGTAATACTTGAACAGCCGATGGGTGAGAAATTCGTGATGCTGGCGCTGGCCAATACCGACAAGCGTCTGAGTGAAGACAAGCCTGCGTCACCGGCGTTTCTGTTTGCAGCGTTGTTGTGGCATGAGGTGCTCAGCATGTGGAATGCACAGTTGGATGCAGGGAAACCGTCGATACCCGCCTTGCATTTGGCGATGGATGCAGTGTTGCACAAGCAACGTTCGCACATGGCTATTCCGCATCGCCACGATGCGATTATGAAAGAAATTTGGTTGTTGCAGCCGCGTCTGGAACAGCGATCCGGCCCGCGTCCCCTGCGTTTACTGGCCTTGCCGCGCTTTCGTGCGGCTTATGATTTTATGCTGTTGCGTTGTCAAAGTGGCGAGATGCCCATGGAGCTGGGCGATTGGTGGACAGAGTTTCAGGAGGCCTCCGACGAGCGCCGTGAAGAAATGTTGATGCCCGAGCAGGGGATCAAAAAGAAACGCCGCCGCAGCAAAAAACCGGCAGCTACTGTGGCAGCCTGATTATGGGCACCTCTAAAAATCCAAACTTCGTCGTGATACTGCGTTGCTCAAAAATTTTTATCGCTTACATATTATATATATGCTGCGCTCAAAAATTTTATCGCGCCTTGTCTCACTTAGAATTTAGAATTTTTAGAGGCGCCCTTATTCTAGCGTGATGAAACATAGTGCTTTTATTGGCTTGGGCAGCAACCTGGCGAATCCGCTTACACAAGTGTTACAAGCCATGCAGGCGATAGACTGCTTGCCTGAAACACGCGTTTTGGCGCGCTCCGCCTTGTATCGCAGTGCGCCTGTTGGTTATCTCGACCAGCCGGATTTCATCAATGCCGTGGTCAAGGTTGAGACTGCGCTAGCACCGCTGGCTTTGTTGCAAGCCTTGCTTGCGTTGGAGCAGCAAAACGGCCGCACGCGCGAGTATCAAAATGCACCGCGCACGCTGGATCTAGATGTGCTGATGTATGACAACATTCAACATCACGAACATGGTTTGACCCTACCGCATCCGCAAATGCATAAACGCGCATTTGTATTGCAACCCCTGCTGGAAATTGCGCCAGACTGTGTGATTCCGGGCGTGGGTGCGGCGGAGAAAGCCATGCAACAGTGCACAGATCAGCAGTTGGAGAAGCTAAGCAATGTTGCTTGAGAAATATCAGTATATTGTGGTTGAAGGCCCAATAGGCGTGGGCAAGACCAGTCTTGCGCAGCGCATTGCTGAGCATATCGGCGCGGATATGCTGCTGGAAAAACCGCAACAAAATCCCTTTCTAGAGCGCTTCTATCAGGACCCTAAGCGCAACGCCCTGCCTACGCAATTATTTTTCCTGTTGCAACGTATCAATGAAATTCGTGATCAAGCGCAGATGGATTTATTCAGGACGCGCACAGTATCCGATTATCTATTTGACAAGGATGCGTTGTTTGCGCGTTTGAATCTGAGTGATGACGAGTATAAGTTATATCAAAATATTTACCAGAGCCTAGCACCGCAAGCACCGATCCCCGATCTGGTGATCTATTTGCAAGCCTCCACGGGTACCTTGATTGAACGGGTGCGCCGTCGTGGCCGCGAGTATGAACGCTCGGTGACAGATGACTACCTCAATCGTCTCGGCAACAGTTATGGTGATTTTTTTCACCACTATGAAGATGCGCCGTTGATGATGGTGAATAGTGAAAATCTAAATTTCGTGGATAATGATGCTGACTTTCAGTTGCTGCTGGAGCGAATAGAAAGCATGCGTGGCCCGCGTGAATTTTTTAGTTTAGGAGTGGAAACACCATGACTATCACATTAAGCACATTACAGACGATGCACAGCAAGGGCGAAAAGATTGCCATGCTGACTTGTTACGATGCCACTTTTGCACAGCTGCTGGAAACCGCCGGTGTCGATATGCTGTTGGTCGGAGATTCATTGGGTATGGTGCTACAGGGCCACAACTCCACCTTGCCGGTGACGCTGGATGATATGGTCTACCACACCGCCTGTGTTGCACGTGGAAGCAAGCAGACTTTCATTATTGCAGACATGCCATTCGGTACCTCGCAGGTCAGCCCAGAAAAAACTTTTGCTCATGCGGCACGCCTGATGGCGGCTGGGGCAAATATGGTCAAGCTTGAAGGTGGTGAGGTGATGGTCGATACCATTGCATTCCTTACGCAGCGCGGTATTCCGGTGTTTGCACACATCGGCCTGACCCCGCAGTCGGTTAATCAGCTTGGTGGTTATCGCGTGCAAGGCAAAGATGATAAATCCGCACAACTCTTATTGAATGATGCGCATGCAGTCGAACAGGCGGGTGCTGGCATGTTGCTGCTGGAAGCCATTCCATCGCTACTGGCTGCCGAGATTACTGCTAACTCTGCTATCCCCACCATCGGCATCGGCGCGGGTGCAGTTTGTTCAGGCCAGGTGCTGGTGCTGCACGATATGCTGGATATTTATCCGGGCAAAAAAGCGCGTTTTGTAAAAAATTATATGCAGGGCGCAAGCTCGATTGCCGATGCGGTAGCGCGTTATGTAGCAGAAGTAAAAGCGGGTACTTTTCCCGCAGGCGAGCATAGTTTCTGATGGAGGTAATTTCTTCTATTGCAGCGCTGCGCCAGCGTTTGAGCAACGAAGCCAGCGTGGCCTTGGTGCCCACTATGGGCAATCTGCATGAAGGACATCTCGATCTGGTGCGTATCGCACATCAGCATGCGCAGTGCGTGGTGGTTAGCATCTTTGTGAACCCCTTGCAGTTTGGTGCAAACGAAGATTTTGGCAAATACCCGCGCTCCTTGCAGGCAGATTGCGACAAGCTCAAGGCTTGCGGAGTGGCGGTGGTGTTTGCACCTAGCGAAGCAGACTTGTATCCGCGACCGCAATTGGTAAGCGTAGAGCCGCCTGCGATTGCCCAAGAACTATGCGGTGCTTTCCGCCCCGGCCATTTTCGTGGCGTAGCGACCGTGGTACTGAAGTTGTTCAATATTGTGCAGCCGCAGGTGGCGGTATTCGGCAAAAAGGATTACCAGCAATTGCACGTTATAAAGCAGATGGTGGAGCAACTGAATGTGCCGGTGAAAATTGTGAGCGCAGAAACCATGCGGGCAGCAGACGGTCTTGCCTTAAGTTCGCGTAATCAATATTTGAATCCTGTGGAACGAACCGAAGCGACATTTCTCTATCTAACATTGATAGAAATTCAGCAAGCCTTAATGAGCGGTGCGAAAAACCATGCTCAACTGGAGGAAAAGGCCAGCAATGACCTTGCTTCTCATGGCTGGCAGGTCGATTATGTTGCAATACGCAGCTTATCCACTTTGTGTTCAGCAACGCCCGGAGAGCCTAATTTGGTCATTCTGGCAGCAGCAAAGCTGGGAAAAACCAGACTGATTGATAATATCGAAGTTTATCTTTAAACATAAGCGCCTTATAATAGACGCCGAGATTACGGAGACTAACCATGTTGCGAACCATGTTACAAGCCAAATTGCACCGAGTGCGCGTGACGCAGTCGGAATTGCACTATGAAGGCTCATGCGCAATTGACGATGATTTGCTCGATGCTGCTGGCATTATTGAGTATCAGGCTATCGATATTTACAACGTCACCAATGGTGAGCGCTTCTCCACCTATGCCATTCGCGCACAACGTGGCTCCGGCATGATCTCGGTAAACGGTGCGGCAGCACATAAGGCCAACCCTGGCGATATTTTGATAGTCGCGGTGTTTGCGACTTATTCCGAAATTGAACTGCATAAGTATCATCCTCGTCTGGTGTATGTGGATGAACATAACCGGATTATTGCGCAGCAGGATAAAATTCTGGTTCAGGCTGCATAAGTTGAACATAATCAATATGCTGCATGCACGAAAAAAGCCCGCATAGCGGGCTTTTTATATTGCAATAACATGTTGATTATATTGAATTAATTTACTTTAATGCGGTATTATGGACGGCATTTGTACATTTCAAACTGGCGCTTACCAAATTCTTTTGATTCGCCTTTCACCAGCGTATCTGCACCGTTGTCAACCGCATTGTTGAGCGCCATCTGGTAGAGATTGGCTTCAACATCCTCTTCGAAGCGCGGAAGTATGCCAATCTTGGCCATCACGCTAATATTGATTTTCCCCTTGGATGAACAGTTCGCTACCTGATCGGCATTAGCGAGGGATACGTGCTCGACCCCTTCCTTTTTTCCGATGATGACACTGGAGCAGGCGCTCAATGCGACGATAGACAACAGAGCAAGTATGGTTGGTGTGTATTTCATGATCATTCCTTTTATATTTGAATTCGGGGGGCGATTAAATTGTGGTTTTAGATTGTTTTTGCCAGTGCAGCAGCTTTGCCAGTATAGGTCTCCGGACTCAATTGATACAACCTTTGTTTCTCTGCTTCAGGAATATCCAGGGTCTGAATAAACGCCTTTAAACTCTCACGATTGATGCCACCCTTGCCTCGGGTCAGGTCTTTCAATTTGTCGTAGGCATTCGCTATGTTGTAGCGGCGCATGACGGTCTGGATAGGTTCGGCCAGCACTTCCCAGCTATTGTTCAAATCGTCGGCCAGACATTTCGGGTTGGCTTCGAGTTTGTTCAGACCTTTCAGGCACGATTCGTAGGCGAGCAGAGTGTAGCCCAGCGCCACGCCCATGTTGCGCAACACGGTGGAGTCGGTGAGGTCGCGTTGCCAGCGTGATACCGGCAATTTTTCGGAGAGGTGACGCAGCAGCGCATTGGCAAGGCCAAGGTTACCTTCGGAGTTTTCGAAGTCTATGGGGTTGACCTTGTGCGGCATGGTGGAGGAACCCACTTCGCCAGCGACAACCTTCTGCTTGAAATAGCCCATCGAGATATAAGCCCAGAGGTCGCGGTTGAGGTCGATGAGGATGGTGTTGGTGCGGGCAAAGGCGTCAAACAATTCGGCCATGTAATCGTGCGGTTCGATCTGGATGGTGTAGGGGTTAAAAGTGATGCCACGCGCCGCCACAAATTTCTGCGCCAGCTTTTCCCAATCCACATCTGGATAGGCTGATAGATGGGCATTGTAGTTGCCTACTGCACCGTTGATTTTGCCGAGGATGGTGACAGCGGTAATGCGTTCTCTTGCGCGTTCTAATCTATGCACCACATTGGCCATTTCCTTGCCTAGTGTGCTGGGGGTGGCGGTTTGTCCGTGGGTGCGGCACAGCATGGGCAGGTCGGCAAGTTGATGCGCTAGTTCACGCAGGCGTTTGATCACTGCATCTAGTGCTGGCAGCATGACTTCGTTGCGGCCATTTTTTAGCATCAATGCGTGGCTTAAATTATTGATGTCTTCCGAGGTGCAGGCGAAGTGGATGAATTCAAGTTTGTCGGCGGTTTCTTTGTTGTCGGCCAGTTTGTCGCGCAGCCAGTATTCAATTGCTTTCACATCGTGATTGGTGGTGCGCTCGATGGTTTTGATCTGCTCGGCATCGGCTTCGGAAAATTGCGTAGCGAGTTGGTCAAGCATGGCGACCGTCGATGCTGAAAATGGTGGCAGTTCCTGGATGCCGCTTTCCTGGCTCAAAGCCTTGAGCCATTCAATTTCAATCAGCACGCGATAGCGTATCAGCCCGAATTCGCTGAAGTGGTTGCGTAAGGCGCCCACTTTGCCGTGGTAGCGGCCATCGAGAGGGGAAAGGGCGGTGAGGGCGGAAAGTGTCATGATGTTGTAGATGTAATTAATTGTAGAGGGTATTTTACGTGAAACTATAGTGCCGAACCTAAAAACAAGAAAATCCCGCGACAGAGAAGACAGAGGCACAGAGAAAAACAAAGGCTTGGTCAACTTGGAAGAGTGATTCCATGGGTGAAATTGAAAGGCTTAGCGTCCGCACTTTCTCTGTGATCTCTGTGGCTAAAAGTTTTTAGCTGTTTATGTGATGATGCCGCCGCCCAGACACACCGCCCCATCATAGGCCACTACCGACTGTCCCGGCGTCACCGCCCACTGCGCCTGCTGAAAAGCAAAGCGGGTATTGCCATCAGCTAGGGGGGTGATATGGCAGGGTGCGTCTTCCTGGCGGTAGCGTGTCTTGGCGGCGTAGTCGCGGTTGGTATCGGGTGTATTGCCGCTAATCCAGTGCATTTCCATCGCGCTCAATTCCGGCTTGAGCAACAATGGATGGTCATGTCCCTGCACCACAATCAATCGGTTGCTGGTCATGTCTTTGCTTGCTACAAACCAAGGCTCACCAGAGGAATCTTTACCTCCGCCAATCCCCAAACCCTGACGTTGGCCTATGGTATAGAAAGAGAGCCCCACATGTTTGCCCACTACCTTGCCTTCAGGCGTGCACATTTCTCCAGGTTGGGTGGGTAGATATTTGCTGAGGAATTCTCGGAATGGGCGCTCGCCGATAAAGCAGATACCAGTGCTGTCTTTCTTCGCGTAGTTGGACAGCTTGTGTTCTTCAGCAATTTTTCGCACCTGCGACTTGAGCATATTACCCAGCGGGAACATGGCCTTGGATAGTTGTGCTTGATTCAGTTTATGCAGGAAATAGCTTTGGTCTTTACTAGCGTCGTCTGCTTTCAGCAATTGAAATAGACCATCCACTTCGCGTACCTGGGCGTAATGACCGGTCGCAATTTTTTCCGCGCCAAGTTTGATTGCATGGTCGAGAAAGGCTTTGAATTTGATTTCCGAGTTGCACAGGATGTCGGGATTGGGTGTGCGCCCAGCTTGGTATTCACGCAAGAAATAGCTGAATACGCGATCTTTATATTCTTTGGCAAAATTCACCGCTTCCAGCGGAATGCCGATGGTGTCGGCCACCGAGGCGGCATCTATCAAATCCTGGCGGGTGGAGCAATATTCGTCGGTGTTGTCATCTTCCCAGTTGCGCATGAACAGGCCAATCACTTCGTAGCCTTGTTGTTTCAGTAGTAGGGCAGTGACGGCGGAATCCACTCCGCCGGACATACCCACTACGATGCAGCCTTTTCTTTGGCTAGGCTCCTTAGTCATAATGGGTAATCAACTCGAGCGGATAGCGTTTGCCTGCCAAGTAGTCCTCCACACAACGCAAAATCAGCGGGCTGCGGTGGCGGGGTACGGACGCACGAATTTCATCCAACGTTAGCCACAGTGTACGCACGATGCCTACATCCAGTTCTTGGCCTGCATGGTGGGCGAGAATACGGCCACTGTAAGCAAAGCGTAGATAGGTAGTATCAGATTTTTCTGCGTGCCAGCGATACACGCCAACCAGATGTTGCGGTTCGAAATCGTAGGCAGATTCTTCGCGTGTTTCACGCACCACGGCATGCAGCAGCGATTCGTTGGCTTCCAGATGTCCGGCTGGTTGGTTGAGAAGCAGCCCTTGCGAAGTGTGCTCTTCAACCAGCAGGAATTTGCCGTCTTGTTCAATGACTGCGGCAACGGTAACATTGGGTTTCCAGATCATACTGCTAATTTAAACCCGTTTAGTTGCGCTTCACCGGCAAGCCATCGCTGATCCAGCGCGTAATACCATCTTTAACGTTGTAGACTTTGGTGTAGCCTAAGTCTTCAATCAGTGCGCGTGCAAGCGCATCGGTGCGGCTGCCAGTGCGGCAGATCAAAATGACGGGATCATTTTTGCCCACGGACTGGGTAAATCTGCTTACAAACTCAGGCATAATCTTGCCTTTTGCATCAACAAAAGTAAGGAGATGGCTGCCTTCAATCACGCCGGTTTTCTGCCATTCCTCTGCACGGCGAATGTCATAAACAGGCACACCTTGAGTTTGCAGTGCTTTTAATTGCAGGTTATCAAGGTTGGTGTAAGGAGGTTTTGAGCAAGCGGTGAGCGTTAACAGCAGCAGTATGAGGGCGGCATTGCGTAAATTCATGATATGCGTTCACCTTGGAATGAATTGAGGTTGGCTTAAAAAATACAATTTTAGCATCAAGTCGGACAAGTTCTTCTTGGTGTTTGCTAAGGCAGTCAAGCTAATGGAATTTCGGACAATAAAAAAGGCAGGAAACCCTGCCTTTTTTAAATACGTGCGACTAATTACTTTACTGCTTTACTTAAAGTGGTGCCGGGAGGGGGAATCGAACCCCCACATCCTTGCGAATACTGGATTTTGAGTCCAGCGCGTCTACCAATTCCGCCATCCCGGCTAGGTCCGGCTAAGATGGCCGGATCAGGAAGGCGCGAATTATCCATGAAATGTACCGCTTCATCAAGTTACAATGCACTTTTTGTAACTCTGCATCATTTTTCTTCCATGCGCACCGACGAATTTACCTTTGAACTTCCCCAACACCTGATCGCACAGCACCCGCCGCAACAGCGCGGTGCCAGCCGTTTGCTGCATATTACAGCGGGCGCTTGCGAACATCGCATGTTTACCGATCTGCCGGGTTTGTTGCACAAGGATGATTTGTTGATATTGAATGACACGCGGGTAATCAAGGCGCGTTTGTTCGGTAATAAGGAAAGCGGTGGCAATATCGAGGTACTGGTCGAGCGCATTTTGAATGAGCATGAAGTGCTGGCTCAGGTGCGTGCGAGCAAGGCACTCAAGCGGGGAGGGCGATTATTGTTGGCGGGGTGCTTAGCGGTAACGGTATTGGGGCGGGAAGGCGAGTTTTATCACTTGAAATTTGAGGGTGATGCTGATGTTGATAACTTGCTGGAGCAGTATGGCAAGCTGCCCTTGCCTCCTTATATTACACATAGCGCTGATGCCGATGATGAGGCACGCTATCAGACGGTATATGCCAGCCATAATGGATCGGTTGCTGCACCCACCGCAGGCTTACATTTTGACCAGGCCATGCTCGCTAGATTGAATACGCAAGGTATACAAACTGCTTATGTTACTTTGCATGTCGGAGCAGGAACCTTTCAGCCTGTGCGCGTGGAAAATGTGGCTGAGCATGTGATGCACAGTGAACGCTATACCATTCCACAAGCTACAGTTGACGCAATCAATCAGACTCATGCTCGTGGTGGCAGAGTGTTAGCAGTCGGCACCACCAGTTTGCGCGCCTTGGAAAGTGCCGCAAAAAGTGGTGTATTAGTTGCAGGTGCGGGTGAAACAAATATTTTTATTACGCCCGGCTACCAGTTCAAAGTGGTGGATGTGTTGCTAACCAATTTCCACCTGCCAAAATCCACGCTGTTAATGCTGATATGTGCTTTTGGCGGAATGGATAGGATGCTGGCGGCATATCGTATTGCAGTGGATAATGAATATCGCTTCTTTAGCTATGGTGATGCGATGCTGATAGAACGGGCTGTCTAATCAGGAGGTAAATATGGCGCTATACGTGTATTGGTTTGTGCTTGCTTTAGTGCTGTTTGGGGTGGAGATGGTAACAGGTACGTTTTACCTGTTGGTGATTTCGATTGCGCTAGCTGCTGGCGGTACTGTGGCATTACTCGGCTTGGGTTTGCCTGCGCAATTAGTCTTTGCTGCAATGACGGGTATCATTGGAATAATTATTCTGCGCAGATGGAAAGGAGGCGGCACCAGTGACGCTTCCAGCCAAAGTCTGGATATAGGTCAGCCGGTAGGGGTATTAAGCTGGCGGGATGATGGTGTCGCACGCGTGCATTACCGGGGTTCAGAGTGGGATGCCGAACTGGATGTCCCTGATGCAGCGCATGAGGGAATGTTTTATATCAAAGCAATGCGCGGCTCGGTGCTTGTTCTGACCCATAGCAAACCGGTCTAATTAATAGTTTTATCATCAGCAATAATATTTTGGAGGCAATATGGAAATCGCACTGTTTATATTGATAGTAGCCGTTATTTTTATAGCTAAGGCATTTAAAATAGTCCCCCAGCAAAATTCCTGGGTGGTTGAGCGTCTGGGGAAGTTTCATGCAGCACTGCAACCAGGCCTAAATATTGTCATACCCTATATTGACAAGATTGCCTACAAGCACATGCTGAAAGAGGTGCCGCTGGATGTGCCTAGCCAGATTTGTATTACCAAGGACAACACACAGTTGCAGGTGGACGGCGTTCTGTATTATCAGGTGACTGATCCCAAGCTGGCTTCTTATGGCTCCAGCAATTACATCGTGGCGATTACCCAGCTGGCGCAGACCACGCTGCGTTCAGCTATCGGCAAGATGGAACTGGATAAAACCTTCGAGGAACGTGAGCACATCAACAAAACTGTGGTGGCGGTGTTGGATGAAGCTGCGACCAATTGGGGCGTTAAAGTGCTGCGTTACGAGATCAAAGACTTGACCCCGCCCAAGGAAATTCTCCATGCGATGCAGGCGCAGATCACTGCCGAGCGTGAAAAGCGCGCGCTGATCGCAGCATCAGAAGGCCGTAAACAGGAGCAGATCAACATCGCCACCGGCGAGCGCGAAGCGTTCATTCAGCGTTCCGAAGGCGAAAAACAGTCTGCCATCAATCTCGCGCAGGGTGAAGCCGCAGCTATTATCGCCGTGGCGGAAGCTAATGCCGAGGCTATCATGAAGGTTGCCAAGGCGATTCAGTCACCAGGTGGCATGGATGCAGTCAACCTGAAAGTCGCAGAAAAATATGTGGACGCTTTTGCTAATGTTGCCAAGGCAGGCAACACCCTGATCCTTCCGGGCAACCTGGCAGATATGGGGGGATTGGTGGCGGCTGCGATGAGTATTATGAAGTCGCAGAAGTAATCGTTTTAAAAATAAGTGTCAGAACGCACTATTTTTGTAACTATATGTTTTTATTTAATTATTTATAATGAAATTTGATCTACATCACACCGACGGCCTCGCCCGTCGCGGCACCCTCCACCTTGCCCACGGCACCGTTGAAACGCCCGCCTTTATGCCGGTTGGAACCTACGGTACAGTGAAGGCGATGTCCCCACTGGAATTGAAAGAAATTGGTGCACATATAGTGTTGGGTAATACCTTTCACCTGTGGCTGCGTCCAGGCCTGGAGGTGATAGAAGCTCATGGCGGTCTGCACCGCTTCATGGGCTGGGATGGCCCTATCCTTACCGATTCGGGCGGTTTTCAGGTATTCAGCCTGGGCAAGCTGCGTAAAATCACGGAAGAGGGCGTAAAGTTTCAGTCGCCGGTGAACGGCGACAAGTGTTTTCTTACGCCTGAGGAATCCATGCGTATTCAGAAGGTGCTGAATTCCGACATTGTGATGATTTTCGACGAATGCACACCGCATCCTGCGGATGAGAAAACAGCGGGTGATTCCATGCGTCTGTCATTACGCTGGGCGGAACGCTCGAAAAAGGCGCATGAAGGTAATAGCAATGCGCTGTTCGGCATTGTGCAGGGCGGCATGCATGAAAACCTGCGCGACGAGTCGATGAAGGAGTTGATGAATATAGGCTTTGACGGCTTTGCCATTGGTGGTCTGTCGGTAGGCGAGCCCAAGGAAGATATGCTGCGTATCTTGCAGCACACTGCGCCACAATTGCCTGCCAACAAGCCGCGTTATTTGATGGGCGTGGGCACACCGGAAGATTTGGTGGACGGGGTGAAACAGGGTATTGATATGTTTGACTGCGTGATGCCGACGCGTAATGCACGCAACGGCATGTTATTTACTCGGCGAGGAAATATCAAAATCAAGAATGCCCAATATCGATTCGATATACGTCCATTAGATGAGCAATGCGGCTGCTATACCTGCCGCAATTTTACCCGCGCTTATCTGCATCACCTGCATCGCCTCAACGAGATACTCGGCGCACGCCTCAATACCATACACAACTTGTTTTACTACCAGGAATTGATGGCGGGGATACGTGCTGCAATTGAAAAGGGCAAGTTTGCCGAGTTTGAATCTACTTTTGCAGTTGAGCGACTAGCAGCCTGTGGGACAGAGTTGTAAGTGTAACTTGTTGAT
>JBCKTV010000010.1:0-53913 GCA_038925365.1 Gallionellaceae bacterium
GCGAAAAGATTTATCGCCAAGCGTATGATGTTCGGGGTTAACGGTTAATTATCACAAACCCACATGTCAGCGCAAAATCAAAAACTCGCCATCTTGTTCGCAGATATCTGTGGCAGCACTGCGCTCTACGAAAAATTAGGAGATCAACCGGCACGTCAGCTGATCGCTAGATGCCTTACCATTTTGCAAGGCGCGCTTGTCACTCACAATGGCACATTGATAAAAACCATAGGTGATGAAATTTTATGCACCTTTCCCACTGCTGAACTCGCGATGAAGGCGGCTTGTAAAATGCAGCTTGCAGTCAAAACTGACAGTCAGAGCAGCGATCAGCCTATGCATATACGCATAGGCATTCACTACGGGGATGTGCTCCACGAAGACAATGATATCTACGGTGCTGCCGTCAATGTTGCTGCGCGTGTGTCAGCGATTACCCGTGCCAACCAGATCATGGCAACAACTGCTGTGGTCGACGCACTGCCGTTGTCATTGCATCACAAGGTACGCAAAATTCTGCGCGTTGATATCAAGGGGAAACAAGAGCAGCTGGACATACACCAGGTGAAGTGGGAGCTTGAAAACCTGGAGAGTACGCGTATCGGCATGATAGCCTTCCGCAAGCCTGATGTTGAAGGCAATAAACTTGCTCTCAGCTATCGTGACCAGTCATTCAATATAAACGAACTTAACAAAAAAATGCTTATGGGGCGTGATAATTTTTGCCAGATAGTTATCAAAAATGATTTCGCTTCTCGCCAACACGCGAATATAGAATTCAAGGCAGGCAGTTTTATTCTTTCAGACCACAGCAGTAATGGCACTTACATCCGCACCGAGGAAGGCGTGGTTAGACTTAATCGCGGCGATACCACACTGCGCGGCAAAGGCACGATCAGCCTCGGTCAACCCTACTCTGACAATCCTATCGACCTGATTGAGTTTGCGATAAATCCAAAATCGTGATGAAAAGGCACGACTCTGAAAGGGGAATAGCTTAATGTCCACGCTGGAAATCTGGGAACTGCTCAGCTACATAGTGACCGTAGTGGGTCTACCGCTGGCAATTTATGTCTTCATTCTCGGGCAGCGCAAAGAGCGTGAAAATGAGGAAGAAGAAGTTTATCAACTGCTCTCCGACAACTATCAGGAGTTCCTCAAAATTGCGCTTGAAAATCCAGACCTGCGCATGTTTGCAACAGAAGAAACCGCACAATTGTCGACCGAACAACGCGAGCGCATGTTTATTATTTTCAGCATGTTGATCTCGTTGTTCGAACGCGCATACCTGCTATTGTACGACGACAAAATGAACGATAAGCAGCTGCGCCGTTGGCGTTCATGGGAAGACTACTTGAGCGAATGGTGTTGCCGGGTCGATTTCCGTGCCGCCCTGCCCGCTTTGCTACGCGGCGAAGACCCGGCGTTTTCCGCCCACATAAAAAAACTGGCTACAGATGCACTTTTAACTGCTGACTAATCATATGGCCATTTTCAGCGCATCTCATTTCAAAACCTTGCTTATCGCATTGGTCTGGCTCATCCTGGCTGGCAGCCTGTTTTACTTCATGAATACCAAAGTGAGTCCTAATACTGCCGACACGCTGTCCCAATCCGAAGAAGTAGTAGTATTGCAACGTGATTTAAGCGGGCATTTTCGTGCAGAGGCCTATATCAACGGGCTCAAAGTCACAGTGATGGTCGATACAGGCGCCACCCATGTGGCGATTTCACAAACACTGGCAGACAAGCTCGGCTTGCGCAGCATTAACGCAAGCAGAACACAAACCGCCAACGGAGATACTATTTCCTATGCGACTCGCTTGAACAGCGTCAAACTCGGCGGCATCGTTGCGCATGATGTGGCGGCCGCTATCCTGCCCGGCCTGGGTGATGAAATGTTATTGGGGATGTCCTTCCTCGGCAGGATGGATGTGAGATTGTACAAGGGCACGATGACCATCCGTGCCATTCGCGAATAATAAAACCGCAATATACAGCCTGAGCTTGACAGGCTGCTAGGGCATCTCTATTTGTTTTTGCCAGCCGTGATTTCCCGCACACAGAAATCTGCAATCTGTTGCAACATTATTTGAACAGCGCGATTGGTAGCGATCACTCCACCATAGGGATCATCACTTTCCGCCTTTTCAATTACATCAAACTCGCGCGTAGCCAGCACTGACTTGCTGCGTAAATCTACTAGCTGCGCACGCACTGTAAAACGTACCTGGCTTGGTTTTGTTAAAAACTCTTGCTGCAAACGCACAATTTCAGTATCCAGCCGCAAGTCGGCGCTGGCCGCGCTGCGCAGGGGTATCACTGCACGATATTTCCCCGTGCTCTCCAGCGCCTGCAACAGCAACGGTGCCAGCATCCGTGCTGGGCTATCTACCCATTGATTCTGTGTAAAGTATTCGATTTCATGGCGTTTCTTCAGGTAAATCATGCGCGAAGATTCAAAACCAGAACGTGCACTAGTCGAGCTAATCAGCAGGGTCAGCTCTCCCGTTGCGGCAGTGGACGGCGTAAATTGTGCTTCAATTGCATACGAACTCACGCTGGATAATTTAACCGGTTGCAGCGGGGAACAGCCTCCAATCAGTAGCACAACAACAAGCCAGGAGGGCATAGTTCCGATGTTAATAGTTGAGTGAGACAAATTTTTCATAGCCTATTCTCCAGGCCCGCTAGGTCGGGCTTCTTTCCCGCGCAGCAACACAGCCGGGTTCTGTTCGATCTGTTCGGTGACACGTTGCAATGAACCCATCGTCTCACGCATTGATTCCATCAGCCTTTCCAATTCCGGTAAACCTTCATTGGCAAATCGCTTGGCATCGGGTCCCACATCATCTAGCGTTTTACGCACACTGGCACTGGCTCGTGTAGCTTCCCTTGCCATTGCTTCCACTGCCTCTGTTGTTTTTGTTATGCGCTCAATCAACAGCGGCAACTGCACGCTAACTTGGTCTGCCAGAACCCGTTTCAGCACTTTTCTATTATCCTCATCCAGTACGGCATTGATGTTCTCGGTGGTTTCATTGAGATTGGTCAGCAGGCCTGACAACCCCGTATCCAGACGACCCAACAACGATGAACCTGTTTTTATGACGGGATAGGGTGGTGAATTCTTTGGCTCAAGATTTTTTGAAATGCTAGTGCCTCCACTTAATTCTATAAAGCCTATTCCGGTCAGACCCTGTGATTTTAATGTTGCGATGGTGTCTTCCTTGATCGGGCTGCCTCGCTCAATCGCAAATTCAAGCCGCACCTGTTCTGGATTGGATTTATCCAGTTTGATGCTCCTGACTTGCCCGACTTGTACACCGCGATATTTTACTGGCGCATTCAAATTCAAGCCGGACACAGACTCGTTCATATAGGCCACATAAATATCATTAACACTACTGTATTTCTTGCCAGCACTCAGCCACAGCACGCCCGCAATCATCGCTGCCGATAGCAGCAGTGCAAACAAACCAACTACGACATAATTAACTTTTGTTTCCATGACTTTTCCATGCAACGCGACCGCGAGGTCCGTAAAAATATTCCCTAACCACCGGGTGTTTTGATTCTGAAAGTTCAGTCATGGTTCCGATTCCCACTACCTTCCCCTCACCCAAAACAGCAACACGGTCTGCCACCTGCCACAACAAATCAAGATCGTGCGTTACCATCATAATGGTTAAGCCCAGTGTTTTTTTCAAGTGCAACACTAACTCATCGAATGCAGTCGCGCTCAAGGGATCAAGTCCGGCTGTCGGTTCGTCCAGAAACAACAACTCGGGATCCAACGCCAGTGCGCGAGCCAAGGCTGCTCGTTTGCGCATGCCACCACTTAATTCAGCGGGATATTTTACTCCCGCACTGGCAGGCAGTCCTGCCAGTGCAATTTTAACGGCAACCATTTCTTTAATTAACGCCTCGCTCATCTGCGTATGCTCACGCATCGGCAAGCCTACATTCTCCGCCACCGTGAGTGAACTGAACAAGGCGCTACGTTCAAACATCACACCCCAACTTTTTTTCAGGGGTAAGGCAGCCGCATCATCCAGCCCCAGTACATCCTTGCCAAACACACGAATAGACCCGGATTGCGGACGATGCAGCAAAACGATCTCGCGCAACAAGGTTGATTTACCGCAGCCGCTGCCTCCCGCCAAACCAAATACCTCGCCACGATTCACCGAGAAGGTAACACCATTATGCACCACCGCATTGCCAAAGCTGGTGCATAGATTTTCAATTTCTATAATGGGTTCAGGCAACATATCAGCCACACTTAAATCTTCAACCAGCTAAAGATTACTGCAAACAGCGCATCAGCCACAATAATTAAAAATATCGCCTGCACTACGCTCTTCGTAGTTTGCTTGCCTACACTGTCTGCGCTATTGCTGACTTGAAAGCCCTGATAACAGCCCACCATTGCAATAATTGCAGCAAATACGGGTGCCTTGCCGAGGCCAACCATCAACGCAGAAAGCTTGATCGCAGTGTCAAAGCGCTCCAAAAAATCTGCATAACTCACACCCAATTGAGTCTTTGCCATGACCATCCCGCCGATCACTCCCATCACATCCGCGAACACTGTCAGCAACGGCAACGCAATCATCAGCGCCACCACTTTGGGCAACACCAGTAATTCCATCGGTGCAATTCCCATCGTGCGCAAGGCATCAATTTCTTCAGTCACCTTCATCGTACCAATCTGTGCGGCAAACGCAGAGCCAGAACGACCCGCCACAATCACTGCTGTCATCAACGGTGCTAGTTCTCGCAGCATCAACAACCCCACCATATCCGCAATAAAAATATTTGCGCCAAAACGCTGTAGTTGACCTGCCCCCTGAAAGGCAATCACCACGCCCATCAAAAATGCCAGCAAACCCACAATAGGCAAAGCATTAAATCCCACATGCTGTAGATTATATAAAATTGCTCGCCAGCGTATGCTCGACGGTTTGGCAAGAGATCGAATGCTGAGCATCACGAATTCGCCAACAAATGTAAGCATCCCTACAAATTGCTGCACATGTGGCCAGACTACTAAGCCGGTTTTTTCCAACCAGTTCTGACTGGGTGGAATGGTGCTGTGATCCGTGAGTAATTTGAGCGCCTGCATCATATTCAATAATGAAGCATGCTCTGAACGTTGACCCAGCAGATTAACCGCGCACCCCTTTACTTCAAGCCTGTACATAGTGCGGTGCAGCAACCAGGCTCCGACTGTATCCATCGCTGTAATTTCTGCAACATCGAATTGCAATGCCTTCACCACTGGCCACTGCATGCTAGCTAGCCTGAACTCTAAGCTGGCAATCCCTGCCAAACTCCACTGCCCACCACAACGCACGATGTTGTCGGCTTGGATGATTTCTATGGTGGCAGCTTGCTTTCCGTGTGAAGTTAAATTCATGGAGACTAGTTACTGATAAGGTGTGTGTATTGTAATGCGCTCATTAGCAATGCTGTATGCTACTTGTCAGAAGCAAGGCACAACCCATTGATTTGCAACGAAATATTAATCGCACTCGCGAGTTAAATATTTAATATAATCAACTGGTTACGTTAGTCTGCCAACTTCTTCAACAGCTTCTCGTGTATTCCCCCAAAGCCGCCATTGCTCATCACCAGTATTTGATCGCCGGATTTTGCAGCGGCACAAATCGCCGCGATCAATTCGTTAAGATCATCACTGACCAGTGCCTTACTGCCCAATGGCGCAAGTGCGCTGCCCGCATCCCAACCTAAATTTGCACTGTAACAAAATACCGCATCGGCCTGAAGCAGACTCGCTGGCAAGGCATCTTTCATCACCCCCAATTTCATCGTATTGGAGCGCGGCTCCAGCACTGCGAGTATGCGAGCCTTACCCACCTTGTGGCGTAGCCCTTCAACGGTAGTGGCGATGGCGGTGGGATGATGGGCAAAATCATCGTAGACGGTAATGCCATTTACCGTGCCGCGAATTTCCATGCGGCGTTTTACATTTTTAAACTCTACCAGCGCGGCAAGACCCTGAGCAATCGGTACACCGGCGTGACGTGCAGCCGCTAAAGCAGCCAGTGCATTCATGCGATTGTGCTCACCCATTAAATCCCACTGCAACGTGCCTTGTGATTTGCCATTCAGCGTAACAAGATTTGCATCGTCGATGCTCCAACCTTGGGCAGTACCGAATTGCTCAATCGGCGTCCAACAGCCGCGCTTGAAAACTCTTTCAAGAGATGCTTCACGGCCATTGCTCACCAGCAAACCCTGGCTTGGCACGGTGCGGACCAAATGATGGAACTGCGTTTCAATCGCAGCGAGGTCGGGAAAAATATCGGCATGGTCATATTCCAAATTATTCAGCACCGCCGTGCGTGGACGGTAATGCACAAACTTGGAACGCTTGTCGAAAAAGGCCGTGTCGTACTCATCCGCCTCGATGACAAAAAAAGGCGAGTCAGTCAAACGTGCAGATATACCAAAGTTCTGCGGCACACCACCGATTAAAAAACCGGGATTCATGTTCGAATATTCCAGTATCCACGCCAGCATCGAAGCCGTGGTGGTTTTGCCGTGAGTGCCTGCAACAGCGAGCACCCACTTGTTTTGCAGCAAAGCTTGCGACAACCACTGCGGACCGGAAATGTAAGTCAGGTTGCGATTGAGGATTTCTTCCATCAAGGGGTTGCCGCGCGACACCACATTGCCAATCACATACATATCCGCATTCAATGACAGCTGTTCTACGCCCCAGCCCTCGATCAGCTCTATGCCTTGTGCTTCAAGTTGCGTACTCATCGGCGGATACACGTTGGCGTCACAACCGGTAACGCGATAACCCGCCTCTTTCGCCAGCACCGCGATGCTGCCCATGAAGGTGCCGCAGATGCCGAGTATATGAATGTGTAATGGTTTGCTCATGTCACCTTAACCACAGGGTGTGCTCCTGTATAAAAATTACGATTTTATAAAAAATATTCAATGCAATCATTATGTTACATTAAATTAGATATCTAAGTCCGACAAGCTGCCAGGTGTAGTCGTACATCAATATTATCCTTCACCGCCTATAGGTCGGGTTAACGTACAGCCATCAACTCAACTTCAAACACAAGTTGCGAATTGGGGGGAATGACCCCGCTGATTCCCGATTTTCCGTATGCCATTTCGGCAGGAATAATCAGATGACGTTTACCACCGACTTTCATACCCTGCATCCCGTGCTCCCAACCTGCGATCACCTGACCAGTGCCCAACAAAAATTCCAGTGGACTATTACGATCATAAGAACTGTCAAATTTCAAACCGCGATGGTTAGCTGCTGCTTCTTCATACAGCCAACCGGTGTAATGTACTGATATACTTTTTCCAGTTATAGCTACCTCACCATTACCTGGCTTTATATCTGTCTTCACCAGCGAGGCCAATACTGTCGGGTCAATTGGTTTGGCGGGCTGTTTGAAATTGACAGCCGCCACAAAAAAACTAGCTGCGATTAACACCATAATCGGCAGAGTCCATGAACGTTTTTCCATCTTCAATCCTCTCTTGCTTATTAGTAATTCAGCACCGGAGCCAACCAACGCTCCGCTTCTTCCACTGTCCAGCCTTTACGCTGTGCATAGCTCTCTACCTGATCCTTGTTGATTTTGCCGATGGCGAAATATTTCGACTGAGGATGCGAGAAGTAAAAACCGCTGACTGCTGCAGTGGGCAACATGGCGTAACTGTCGGTGATGGTGATACCTGCATTAATCGGCACTTGCAGCAAGTCAAACAAGGGTCCCTTCTCGGTGTGCTCTGGGCAAGCCGGGTAGCCGGGGGCGGGGCGGATACCGGAGTATTTTTCGGCTATCAACTCTTCATTGCCCAATGTTTCTTCTGCGGCATGCCCCCAGAACTCGCGACGAACCCGGGCGTGCAACAATTCGGCAAAAGCCTCTGCCAGACGGTCGGCCAGTGCTTTCAACATGATGGCGCTGTAGTCATCATTATTTTTTTCAAACGCTTCCACACGCTCATCGATGCCAATACCGGCGGTCACTGCAAAGCCACCGATGTAATCCGCCACGCCACTTTCCTTCGGCGCGATAAAATCAGCCAAACAGTAGTTAGGCACGTCGGCAGGCTTCTTGGTTTGCTGGCGCAGGTTATGCCAAGTGATCGCCACCTTGTTACGCTTTTCATCGGTGTAGATTTCGATGTCGTCATCATTCACTGTGTTAGCTGGGAACAGGCCGAACACCGCATTCGCGCTTAGCCATTTTTCAGCTATGATTTTTTTAAGCATCTCCTGTGCTTCGGCAAACAACGTGCGAGCTGCCTCACCCACCACTGCATCCTGCAAAATCTTGGGGTAGCGTCCAGCTAGCTCCCAGGCATTGAAAAATGGCGACCAATCTATATATTCGGCAATTTTATCTAGTGGGTAGTTTTCGAATTTATATACACCGGTCATGTGCGGTTTAGGCGGCGTGTAATTTGACCAATTTATTTTCACCCCAAGCGCACGCGCTTCAGCCAGCGGGATCAAGGTATTTTTGCCCTTCTTGCTCTCGTGCTGTGCACGCGCCTTGACATAATTCTCCTTGATTTCCGCTACATATTCATCGCGCAGGGTGGTGCTCAGCAAGCTGCTGCACACACCCACCGCACGCGAAGCGTCGTTGACGTACACGGTGGGGCCACTCAAGTAACCTGGCTCGATCTTCACTGCGGTATGCATGCGCGAAGTGGTCGCGCCGCCTATCAGCAGCGGTATCGTGAAACCTTGTCGTTCCATTTCTTTCGCCACATGCGCCATTTCTTCCAGCGACGGGGTAATCAAGCCAGAAAGACCAATGATGTCTACGTTGTGTTCACGTGCTGTATCCAGAATTTTCTGACACGGCACCATCACGCCCATGTTGACCACTTCGAAGTTATTACACTGCAATACCACGGTGACAATATTTTTACCGATGTCGTGCACGTCGCCTTTCACCGTGGCCATCAAAATCTTGCCCTTGGTACGGGTGTCGCCGGAGCGCAATTTCTCCGCTTCGATGTAAGGTATCAGATGCGCTACCGCCGTCTTCATCACGCGCGCCGATTTCACCACCTGCGGCAAAAACATTTTGCCCGCACCAAACAGATCGCCGACCACATTCATGCCGTTCATCAACGGGCCTTCTATCACCTCCACCGGGAATTTTGCTTCCAAGCGCGCTTCTTCGGTGTCTTCCACAATAAAGGTGGTGATGCCGCGCACCAAAGCATGGGTAAGCCGTTCCTGCACCGACCCTTTGCGCCAGGCCAGATCTTCTACCTGCGCCTTGACACCGCCGCCGGTGAGCGACTCGGCAATCTTTACCAGTCTTTCTCCGGCTTCGGAGTGACGATTTAGTACTACATCTTCCACGGCCTCGCGCAATTCTTTGGCTATCTGATCGTACACGCCCAGTTGACCGGCGTTCACAATCCCCATATTTAAACCGGCCTTGATGGCGTGATACAAAAATACCGTATGGATCGCCTCGCGTACAGGATCGTTGCCACGGAAGGAGAACGACACGTTGGATACGCCTCCACTGATCTTTGCATAGGGCAGGTTTTTGCGTATCCACTCACAGGCTTCAACAAAATCCACCGCGTAGTTATTGTGCTCTTCGATGCCGGTCGCAATCGCAAAAATATTCGGATCGAAAATAATATCTTCAGGCGGGAAGCCGATTTGATTGACTAAAATATCGTAGCTGCGTTTGCAGATTTCTGTTTTGCGCTTGAAGGTATCGGCCTGACCATCCTCGTCAAACGCCATCACCACCGCTGCTGCGCCATAGCGGCGCACTAATGTGGCCTGCTCAATAAATTTTGCTTCGCCTTCCTTCAGCGAGATAGAGTTGACGATGGATTTTCCCTGCACGCATTTCAGCCCGGCCTCGATAATGCTCCACTTGGATGAATCGATCATCAGCGGCACTTTGCATATATCCGGCTCGGAGGCTACAAGGTTTAAAAACTTCACCATCGCGGCTTCGCCATCCAGCATCGCCTCGTCCATGTTGACGTCGATCACCTGCGCGCCGGTTTCCACCTGCTGCTTGGCAACTTCCAGCGCCTCCTCATACAGCCCCTCCAATATCAGGCGCTTGAACTTGGCCGAGCCGGTGACGTTGGCGCGCTCGCCGACGTTGACGAACAGTGAGTCATCGCCGATATTGAACGGCTCTAGGCCGGACAAGCGGCACTTGTGTTCCAGCTCTGGGATTTTGCGCGGCGGCACATCTTTCAGCGCGTCGGCAATAGCCTTGATATGCGCAGGCGAGGTGCCGCAGCAACCACCAGCGATATTCAGAAAACCGCTGGTAGCAAATTCCTTCACCAAGCGTGCGGTGGTTTCCGGCTGCTCGTCGTAGCCGGTATCTGACAGCGGGTTGGGCAAGCCTGCGTTGGGATGAGCACTGACATAGCAGCCTGCCACTCGCGACATTTCCTCGACGTAAGGCCGCATCAGCTCCGCACCCAAGGCACAATTCAAACCGATGGACAGCGGCCTGCAATGTGTCATCGAGTTATAAAAAGCTTCTGTAGTTTGCCCAGTAAGAGTGCGTCCAGAAGCATCGGTAATGGTGCCGGAAATCATGATAGGCACGCGCACATTGTGTTGCGCAAAATAGCGCTCAATGGCAAACAAAGCCGCCTTGGCATTCAGCGTATCGAAAATGGTTTCTACCATCAGGATATCCGCACCACCAGCTAGCAGTCCGCGTATCGCTTCGGTGTAACTTTCCACCAGCTCATCAAACGTGACATTGCGTGCGCCAGGATCGTTTACATCCGCCGAGAGCGACGCAGTGCGTCCGGTGGGGCCCAACACGCCGGCAACAAAGCGCGGCTTTTCAGGAGTGGAAAATTCATCGCACAAATCACGCGCCAGTTTCGCACCCGCCACGTTCAACTCATATACCAGATGCTCCATCTCGTAATCTGCCATCGACACCGAGTTGGAATTGAAGGTGCAGGTCTCCAGAATATCCGCACCCGCCTCCAGGTATTGGCGATGGATGCCGCCGACAACATGCGGCTGCGTCAACAACAGCAGGTCGTTGTTGCCTTTGACATCGATAGGATGATCCGCAAATGTTTTACGCGCCCCGCTGTAGTTGCCATACAGCTCGGTGCCTCGATAATGCGCCTCGCTCAGCTTGTGCAGCTGTATCATGGTGCCCATCGCGCCATCCAGAATCAGGATGCGTTTTTGCAGTAGCTTCTCTATGGGATGTAGTGCAGGGATCATGGCGTCGGGCTCAAAAAATGAGCGCAGATTTTACCATGGTTGGTGCTGTTAGCGTCTGATGTCGCAGGCTCATCTGAATAACTTGAGCCTGGCTCTTTTTTCGTAACGACCTACAAAATTGTTGTCGGTTTAATTTAGAACTGGAGTGAGGTCAACGATATGACAGGTGGAGGAGGTGTTGGCCAAGCAAGCTCGTCAATAAGGCGAGAATCATGTTCTGGAAGTTGGTGTCAAAAGCCTCCCCGGCTTGCCCGTAACCCCAAAAGCGCTTATCTGATTTAACTTGCAACGTATTAATTTTAAAAGGTAATTAAATTAACACCATATAATAATATTGAATATAATCAATATATTGCATAAAGATTCGGGAACACCCCCAATCACTTCATCGGTGCCTTGACCGCATTGCGCTCGGCTGCGCTCAGATCCTTGCGCCGCTTAAGATTCCAGCTGCCGACCCATTGCTTGAACTTTTCCAGGTTCTCAACACGCTCACGCTCGCTGTCAGCGAGGTAGATGTACATCTTGCCCGGCTTGCCGTCCTTGGTGTTGTTGCCGTCGTCGAGGCGACGCATGAGCGCGCCAGCGTCCTGGCCGTTAACAAATACCATTAGATTTTCATAGGTATCCATGCGCGGACCCTTCAGTTTTTTCTTGTTTCCTTGCTTGTCCTTATCGAACTCCTCTATCGTGGGCGAGTCGGGTCCGTGGCAGGCCAGACAACGATCTTGTTGGATTTTCTTGATGGTGTTTTCGTAGGTGACGGTGTTCGTCTCGCTGGCCGCTGCTGTCGCAAACATCAACTCGATTAAAGCGGCGGTCAGTACCGTAAGAATGATGACTTTGTTCATAATTGATTTCCTTTGCTGTCAATGACTCGTGGTGCGCCGTCAATCGCTTACTGCGATTGGACTTCCAAGAATAGGAATGCCATTGAAAATAATAGCAGTATCGCACCCACAGAAAACTGAAGTCAATCGAAAAGTTGTGCTAATTTGATCAGTAAACAATAGCCTGTCAGGCTGTCGGAGTTAGCCAGTAAATACTTGCATAACATCATGATTATATTTAATATTATACTCTGCAAACAGACCTCCATTGATCTACAAATCAATGAGTTAAGAGTTAAGTCAGACAAGTTGTCTAGTGATGTATAATGAATTACTTATAATTAACTAGGACATCTCATGAAAGACGCCATTGAACACGCCCTAGAAAAAACCATGTTTGCCAGCCGTTGGTTGCTTGCGCCCTTCTACCTCGGACTCGTGTTCGGCATAGTCCTGCTGTTATATGCGTTCGGGCTGGAGTTAGTGCACCTCGTGACAGATGTAGTGGCGGGCAAGGGCAATGTCGTCATCGGCATCCTGTTGCTGGTGGACTTGACGCTGCTCGCCAACCTGCTGATCATCATCATTTTCGCGGGCTACGAGAACTTCGTATCTAAGATCAATTGCGGCGATCATGAAGACCGTCCAGACTGGATGGGGCATGTGGATTTCACCGACCTCAAGATGAAGCTTATTGGCTCTATCATCGCCATTTCCGGTATCGACCTGCTCAAAGCCTTCGTTAATATCGAGAATTACAACAATGAACAATTGGCGTGGAAGGTAGGCATCCATTGCACCTTCCTCTTGTCCGGCTTGGTTTTCGCCATTATGGATCGGCTGAGTGTGGCCAAAAAAAGCTTGCACAAGTAAGTGACTGATGCTGCCGCGCTTTACCACTGAGGTGAGTAAGAATGATCCGGTGATGCTGATCTGTCGCACCGGCTACCCATCTCTAGGAGATTATCTCAATGACCAACCCCATTAAACCCAGCCCTGTTAAACACAATCCGCTGATCGAGCTGCTGGTAACTCTGATCATTCCCTCGTTGATCCTGATGAAGCTCTCCGGTTCGGAAGACCTAGGGGTCGTCAACGCGCTGCTTCTGGCGCTGGCTTTCCCGCTGTTCTGGGGTGTGCGGGACTTTCTCGTGCAGCGCAAACTCAATCTGTTCGCCGCCCTGGGGCTGGTCAGCATCCTGCTCACCGGCAGCATTGGCCTGCTGCAACTGGATACACAGTGGCTGGCCATCAAGGAAGCCGCCATTCCCGGCCTGATCGGCCTGGTCGTGGCCGTCTCCGCCCACACCCGATATTCGCTGGTGCGGGTGCTGCTGTTCAGCCCGGCGCTGATGAACGTCGAACGGATACAGGAGAGCCTCGCCCAGCGCGGTAACCATGCTGCATTCGAAGCCCGCCTTAAAATCGCCACCTGGATGTTGGGTGTTTCCTTCTTCTTTTCGTCCGCGATGAACTATCTGCTTGCCACCTGGATCGTCGTCAGCCCGGCCGGCACTACTGCCTTCAACGAGGAACTTGGCCGCATGACTCTGTTGAGTTATCCGGTGATCGCGCTGCCCTCAATGTTGATTATGTTGGCGGTGCTGTTTTACCTGACCCGCACGATCCGCGAACTCGCCGGACTGAGTCTCGCTGAAACACTGAAGCAGTAGCTTTATTTACCCTCGTTTTAATCGAATGAAAGGCCAGCAAGCATGAACAGCAAACCTGATAGAGACGTGGAAAAAATCTACCCCTTGCCGGAATTCATTGCGAAGTTGCGGCGCCTAGCCGATGCGCTCGAACAAGGTGAGCGCTTTGAAATCGAGATCGCAGGTGAAAGGATTTCGGTTCCTGTCCGGGCCATCTGCAATATAGAGCACGAAAGAGAAGGCGACACGGAGGAGATTGAGTTCCAGATCAAGTGGTCGAGTAAGCAGTAAGCACGTGCTACATGTTTTATGTCACTACTAAATTGTACCCAGATTGTCCATTAGAACCCGAGTTCCCTCCCATTTTCCTAAGGCACAATCTGGGCTGGAAATGGAATAAAGCTTACAGCTGTACTGTAACCTCGCGCTGCTTGGCCGCGGTCTCGATGGATAGCTCTAGATTGAGTTGCCTGGGATTGGTGCTTGATTGCGCGTTAATTCTATCGAACACTTCGTCCTGCTCCAAACCAGAGGACGAATTTGGTAAGCGGAAAATCGTCACTTGTTTCAGGTGATATATCGATATTCAAGCCGGCAACGAACAGCAAATTTTTATCACACATTGCGGGCTCTTGCACCAAGCTGCGGTAAGTCCTATCAAACTCCGCTTGGGTATTGGCACGCGCGGCAGTAAGCAAGGGATGCTTGGAGGTGACGATCCAAGGCATGGGGGCGATCAGGTTACGCTCCAATTGGTTGAGCTCTTGATCCGCGTCGCCCCACTCGCGCCGAAAATAAAAGTCTTCGGCGGAAAGATGTTTGCCGATCGGGGAGCTGCCCTCGCGCGGCCAAGCGGCATCACCTAAGCGGGCAATCAATGTATTCGCAGCGGCGTAAATATTGCAAGTACTACGTGCGGCAAGCGGTCTAGGTAATATTCTGTTAACCGCATCTTGTATCGGATTATCTGTAATCGGAAACAGTCCCTCTTTGAGCGCACGTGACAGGAGGTGATTATCGATTAATACGGCAGGTCGACCTTCGTAATGTAGGAGCCGGATATTTTCGCAGGCGTAGTCAAATTGCGCCTTATACGCCGCGATGATGTGTTCAATTTTTCCGCAGCTGCCAGTAAAGCCTTGTGCCGCCGTATGCAATCGGCGGTATTGGCCGAACATCGCGCGTTTGATGTCATAGCCGACGTGACTGGCTTGGAGTAGCAGTAAATCTTTGCCGTGTTCAGGATGTTGGGGAAGCCCTGGCTTTCATCCGAACAAAACGCGCGTGAAGGCATGATCTTGCCTGGGGTAAAGCCCAGCGACAGGCACCAGTTGTACAGCTTGGGAACGAAATTGTTGTAGCACAGCATGCGATCTTCAAGACGAAAGCTCTGCAATGCACTGGGGATGCCAGCTCGATTGGAAAACATAGCTTCAGTGTTCGAGAATAAGTGGCAATATAATAAGAAATTCACGCTGGGGCAGCATTGCTGGCCTCGCAAGCCATTGATTTACCTCGAAGAGGTTCTTGTGCCCTTTAGGGTATAGAGGCATTAAAACTTCCTCTGTGCGAATAAAATATTCAATATAATCAATAAGTTACGTCAGTCTCGCTAAAACAGACAAGCTGCTAGCGCCGCATTATAATCAAGATGCCGGCAGCGATAGCGACAAGGCCGAATACCAAATCATCATTCTGGAAGTTGATGTCGATGACAGTCCGGAGTCCCGTACCAATCATCCAAACTGCCAATACCATCATGCCGATATTTTTCATTTTGTGCTTTCCTCTCTGAGTGTTATGACCGCCGAATAATAGCCCATGGATTCGAACAAGGGTAGGAAATAACTATCGTGTTGCATCTGCTTAATCTGCGGATTAAATTGCTTTTTCTAGGTTCATCAGCTTCCATTTCATCATCTCGCCCGCCCTTAGCGGAACCAGCCGATTTTCGCCAAATCCCAGCGTCGCAGGCACTTGCCATTCTTCTTTACGCAAGGTGATGTGCTGTGTGTTGCGCGGCAGCTTGTAGAAATCTGCACCGTAGAAGCTAGCAAAACCTTCTAGCTTATCTAATGCGCCTGCCTGCTCGAAGGCTTCCGCATACAGCTCTATGGCGTTGTGTGCGGTGTAACAACCGGCACAGCCGCAGGCATTTTCTTTTGCGTGTTGTTCATGCGGAGCGCTGTCGGTACCCAGGAAAAATTTCTTGCTGCCGCTGATGGCAGCCTGTACCAGCGCTTCACGATGGGTCTCACGCTTTAACACCGGCAGGCAGTAGTAATGCGGACGTATGCCGCCGCTGAACATGACGTTACGGTTGTACAGCAGGTGGTGTGCGGTGAGGGTGGCGGCGATGTGGTCGGGGGCGCTTGCTACAAATTGAGCCGCGTCTTGGGTGGTGATGTGCTCGAACACCACGCGCAAAGTGGGAAAATCTCTCAGCAGGGGTTGTAACACTCGCTCAATAAACACGGCTTCACGGTCGAAAATGTCCACCTTCGTATCAGTGACTTCGCCATGCAGCAGCAGTGGCATGCCGCAGCGCTGCATTTCTTCCAACGCCGGATAAGCCTTGCGCATATTGGTGACGCCCGCATCGGAATTGGTGGTCGCACCCGCCGGATAATATTTCACCGCATGCACCAAGCCGCTTTGCTTGGCCTTTTTAATTTCATCCGCACTGGTGTTGTCGGTGAGATACAGCGTCATCAGTGGCTCGAATTTCATGCCTTTGGGTATCGCAGCTACAATGCGCTCACGATAAGCCAGTGCCTGCGCCGTGATGGTCACCGGGGGGCGTAGGTTGGGCATGATGATGGCGCGGGCAAACTGGCGTGCGGTATCTGGCAGGACGGATTGCATCAGCGCTTCATCACGCAGATGCAGATGCCAGTCATCGGGGCGGGTAAGTTTAATTTCCATATTTTCGTAGATGTGAATCAGATTTGAAATGCATAGCGTTGATTATAGTTTATGAATTCCCTCAATTTGGTATCTGTGTGTTCATAATTATGCGGCAAGACGTGGGGTATCGTCGCGGAGTAGTCGGTAAATACCGTGAGAAAGACATAGAGCAGGAGTTTCGTGTTCGCCATGATGGCTGCGCGCGCCTTGAAAAGGCCAAAACTGTGGCGGGTGGATGGTGCGAAAGCAATCATGCGTCTGGAAATATTAAGAACATGTGTTTATGGATGAGAATTAGTTAGTATTTCACAAATGGAACTAAATCAGATACAGTTTGTCTAGTCAGCGACTAAGATTAAAATTGAATAAGCAAATTCCAAGGAAAATAACGCGACTCAAAACAAGGTGGTTGCCCCGGCTGCTGCTGGGGCTGGCACTTTTGGTGCAAGGTTCCCTTGCCGCGTACGCTTGCGTCGTGCCTGTTGCCAGTGCGGTCAATGTGCTGTCGACCCAGTCAGTCGAGGCCGAAATGCCTTGTCACCAGGCTGAAAAACAGAATGCCAATTTGGGTTTGATACATTGCACACAATCCGATCAGGTTAATCTGGATCAGCAACCTATTGCAGCTGAAGCAGTGAATGAAGTTGTGTTGTATGTTGCCGCGCCGCAGCTGTCATTTGTAATGTTTTCCCCGGTGCATTCTCCTCTAGTGCTGAATACCGGCCCTCCCCTCACCATCCGCTTCTGTTCCTTCCTGATCTAAAAATTTTCGAGTAAGCTCCATTCTGTGTTGAGCAGAATGTCTGTTTTATGCAGAGTCCTTGGGCTTACGCTGATTCATCGCCTTTTTATTGCCGCAACGCGGCAGCATTGGAGAATCATATGGGATCGAAATTCAAAAATATATTATGGCTGTTATGCCTGTTCAATTATCCGGCACTAGCTGTTGATTCGGTTCAGCAGTTGGGTGCCAATGTCGAGGACTTATTGGCCTTAGCGCAGGCGCAAAATCCTGAGTTGGCAACTATGCGGCATGAAGCCTCTGCGGCAACTGCGCGCATCAACGCGGCGAGTGCGCTGCCCGATCCGATGTTCCGCATAGCATTGCAGGACTTCAGCAACAAGGCCTCGGGTAATACTGCCAGCCTAGTGCCCAGCCAGGTAGGCAGCACCTACTATCGCGTGATGCAGCCGCTGCCATTTTGGGGTACGCGTGGCTTGAAGCATGACATCGCCGAAGCCGAGGCCAGGCAGGCGCACGGACGGTCTGGTACAACTTGGGCTGAGCTGGCGGCGAAAATAAAAACCGATTTTGCGCAATATTATCTGGTATTCCATACCCAGAAAATAACAAATGAAATGCTACACCTGACCCTCAATCTGGAGCGTATCGCCAAATCGCGCTATGCCACCGGCGCAGCCCCGCAACAGGATGTGATCCGTGCCCAGATTGAACAAACTGGTTTGCGCCGCGATCTGGTGATGCTGGAGACCGAACGCCGCAACAACATGACGCGTTTGAACATTGCGTCGTTGCGGAATCCCAGCGCAGCATTGGCCGATCCGCAACGACTGCGTCCCCTCCCTGTACCTGCCAAGCTGGAACTCACAGCGCTGACCGAGCGTTTGCGCAAGCACAACCCGCAACTGTTTACGGTGGAAGCGCAACTTGACGCTGCTGACAAGAACCGCGAACTTGCGTATAAAAATCGTTATCCGGATTTAACGCTGGGCGTGGGTGCGATGCAGATGGGTAATGAAATAAAAACGTGGGAATTGATGGTGGACTTCAATATTCCGCTGCAACAGGGCTCACGTCGAGGCAAAGAGCGCGAGGCAGAAAACATGCTGGCCGCAGCGCACTCACGTAAACAAGCGATGGCAAACCAGTTGTTAGGAGAGCTGGTTGAATACAGTGCCGCACTGGATGCAGCGCGCCGGGTGGAGTCGCTCGCTGCCAGCAGTTTATTGCCGCAAGCCGAGGCTATGATGCAGGCAGCTTATGTCGGCTATCAGAATGGCAAGGTGGATTTTGCCACCTTGCTGGATGCCCAACGCCAAATTTTAAAAGCACGTGTGGATGTGCTGAATGCCCAGGCTACGGCTGCGGCCAGCTTGGCGCAAATTGAAAAATTGATAGGAGAAGATTTATGAAGCCAACGCTAAAAATTGGTTTGGCGGCTGTTGCTGTTGCAGCTGTGGTGATATTGGCCTATTGGCTGGGGTCACTTCGTTCACACGCGACTAGCGGTGTCCAAATGGAGCAGCTTAAAAATACACCGAAAATACTGTATTACCGTCATCCGATGGGCTTGCCAGACACATCGAATGTCATGAAACAGGATTCGATGGGAATGGATTACATCGCCGTGTACGAGGGTGAAGAAGAACCCTCGGAGGGTGGCATGGTGATAAAAATCAGTGTGGATAAAGTGCAGAAGCTGGGTGTGAAAACAACGCAAGCAAGTATGCGCCAGTTGCATCGCAACGTGCGTGCAGTGGGCCGCATCGAAGCGGATGAACGGCTCGTGTATACCATTGCGCCAAAGTTTGAGGGCTGGGTCGATCAGCTGCACGTGAATGCCACCGGCGATGTGGTCAAGGTGGGACTATCCTTGTTTGATGTGTATAGCCCCGAGTTGATCTCGGCGCAGCGTGAATATTTGATTTCAATCAAAGGCTTGTCTGCAATGAAGGACGCAGGGGCAGAAGCACAGAGCGGTATGCAAGAGCTTGCACAAGCCAGCCTGATGCGCTTGCTTAGTTGGGATATCAGCGATGAAGATTTGCGCAAGTTGCGCGAGTCGGGCGAGGTTAAAAGAACGATTGCATACAGGTCGCCAGTTACCGGCATAGTCATGGAAAAAGCCGCGCTCAAGGGCATGCGCTTTATGCCCGGCGAAATGTTGTACAAGATTGCCGATCTTTCCATGTTGTGGATTATTGCCGATGTATCGGAACAGGAAAGTGGATTGATCAGAGTCGGGCAGTTTGCAAAAATACAGCTTGATGCTTACCCCGGGCGCGAATTCAGCAGCCGTGTCAGCTATGTTTATCCAACGTTGAATCAGCAGACACGCACCACGCCTGTACGCCTGGAAATTGCCAATCCAAATGGCAACTTGCGCCCAGGCATGTTTGCACAAGTGGAATTGTCCGGCCTGGGCAGCAAAGGCCGCGTGGTTAGCGTGCCGGATTCCGCCGTCATTTACAGCGGCCGCCGTGAAATCGTGCTGGTCGAGTTGAGCGAGGGACGCTATGAAGCACGCGTGGTCAAGCTTGGACAGCGTTCGGATGATTATGTGGAAATAAAAGAGGGTGTAGCTGATGGCGAAAAAGTGGTGGTCAGTGCTAACTTCCTGATCGATGCGGAGAGCAATCTCAAGGCGGTGATATCGGGTTTTAGTCAGGGCGAGAAACAAGACGATGCTGCCACTGCAAAACCTAAACAATAAAGCCAGATTGTCCATTAGAACCCAAACCCCTCCAGCTCCCCCTTGCACCCGCAAGGGGTACGCCGTTGGGTGCCCGCACTTCGTGCGACCCTGCCTCTGACAGGGGGAGAGACAACCCGCTCCTCCCCTGTTAAGGGGGGGGGTTGGGAGGGGTTTAAGCCTTATGGACAATCTGGAATAAAGGAGCCTACATGTTAGAAAAAATAATTGAATGGTCGGCCAGGAATATTTTCATGGTGCTGCTGGCCACCCTGTTCATCGTGGTCGCGGGTGTGGTCGCGGTGTTGAAAACGCCGATCGACGCGTTGCCCGACCTGTCGGACGTGCAGGTGATCGTCTATACCGAGTACCCCGGCCAAGCGCCACAGGTGGTGGAAGATCAGGTTACCTTTCCGCTCACCACCGCCATGCTGTCGGTGCCGAAGTCCCAGGTGGTGCGCGGGTTCTCGTTCTTCGGTGCGTCCTTCGTCTACGTCATCTTCGAAGATGGCACCGACATCTACTGGGCGCGTTCGCGGGTGCTGGAATATCTTAATTTCGCCTCTAGCCGCATGCCGAAAGACGTTACGCCGTCGCTAGGTCCAGATGCCACCGGGGTAGGTTGGGTCTATCAATATGTGGTGTTGGGCAAGAACAAGACCTTGGCCGAGCTGCGCACGCTGCAAGACTGGTATGTGCGCTACCAGTTGACCAAGGCCAAAGGTGTGTCCGAAGTGGCCTCCATCGGCGGCTTCGTGCAGACCTATCAAGTCACGGTCGATCCACTCAAGCTGCGCGCTTACGGCATCCCACTTAACAAGGTGACTCAAGTCATCCGTGATTCCAACCGCGATGTCGGCGGGCGGGTGATCGAAATGGCCGAGACCGAATACATGGTGCGAGGCAAGGGCTACCTGCGCGGCAAGAGCGACATTGAAATGCTGGTGGTGAAGAGCGAGAAAGGCACGCCGGTACTTATCCGCGACATCGCCAGGGTAGAACTCACGCCCGACGAGCGGCGTGGACTGACCGAACTTAATGGCGAGGGTGAAGTGGTGTCCGGCATCGCGATGGCGCGTTACGGCGAAAATGCGCTAGATGTGATCCACAACCTGAAAGAAAAGATAGCTGAAATCAGCCTAGGCTTGCCGGAAGGCGTCTCCATCGAGGCGGTGTACGACCGCTCCGACTTGATCCATCGCGCCATCGAAACGCTCAAGAGCACGCTGCTGGAAGAGTTCTTGGTCGTGACCCTGGTTTTCCTGGTGTTTTTGTTCCATGTGCGCAGCGCAATGGTGGTCATCGTCATGGTTCCGGTCGCGCTGTTGATGGCCTTTATCACGATGCGGGCACTGGGCATGAGCTCGAATATCATGAGTCTGGGCGGCATCGTAATTGCGCTGGTCGCAATGGACGACGCGGCCATCTGCATGATCGAGAATGCGCACAAGCATCTGGAGCGGCTCAAGCCAGGTGAGGCGAGAGTCAATGCGATAATCGCCGCCTGCCAGGAGGTAGGGCCGGCGCTGTTTTTCTCGCTGCTGATCGTCACCGTGTCCTTTCTGCCGGTGTTCGCCCTCGAAGGTCAGGAAGGGCGGCTGTTTTCGCCGCTGGCCTATACCAAGACCTTCGCGATGGCCGCCGCCGCGCTGCTGTCGGTGACACTGGTGCCGGTGCTGATGCTGCTTTTCATTCGTGGCAAGATCACGCCGGAAGCTAGGAATCCGGCGAGCCGCGTCCTGATCTGGATGTACCGGCCTCTCATCACAAGGGTGATGCGCTGGAAAAAAGCGACCATCGTTGGCGCACTGCTTGCCTTGATTGTTTCCATCTATCCCGCATTGAAACTCGGCAGCGAATTCATGCCGACCCTGAACGAAGGCACCTTGCTCTACATGCCGTCCAGTTTGCCGGGGATGTCGATCACCAAGGCGGCGGAAGTAATGCAGACGCAGAACAAGATCATCAAGAGCTTCCCGGAAGTGGTATCAGTTTGGGGCAAGGCAGGCCGCGCCAATACCGCGACCGACCCGGCGCCGACCGAGATGTTCGAAACCGTGATCAATCTCAAGCCGGAATCCGAATGGCGCGACGGCATGACGATAAACAAGCTGATCGCCGAGCTGGATAAGGCGCTACAGTTTCCCGGTGTCTCTAACGCTTGGACGATGCCGATCAAGGCGCGCCTCGACATGCTGGCTACCGGTATCCGCACGCCGATAGGCATCAAGGTGTTCGGCAAAGATTTGGGAGAAATGGAAAAACTCGCTAAGCAAATCGAGGCCGTGGTGAAACAGGTGCCGGGAACGAGTTCCGCCTACGCCGAACGTCTCACTGGGGGCTTTTACCTCGACATCGTGCCGGATCGCGCGCAATTGGCCCGCTACGGCTTGTCTGTGGGTGAAGTGCTAGACGTGATCGGCACCGCGCTAGGTGGCGAGATGGTTACCACCACCGTGGAGGGGCGCGAGCGTTTCGGCGTGACGGTGCGCTATCCGCGCGAACTACGCAGCGATCCCGAACGCATTGCCCGCGAAGTCCTAGTGCCGACGATGGATGGCGCCATGATCCCCCTCGGACAACTTGCGCGAGTCGAAATCACCAAAGGCGCGCCCGGCATCCGCACCGAAAATGCGCTGCTGTCCGCCTACATCTACGTCGATATTCGTGACCGCGACATCGGCGGCTACGTGGCTGAAGCGCGCCGTGCGGTAAATGAGCAAGTGAAGTTCCCGCCGGGTTATTACGCCACTTGGAGCGGCCAGTTCGAATACATGGAGCGGGCGATTGAAAAGATGAAGGTCGTGGTTCCGGTCACGCTGTTGATTATTTTCCTGTTGCTTTATCTTAATTTCAGACGCCTTACTGAGACTTTCATTGTGATGCTGACGGTGCCGTTTGCGCTGGTGGGCGGCGTGTGGCTGATGTGGATTCTGGACTACAACATGAGCGTGGCAGTTGCGGTGGGCTTTATCGCGCTGGCCGGTGTAGCGGCGGAAACCGGCGTGGTGATGCTGGTCTACCTCGACCTTGCGTGGGAGGAGGTAAAAGCCAGATGCAAGGAGTCAGGCACAACGCCGAATGCGGCAGACCTTTACGAGGCCGTGATGAATGGAGCCGTGGAGCGGGTGCGGCCGATGATGATGACCGTGGTCGCCATCATTGCGGGCTTGATGCCGATCTTGTGGGACAGCGGCACCGGCTCCGAAGTGATGAGCCGCATTGCCGCGCCTATGGTAGGCGGGATGGTTTCGTCGGCGATGCTGACCATGCTGGTTATTCCGGTGATTTATACGTTGGTGAAGCAGTGGAGTCTGGAGCGAGAAGCGTGATTCCGTGATGCGCGTGGCTTTCGCAAATCATCTTGTTCGGTTGCTGGAGTATGTGAAGATGTTGTCCACGCATGGAGGACCCCTCATGCAAACGTATGACTGAAAAACTTTGGTATGCTTTAAAAAGTGGTGTTGAATTTTCTATCCTTCGAAATTCGTATTTATCTTAAGGAGATTGAGATGGCGATTGATCCGGTATGCGGCATGACGGTGGATGAAAAGTCCGCTGCGGGTAGTGCCACCGATAAAGAAACAACTTATTACTTTTGTTCGACGCGTTGCCAGCATGAGTTTAAAACCAGCCCGGATAAATTTGCCACTAGCGGCAAACTCCAATCGGATGTGCCTGAACACCATGATCACGCTCATGATCATGGAATGCATGAAAGCAAACTAACAAGCCCCGCCAAAGAAAAGGCTGGAGAAAAAGCACCCAGAGATAAAGCGAAAGACCCGATCTGCGGCATGCTGGTGGACAAGGCCACTGCTCTTAAGACGGAGCGCGCCGGGCGAGCGTATTACTTCTGCAGCGTCGGATGCCAGCGCACCTTTGAGTCGCCAGAGCAGGAACTCAAGACCATGAAGACGCGCATGATGATTGCAATGTCCGGGGTGCTGGTTCTGGCCGCCATGCGCGCCGGGATATTCCTTGGACTCGCCGGCGGCGCGATGACGGTAACTTTTGTGCCGTTCGATTTTTTGCCCTGGTTCACCTGGGGCGTCTGGATGATGATCCTGGTGACGCCGGTGCAACTCATAGGCGGTTGGGGCTTCTATGTGGGCACCTGGAACGCGATTAAATCGCGCACCATCAACATGGACACGCTGATCGCGCTCGGTACCACCACCGCCTATCTTTATAGCGTGGCGGTGGTGTTCATGCCGGGGATCCTACCTGTAGCGGTTGCGGAACGCGAGGTGTATTTCGAAGTTTCTGCAGTGATCATCGCCTTCGTACTGCTGGGCAAATACATGGAGGAGATGATCAAAAAACGTTCCTCCGCAGCGGTGCGCAAGCTCATGGATCTCAAGCCCGCGACCGCGCATGTGATCCGCGACGGCCAGGAGATGGAGGTGCCTGCGGAAAGCGTGATGGTGGGTGAAATCGTGGTGGTGCGCCCGGGCGAGAAGATTCCCGCCGATGGCGTGGTGCTGGAAGGCTCGTCCAGCGTGAACGAGTCCATGCTCACCGGCGAGGCGATGCCGGTGGAGAAAGGTCCCGGCTCGAAAGTCATCGGCGGCACGCTTAATCAAGCGGGTTTGCTGCATTTCAAGACCATGCGTGTCGGTGCGGAAACAGCGCTGGCGCAGATCATCAAGCTGGTCGAAGAGGCGCAGACCACCAGCGCCCCGATCCAGCGCATCGCCGACCAAGTGACCGGCTATTTTGTTCCGGCAGTGGTGCTGATCGCGTTCGCCGCTTTCGCCGGTTGGTGGATGATGGGTAATTTCCCGCAGGGTCTGATGGCCTTCATCGCGGTGCTGATCATCTCGTGCCCGTGCGCGCTCGGCATCGCCACCCCGGCTGCGCTGATGGTGGGCGTGGGCAAGGGTGCGGAAGCGGGGATATTGATACGCGGTGCGGAAGTGCTGGAACGCGCGCGGCAACTCACCACGGTGGTGTTCGACAAGACCGGCACGCTCACGCGTGGCGAGCCTAACGTCACGGACATTGTCCCCGTCGCGCAGCACACCGAGGAGGAGCTGTTACGGCTTGCCGCCGCTGTGGAACAGGGATCGGAACATCCGCTCGCCGCCGCCATCGTGCGCGCAGGGAAGCACCGCAACCTCGCCCTGCCCAAGGCTAGTGATTTCATGGCGATAGCGGGACATGGCGCGCGCGCCGTGCTGGAGGGCAAGCCCGCGCTGCTCGGCAATCGGCGCTTGATGCGGCAAGAAGGTATTGCGATCGATCAGGTCGAAGACATCATGGCGCTGCTCGAAGCACAAGGCAAAACCGCGATGCTGCTGGCTTATGACGGCGCATTGCTGGGCCTAATCGCGGTAGCTGACACACTTAAGCCCGAAGCGGCCGAAGCGGTGCAAAGCCTGATACAGGAAGGCATCGAGGTGATCATGCTTACCGGCGACAATCCGCGCACCGCCAATACCATTGCACGCGAGCTCGGCATCACGCGCGTCATCGCCGAAGTTTTACCCGGCGACAAGGCCCAGGTGATTCGCGACCTGCAAGCGCAAGGCAAAGTGGTGGCGATGGTGGGTGACGGCGTAAACGACGCCCCGGCGCTGGCGACGGCTGATATCGGCATCGCCATCGGCTCCGGCTCCGACGTCGCCAAGGAAACCGGCGGGATTATCCTTATCAAGGACGACGTGCGCGACGTGGTGCTGGCCATCCGCCTGTCGCGCGCGACGATGCGCAAGATCAAGCAGAACCTGTTCTGGGCGTTTATCTACAACGGCGTAGGTGTTCCGGTAGCGGCTTTCGGATTGTTAAACCCTATGATCGCGGCGGCGGCGATGGCGCTGTCATCGCTGTCGGTGATCGTCAATTCGGCGCTGCTGAAGCGCGAGAAGCTGACGCGAAGCGAGAGAGTATGATGAGGCGCTGGGGCTGGCTGTGTCTGCGGCTTTTAACCACGATTAATACCAGGAGATAGGCTATGCATTACGACGGGATGGGATTTTTTGGCATGCATGTATTTTGGTGGCTGTTCTGGATTGTATTGGTGGTGGCGATTTTCGCGCTGGCGCGAGGTGATACCGAAAAGCAAAAGCGCAAGCGCGAAACGCCGCTTGAATTGTTGCAACGCCGCTATGCTGGAGGTGAAATTTCCTCTGAGGAATATACGGAACGCAAGACAACGTTGGAGGTGGATCGCTAGCCGTCAGCATTCTGAAATCAGAAATTAAAATTAATGGAGAGAATCTATGGAACATGAACATCCGAACGAAACAGGCAACTGGATGCCTTCTAGGTCGGGACTAATACTGATTGCCTTCCTCGCCATCGCGGAGGTTTTTCTGTTCACCGAGGATCGCGCGCATCTGTTCGGCGTGCTGCCGTTCTTGCTGTTGCTGGCTTGCACGTTGATGCATTTTTTCCACGGCGGCCATGGCAAGCATGCCTCACAAAACAACGAAAGTTCAGGCGAACAGACTGGCTGTATCAGCTCTGGTTTCTGAAACGCTCGGTAGCATGAGAATCCGGTAAAGGGTAGCACCCCTTTTGTTCTATCATGTAAATTACTATTCTGTTGATTTTAGAGACAACGCTCGTTGATACAATTCATTGCGAGCCACACCGGTAATTTGCACGGCAATTTGCACTGCCTGTTTCAGTGGTAACTCACCCAATAATACTTTCAGCACATTCTCTGTTTCGGCACTTAATCCCTCTGCCCTTGGTGGTGCGGCCGATACCAGTAACACAAATTCACCACGCTGGTTGTTGGGATCGCTGTGCAGCCACGCCAAGGCATCCTTTAGTTTACAGCGGTGGATGTTTTCAAACAGCTTTGTAATTTCCCTGGCCAGTACGATTTCTCTTTCCTCGCCAAACACGGCAAGTAAATCCTCAACACATTCGAGTATGCGGTGCGGCGCTTCATAAAACACCAAGGTATAGGGATGCTCAAGCAGAGTTTGTAATTGCTTGCAGCGTGCGGCCGATTTATTAGGCAAGAAGCCGTAAAACAGGAAATGCGGTGCTGCCAATCCAGCGGCAGATAAAGCTGCTACCGCCGCATTTGCACCCGGTATCGGGATCACCTTATAACCGGCGGTGCGAACCGCTTCTATCACCAGCGCACCCGGGTCACTAACCGCAGGGGTGCCGGCATCACTGATCAAGGCCACAGATTCACCCTTGGCGAGCAGGCTAATAACCTTCTCCGCTGCGGCGCGCTCATTATGCTGATGCAAGGCGAGTAGTCTTTTGCCAGCAATCCCGTGTCCGGTTAGCAGATGTGCAGAATTGCGTGTGTCCTCGGCTGCGATGGTGTCGGCGCTGGTCAGCACATCCAGCGCGCGCAGGCTTATATCACGCATATTTCCAATTGGCGTGGCGACTACATATAATGCGCACTCTAACTTCAGTTTTTGACTGCTATGCAACGTTATTCCTTCTGGCTTTTATTATTGGCGACACTATACGTTAGCGCGTGTACAACAGCTACCCGGGATAAGCCCGCCCCGAGAGTTGCCATACCTGTAGCACCTGCGGAAGCTGTCATTTCATTGATAGCGCCCGCCACTATTGATATCCCGGCTCCCCTTCCCACAGCATTGCCGCGCCCTGACCAATATGCACCGCACATCGCTCTAATTTTGCCGCTCAAATCAGCTGCTTTTGCGGCTTCAGCCCATGCGGTGCAACAGGGCTTTGTTGCCGCAGCACGCAGCCAGGCGCGTGATTTCCCGGTGCGCATTTATAGCAGCACAGACGAAAGCCTTGATGCCCTTGAAATATATCGCCAGGCGATCGTTAATGGTGCTGTCGCAGTGGCCGGGCCGCTAACGCGCCAGGGTGTAACATTGCTTGCTGGATATCGGGACATCGCGGTGCCTACTCTGGCGCTTAATACGAGCGAAACTAAAGCCGAATCAAACAATCTGTATTTTTTTGGCTTGCTTCCGGAAGCAGAGGCACGCCAAGTTGCTCAATTAGCATTTGCAGCAAATTTGCGTGATGCAACCATTATCAACACCGGTACCGCGCTATCCAAGCGGCTTGCTCTCGCCTTTGCCGAAGAATGGCAAAAGCTGGGCGGAAATATCAATGCTGAAGTACTTTATAAGGAGGGTGATAGTACTCGTGTACTGATTAATCTCCCTACTGCGCCATGGCTGGTTGAACCGGTGCTGGCTCCTACCATCACCGTGATCTCTGAATCTGGCGAAGTATCTACCGTGGCCCCTAAGCGCGTGGGGCCACTACCTGCCGCACCCGGCAACGTTGTGTTTCTCGCGGTTGACCACAAGTCGGCACGTTTGATACGCCCATACCTTAATCCCAGCTTACCGGTTTATGGCACATCGCAAATCTTCAATGTTCATGCCGATACCTTGACCAATTTTGATCTCAACGATATACGTTTTGTTGATATGCCCTGGTTGCTACAGCCCGACCACGCGGCCGTGATGATTTATCCCAGGTCGGAAATTGCACTTGATACAGACAAGGAGCGTCTATATGCATTCGGCATTGATGCATATCGTTTGCTGCACACTATGCTGAATGATAGATTGCGAAAATCACTTCCCTTGGATGGTGTGACGGGACGCATACGCTACCCCGATTCAAACCTGTTTCAGCGTGAAGCCGTTACTGCATTTTTTAGATACGGTCGCGGTCTCACACCGGAAACATTAATCACGTTTGAAGCAGAACGAGCAGCCTTAAAAGCAGCCGAAATTGCCGCCCGCAAAGCTGCTGTAATCGAAAATGCGCCAGCATCGCCTATGCAATGAGCAATTCCGGCGCGCTAGCCGAACAAGTTGCCGCACAATATTTGCAGCAACAGGGGTTGAAGCTGCTACAGACAAATTATCGCTGTCGATTTGGTGAAATTGATCTCATTTTGCAGGATGGCGAAACCTGTGTCTTTGCAGAAGTACGATTGCGCAGCCTAGCAGCATTTGGCGGCGCGGCGGCGAGTATCGATGCGCGCAAGCAGGCCAAGCTGATACGTACTGCACAGCATTTTTTGTCCAGCTTGAAACACATACCTCCCTGTCGCTTCGATGCCATATTGATGCAATCAATCGATATCAAGCAGATTGAATGGATCAAAAACGCATTTACTGTTTAGCCAGCAACACAGACGATGCACAATTTAATGAACTCCACTAGCGCTTACACTCCACCCCCCGACTGTGGTCTTGAAATAATTTACCGTGATAACTTCCTGCTGGCCGTGAGCAAGCCGCCAGGTTTGCTGTCAGTGCCCGGTCGCGGTGAAGACAAGGCAGATAGCCTAGCGAGCCGAGTGCAGACAGTGTATGCCGATGCGTTGGTAGCACATCGTCTTGATCGTGACACCTCTGGCCTAGTGTTATTCCCCCTAGGCGCTGCAATGCACCGCCGCCTGTCGTTGATGTTTGAAAAACGCGAAATGCAAAAGAGCTATGTCGCCGTGGTGATGGGCAAGCTTGTGCTACCGCAGGGAATGCTCGATTTGCCGCTGATGGTAGATTGGCCGAATCGGCCGCGACAGATTGTTGAAGCAACGCTAGGCAAGCCTTCGCAGACCCGTTATCAGGTGTTGAGCTATGACCCGGATTCCAATACCAGTAGAGTAGCCCTAGAGCCGATCACAGGACGAACTCATCAATTGCGGGTGCATATGCAAGCACTCGGCCATCCCATCGTTGGCGATACCCTGTATGGTGGCAATGACGATGGGATGGTTAAGCGCCTGTTGCTACATGCACACACCCTGGATTTTAGCCATCCGGTCACGGGGAAGCGGCTAAACCTGCTTGCACCTTTGCCATTCTAAATTATAGGGGGAGCACCCCCTAAGTGGTAGAATGCGCGCCTAATTTTTGTAAGGCATCACATGTTATCCACTATCAATATCACCATGCAGTTCGGCGCCAAGCCGCTTTTCGAAAACGTTTCCGTGAAGTTTGGCGATGGTAATCGCTACGGTTTGATCGGTGCGAACGGCTGCGGCAAGTCCACTTTTATGAAAATTCTGGGCCGCGATCTTGAGCAAAGTTCAGGTCAAGTTGCGCTGGATAAAACAGAACGCCTGGGTAAATTGCGCCAGGATCAGTTTGCTTTTGAAGACGTGCGCGTGCTGGATGTGGTGATGATGGGTCACGACGAGATGTGGGGCGTGATGTCCGAGCGCGATGCCATTTACGCCAACCCGGATGCGTCGGAAGAAGATTACATGCATGCCGCCAACCTGGAAGCTGCTTTTGCCGAGTTTGACGGCTACACCGCCGAAGCCCGCGCCGGTGAATTGCTGAATGGCGTGGGCATCCCGCAAGAGTTGCATACTGGCCTGATGCGTGCCGTTGCACCGGGTTTCAAGCTGCGTGTACTGCTAGCGCAAGCGCTGTTTGCTGATCCTGAAATATTGTTACTGGACGAGCCTACCAACAACCTCGACATCAACACCATCCGCTGGCTGGAAGACATCCTCAATGCACGTAACAGCACCATGGTCATCATCTCGCACGATCGACATTTCCTTAACAGCGTGTGTACCCACATGTCTGATTTGGACTACGGCAAGATCACCACCTATCCCGGCACTTACGACAACTACATGATGGCGTCTAGCCAGGCTCGCGAACAGCAGTCCTCGGATAATACTAAGGCAAAAGAGAAGGTAGCCGAGCTGAAGGCCTTCGTTGCACGCTTCTCTGCGAATGCGTCGAAATCCAAACAGGCTAGCTCGCGCGCTAAACAAATCGACAAAATCAAGATTGAAGATATCAAACCGTCCAGCCGCCAATATCCGTATATGATATTTGAATACGATGAGCGCGAAAAGCTGCACCGTGTTGCGGTGGAAGTAGAAAAACTCAGCAAGGGCTTTGATAAGCCGCTTTTTTCTAATTTTAACTTCCGCATTGATGCGGGTGAACGTGTCGCGATTATCGGCCCCAACGGTATCGGTAAAACAACGCTGTTGCGTATTTTGGCCGGCGATCTGGAAGCAGATTTTGGCACAGTGAAATGGACCGACAAAGCCAATATTGGTTACTACGCGCAAGACAACTCGCATGCCTTTGCTAAAAAGGATGAAGTCCTCACCGATTGGATGACGCAGTGGCGTCGTCCGGGCGATGACGATCAGGCGGTACGCAGCGTTCTTGGACGTTTGTTGTTTTCCGGTGATGATGTGAAAAAAACCGTCAAAGTGCTTTCCGGTGGTGAAAAAGGCCGCATGATGTTTGGTAAACTAATACTGCAAAAACATAACGTGTTACTGATGGACGAGCCAACCAACCACCTAGATATGGAGTCTATCGAGTCACTGAATTCAGCCTTGCTTGAATTTAAAGGCACCTTGTTATTTGTGAGTCATGACCGTGAATTTGTATCGTCACTGGCGACACGCATTATCGAGCTCAGCCCCAAAGGCATAGCCGATTACCACGGTACCTATGAAGAGTATTTGCGCGACCAGGCCGCTGCTGCATAAAATTAGATTAAGGCGTAAAAACATTTAGCCACAGAGAACACAGAGTGCACAGAGAAAAGCAAAGACTGTGAAAATTGAGGTGGTTTTCTCTGTGTCCTCTGTGATCTCTGTGGCTAGCAGTTGATTTTGCTTGTAATAGCGGCTATGAAATTTATTCAACCATTCATTTGACGAGAGTAATCATTGCAAAAAATGGGTGCAATCGGCGTCTTTGATTCTGGGGTAGGTGGCCTATCGGTACTGCGCCATATAAGAGCGCTATTGCCCAATGAACATCTGATCTACGTGGCCGACTCCGGCCATGTGCCTTACGGCAACAAATCCAGAGAATATATCGAAGCACGTTCACTCGCTATCACGCGCTTTTTGCAACAGCAAGGTGCCGACGCCATCGTCATTGCCTGCAACACCGCCTCTGCTGCTGCTGCAACAACATTGCGGCTTCAATTCAATATTCCCATCATCGCGATGGAGCCTGCGGTAAAACCTGCGCTGGCAGCAAGTCGCAATGGCATCGTTGGCGTACTTGCGACCACCGGCACGTTGGACAGTGCGCGTTTTGCGGCGCTGCTTGAGCGTTATGCAGACGAAGGAGAAATCATCACCCAAGGTTGCCCCGGTCTGGTGGAGCAAGTAGAGAAAGGTGAGTTGAATACCCCACACACACGTGCCTTGATAGCACGTTACACTGAGCCATTATTGGCGCGCGGTATCGATACACTGATCCTCGGCTGCACCCACTATCCATTCCTTGCTGCGCTAATTTCTGATGTAGTTGGAAATAATATTGCCTTGATCGATACCGGTGCGGCCGTGGCGCGCCAATTACAAAGAAGGCTACAGACAGAACTTCCTAATCGACTATCCAGCAATGCAGAAGCTGAGTTTTTCACTAGTGGCGATGCCGTTAAAGCATCGCAAATCATGTCGATGTTGTGGGGTGAAGTAGTTGCAGTGCAGTGTGTGCCGCAGGAATTTATGTAGCAGTTATGAAAACAGTTTAGCTATTGCTTGACCATAAATATTGGACTGAACAAAGTCAACACACCGAACAGTGCAAAAATTCCCGCAGCAATGCCGTGAACCAGCTTCATCGGAATTTTTTCTGCAAATTTATTTCCGATAAATACCGCAGGCACGTCGGCAATCATCATACCCAATGTTGTACCCGCAATGACCATCAAGGGCGCGATGTAATGCGCAGCCAACGCTATCGTGGCTATCTGTGTTTTGTCGCCCATTTCTGCGAGGAAAAAGGTGATGAAGGTTGCACCGAATACGCCGAGCTTGCTGGCAATGGCGGTTTCCCCATCTTCGATTTTGTCAGGTATCAAAGTCCAGATCGCCATGCCGATAAATGACAGACCCAGCACCCAGCGCAGCACATCCTGGGTGACGACTGTGGTGATCCACGTGCCAAGTACGCCAGCCAGACCATGATTCAGCAGAGTGGCAAACAGGATGCCGAGAATGATAGGGACAGGGCGTTTGAAGCGCGCTGCCAGAATAAATGCCAGCAGCTGAGTCTTGTCGCCCATTTCTGCCAAGGCGACGACACCGGTTGAAACTAGGAAAGATTCCATTAGTGTTTCTGAAATATCTGCGAGCTTGAGTAAGGTCTCAACAATGAGAACACGCAAGCTTGCAGTGTGTAGGGTTTAGACTAAAATAATTGCAAGCGATTGATTATATTGAATATTATTAGTCTTTACTATGTATCAAGCTCAGCTGTTTTGCAATGATGTCATGATTCAACCACAGCACGGGTGCGGCTGGCTTGGAGGCTTCGTGGAACATCAGTGGGCCGGTGCCTTCGAGTACCAGGGCGCTTAACAAATCAGTAATTAGCGCTTTGCGCTCAATATGCATTTGCGTGATGTCGTCAGAGGTGCCTATCATCAAATCGGCCAGAGCAGCGTTGTTGTCCATCGGCCAAGCTTCGAAGTTGCGGAAGCTCTCCATGGTGGCGCTCTTGTTGTAGTCTTCAATTTTTTTAATCAGATCTTCCAGCGATGAACCTTCTTTCAATAAGGCTTTGCACGCTTTGCATTGCGCATCTACCCAGGCACCGCCACCTTCTTTTTTCAAAGCAGTGAGCAGTGGAAATAGCGAAAGCTCAACACCGGCAAAAATGTCAGAGGAGTTGGTGCGGATTTCCGGGCAGTTAAATACAGTGGCTTTGATGCCCTGTGCCCAGGCTTTTTCGGCAACTTGCTCCAGACGCATTTTGGCATTGCCCTGAGTGTAGTTGGAATAAGTTTGCCACTGGTATTTGCCGTCGATAAGTATCTCGGTGCCGTGGTAACCGTAGGCGGTGTAACGTACCTGACCCCCAGTTTTTTCGATGCGGTTACGGATCGCTGCGCTGCCGTCAATAAGATGCTGGAAAGTGTTGGCGGTCACTTCGTCGAAGTTCATCAACATCATTTTGCCGAGGTCACTGTCGACCAGCGTGCGTGATGACATGAAACGCTCACCACGGCCTTTGTAGATGCGGTTGGCAACGGCGAGGAATACCTTTACCTTGGGAATACCGCCTGCCATGGTGTGAGCGAAAAATACATTGCTGCCATCCTTGATCATGCCGTCCAGCTGCGTCATGACGAGTGCAACGGAGTCCTTGAAACGCTTGACACCAACTTCGCGGCATTTCTCGATATGCGCAAAGTCTAGCTTGTCATCCTGCCAGCTTTTCAATGTCATCCCAGCTAGCATCTCGGTTGGGGTAGGTGTGCCCGGTGGGGAGTCAAGATCGAAACCGGCCATCAGCGGGATATTGAAAATTTTACCGCCCAGACTGGTTTCTGCGATAGCCAGCTCCTCGGCGTTGAGAGGACGCAAGGCGTTGTTTTCATCGCGGCGACCGACAGTAATACCGACGATGGTCATGCCTGCCTTGCGCGCTTCATCCACCAGACCGTTGGCATAACCTCGGCCAAAGAGCTCACCAAACAGCACGAAAGTATCGCCCTTGCGGAAGATATTGCTCTGCGGAATATTTCTTAACGGCGTGAGTGAGGTCATAACGAATGCTCCAAATCAAAAATAAATTATATAAAGGACATTATATCCCACACGCCTTACATTCCAGCCGCCTTGTGCCTCCTAGAATTGCTTTGATCCAAGCCCAGTATGGTGCGCGTTCTGTGGCGGACAGTATGTAACAGCTCCACGTTGTCATCCAGTGACTCACCATAGGAAGGAATCATTTCTTTCATCTTATTAAGCCACTCAGCGCTTTTACTTTGTTTTTCAAAGCAGCGTGCTATCACCTCTATCATCGCCTGCACCGAGATGGAGGCGCCCGGTGAAGCGCCCAGCAATGCGGCTAAGGTGCCATCTTTGGAAGTAATTATTTCGGTGCCAAACTCCAGTTTGCCGCCCTTGGTATCGCAGCGCTTAATTATTTGCACACGGTGGCCAGCGGATTCTAGCGACCACTCGTTTTCTTGGGCATCGGGAAAGAAGTCAAGGAGAGAACCCACTCTGTCCTTATGCGATTGCAGTGCGCCCTTAATCAGATAACGCGTTAAATCCATGTTGTCGAAAGCGACTGCCATCATGGGTTTTAAGTTTCCGGGCTTGAGCGAGCCAAACAGATCAAAAATCGATCCTTCCTTCAAAAATTTGGTGGTAAAGCCGGCATAAGGGCCGAATAGTAGTGCGGGTTGTCCATCAATAATACGTGCATCAAGATGTGGCACCGACATTGGCGGAGAGCCGCTGGGGGCTTTGCCGTAAACCTTGGTGTGGTGCTTTTTGACAACCTCCGGATTCTTGCAAATCAGCCATTGACCACTAACAGGGAAGCCGCCATAACCCTTGCTTTCCGGCAGGCCGGTTTTTTGTAACAAGGGCAGTGCACCGCCGCCCGCGCCGAGGAACACAAAACCTGCCTCTATCGTTTTGCTTGCCTCGCTGTGGCTGTCCTTGATGCTGACCTTCCAGTGGCCGTTGCTTTGCTGTTTTAAATTTTCAATTGAATGTCCTAGCAATAATTCAAAGTTTGGTTGCTTCTTCAGCGATTTGATCATGTGGCGGGTCAAGGAACCGAAATCGATATCCGAGCCGTGCTTCACCTGTGTTGCCGCAACCTTCTGCTTCGGGTCGCGTTGTGCCATCACCAGCGGCATCCACTTGCGCAGCACGGCATGGTCTTCGCTGTATTCCATTTCTTCAAACAGATGGTGCTTGTGCAGCAGTTCAAAGCGCTTGCGCAAAAAGTCGACATCCTTATCACCCCACACAAAACTTTGATGCGGAATCGAGTTGATGAATTCGTGTGAAGCGGGCAGCACATTTTGCTCGACCAGCCACGACCAAAATTGTAGTGACACTTCAAATCCGGCATTGATAGCCAACGCTTTGTTGATATCTATGCTGCCATCTGCCTGTTGCGGTGTGTAATTCAATTCACAGTAACCCGCATGTCCGGTACCGGCATTATTCATGCTGTGGGTGCTTTCGCTGGCCACTTTATTTAAACGCTCAACCATCAGAATTTTAAGTGTAGGCGCTAGTCGAGACAGCAGCATAGCTAGGGTTGCACTCATTACGCCAGCGCCAACGAGTAATATATCTACTTTGTTTTTAGACATTAATGTTTTATTTTTTAAGGAAAAGTATTGAAAATCTGTAGCACTAAATTTGCTTGAGGAGGGCTATGTATATGCACTTTTTATTATAAATTACTTCAGAAAGAGACACTCGTACTTAGGCAGGACGTTGACATAACTAATTGATTATATTGAATATATTATCATAGGCGCCACCTTGCTTTGCCTGTTTCTTCACCCGCAAGGAGTACGCTGTTGGGTCCCCGCACTATGTGCGACCCTGCCTCTGCAGTAGCGCCTCAAACTCCCCTGCCGGAATCGCCTTGGAATACAACCAGCCCTGCGCATAGTCGCAACCGTAAGCGGCAAGCAGGTCGCGTTGCTGTTCGGTTTCCACGCCCTCTGCAATTACTTTGAGTCCCAGCTTATGCGCCATCACGATAATCGCCTCGCACAATGCCTGATCGTTCGGGTCATCTGCTAGGTTGCGTACAAACGATTGATCTATCTTGAGGTAATCGATGTCGAACTTTTTCAGATAGGAAAGTGATGAATAGCCTGTACCAAAATCGTCCAGCGAGACACGAACGCCCGCGTCGCGGAATTCCAGCAGTTGGTCGGTAACAGAGGTATCGGCATCTAGCAGTAGCCCTTCGGTAATTTCAACCACGATGTTTTGCCCGGGCAGGCCGAGTTGTTGCAGATAATCCAACCATGCCTTGAAGTCGCTGCCTTTGTGGCGGAACTGAACGGGAGAAACGTTGACGCTAATCTGGAATTTTGCATAGTGAGATTCACGCAAGTGCGCTGCTTGACTTGCTACTTCTCTAAACACCCAGTCGCCAATGTCGATAATCATGCCGGTTTCTTCGGCGAGAGGAATAAATTCAGCGGGATTGATGAAACCGCGTATCGGATGCTGCCAGCGCAGCAGCGCTTCTGCTTTGTGGATGACACCGTTTGCCAGTGTCACGATGGGTTGGTAAAACACCCTGAACTGATTACATGCTAAAGCACTGCGCATATCGCTGATCAGACGCAGGCGGTTTTGGGCAGCTTCCTGTAAGGCCGCAGTGAAGTAGCGGAAGCGGTTGCGTCCTGAGTTTTTGGCGAGGTACATCGCCTGATCGGCGTTCTTCATCAGCGCTTCAATACTCATAGCATCGTCGGGATACAGGGTAATGCCCACACTGGCAGACACAAAGACCGTCTCTTGCAGTAGCTGAAAGGGGGCTGAAAGGCGCTCAATAATATTCTGCGCAATGCGCTCGACACTATTGACATCCTCCAGCTCGGTCAAGATGACCGTAAATTCGTCGCCACCCAGGCGAGCCACGGTATCTGATTCGCGTACGCACTCAGAAATTCGCCGTGCTGCCTCAATCAGCAATACATCGCCCTGAGCGTGTCCCAGGCTGTCGTTCACCTCTTTAAAGCGATCAAGATCCAACAGCATCAGCGCCATCGGCAAACCGGAACGATGCGACTTCTTGATTTCCTGCTCTAGCCTGTCGTGAAACATGCGGCGGTTGGGCAGGTCGGTCAAGGTATCGAAATTGGCTTGTTGCCAGATCACCTGTTCCGACTCCTTTTTCTCGGTGATGTCGTGCATGGTCGCGACAAACAGGCTGGAGCCGTCGATCTGCGTTACCAGTTGCAAGAAAACAGAGACCGAAAAATTGCTGCCGTTTTTACGCCGGTGCAGCGTCTCAAAACGTAGCGATGGCTGTTCGCCTTCGAGCAGTGGCGCGATGAGTTGACGAAATTTGTGCTCAGGCAGAAGAGGTTCAATCTGGTAGGCCGTCATCCCAAGAAGCTCTTCCCGGCTATAACCAATGCTCAGGATAGCCCCCTGATTCACGTAAACAAAACGCAGGGACTCCGGCTCAAACATAAAAATCATGTCCAGCGTGTTGTCCAGGACATTCTTAAAGCGGAGAAGCTCCGCCTCGGCGAGCTTGCGCTCGGTGATGTCATCCACCAGCGCTACCACATAGTCAACAGTACCGTCATTTTTGCGAACACAGCTCACAGCTAGCCGGGTATAAACCAAGTGCCCATCCTTGTGGACAAAACGTTTGTCTAAAGCATAGTTGTCGATTTCACCTTTTAAAACTCGGTTGAACTGTGCATTATCTAAGGCAAGATCTTCTGGATAGGTCAACTCAGCCCAAGTCAAGCGAATCAATTCTTCGCGCGAATATCCGAGTGACGCACACAGCGCGTCATTGACGTTTACCCAACCTTTTTCCAAACTAGTCACGGCCATTCCAACCATGGAGTGATCAAAAAAAGCACGGGATTTTTCTTCGCTGGCACGCAGTGATTGTTCAGCCTGCTTGCGCTCGGTGATGTCCTGATGTGTGCCCGACATGCGCAAAGGCTTGCCATCCTCCGTCCATTCGACCACCCGACCGCGATCCATTACCCAGACCCACTCACCATTTTTGTGGCGCATACGCGCTTCGTACATGTAGGTCTCTGACTCACGATTGAAGCATTGTGTCAGCAATTCACCAGAGCGTTTTCCGTCGTCAGGATGAACCAGCTTGCTCCAGGTGTCGATGCTGATCGGCGCGAGCTCTTCTAAGGTATAGCCTACGATTTTTGCCCAACGCTCATTGAATATGGTTTCACCCGTTTGTACATTCCATTCCCAGGTGCCGCTGTCGGTGGCCCATATTACTTCGGAAAGATGTTGGCTTTGTTTGCGGAATCGCGTTTCTGATTGTTCGAGCTCATCCAGCATTTCGTTAAAGTTATTGGCCAGCACACACACTTCGTCGCTGCCATCCACCGTAGCCCGCACATTGCGTTGCCCGGCATGAACCTGGTTAGCCAGCGTCACCAGCCGCTGCAAGCGCCCGACCAAGCTGCCGGACAAACCCAACGCGACCAGCAGCGCTGCTATGACGGAAACAGCCATCATCAAGTAGCCTAGCTGTTCTACATGGCGCAAATTACGGTTAGTCTCTTCGCGCCCAAAACCAATCCGCACCCAGCCTACCAAGCGACTACCCGCCATCACGGGTGCCGCAACATCCAGCAATAGGTCGTTGTCGATCAGCACGGTTGCTAGCGCTTTTCCTGATTCAAACAGGCTGAGACTCACCTCATCGCTGGCGACCAGACCGATATTTTTTGGGTCGCTGGAAGCCAACACAAAGCCCTTGGGTGTAAGCACCATCGCGTAGCGCAGATCACGACTCTGCGCTACGCTTTTCATCACTTCCTGCAAACCGACTACATCGTTGGCGATCACCCAAGAAGTGCTGCTCACCGACACTGTATGAGCTAGGCCTTGCGCGTACTCGACACTCTGCTTGCGCAGAAAATTGCGCTCCAGTTGCACGATGCTGTAGCCGAACAGCAACAGCACCACGCCGGATACCGCCACGAACGACAGTGTGATTTGACGCCGGATAGAAGAAAACCAAATTTGCCGCAGCAAGGGAATAACTGAAAATTTCATTAATGCTCCAACTGGCGCACCGTGCGCGAAAACGTATTAAGGAAGGAGCGCACCACATCATAGCTCGCATCGTTGGCGCGCTCAAAACGCGAAATCGGCAAGCGTTCCAGTATTGCGCGACCTTCCGCGTTCTCGTGTAGCGTCACCAGCAGTTGTGCCACCTGCTCAACAAACTCCGGCGGCACATCGTTGCGGGCGACCAGGCTATTGTTAATCAACGGATCGGTCTGCCATTTTGCTTCGAGTTGCGCCGCCTTATCGGGATGCTCTTTTTGGAACAGCAACCACGGCACCGGCCAGGTTGCTCCCGCAGCAACCCGCCCCAAATAGACATTCATGATGGAAGACTCCTGCGAGCCGACATACAGGTTCTCGATATCCTTGTTCACGTCCAGGCCGTGGGTGTGCAAATAATATTGCGGCATCATGGTCGCCGCCAGCGCAGTCTTCGCCGGATAGCTTACTTTTTTACCCTTGAGGTCAGCTACCGTGCGGATGCCCGCATCGCGCCGCACCAGCAAAATGCCACGGAAATTCTGGTCATCCCCCATCTTGGCGAACACATGGTAGCCATGCTTGAGCGAGTTGATGGTCTGGTAGGGATTTGGTAGTGCGAAATCGGGCTTGCCGGCATAAAGTTTCTTGTCGAATTCCTCGTAATTGCGCGAGGCCTCCAGCGTCAAATGTGCGCCCTTGATGTGTCGGTTGAGATAGTCGATCACTGGCCCGTAAAGATCGAGCAAGCGTTCTGGATTGTGCAAGGGGTGGATGGCGAAAACGTAGTGCTTAACGTCAGTTTGCGCTTGTTGCGCGGAAAGCGTGGGCTGGTAATCGCGCTCTTTTTCACCGCAAGCGGACAGCAGTAAAAAACCAGACAGTAGCAAATAATAGCGGAAGCAGCTCAGTATGAAAAAATTACGCATCAGTTTTTCCTTTTTCTGTAGGGCTACTCTAAAAAATCAAGCTGTCTAAGACAGCCTAGCAGCCAGTCGAGCCTGGATATGAATATTATTCAAGTCATTGATTATATTGAATATTTTATCTGTAACAAGGTGATTTATATAGCCCATCAGCAGAGCGCTTGCGCGCAAAATCGTATTTTTAGAGCTGACCTTTAGATATCAGATTATAACAACTCGTTCTTTAATTGACTTTATTTCTTCACCGCATCAAACAAAGGCGGGCAAGTGTTGACCACGAAACAAACAAAAAGCCCCGCAATTGCGGGGCTTTTTGTTTGCTGAATACTACGCAGCAATACTACATATTACCAAGTTACATATTGTAAGCACGTTCGCCATGAGTCGTTGTATCCAGACCTTCGCGTTCTGCTTCTTCAGTGACACGCAAGCCTATGACCATATCAATCAACTTGAACAGCACGAAGCTGACGATGCCGGACCACAGTATCACAGTACCCACACCCCAAGCCTGGCTAGTAAGTTGGCCGATGATGGAATATTCACCTACTGCATTTGCTGCGTAGTCGAATACGCCGGTGCCGCCCAAGCTAGGTGCTGCGAAGATGCCGACGCCAAGCGCACCCACGATACCACCTACAGCATGTATACCAAACACATCGAGCGAGTCATCTATACCGAGCATTTTCTTCAGGCCGGTAACACCCCAGAAGCAGACTACACCGGAGATCATACCTAACACGATAGCGCCCATCGGGCCAACGAATCCGGCTGCCGGCGTAACCGCCACCAAACCTGCTACGGCACCTGAAGCAACACCCAATAAACTGGGTTTGCCACGCAACATCCATTCTACAAACATCCAGGACAGCGCCGCAGCAGCAGTTGCCACAACGGTGTTAACCAGCGCCAATACTGCGATGCCGTTGGCTTCAAGGTTGGAGCCTGCATTGAAACCAAACCAACCCACCCACAGCAGCGCAGCACCAACCATGGTCATGGTCAGGTTGTGCGGAGTTAAGGCCTCTTTGCCGTAACCGATACGCTTGCCCAATACGAAGGCACCCATCAGCGCAGCCATCCCGGCATTGATATGCACGACAGTGCCGCCCGCGAAGTCCAGCGCACCCTTGCCAAAGAGGAAACCGGATGGATCAGCGTAAGCAGAAGGACCGCCCCAGAACCACACCATGTGCGCCATCGGCAGGTAAGAGAAGGTGAACCACAACACCGCAAATATCAGCAATGCTGAGAACTTGATACGCTCAGCTAGGCCACCGACGATCAGGCCAACGGTGATTGCAGCGAAGGTCAACTGGAACACCATAAACAGCAACTCAGGAATGACAACACCTTTGCTGAATGTTTCAACCACAGAGTCAGGGGTTACACCGGCAAGGAAGGCTTTGGAGAAGCCGCCGATAAAGCTGTTCATGCTACCGCCCGCAGTGAAGGCCAGACTGTAGCCATAAATGACCCACAACACAGAGATGACACAGAAGATCACAAACACCTGTGTCAGCACTGACAGCATGTTTTTGCTGCGTACCAGGCCACCGTAGAACAAGGCCAGTCCGGGCAATGTCATCAGGATCACGAGAATGGTCGAGCTAATCATGAAAGCGGTGTCGCCTTTGTTCGGCACGGGTGCTGGAGCCGCTGCGGGTTCAGCAGTCACTGCTGCGGTTGCCGCAGGTGTCGCTGCATCAGCAGCGAACGCCGGCAACGACATGCCTGTAAGCATGGCAAGCAGACTGAAAAGTACAAATAGTTTCTTCATTTCTTGGCTCCCTATAGGGCTTCCACGCCGGACTCGCCGGTGCGGATGCGGATAACTTGTTCGATGCTGGTAACGAAGATTTTGCCATCGCCGATTTTGCCGGTTTGTGCAGCCTTCTCGATTGCTTCCAGAACCTGATCCAGCATGTCGGCTTTGATCGCTGCTTCAAGTTTGATCTTGGGCAAGAAGTCCACCACATATTCCGCACCACGATACAACTCGGTGTGCCCCTTTTGCCGTCCGAAGCCTTTGACTTCCGTTACGGTAATACCCTGTACGCCTATGGCGGAAAGGGCTTCACGAACTTCGTCAAGCTTGAATGGCTTGATGATTGCGGTAACCATTTTCATATTGCTCTCCTATAAGGTTCTAATGTATTTATGCGGCTTAAAAATTAGAATGCACGAGTCACCGATACTGCTGCCATGCCACCACCCCAATTGCCACCTTTGTCAGCGTAGGTGTAGAAGCCGCCATCCTTGGCATCGGTTGTTGTATACGCTGCTGTAACAACATATCCGCTGAAGTCTTTGGCCGCGCCAACTTTGTAGTCTGTGTAAGTGGCGGTATTAGCTCCTGTACCAGCTGCGCCGTTGTATGTCTGTTTGCCTACGTGACCAATCAAGGTATAGGTAGTATCAGGGATGGTGTAGTTAGCATTCAACTCAATGTAGTTGGTATTCTTTGTGTCTGGAACAGTCAGGAACTGATTAAGTACACTGTGAGAATACTTTGCCGAGAGGAATTTGTAGCTGAGTGCTGCATAAACTTCCGCGGTATCTGCTTTAGCGAAACCCGTTTTTGGCGTGTACATACCCATGTAGTTGTAACGAACAGCACCGACATCGTAGGTGACATCCTCGACAATCCCACCCTTGTAACCAAGATAGGTATCCAGCTCCACAGGTACCATACCTGATGCAACAGTGCCACTGTCAGCAATCCAGCTTACATTGGAACCCCACAGCCCAGCATAAAAACCGCTGGCATGTGCATAGTCCATACCGCCCTGTACAGCTGGCTTGCCCGAGGTTTGTGTGATACCACGGAAGATATAGTTGCTAACCAACCCAACGTTACCAGTAACGGTGTGTGCGCTAGCGGGAGTAACGTGGACACCCTCTTTATGCTGTGTAACAGCGGCTACTTGCGCCAAAACAGGCATAGCACATAGTGAGCCAAGTACTGCAAGCATGAGTTTAGTTTTTTGCATGATGTTTCCTTTATTTAGGTAAGAGCTGGACAAAGTTATCCACGAACAATACAAAGCATCTTCTATGCCAGAATGTTTTTATTGCTTATAAACATGGGTTTAGTATGCTTGTTAAGCACGATGCACACAAACCGTGCACTATTTCAATGCGCATAAGCTAGGACAGGCACCAAACAGGTGCGGCGATCAAGGCGGGCAAAGTTTGCTACACTGTAAGCCACTTGTATATAAGGAATAACCTAAATGTTTACCCCCAAATCGCTGGATGAAATCGCCGCTAAACTATCAGATGCAGTAGCTAATAGCCCGATTAAGGATTTTGAAAAAAATGCACGCGCTCTGCTTGCGCAAGGGTTTGCCAAGTTGGATTTAGTGACACGTGAAGAATTTGAGGTGCAGGCACAGTTGTTGTCTCGTACCCAGGAGAAACTGGCTGAACTAGAAGCGCGTGTTGTTGCACTCGAAGTGCGGCGCAAATAAATGATCCTCACTGTATTAATGAGACTTATTTTTCAATGAGCTTGGCTGTTTTATACAGCCGCGCGCTTTCCGGCATGGATGCCGCGCAGGTCATCGTAGAGGTGCATCTCGCTAATGGCCTGCCCAGCTTCACTATCGTTGGTTTGCCTGAAGTAGAAGTGAAAGAGAGCAAGGACAGGGTGCGTGCCGCTCTGCAAAATTGCCAGTTCGAATTCCCCCATCGCCATATCACTGTCAATCTTGCTCCCGCCGACCTGCCCAAGGAAAGCGGGCGTTTTGATTTGCCTATTGCGCTAGGCATACTCGCAGCGTCGGGGCAAATTCCGTCGAACCGGCTGGCTGAATATGAGTTTGCCGGAGAGTTGGCGCTCACTGGTGAGTTGCGCGCCATACGCGGCGCATTGGCAATGACCTATCACGCGGCAAGTTGCGGTCGCGCATTTATGTTGCCGGAAGCCAATGCAGCCGAAGCGGCATTGGTAGAGCAGGCAACGGTGTACGCGGCAAAATCGTTGCTGCAAGTTGCCGCACATTTGTGTGGGCGCGAGGTAATTCCGCGCTTCATTCCAGACACGCAAGCGCTGGCATCGAACTATCCCGAGATGCGAGAAGTAAAGGGACAGGGGCAAGCCAAGCGTGCGCTGGAAGTCGCTGCGGCAGGCGGACACAGCATCTTAATGAGTGGGCCTCCCGGCACGGGTAAGTCTATGCTCGCTGCGCGACTTCCAGGCATCCTGCCACAAATGACACAGGATGAAGCGTTGGAGAGTGCCGCTATGCAATCTTTAGGTGGCTCCTTTGATGTAGCAAAATGGAAGCAACGTCCTTATCGCGCGCCGCATCACACTGCCTCGGCAGTGGCGCTGGTGGGCGGCGGCAGCAATCCACGTCCCGGCGAAATTTCAATCGCGATGCACGGCATCTTGTTTCTGGACGAGTTACCGGAGTTTGATCGTAAAGTATTGGAAGTATTGCGCGAGCCGCTGGAGAGCGGACGCATTACCATTTCACGCGCGGCACGGCGAGCAGACTTTCGTGCGCAATTTCAGTTGGTGGCCGCGATGAATCCTTGCCCGTGCGGTTATCTGGGTCATTTCAATGGCAAGTGCCGTTGCACGCCAGACAAGATTGCACGTTATCGCGGTAAAATTTCCGGTCCCTTGCTGGATCGCATTGATATCCAGATAGAGGTTCCGGCTATACCGCAGGATGTTTTGCTCAAGCAGAGTGATGGGGAGCTTAGTGGCGTGATTCAAACGCGCGTGGAAGCAGCGCGGCAACGTGCATTGTTGCGACAGGGCAAACCCAATGCACTATTGAGTGTGAGTGAAATTGATGCGCTGTGCGTAGTGGATGAACAGAGTGCCGCTCTGTTACAACAAGCCATCACCCGTCTTAATTTGTCTGCACGCGCCTATCATCGCATTTTGAAAGTGGCCCGCACCATAGCCGATCTGGCTGGCAGTGAAAGTATATTATCCGGTCATATCGCAGAGGCGGTGCAATACCGCAGGATGGATAAACAGGGGTAGTAGCCTCCTACACTACGCTCTGCTTCGCATAGGACAAGTACCCCTGCGGGGTGTTCGAGTATTGGTGTAACATGTTGATGTTATAGAATATTTTATTAAGCGCGGCCATTGAAATTCTCTTTTAAACCAAGGCGTTGCGAGTTAAGCGATTGAGAGTTACTTAATTTTCCACACGTTTAAATCTCCCCTAACCCCCCTTTTTTCAAAGTGGGGAACACTCTGCACGCAAATGCCTAGCTGGTTCCCCACTTTGAAAAAAGGGGGGTTAGGGGGGATTTGGTGTTGAATTGCTCAGCTGCATTGGGTATAGTGAAAACAGTTTCAGGCAGTCGTTCAAGCCCACAAAAGCATGTTGGTTCAGAGGGAGTCGATAGTCATGAACACACAAGGCAAAATATTCTCAATTTTTTCAAATAGACCGTTGTCGCAGGTCAATCGTATCCTGACCAGATACAAGCTCGTTAGCTTGTTACCCTGGATCGTATTAATTATTTCCCTGTTGTTTACCTATCAGCTTAGTAAAAACGCGCAAACTGAAGCTGATTTCCCGCTACAAACAGAATTCCAGCTTATCGTTATTTCAGGCATCACGATCAGTATTCTGCTGTCTTTCATAACAGGAATTCTAGTTTATAGCCGAGCTAGTGCCCTACGCTTTGCGCAATTACTCAAGCAGGAATTGATAGCGCGCAAACTCGCTGAAGCTGGCATGAAGCTTGCCGAAAAAGTTTTTGACACGGTGGATGCAGCGGTGTTGGTGACTGATAAGGATGCTCGCATCATCAAGGTTAATGCCGCGTTCACAGCCATCACCGGATATTCTCCTGAGGAAGCGATAGGCAAAAACCCGCACATGCTTTCCTCAGGCGCACATCCGCGTGAGTTTTATAAAGAAATGTGGGCTACCTTAAAAGGTACAGACAGCTGGCAAGGCGAAATTTTTAATCGGCGTAAAAATGGCGAATTTTATACCGAGTGGATATCCATCAATCAGGTTCACGACAACGAAGGAAATCTTATCCACTATGTTGCTTTGTTCTCCGATATAAGCGAGCGGAAAGCGGCAGAGCAGCAAATGCAGAATCTGGCACATTACGACCCCCTCACAGGCTTGCCGAATCGAACGCTGCTTACCGATCGTCTGCAACAGGCGATTGCCGCAGCAAAACGCGAACAAGAACGCATGGCGCTGATGTTCATTGATCTCGACAAGTTTAAACCAGTCAACGACACGCACGGCCACCAAATTGGTGATTTATTGCTTAAGGAGGTCGCGAAACGACTGTTGGAATGCCTGCGCAAGTCCGACAGCGCGGCTCGTATAGGCGGGGACGAATTTGTTGTGTTGCTGCCAATAATTGAAGCTGCGTCAGATGCAGTGGCGGTTGCGGAAATAATACGGCACGCTCTTAATCAGCCTTTTATGATCGCTGGGCATCAACTCAACATATCGTCGAGCATCGGTGTGGCGGTTTACCCCGAACATGGAGTCACTGAAAGATCATTGCTGAAAAATGCTGATACAGCGATGTATTCCGCCAAGGCAGCGGGGCGCAATAACGTGATGTTATACGAGCCTAGGATGAGTTGAGATTGATAGTCAGCGCCAACAATCGTGGCTCTCTTTTTGGTTTATTGGAAGCTTACAAGGCAAACAATATTACACCGGATTTATATAAATATTTCAATACTATTCAGTTGGTTACAATATTAAAGGCTCTTATTTTTATCCCCGAAACTTTAGTATTAACATACATCGCTGGTCTTTTCAGTTAAAATCAACCCTCACTTTAATCATTAAACTCTCGCACCTATGGACTTAACTGCCAGAATTCATAAACAATATGAGGACAGCATACAAGTAAAACAGCAGAGCAAAGACGTGCTTGCACAGCCTATCGCCGAAACAGTGCAAGCGATGGCCGAATGTCTGAAAAAGGATGGGAAAATTTTAGCTTGTGGCAATGGTGGCTCGGCGGCGGATTCACAGCATTTTGCTGCCGAATTGATCAATCGTTTTGAAATAGAACGCCCCGGTTTGACCGCTATTGCGTTGACCACCGATAGCTCAGTACTCACGTCGATTGCCAATGACTACGATTATAACCAGATCTTCTCCAGACAGATAAGTGCACTGGGTAGATCTGGCGACGTATTGCTGGCCATTTCTACCAGTGGCAATTCAGAAAACGTTGTAGCTGCCATTACTGCTGCACATGAGCGAAATATGCGGGTAATCGCGCTTACCGGTCGTGATGGTGGAAAAATGGCTGCAATGTTGAAAGCCAACGATATTCATATCTGCGTACCCACTAAAAGCACAGCTCGCATTCAAGAGGTTCATCTGTTGACCTTGCATTGCATCTGCGATGGCATAGACCATCTTTTATTTGGAGACAAGAAATAATGCTTCGTTATCCTAGTTTACGTTATTCGGGTTTATGCATACTAGCAGCCTTATTTGCATTGCAGGGTTGTGCCACCAGTTTCACCAAAGGTTCTGACCGCCGCACCGAGGGGGCTTATATCGAAGACAGTACCATCGGAAATACAGCGCTTGCGCGTATCAAAAAAGAATATGGCGCCAAGGTGCACATCAACATCAACAGTTATAACCGCAAGGTATTAGTGACTGGAGAGGTGCCTGATGAAGCTGCCAAAACAGATGTCATTCGCATCATACGTAGAGTACAAAACGTAAGCGACGTTTTCAATGAATTGCAAATTGGCCCACTCACAACCTTCTCCACACGCAGTAGCGACACGATTACCACCAGCAATGTTAATTTTAGACTGCGGAATGTCATTGGCAAGGAATTCTTCAAGGCTAATCGTGTCACAGTTGTGACCGAAAGAGATATTGTTTACCTGATGGGTTTGGTAACCCGTGCCGAAGCTGATGTTGCACTTGACGTTGCTAGTACATCAAACGGCGTCAAAAAGGTCGTGCATTTCTTCGAGTATATTGACTGACCCTTGCACGTGAACTCCTCTCCAGTATTTGAAAAAAAAATTTGCTCCGCAGCAGAGATGGCACTTCATGTAGCCCTTCTTCCGCGCCCGTTGGTATTTACCAACGGCTGTTTTGACGTGCTGCATCGCGGCCATGTAACATATCTTGCGCAGGCACGTACACTGGGTGCGGCGATGGTGTTAGGTGTGAATAGCGATGCATCGGTTAAACGTCTAAACAAGGGTGACGACAGGCCAATCAACCAACAGGATGACCGCCTCGCTGTGCTGGCAGCCCTTGAAGCCGTAGACCTGGTGGTGCTGTTTGATGAAGATACACCGCTGAATCTAATTCTAAACTGCAAGCCCGATATTCTGGTCAAGGGCGGAGATTGGACGCCGGATAAAATTGTCGGAGCAAAAGAAGTAATAAGCTGGGGCGGCAGCGTGCACAGCATTCCTTTTTTGCATGAGCGTTCGACCACGGCGCTGCTTAAAAAAATTCGTTTGTCCTGAACAATTTAACATTCAATCTACAAGGAAACATGTAATGTCCAAGACTACTCATTTCGGTTTCGAAACGGTAGAAGAAAAAGACAAGGCTAAACGCGTGGCCGAAGTCTTTACCTCCGTCGCCAGCAAGTACGACATCATGAACGACCTGATGTCGGCCGGCCTGCACCGTGTGTGGAAAAACTTTACCATCCAGATCAGCGCGGTGCGCAGCGGTGAAAAAGTGCTGGATGTGGCCGGCGGCTCCGCTGATCTGTCACGCAAGTTTGCCAAGCGCGTCGGCCCCACCGGCCAAGTGTGGCTCACCGACATCAACAACGCCATGCTGCGTGTAGGCCGCGACCGCATGATAGACGACGGCATCGCGATGCCCGCCGCACAGTGCGATGCGGAACATCTGCCCTTCCCCGATAACTATTTCGATTGCGTCAGTATCGCCTTTGGCCTGCGCAACGTTACGCATAAAGATGTTGCGCTGGCTGAAATGCGTCGCGTGTTGAAGCCGGGTGGTCGTTTGCTGGTACTGGAGTTTTCCAAAGTATGGAAACCGCTGGAACAACTTTACGATTTCTATTCCTTCAAACTGCTGCCGAAAATTGGAGAAATCATCGCCAAAGATGGCGAAAGTTATCGCTACCTCGCCGAATCCATACGCATGCATCCCGGTCAGGAAGAATTGAAGAAAATGATGGAAGACGCTGGTTTGGCTAGAGTTGAGTATTTCAACCTTAACGCAGGCATTGTTGCGCTGCATCGCGGGTACAAACTATAGCGGTGGGCTATTGCAACTGCACCAATAGCCCCCACATTCTTAGCAAGTTTTTACCTAGCAAAGTCCCATCATGATCTGACTATCAGTGCATGATTTTGTTATACTCATACCTAACTTTAAACCAAACAAACACGTGAGGAATACATGAAACAATTTTTGATGATGTTAACCATTGCTTTAACAAGCTTAACCTTATTTGCTGCCAATGCTGAAGCGAAACGAATGGGCGGCGGTGGCAGCATCGGCAAACAACGCACTATGGCGCCGCAACAAGCAGCAACAGCGCCAACCGCATCAGCTGCGCCCGCTGCTGCACCTGCTGCCGGTAATAAATGGTTAGGTCCTTTAGCCGGCTTGGCTATCGGTGCCGGCTTGGCTTCGTTATTCATGGGCGGCGGCTTGGGTGGTGCAATGGGCAGCATCTTGATGATGGTTGCTTTGGCTGCCTTGGTCATGTTCGGCATCTCCATGTACCGCAAAAAACAACAGTCGTCTATGCAATATGCAGGTCATCCATCGCCTTCTTATGGCCAGGCGGAAACGCAGCAATATGCGGGTTCCTCTGCTGCTGTTGCTGCACCCATTGCTAGCAATATCCCTGCTGATTTTCCGGTAGAAGCCTTCTTGCGCAGTGCTAAGATGTCCTTCATCCGCTTGCAAGCCGCCAATGATCGTAAGGATCTGAACGATGTGCGCGAATACACCACACCTGAAATGTTTGCTGAAGTCTCCATGCAGTTCCAGGAACGTGGCGATGCAAGCCAGGCAACTGAAGTGATCAACATCAACACCGTATTGCTGCAAGTGGTGAACGAAGATGATCACGCCATTGCCAGCGTGCGTATGACCGGTCAACTAAGCGAAAACAAAGGTGCTGCCGAGAGTTTCGACGAAATCTGGCATGTGCAGAAAGACTTGAAAGACAGTAAGGCGGTTTGGTTGCTGTCAGGTATTCAGCAAGTCAGTTAATGTTGCAACTGTCTGCCACCGCACTGAACCATCTTCTAGTCCAAAGTGGCTGGGCGTTGCAACGGCTGGCAAAGTTTGCAGGTAAAACGGCGCGATTTGATATCGCGCCGTTTTCTTTTGCCTATACCGTGCAGCCCGATGGCACGCTGCTTAAGGCTGCTGTGGATGTCAGTGATGATAGCGTTTCTAGCATCCCGCCCAGCCTGCTTCCACGCTTGCTGTTGAAGGATGAGTCTGCATTTTCCATGATTCATAGTAGGGGCGACTCTGCCCTGCTCGCTGAGATCTTTTATTTGAGCAAGCATCTACGCTGGGACGCCGCCGAGGATATCAGCCGTGTTACCGGAGATATTGCGGCAGAGCGGCTGGTACATCTTGCAGAAACAGCACAGCAGAAAATACATGGTAGCGCACTCAGTTTTACCCAGGCTTTAGCAGAATACTGGACGGAAGAACGGCCGCTTGTGGCAAAATCCATCCATATCAATCAATTCGTACAGCAGGTTGATGCGTTGCGTGACGATGTTGAACGTCTGGAGCAGCGTATCAACCGGCTATAGCATCGTAACCACCGGCTGGTAAAATAATTTATGCTGCGTTTTTTTCGCCTAATCACCATTATCTATGTAGTTTTGCGCTTTGGTCTGGATGAGTTTGTCCTGGTGCACAAAAGCACACGCTGGCTGCTGTTCCCTCTCAAGCTGATTCTGTTCACCCGCAACACCTCTGCGCCGCGAGCTGTGCGTCTGCGCTTGGCGCTAGAGCGTCTGGGGCCGATTTTCGTCAAATTTGGCCAAATGTTGTCCACCCGCCGCGACCTGATGCCTTTGGATATATCAGAAGAGCTGGCCAAGCTACAGGACCAGGTGCCGCCTTTTCCTTCTGACCAAGCTGTTGCTCTGCTTGAGCAGGTTTATGGCAAAAAATTACACGAGGTCTTCAAGAGCTTTGACATTACCCCCATTGCTAGTGCGTCGGTAGCACAGGTACATTTTGCCGTGTTGCCAGATGGACGCGAAGTTGCAGTGAAAATCTTGCGCCCCGGTATCGAACCCATCATTGATCATGACATCGCCCTGCTCGACGTAGGCGCTGGGCTGCTGGAGCGTTGGTGGGCGGATGGCAAACGTCTCAAACCACGCCTGGTGGTGGCCGAGTTCAATAAATATCTGCACGACGAGCTTGACCTGATGCGTGAAGCATCCAGCGCCAGCCAGCTCAGGCGCAACTTTCCCAATTCACCGTTGCTGGTGGTGCCTGAAATGTATTGGGACTGGTGCTCAACCACCGTAATGGTGATGGAACGCATGAAGGGCATTCCTATCAGCCAGATCGATGCCCTGCGTGCAGCGGGCATCGACTTGAGCAAGCTGGCCTCAAGCGGCGTAGAGGTGTTTTATACCCAAGTTTTCCGCGACGGATTTTTTCACGCCGACATGCACCCCGGCAACATCATGGTGGCGGCAGACGGGCGTTATATCGCGCTGGATTTCGGCATCATGGGCACGCTCAGCGATGAGGATAAAAATTACCTCGCACAAAACTTCATCGCTTTTTTCCGCCGCGACTACAAACGTGTTGCCCAGGTGCATATCGAGTCTGGCTGGGCACCCGCAGAAACCCGCGTAGACGAACTCGAAGCCGCCATCCGCTCGGTATGTGAACCCATTTTCGACCGTCCACTACGCGAAGTTTCTTTCGGCCGCGTGTTGCTGCGCCTGTTTCAAACTTCGCGCCGCTTCGGCATTGAAGTCCAGCCTCAACTCGTGCTACTGCAAAAAACCCTGCTCAACATCGAAGGCCTCGGCCTGCAACTCGATCCCGAACTCGATCTGTGGAAAACCGCCAAGCCCTGGCTGGAGCGCTGGATGAACGAACAAGTGGGCTGGCGTGGCTTCATCAAGGCACTAAAAACTGAAGCACCCAGCTATGCGACCTTACTCCCGCAATTGCCTCGCTTGTTACATCAGAAACTGAATGATCATTCCTCTACGATAATCAAGAGTTTGATGCAAGAACTGCTGGCTCAGCAGAAGCGCAGAAATCAGATTTTGATGGTTGGGGTGGGGCTGATGCTGGTGGTGGCGATTGGGGTGGTGTTACTTACATTTAACACGGTGTTTTAACAGGGCTAGAAAACTGTCGAACTTATACGTGAAAACCGACATAACACATTGATTATTTTCATCTCCACAACAATTTAAATTGCTCTATAAATCAATAAGTTGTGAGTTAAGTGCGACTGATTGAAAAAAACTGCCCTCTCTCTCATCAGACGCGCTTATTCAACTGAAAATACAGTGAGTTTTGCGTTCCCTTTCGGAATGGCATAAATGGTCAAAGTGCCGGGCCGCTCTTCCCCCATACCAGGGGAATGTTGCGGCATACCCGGCGCGCTGATGCCGACTATGGCAGGTTTTTCGCGTAATAATTTGTGGATGGCCCGAACTGGAGCGTGCCCTTCGACGGCGTAACCTTCGATGATGGAAGTATGGCAACTTGCCGCATTCGCCGTGCCGTAGCGCTTCTTGATGGCATCCATATTGTCTTCGTTAATTGCGTTCACGGTGTAGCCGTTTTTTTCCAGATATTCCACATATTTCTGGCAACAACCACATGACTTGCTTTTGTAAACAGTGATCCCCGCTCCGGCGAATGCGACTGCCGAATTAAGGGACAGCGCAATAATACAAATTTTCATCAAACGGTTCATAACTTAGCTCCAGTCATACAATATCGACTCATTTACTTCATTCATTTAGTTTTTTCAACTACTTACTACTTATTTTCTGTCAGCACGGTGTCCGCCGCTGCGTGCGCGTTGGCTGACCGATCTGCCCTATGCCATTGCCATGTTACCCCTTCGACATCCAGCCAACAGCCAGCATCACCAGCATCATTACCACCATTACAAGCACAATTGTGTGGACCTCGCCTTTTTGCTTATGTTTCATAGTCGTTCTTTCTTCATTAGTGTGTACTGCAAACATAATTATTTTTGCCATGATATTTTCCTTAAGGTCATGTGAATTTGAGTGTTTTTTGCTACCGCTCGCTACTTCTTCTCTGTCTGCGTGGTGTCCGCCGCTGCGGGCGCGTGAGCTGCATGATCTTTGCTATGGCCCATGCCCATGTTACCCTTCCACACCAGCATCACCACCATCATTATTGCCATCATTACCAGCATGACTGTTACGA
>JBCKTV010000011.1:0-53005 GCA_038925365.1 Gallionellaceae bacterium
TTACGCTCCTGCGATGGCGGTCGAATTTGGCCGTAAAGTACTATTGTCCACAGAGCGCCCTGGATTTGCAGAGCTGGAATCATTTGTTAAGGAAAAGCGTTAACGCATGGCTCGTCGTGTACGAAGCACTACTTAACTCGCAAGCAATTGATTTATAGAGAAATTAAGCTTGTGATGCAAGTAAAATATTCAATATAATCAACATGTTACGTTAACACCCGTTTAAGTCCGACACCCCTTAGGGTTCTTGTCCTATGCGAAGCAGAGCGTAGTGTAGGAGGCGGCTAGGCGCTAATAAAAGTGGACTAATTTATGGCATCTAATGATAAGCGTCCCATTGTCATCAAACGGATCAAAAAGATGGCGGCCGGCCATCATGGCGGTGCATGGAAGATAGCCTATGCCGACTTTGTAACCGCCATGATGGCGTTTTTCCTATTGATGTGGCTGTTAGGTTCGATTGCGAAAGAAGATCTGAAGGGCATTTCAGAATATTTTAATACGCCGATCAAGGTTTCGTTTTTTGGCGGCTCTGCCAGTGGCGATAACACCAGTATCATCAAAGGCGGTGGTACAGATTTAAGCAAATCTGAGGGAGAGGTAAAAAAAGGAGATACCCCTCCCGAGATAAAAATAAACCTTATCAAGGCGGTAACGGAAGAGTTATTGCGTTTGGAGAAGATGAAGGAAATTGAAAAACTCAAAGAGTTGAAACGTAATATAGAAGAGGCGATCAGCAACAATATAAAACTCAAGCAATATAAGAATCAAATTTTGCTGGATATCACCAGCGAAGGTTTGCGCATACAAATCGTGGATGAGAAAAACAGGCCTATGTTCAGAATAGGCCGCACGGATCTTGAACCTTATACCAAGGCAATTCTGCATGAGATAGGCAAAATACTTAACCAGATGCCCAACAAAGTAAGCCTGTCCGGGCATACGGATGCAACGCCTTACTCTGCTGACAGAAAAGGTTTCAGTAATTGGGATTTGTCGGCAGACCGGGCTAACGCCTCGCGCCGTGAATTGATTGTGGGGGGCATGGATGAGGAAAAAGTAGTTCGAGTAGTGGGGCTATCTTCCGCCGTGTTATTCGACAAAACAAACCCGTTTAACCCTGTGAATCGTCGTATCAGCATCATTGTCATGAATAAAAAAGCTGAAGAGGATGCACAAAATGATGGCGGAACAGTTGTGCCTGAAGTAGTAAATGAAAGTCTGGAAAAAACAATTTTAGATACATCTGGGGCATTACCAAATGCTTCTGCCTTGTCGCCGCTAACCGCTCCCATTTCAGCTCCCGCAGGTGTAGCTCCGGTTAAATAGCATGTCCCTCCCTAGCCCTCCCCATGCAAAGGGGAGGGCATATTCCGTCTTACGTGGCATTTTTAAAATGGAAATGGAACAATTTCATTGTTTCTTCTCTGTGGGCAAATGCTTTTTGAGGTTTAAATAAATTTATTAAAGTTTTGCCTGCTACTGCCGTTATAACCCTTGAGATGATGATTTATAGGGCAACTGAAGTAATTTCACGATAATTTTATAGCCTACAGGTCAACAGTGAAAGAAGGTTTAGGTTTTGTAGAGGGTCAGTTAAAGGTGTAAAACTGAACGCAGCAATCGAACCTGGAATCGGGAAGTCGATCACGGGTTTGCAGGATTGAGATGCTGAATGGGGAGAAATAATGTCTGATTTATTTAATAGTATCAATGCGCGCAGCAAGCTGGCAGGAACCAACAAGCTTGAGGTACTCATGTTTACACTGGGAATGGACCTTCGCAGCGGACGTCGGGAAACCTATGGCATCAACGTGTTCAAAGTGCGAGAGGTAATGCGTATCCCAGAAATCACCAAGGCGCCCGACATGGCGGCTGCGGTGGAGGGTATGGTGAGTTTGCGCGGGGAATTGGTGCCGGTGATTGATTTGGCGAAATTCACCAACATGCAGACTGACACCACGCCTGCCATCATGATCGTAACTGAATACAACGGCCACACTCAAGGATTCCTAGTGGAGGCTGTGGATACCATATTGCGTTTGGACTGGTCATCCATGAAGGTGCCGCCGGATATGATTAACGCCCAGCTGGGCGGCCTGGTGGTGGCGGTTACCGAGTTGGCGGACAAGCGGCTTGTAATGATGTTGGATGTGGAAAAGGTACTCGCAGATACGGGTAATTTTGGAACAGATGAGGCCTTATATAAACATATTCCACAGGTCGCTGTTGCAAACAGAACAGTGTTTTACGTAGATGACTCGCCGGTAGCACGCAAGCAAATCGCACGTACTCTGGATGCGATGGGGGTGCAATATATTGCCGCAGTTAATGGCAAAAAAGGATGGGAGGAGCTGACCAAGCTGGCTGACTCAGCCGCTAAAGCAAATATTCCGGTGAGCGACTTGATACAGGTGATACTCACCGACGTTGAAATGCCCGAGATGGATGGTTACATGCTTACCCGCAAAATAAAAGAAGACGGGCGCTTTGCTAATATTCCGGTACTGATGCACTCGTCACTGTCCAGTATTTCAAACCAGCAATTGGGCAAAGCGGTCGGCGTAGATGAATATGTCCCCAAATTTGAACCTCATAAATTATCACAGACCTTGATCCGTCTGTTGAGCTGAAGGGAGTTGCCATGTCTTTCGAAGAAATGAATACACAATTAGCCGTGAGCAGCAGCATGCTGGATACGGTGGATGCACGCACCAGCCTGGCCGGTTCCAACAAGATGGAAATCCTGTTGTTTTCGATTGGTTCGAACGAAACGTTTGGTATCAACGTATTCAAGGTAAAGGAAGTTACGCGCGCGGTAACGATTACCAAAACCCCCAATATGCCGCATGGCGTAGACGGTATAGCCAGCTTGCGCGGTTACGTCATGCCGGTTCTGAATCTGGCTACATTTATGAATTTAGGCAATCCGGCAGAACAGAAAATAATGATGATCGCCGAGTATAGTCGGCATGTTCTGGGATTTCTGGTACGCGATGTAGACCGCATCGTCCGTGTGGATTGGGACAAGGTGCATGCTGTCGAAAACATAGCCTCCCATCACGACAACCTGATTACCGCGATTACCACATTACCAAACGGCACCCTAGTGTCGATACTCGATGTTGAGCAAATACTCGCCAGCGCATTTGGCGAGGCTCTAGTCGGAAAGATTGAGAAAATTGAAAAAGGGCATGAAAAGTGTGTCTTTTTTGCAGATGATTCAATGGTTGCGCGTAAGAAAATACTCGAAGTGTTGGAAAAAATGGGTGTGAAAAATATTCAAGCTCATAACGGCATGGAGGCATGGCAAAGACTTAAGGGATTGGCGGATTCGGCCACGAATTCAAAGCTTGATTTGCACACCCAGATACAGGTGATATTGGTTGATGCGGAAATGCCCGAAATGGATGGCTACGTGTTGACCCAGCATATAAAGGCTGATCGGCGTTTCGATAATATCCCGGTTGTGATGCACTCATCACTGTCGTCAGAAGCAAACCGCGCCATGGGCAAGCGCGTGGGTGTGGACTACTACGTGCCAAAATTTGATTCGACCATGTTATCGGATACACTGCGACCACTGCTGAAGTGAAAATATTGGAGGTGAAGTGCATACATCAAGGTAAAAACCAACAATTCGAGAAATTTAATCGGATTTTGAGTCCTTGTGTGAGCACTTTAAGCAGTCCTCGCATTGTTTATAAGGAGAAATAAAGTGGCTGATCCAAATATGAAGATTTTGGTGGTGGATGATTTTTCCACCATGCGCAGGATAGTGAGAAATCTGCTTAAGGAATTGGGATTCTCAAATATCGACGAAGCCGAGGATGGCGTCCAAGCGTTGAGGAAATTGCGTGCAGAGGCTTTTGAATTTGTCGTGTCCGACTGGAATATGCCGAATATGACCGGCATAGAATTGCTGCGGGAGATACGCAAGGATCCGGCCTTGAAGCATCTGCCAGTGCTGATGGTCACGGCCGAAGCAAAAAAGGAAAATATTATCGAAGCAGCGCAGGCGGGAGCATCCGGTTATGTGGTCAAGCCTTTTACAGCGGTCACGCTGAATGAAAAGTTACAAAAAATCTTTCTTACTATGCAAAAGTGAGTAATGTCATGAGTAAACAAACGACGGCAACTAACGACGCGGATGATCTGGAATCATTATTCGACAGCATCGTTTCGGCAAATCAAAATGGTCAGCAGGAAACCCCCACAGTCGTTGCACGCACATCGGGGGCAGACGCTGCTGATGAGGGTGTGTTCAATGGCATTGGACATTTGACGCGTGCATTACACGACAGTCTGCGTGATTTGGGCTACGACAAAAAATTGCAGAGTGCTGCTTCTGCCATACCTGATGCACGTGAAAGGCTCAATTACATCGCAACCATGGGACAAGCTGCGGCAGAGCGTGTACTCAATGCCACGGAAGCGACACAGCCGATAATCGACAAAATTGAGGCGGGTGCTAAAAATCTGGCAGGCGAATGGCAGAAGCTGTTTGACAACAAGCTGGATGTAGAACAGTTCAAGCAGTTGGCTATGCAGACCCATGCTTATCTGCTGGAAGTGCCCAAGCAAACTAGGCAAAGCAGCGCCAACTTGACTGAAATCATGATGGCGCAGGACTTTCAAGACCTCACTGGGCAGGTGATTAAAAAGGTCATGGAAGTCACGCAAAATCTTGAGCAGCAGTTAGTGGCGTTGCTGGTGCATAACGCGCCAGCCACGGCAAAGCTGGATGCAAGCTTATTAAATGGCCCTGTGATTAATGCTGCCGGTCGTAGCGATGTTGTAACCTCGCAGGCACAGGTTGATGACTTATTAGAAAGTCTGGGGTTCTAAAATGGGCGATTTTACCGGGATGGAAGATTTATTACAGGACTTCCTGACGGAAGCCTCTGATTTGCTGTCTGATGTGGATAGCAAGCTAATGGACCTGGAAAGGTCGCCCCAGGATAAAGATTTGCTAAACGTTGTATTCAGGGGCTTTCACACCATCAAGGGTGGCGCGGGATTCCTAAATGCACACGAATTGGTCACCCTGTGTCACCTGACTGAAAATCTGTTCGACAAACTGCGCAACTCAGAGCTGAAACTTGACCCCGAATTGCTGGATGTCATCCTCGCCGCGACAGGTGAAGTACGTTTGATGTTTAATGATTTGGGTAGAAGTGTACAACCGCAAGCGGCACCTGCGGAAATGCTGGCCGCGCTTGAGGCAGCACTGCAAGGCAAACAAATCAAAGCGGTTAAACCTGCCGCAGCGAAACGTGAGGCGGCTGTACCCGCAGCTTTAACGGGGCTCGGAAGATCGGATACAGACGGGCCAGACTGGGTCATGTTGCATAACGCTGTACTGGGAAAAACAGTCATAGCTGCTGCAAAACCCGCAGTGGCTGAGCTGAACCAGGCTGAGCATAGCGTGGATATAGATGAACAGCAGCTCAAGGTGAGCGCTTTCGGACGACGCACCGCCGACATTCCCGGGGACATCTCGGCAACACCTGCTCCGCGCCGTGATACCGATGCTCCGGCCAAAGACAACACCATACGCGTGGATACAGACAGGCTGGATCAGGTGCTTAACCTCGCCGGAGAGATAGGCTTGACCAAAAACAGGCTGACGCATTTGCGCAGCGACATATTGCGTGGAGAAGTCACTGCGGCAACGCTGAAGTCACTGGATGAGTCGGTCAATCAACTGGACATGCTGGTGGTCAATTTACAAAACGCGGTGATGAGCACGCGGATGCAACCTATCGGACGCTTATTTAAAAAATATCCCCGTTTGGCACGCGACTTGGCACGGCAACTGGGCAAAGACGTAGAGCTGGAATTGTCGGGCGAAGCAACCGAAATCGACAAAACCATGATCGAAGACCTCAACGATCCCTTGGTGCACTTGGTGCGCAATGCGGTTGACCACGGCGTGGAAAGCCCCGAACAACGTGCCGCAGCGGGTAAGCCCAGCAAGAGTGTGGTGCAGTTGAGCGCGCGTCAGGAAGGCGACCATATCCTGATTGAGATTACCGATGACGGGCGCGGTATGAACCCGGAATTACTGCGCAGCAAGGCGGTAGAGAAAGGTTTGATTACAGCAGAAGAAGCCAGCACATTAAGCGAAGAGCAGAGTTTTAATTTGGTATTAAGGCCTGGATTTTCAACCAAAGAAGAAGTTTCCAGTGTGTCAGGCCGTGGTGTGGGTATGGATGTGGTGAGTACCAACATTCAAAAACTCAATGGCACGATAGAAATAAAATCAATCCAAGGACAAGGATCTAGATTTACTATTTGCCTGCCGTTGACACTGGCGATCCTGCCTGTATTACTGATACGCTTGCATGATCAGCCGTTTGCCGTGCCGCTCTCGTTGGTGCGTGAAATCATGTCGGTTGACCTTAGCGGGCAACAATTGATTGCTGGCAAACCCACTATGTTGGTGCGTGGCGAAGTACTGCCGATACTGTCCCTGTCAAAATTAATCGGCTGGGAAGACACAGGAAATTCAGAAGTTGGCGTGCTGATGCAGATGGGGAGCTACAGCTTTATTCTCACGGCAGATGGTTTTGACGGGCATGACGATGTTGTCATCAAGTCACTGGACACTTTCCGTCCCAAGGGGGTGGCAGGCGTCACTATGTCTAGCGAAGGCAAGATTGTATTGATACTGGATGTGAAAGAGTTGCTCACATAGCAAATGACCCGTCGGCAATTACCATGAAAAATAGTTCAAAAAAATTGCTGCCCGCCTTGATGGGTAAACAACAGGGTAAAAGCAATATCCTGTTGATAGCGGGAATAGCAATAGCTGCGCTGATATTGCATAGTGTGTTGCCAGAGATTGCAATGCCAGACGTAGCAAAGTTAGACGTTGCACAGAGCTGGATTACACTGCTGGGACATAGCGCAATTACAGTGTTAGCCTTGTTTGTCGCGTGGTTGCTGTTATCGTCTGCCCCAAACAAGCAAGCGAATAATCTGGTGGCACAAGAAGTACACCAGCAGAGCGCGGTTGAAAGCGTGCTGATGCAGACACACCCCCAATTCGCCACCCATTTTGCAGGAGCCAGCGGCGATCTGGATCAAGTGCAGGCGCTGCTTGCTGATGCTATTGAGAAACTCATGGATAGTTTTAATGGCATGCAGCGGTTGATAAAAAGTCAGCAAGCAACAACATTGGGCCTAGGAAAAAATATAGCATATGAAAACAGTGCTGAGACAGGAGAGTTTCTGGCTGAAATTGCGGCTACTTTCCAGCTGATGACTGATACCATCATCCACAACAGCAAGCTAGGCCTTGAATTGGTTGAGAAGATGGACGTGGTGTCAGAAAGGGTGGGTGGTATATTGGCCGAACTGGCAGGTATTGACGGTATCTCCAAACAGACCAATCTGTTGGCGCTCAATGCTGCAATAGAGGCCGCACGTGCGGGTGAACATGGCAGGGGCTTTGCCGTAGTAGCCGATGAAGTGCGCAAACTATCCGGTCGCTCCGACCAATTCAGTCGGCATATACGCACCACAGTAAGTGGTGTGCAAGAGGCTATCATTACTGCTGAGCGCTCGATCGAGCTCATGTCCTCGATGGACATGAGCTTCGCGGTGGATTCCAAGAAACGAGTGGTAGCGGCATTGGATCGCGCGCAAAAAGTGAACAAAGAAATGGCTTTCATCATCGAGCAGCAGGGTAATATTGCTAGTGAAGTAGACAAAGTGGTAGGCCACGCTGTCTCCTCTTTGCAATTTCAGGACATGGTCAGACAATTGCTGCAGCATACCAATACCCGTATAAACAGCATGGAATCTGCTTGGCATCGTATGGGTGACTGGTCGAAACAGACGGCACAAGGGCATGCTGCTGCGCTCGACAAGATAGATAAGATGCGCTTAGAAATTGATGATATATTTTCTGTAGCTGATGAGATGAGCAAGCGTAATCCGGTGCGCCAGGAAAAGATGACCATCGGCGAAATTGATTTGTTTTAAGGGGAATAGAAATGGCAAAAACGATATTAACAGTGGACGACTCAAACTCAATACGCCAGATGGTGGCCTTCACCCTGAAAGGGGCAGGTTATGTAGTGATCGAAGCGGTTGATGGGCAAGATGGACTGGAAAAAGCTAAGACCACGACCGTGGATTTAGTGCTTACCGACCAGAACATGCCGCGCATGGATGGCATCACTATGATCAAAAATTTGCGCACGATACCGGCATATAAAAGCGTGCCGATTTTGATGCTCACCACCGAATCTGGCGATGCCATGAAGACAGCAGGAAAAGCGGCAGGAGCAACCGGGTGGATCGTCAAACCGTTTGATCCGGCCAAGTTGCTGGAAGTGGTCAAAAAGGTAATCGGTTAAAACATCATCCACCATAGTGGCGCATGCAATGCGCCACTATGGTGGGGTGGTGCTCAATTATCAGGTAATTTGCGCTATGAACTTTGATATGAGTCAGTTTTATCAAGTCTTTTTCGAGGAAGCCAGAGAACATCTAGCCTCTATGGAAAGCCTGTTGTTGTCACTGGATGTGGCCGATCCTAGCATGGACGACCTCAACGCCATCTTCCGAGCCGCACACTCCATCAAAGGTGGGGCAGGCACTTTTGGTTTTACCGATATGACAGAAGTCACGCACATATTGGAAACCCTGCTGGATAAACTGCGCAAACAGGAAATGACCCTGACCGACGATATGGTCAATGCATTTCTCGAAGCAGGAGATGCCATTTCCATGCAACTGGCGGCTCACCGTGACGCAGGCGAGGTCGATCAGGAGCAGATCAAGGCGGTGTGTGGCAAGCTGGAACAATTCTCAACAAATGACGCAGCACCGGCTGCTTCCCTAGCTGGAATAAAAAGCCCTGAAAAAAAAGCCAAGGGAAACAAATCCGCCAAACCAGATTCCCACAGTAAAGACCAGACAAAAGCGGTGCTCGATGAGGACTATGGATTTTTCGACGAGATCCCCGCGCCAGTAATTGCTGGCGCGGCTGCTGTTGAGCTAGGCTACGGTTTTTTTGAAGAATTGCCCGCAGCCCGTGCAGAAAACGAAAGCCAACAGGGCTACGGTTTTTTTACCGATCTCCCGGCAGTCGCAGCAGCTCCCCCAGCACTTGCAGTAGCTCCTCCAGCCCCCGAAGCACACCCCAGCCGTCGCGCTAGCGACAAGGCAGCACCTGCCGTCGCCGAAACTTCAATACGCGTCAGCGTGGAAAAGGTCGATCAACTCATCAATCTGGTGGGCGAGCTGGTCATCACCCAGGCCATGCTAGCGCAATCAGCGAGCCTGCTCGATACAGCCGCGCTTGAGCAACTGCAAAATGGTTTGAATCAGCTTGAGCGCAACACCCGCGACATACAAGAATCGATCATGTCGGTGCGCATGATGCCCATCTCCTTTGTATTCAGCCGCTTTCCGCGTGTGGTGCGCGATGTGGCTGCCAAGCTCAACAAGCAAGTCGTGTTAAAAACCCAAGGAGAAACAACCGAACTGGACAAGGCACTGATCGAAAAAATCGCCGACCCGCTTACCCATCTTATTCGCAACAGCCTCGATCACGGCATTGAAACCCCTGATATACGCATAGCAGCAGGCAAGCCTGCACATGGCACAATTAGCCTGAATGCCTTCCATCAGGGCGGCAGCATCGTGATCGAAGTGGCCGACGATGGTGCGGGTCTTAATCGTGGCAAAATATTGAGCAAAGCTAAAGAGCGCGGCATGAATGTCAGCGATAGCATGACAGACGAGCAGGTGTGGATGCTGATTTTCGAAGCCGGATTTTCTACCGCCGAGGTAGTGACCGATGTTTCAGGTCGCGGTGTGGGCATGGATGTGGTCAAGCGCAACATCGCAGGCATGGGTGGGCGTGTTGAATTGAGTTCCGCTGAAGGCCACGGCACCCGCACCACCATCCGCCTGCCGCTGACACTGGCGATACTGGACGGCATGTCGGTTGCGGTAGGCGGACAAACCTTCATTCTGCCGCTGGGGTCAATTATTGAATCGCTACAAATCACCGAAGCAGAATTAAAAACCGTCAGCGGCGACGGGCGCTTACTGCACGTGCGTGGCGAATACCTACCGCTGGTGGCATTACATGAAGTATTTGCTATCGACAATGCCATCACCGAGCTCGAACAGGGCATCGCCGTAATAGTCGAATCCGAAGGCAAAAAAACCGCATTACTGGTAGATGAGCTGCTCGGCCAGCACCAGGTCGTGATCAAGAGCCTCGAAACAAATTTTCGCAAAGTGCCCGGCATGTCCGGCGCTACCATCATGGGCGATGGCAAAGTCGCGCTGATACTGGATGTGCAGGCTTTGAGCTCGCATCATGTGGCAGAGATCAAGCGCGCCGCGTAAACCTCCCCTACTGCTAGTAGCCGTACATTGCTTGGGTTGTTGATAATATATTCAACACAATCAATCACTTACGTTAATATGTTATCTAAGTACGACAGGCTGCTAGGGGCGTGGAATAGCACACACCTAGCGCCTACGTACATCATTTGACCTTGCTCTAAACAAGGCTTTAAGGGCTTGAAAAGACTCTGTTTTTTTGTTCTTATTGGCGTATGCTAATAGTCCGCGCCAGCGTTTAATTCCACTCTGGAATATAAAAGCTAGGCATCGCTGCTAAAGCGATCAACTGTTAAATTTAAAATTAAAGAATTTTCATTTACTGTCGTTAACTAACACCGAGATGACCCGGATGTGATCATCGCTATATCTGAATAAAAGGGGAAAGCATGGCAACTGACAACACAACATCAAGCGGGGCGGTGGACAGGGAGTTTCTGACCTTTACGCTGGGGCCGGAGGAATATGGTATCGACATCCTCAAGGTGCAGGAAATACGCGGTTACGATACGGTAACGACCATCGCCAACACGCCTGCCTTCATCAAGGGCGTCATCAATTTGCGCGGCATTATCGTGCCTATTGTGGACATGCGCATCAAATTCAATCTAGAAAAAGTGACATACGACGAGCTTACGGTGGTGATTATCCTTAGTCTGGCAAGCCGCGTGGTGGGTATGGTGGTCGATGGCGTTTCCGACGTGATTGCGCTGAAGCCGGAGCAAATCAAAGATGCCCCGCAATTTGGTGCCACCCTGGATACCCAATATCTGATGGGCTTGGGCACGGTGGATGAACGCATGCTGATTCTGGTAGATATCGAGAAATTAATGAGCAGCAATGAAATGGAGCTGGTAGACAAAATTGCAGCGTAAGCGCGACTCAACAAAATTAAATATGAATTGATAGGAGAAAATAATGCGTACTAATATGCCTGTTACCAATAATGAATATGTACTAACCGATACTGATTCCATTGTTTCCAAGACCGACCTGCAAGGAAAAATCACTTACATCAACGAAGACTTCAAGCGCATCAGCGGATTTAGCGAGATCGAGTTAATAGGCGAGCCACAAAACATCGTGCGCCACCCGGATATGCCAGTAGAAGCTTTTGCCGACTTCTGGGCCACCCTCAAGTCAGGCAGGCCGTGGGTAGGGATGGTAAAAAACCGCTGCAAGAACGGCGATTATTATTGGGTGCAAGCCAATGCCACGCCGATTTATGAACGGGGTCAGCTCACTGGTTATATGTCGGTGCGCGGCAAGCCGTCACGCCTGCAGGTGGAAGCGGCAGACCGGGCGTATCAGCTATTCAGGGACGGCAAAGCCGATGGCTTAAAAATTCAGGATGGCAAAGTTGTTTCAACCGGTCTGCTGTCAAAATTAAATCCGTTTAAGAATTTGAGCATCAAGGCGCGCTTGCTGACTGTTCTCGGCCTGCTGACTGCGCTGTTGCTGGGCGTTGGCATACTAGGTCTGGTCGGCTTGAGCCAGAGCAATGACGCCATTAGCAGCTTATATAAAGACCGTGTTACTGCGCTAAGGGAGCTGGCTAAGGTCAACAACGGTACCTTGCGCAACCGTAATGCAGTTCTTAATATGGTCGTCACACCTACTGATGAGAACATCATAGCGCTGTTGGATAGGGTGGAGAAGGAGTTGCCGCGCATAAGTGAGGCCTGGGTTATCTATTTGGCCACTTATGCTGATGCGGCTGAACAGGCAGCTGCCGCAAAATTTGATGAAGCCAGAAAGACATACGTCAAAGAAGCCGTGCAGCCTGCCCTGGACGCGCTACGTAAGCGTGATATCGCTGAGGCCAAAAAAATTGTTGAAGGTAAATTCACCTCCTTATTCAAGCCGGTAGCTGAAGGCGCAAGTGTACTGGGTCAGATTCAAGTAGAAGAATCCAAGAAACTATTTGAGCAGGCGCAAACTAACTACGCAACGATAAGCACGATGGCGATCTCTGCCACTATCATCGGCGTCTTGCTGGCTATCACCTTTGGCTATCTATTGCTCAACGCTATTCTGCCGCCACTGCAAAGAATCATTGGATACTTCAAAAAAATCGGTGAGGGTAATTACAACAACAAGATCGAAAGCGACAGTCATGACGAAATCGGTAATGTGATGGATGCGGTACTGTCGATGCAGATCAAGCTGGGCTTTGATGTGAATGAATCCAAGCGCGTGGCGGATGAGTCGCTGCGCATTCAGATCGCGCTGGATAACGTAGCCACCAGCGTAATGATCGCCGACAACGACCGCAACATTATTTACACCAACCGCTCGGTTGAGGCGATGATGAAGGATGGAGAAAAAGACATACAAAAAGACCTGCCAAAATTCAATGCGGCTACGTTGAAAGGCACGAATATCGATGGCTTCCACAAAAATCCAGCGCACCAGAAGCAATTGCTGGCAACCTTTACCAGCGTCTGGAAAGCAGAAGTTGTGATCGGTGGACGCACCTATGCACTGACCGCCAACCCGGTAATCAACAAGCTGGGTCAGCGTTTAGGCTCGGTAGTAGAGTGGAATGATCGTACCCTAGAGATTGCTGCCGAGAAAGAAGTGGCTGCAATTGTGGAAGGCGCAGTGTCAGGTGATTTCAGCCGCCGCATGGATATGGCCGGCAAGACCGGCTTCTTCAAGCAGCTGGGTGAAGGCATGAATAAACTCACCGAAACCAGCGAAGTAAGCCTGGGTGAAGTGGTGCGCGTGCTGGGTGCGTTGGCCAAGGGAGATTTGACCGAGAATATCACCAATGAATACCACGGTACTTTCGGCCAGCTCAAGGATGACTCCAACTCCACGGTAGCGCAGTTGACCGACGTGATCAGCCGCATCAAGGAAGCGACCGACACCATCAATACTGCATCGAAAGAAATTGCGTCGGGTAATGCTGATCTATCGGCGCGTACCGAACAACAGGCCTCCAGCCTAGAAGAAACTGCCGCCAGCATGGAGCAGCTAACGGCTACCGTAAAACAAAATGCTGAGAATGCGAAGCAGGCCAACCAGCTTGCAGCAGGCGCTTCCGACATCGCCATCAAGGGCGGCGAAGTGGTGGGTCAGGTGGTGCATACCATGTCTTCCATCAGCGAAAGCTCGAAGAAGATCGTGGATATTATTTCTGTCATCGACGGCATCGCTTTCCAGACCAATATTCTTGCACTGAACGCCGCAGTTGAAGCGGCACGTGCGGGTGAGCAGGGTAGAGGTTTTGCGGTGGTGGCAAGTGAAGTTCGCAACCTAGCCCAACGCTCAGCCGCAGCCGCCAAGGAAATCAAAACCCTAATCGGCGACTCGGTAGACAAGGTGCAAATAGGTACCGAATTGGTGGCCAAGGCCGGAAAAACCATGGATGAGGTGGTGAGCTCGGTCAAACGTGTTACCGATATCATGGCGGAAATCAGCGCGGCCTCTGCCGAACAAAGCGCCGGTATCGAGCAAGTGAACCAGGCCATCACCCAGATGGACGACGTGACACAGCAAAATGCGGCACTGGTGGAAGAAGCGGCAGCGGCAGCGGAATCTTTGGAAGAACAGGCCAAGGAACTGACAAAATTGGTGAGCACCTTCCGTTTGAGCAATGAACACGCATCCAGTGATAGGGCGGCATTGACAGCACCGTCACGGGTAATTCAACATGCTCCAGTAGTACATAAAGCAGCCCCGGCAGCACGTAAACCCGCCAAGGCGCTTCCTGCCAAGGCAGGCAAAGGTGGTGAGGAGGAGTGGGAAGAGTTTTAATTTAAACGGCGATAATTTTGTAGGGGGCTAGGGGGATTTGCATTTGAAGTGTAGTGTATCAAGTAGCCCTCAATAGTTTAGAATTACAAAGCTTGAATTTAAACTTTACCCATTACAACTAAGGTAATCAAAATGCCAGATGAGCAGGCAGTAAGAGAAGGTCGTGAGTTTCATTTCACTAAAAGTGATTTTGAACGGGTGCGCAAGTTGATCTACGATCATGCCGGTATTTCGCTGAGCGATTCCAAACAAGAATTGGTTTACAGCCGCTTGTCGCGGCGTTTGCGTGCCACCGGTATTCCAACCTTTGGCGGATATCTGAAGCTACTGGAAAGCAACAACGAAACCGAGTGGGAGGCTTTTACAAATTCGCTGACCACCAACCTCACTTCTTTTTTTCGCGAGCCGCATCACTTCCCGCTGTTAGCGCAACAATTAAAAGCACTGAGCGGCAAACATCCTATCGTGTTGTGGTGTTCGGCTGCTTCCACCGGAGAAGAGCCTTATTCGATGGCGATAACGGCGCTAGAAGCGCTGGGGCGCGATGCCTCGCAGGTGAGTATTGTGGCCACCGATCTGGATACGAATGTGCTGGTGACTGCGCGTGCCGGTGTGTATCCAGAGGAGCGTATCTCCAAGCTGTCGCCGGAATTGGTGAAGCGTTATTTCCATCGCGGTACCGGCGCGCAGGAGGGGATGGTGCGGGTGCAACAGCAGGTGCGCGACATGATTACCTTTCGCCAGCTGAATCTGCTGCATGACAACTGGTCGGTGCGTACGCCAGTGGATGCAATATTTTGCCGCAATGTGATGATTTATTTTGACAAGCCCACGCAACTGACGATCCTTAAAAGATTTGTGCCCTTGCTGCGCAGCGATGGATTATTGTATGCAGGACACTCGGAAAGCTTTCATAATGCCGATGAATATTTTAAATTGCGCGGCAAGACGGTGTATGAACTTTCTGCTCAAGCACGCAAGCATGCTGTGGAGGATGAACGCAGAAAACATGGGGGAAAATCGTAGATCATTGTTGGACTTTGCAGAAAGTATGATAAGCGGATGAAACAGTTCAAAAGAAAATCCCCCCTAGCCCCCCTTTTTCAAAGTGGGGAACTTTTTCCTTTTAAAGCTTGGCTTAGTTCCTCGCTTTGCTTGGCTTGGTTCCCCACTTTGAAAAAGGGGGGCTAGGGGGGATTTAGGGGTTGGGTTAATGGGTGATCCACATGGATGACTGGAGTGAGGCGACATCCTCACCCAATCTGTATTTTGACGACAGCTTTGATATGGAAGCTGCCAAAATTTTACCAGGAGAGTATTACGTCACTAATCGCAATATGGTGCTGGTCACCGTGCTGGGGTCATGTGTTGCGGCTTGCATACGCGACCGGGTTAGCGGTATCGGTGGCATGAACCACTTTATGCTTCCCGATTGCGATCGTGACAATAATGATCCCAACAGTATTTCAGCGCGTTACGGTGCATATGCGATGGAGATTATGATTAACCAATTGTTGAAAAACGGCGCCCAGCGTGAGCATCTGGAAGCCAAAATTTTTGGTGGAAATAGCTTGCTGAACGGGCTTGCAACAACAAGCGATGGCGAGCGTAACTCCTTGTTTTTATTGAATTATTTGCGTATCGACGGTATTGCAATTGCAGGGCAAGATATGCTCGATTTGCACCCACGCAAAGTTTATTTTTTCCCTTCCACTGGTCGTGTACTGGTTAAAAAAATACGTAGTATGCATAATGAAACCATTGCTGAACGCGAGCAGGCTTATAGGCAGCGCTTGATGACGGCGGATATACAGGGTGAGGTGGAATTGTTTTAATCATCATTGAAGGAAATATAAATGTCACAAAACACAGTGCCGGCACAAAAAATAAAAGTCCTGATCATTGATGATTCTGCATTGATACGCAGCATCTTGAAAGAGGTGATCAACAGTTACCCGGATATGATGGCAATCGGTGCGGCTGCTAATCCTTTGCAGGCGCGGGAAATGATCAGAACGTTGAATCCCGATGTGCTGACGCTGGATGTGGAAATGCCGGAGATGGACGGCTTGACCTTTCTAGAAAAGTTGATGCGCTTGCGTCCGATGCCGGTGCTGATGATTTCAAGTTTGACGGAGCGTGGTTCGGAAGCGGCTTTGCGCGCACTTGAATTAGGTGCGGTTGATTTTCTGGCTAAACCCAAGTTGGGTATCAGCGAGGGCATGCACGAATATGCCGATGATATTGCGGAAAAAATACGTGCAGCTTATATGAGCAGGTCGCGCATCGCACAGAAGCTTACAGCAACAGCAAGCCCGTTCGAAAGTTTGCCTAGCTTGGGTAATCGCATCACCAGCACCGAAAAAATCATTATGTTGGGTGCTTCAACCGGGGGTACCGAAGCGATCAAGGAATTTCTGATACGTTTGCCAGCCGATGCGCCGGGCATTCTGATTGCACAGCATATGCCGGAAGCCTTTACTAAAACTTTTGCCGCGCGGCTGGATAGTCTGTGTAAACTCAATGTGGTAGAAGCCCAGGGGAATGAGCGTGTGTTGCCCGGGCACGTATTTATTGCCCCTGGACATTCACATTTGATGCTTAAGCGCAGTGGTGCTAACTACATGACTGAACTGAGCCAAGCAGCGCCGGTTAACCATCACCGCCCTTCTGTCGAGGTGCTGTTCCGTTCAGCGGCAAAGCATGCCGGCCCGAACGTAATTGGTGTAATGCTCACCGGCATGGGCAAGGATGGGGCAAATGCGATGCTGGAGATGCGCCAGGCTGGCGCATATAATTTTGCACAAAACGAGGAAACTTGTGTAGTCTTCGGTATGCCGCGAGAAGCGATAGCGGTGGGGGCCGTAGATGAAATTGTGCCGATACAGGATATGGCGCAGCGTGTGCTGCACAAGTTGTCGCTGGGCGGTGCACGCCACATCAGGGTTTGATTGGTTCATGCGGTAGGTTCGGCTCGAAAGTTTCATCAATAAAACAACACTACACTAAAAGGAGAATGTAATGGGCATCAGCGCAGAAGTTGTAGCAAACACAGCAACGATTAACATAAAGGGACGCTTTGATTTTAATATTCAACGCGAGTTTAAAGAGGCATACGATCCTCACTTAAACAATGCTGCTGTTAGCGCTATCGAAGTCAATCTTGCAGGCGTTGATTATCTGGACAGTTCCGCATTGGGCATGTTGCTGATGTTGCGCGAGCGAACCGCTGCTGCGGGTAAAAGTCTGAAGCTGTGCAAGCCCGGGGTCAGTGTTGCACAAATTCTTGATATCGCAAATTTCGCAAAGTTGTTTACGATTGAGAGGTAAGCAGCCTCCTATTTAGTCCTTCCGTTGGAATATTAAAATGGAGATTTTGATGGAACCCCAAAACGATCAAAAGCGATTAGCTTTGGTAGTGGATGACCATCCCGTCAACAGAAAACTTTTGCAGGCTCTGTTGATAAAAGAGGGTTATCAAACTATCTCTGCGGAAGATGGCAATCAGGCTGTCGAGCTATATGTCGAACGTCAGCCTGATATTGTCTTTATGGATGCGATGATGCCAGTGATGGACGGGTTTCAGGCAACTACACGCATTAAAGCTTTGGCGGGTGCACGTTTCGTCCCTGTCATCTTCCTGACTTCCTTGAGTGAAGGCGACGCCTTGGTGAAGTGTCTGGAGGCAGGTGGTGACGATTTTCTCGGCAAGCCTTTTGATGTGGAAATACTGCGTGCAAAAATCAAGGCGATGGAGCGCATTAGTGAGTTGTCGCGCACCATTACGAAGCAGTACCAGAAAATCGAAAGCCAGAACCAGATCCTGCTGAGAGAACAGGTTATCGCCGAACAAATTTACAGTCGTGCGGTAACAGCCGATAACGTCGCGAGCAAATATATCCATTCATTGTTGTGGCCCGCTTCTGTTTTTAGTGGTGATATGCTGCTGACCGCCGATTGTCCTGACGGGAAGATGCATGTTTTGCTTGGGGACTTTACGGGTCATGGACTGGCTGCCGCAGTAGGCGTATTGCCGACAGCAGAGGTGTTTCGTGCGATGACAGCCAAGGGTTTTTCAGCGATTGAAATATTGTCGGTTATCAATGCCAAGTTACACAAATTGCTTCCTACGGGCATGTTTTTGTGTGCTAATTTTGTCGTGTTTGAAGCAGACATGAAAAGTATTTCCATCTGGAATGCAGGTATGCCGGAGGTGCTGGTACTGGGCGCCATGGATGGCGATGGGCTACGCACGGTGATCAAGCGCAGGATTACATCGCAGTATGTGCCGCTGGGCATTATCAGTGAAATTGATAAAAATATTGTGCCTGTGAGTTTGAACATCATCAAGGGTGATAGGGTTCTGCTATGCAGCGACGGCTTGAGCGAAGCGGAAAATTCCAGTGGGGAAGGATTTGGAATGTTGCGCTATGAGCAGGCAGCGACAGAAACCCAACAAAGTTTCACGGCAATTGTAAATGCGCTGGAAATTTTTTGCAGCAAACACCCATTTGCTGACGATGTAAGTCTGGTGGAAATTCTCTGTATGCCTGAACTACTTAAATCCGCAATATAAAAAGTGTATTGCCATTCTGAATAATAAAACGGCCGATAATAATGCGGAAATTTCGACTCAATCTTCGATGGAAAAGTTTTATTGTTGTTAGTGTTGGCTTGTTGATCGCCTTCGGAAGCGTAGGCTTGTTTCACATATATCATATGGAAAAAAGCTTTACGGGAGAAGGCAATCGTTCAGGGCAGGAACGCACTGCTCTGATTGCGGATGCAGTCGCCCATATGATTATAGCGTATGACTACGCCAATATTGAAGCGTTAGCTGAGCGGATTGTTAAATGGCAAGACGTGCAAAAGATTAATATTTTTAATCGAGACGGCAAGTTATTGGTGACGCGGAATAGCAGAGATTTCAGTGATGCAAAATCCGATCTAGAGAAGTTAGGCGCTGTGTTTGTTGTTCCAGTGCTTATTTCGGATGTTGTTGTGGGAAGTGTGGAACTTAGCGTTAGCCGTAACCGTTTTGATGCATTGATTTACGCAAGCTACCGCGACATCGTTATTGCTATTTTTGTTGCAACGATTTTTTTTGGTTTTTTGATCTATTCCACGGTTTTGGTTTTGGTTTCCAAGCCTTTGTCGCGCTTGATTAAAGCGGCAAAACAGCTTGCAATAGGTAATTACTCAGCGGAATTGCCGCCTGTAACGGGGGATGAGATCGGTTATCTGGTAAGTACTTTCTCCTCGATGCGAGAAAGCCTGAAGCTGAATGAAGTAAGGTTGAAGGCTGTTTTTGATCATTCGCCAGATGCGTTTGTACAGTTGGATTCCAATGGCAATATCATCGACTGGAATGACAAGGCGGAAGATATTTTCGGCTATCGTAAAAGTGAAGTGATGGGAAAGAACTTCAGTATTGTCATGCCGGATAATAAACATGGACTTAATTCTGGCTATCGTTCGTGTTATCAGAAATCAGAAAATATCATAGGAGTGATCAGAGAGATAATTGGGCAGCGTAAGGATGGCAGCCTTTTTTCGTTGGAATTAAGAACCAACGAAATTAATCTGGATGAAGGAAGTACTTACCTTGTTTCTGCTAGAGATATCACTGAACGTCGTGAAAGTGAAAGCAAATTATTGAGTGCCATGATTGCCGCCAATGCCGCCAATGCCGCCAAGAGCGACTTCCTGTCGAATATGAGTCATGAAATCCGCACACCGATGAACAGTATTATCGGCATGACAAAGTTGGCATTAAAAACGCATCTCAACGCAAAGCAGCACGATTATCTTGTCAAGATAGATTACTCCGCAATTCATTTGTTGAACTTGATCAATGATATTCTCGATTTCTCCAAGATTGAGGCCCGCAAACTTGAACTCGAACAGATCGATTTTGATCTGAATTCGCTTTTCAACAGTCTGTCAGGCCAGCTTGCGCATAGCGCGGCAAGTAAGCAGTTGCTACTTGTAGTTGATATTGATGTACGTTTGACCATGCCACTGCGCGGCGATCCGATGCGCTTATCCCAAGTGCTGCTGAATTACACCAGTAATGCGATAAAGTTTACTGAAAAAGGCGAGATTACCGTCAGGGCTAAATTATTAGATGAGCGTAATGATGATGTTGAAATTCGCTTTGAAGTGTGCGATACGGGCATCGGATTAAGCCAGGACGAAATCAGCGAGCTGTTTCAACCTTTTCAGCAGGCTGATACTTCTACCACGCGCAAGTATGGCGGTACTGGACTAGGTTTGGCGATTTGCAAGCAGTTGGTGGAATTGATGGGCGGCACGGTAGGTGTTGAAAGCCAGCCAGGTCAGGGGAGTGTTTTCTGGTTTGTGGTGCGATTGCACAAGGGGCGTGAGCTGGATGTAAAAACCCAAGCTGCTCTAGTTAATTTTGACGCGCTTAAAAATAGTTCTATCCTGCTGGCGGAAGACAATCTGTTCAACCAGCAGGTGGCAGTTGAAATGCTACAGGAGGTTGGTGCCAGAGTAAGCGTTGCCAATAACGGTCAGGAAGTCATCGATATGCTAATGGTGCAGCGCTTTGACATCGTATTGATGGACGTACAAATGCCGGTGATGGATGGTCTTGAGGCTACCCGGAAAATACGCAGCACTCCCGCTTTGGCAGATATTTGTATCATTGCCATGACAGCCAATGCCAGGCGGGAGGACAAGGAGCAATGTTTTGCGGCTGGGATGGATGAATTCATCAGCAAACCTGTATTTGCAGACAAGCTGTACTCGGTGTTAGCGCAGTGCTTGTCAGGAAAAGCGGCGGGGAATGTCATCAAGCAGTCAGCGCTGCCCGAGTTAGACCCGCGCACGCATTTTGTGATGGAAAATTTAAGGTTTCAAGCCCTTGCTTCTGATCATGTAGCGTTGGTTGATTTGTCTGTGCTGGCCAAAATGCTCGGTTCTGACCCCGCAAAAATACATAAATTTGCACTAAAGTTCCTGAGCTCGGCTAGGCTGGGATTGGAAGAAATTGAAGCGGCGATCAATCAACAAAACCTGCCCATGATCGCAGCACTAGGTCATCGCAATAAATCCCCGGCAAGAACGGTGGGTGCTTTAGCGTATGCAGAGCTGTGCCAGTCTTTGGAACAGTTTAAAAATGGCGGAGAAGTTGAATCGGCCATTCAGATTATGGGCAGGATGAATGTGATGCTGGAGAAAATTGCGCTGGAGATTGAAGCTGCTGTGGTTCAACAGAAGTGAAATTTTTGAGTTGTCTTTGTGTTGTGATTTCTTTGAAAATTTAATCCAAACATTGGGGTAGTGTATGAGTGCAGAAATTTATAAGTTGCTGGTAGTTGACGATGATGCTTTCATGAGGGACATCCTGGAAGCAATGCTAACTGGCGCGGGATACGAAGTTGTAATGGCCGTAGATGGGGAGGATGCCTGGTCTATTCTGGATAGCGACAAGCATGATTTTGCGGCGGTTCTGCTTGATCGTATGATGCCGCGTCTGGATGGAATGGGCGTGATCGCCCGTATCAAGGCTGACAAACGCTTCAAGGATCTTCCTGTGATTTTCCAGACGGCAACAGATACCCCTGTTGATATTGCCGAGGGTATCAAGGCGGGTGCATTTTATTATCTGATAAAACCAGTCCATGAAGATGTACTGTTTGCCATTGTAGAAAGTGCAGTTAGCACTTATACCCTGTCGCGCCAAGAAAGCATCAAGCAAAGTCAGGGACAGACAGATCTTTCCAAAGTGTTGGGACGCTGCGAATTCAAGCTGCAGACCATGATGGAAGCGCGTTCCTTGGCGATCGCCTTGTCCAGTTTTTATCCGCAACCTCAACGGTCTTTTCTTGGCTTGCTAGAATTGCTGGTGAATGCGGTTGAACATGGAAATTTGGCAATCACTTACCAAGAAAAATCGAGTTTAATGAAAGAGCAGCAGTGGGACATTGAGATAAGCCGTCGTTTGAATATGCCAAAATATGCCGATAAACGCGTGCAGGTGGTGCTGGAAAATAACTCACTTGAACTTAGCATCACCATCACCGATGAGGGTGATGGTTTTGATTGCAAACAATACTTTGAAATTTCAGCCGAGCGCGCTTTCGACCCCAACGGACGCGGCATCGCACTAAGCAAAATGATGAGTTTCGATACGCTCGAATACAAGGGCAAGGGCAACCAGGTGGTTGCAGTGGTGAAAGTTTAAGAGGATAGATATTTATGTAAGTATTTGATTATATTGAATATTTTACCATAACTAGCGGGTGTAGCAAAAGTAAATCCAAAAGCAAATCCCCCCTAGCCCCCCCTTTGGGAAAGTGGGGAACTATCTCTTTCCAAGGTTTGGCTTGGTTCCCCACTTTCCCAAAGGGGGGCTAGGGGGGATTTGAAAGTGTTGAGCATCAAGTAACCCTCGAACTATTTTCTCTGGTTTGTAATCCCCCGCCCCATGCAATACCCGTATTCCCCGCATGAAAGTTGTAAACAACACCGTTAAAACAGTCCTGTTTAACGCCTAGATCTTCCCCCGATTACCGATAATAACCAGACAACTATAACCCGGACAAGCAGGGTAACTAAGTCATGGCTGAAGAAAGCGATCTCGAAAAAACGGAACAACCCTCGCAACTGCGCCTAGATAAGGCGCGAGAAGAGGGTCAGGTTGCGCGCTCGCGTGAACTGACTACCTTTGTGCTGTTGCTGGCTGGCGGTGCAGGCTTGTGGATGATGGGAACAACTATTACGCAGAAGCTGATCAAGCTGTTGCGCGACGGTCTCACGCTGGATCAGCGCATGACCCACGATACCGAACATCTGTTGACGCACTTGCACACGCTCTCCCAAGATGCGCTACTTGCTTTAATGCCTTTCTTGTTGCTGCTGCTGGTTGCGGCACTGCTTTCACCCATGTTGCTGAATGGCTGGTTGTTTACTATGCAGCCCTTGCAACCAAAACTTTCCAAACTCAATCCCATCACTGGCATCGGCCGCATGTTTTCGACCAATAGTTTAGTCGAGTTAATTAAGGCGGTAGCCAAAGCCTTGGTGGTGGGTGGCCTGGGTGCTTGGGCCATCTGGCATAACAAGGATGATGTGATGTTGTTGATGACGCAGCCCTTGGAAGTGGCGATCCCTCAGTTGGGGAATCTGATGTGGAATTGTTTCATTGTCATCATGGCTGGAATGCTGTTGATTGTTGCGCTGGATGTGCCGTTCCAGTTGTACGAGCATAACAAGAAAATGATGATGACCAAGGAGGAGGTGCGTCGAGAGGCCAAGGAAACCGAAGGTAATCCTGAAGTCAAAGCGCGCATCCGCAAGATGCAACGCGAAATGGCGCAACGCCGAATGATGAGCGAAATTCCAACAGCCGATGTGGTGGTAACCAACCCGACTCATTATTCTGTGGCCTTGCGTTACAGTGAAAGCGGCATGCGCGCTCCTATCGTGGTGGCGAAAGGTATGCATTTAACCGCCGCACGTATCCGTGAAATTGCAGCCGAACACAACATACCTATTCTTGAAGCACCACCATTGGCGCGTGCCTTGTACAAACATACCGAGCTGGGTGATTCTATTCCTGAAGCGCTATATACCGCAGTGGCGGAAGTGTTGGCCTATATTTACCAGTTGAAGCGCTACCGTAAAGAAGGGGGTGCGCAACCCAATGAACCGAAGGACTTGAACGTACCGCTGGAGCTTGATCCGGGGAATAGTGTGTTGGAGAATTTAAATGCAAGTGCAAGTGCAAATCCCCCCTAGCCCCCCTTTGGAAAAGTGGGGAACCAAGCCAAACCTTGGAACGAGAGAGTTCCCCACTTTTAAAAAGGGGAGCAGGGGGATTTAAAAGTCTCACGAATTAAGCAACTCTAAATATTAAGAAGGCAAACAGTTATGTTACAAACCATACAATCCATACAAAACTTTATCAAAAGCGTGGGGCTGCGCAATCTAGCGGGCCCGGTATTGATCGTGATGATACTGGCGATGATGGTATTGCCATTGCCACCGCTGTTGCTCGATATTTTGTTTACCTTCAATATCGCGGTGGCGATCATGGTGTTGCTGGTAAGCATGAATACCAAGCATCCGCTGGATTTTGCGGTGTTCCCGACGGTGCTGTTGTTAACCACCCTGATGCGCTTGTCGCTGAACGTGGCCTCCACTCGCGTGGTGTTGCTGGAAGGACATACTGGTCCAGCTGCGGCGGGTAAAGTAATCGAATCCTTCGGCAATTTTCTGGTGGGCGGTAATTACGCGGTCGGTATTGTGGTGTTTATCATTCTGGTCGTGATCAACTTCATGGTCATCACCAAAGGTGCGGGGCGTATCGCCGAAGTCGGCGCACGTTTCACTTTGGATGCGATGCCCGGTAAGCAGATGGCGATCGATGCGGACTTGAATGCAGGTTTGATCGGCGAAGAGGCAGCGCGCACACGCCGTGCCGCTGTCGCGCAAGAAGCGGAATTTTACGGCGCAATGGATGGAGCGAGTAAATTTGTGCGCGGCGATGCGGTGGCCGGTATCATTATTTTGGCGATCACCCTGATAGGCGGTTTTGTGGTGGGTGTGCTACAGCACGATTTGGATATGGCCAGTGCGGCTAAAACATATACCTTATTGGCTATCGGCGATGGTCTGGTGTCACAGATACCCGCGTTGATTATTTCGACGGCTGCTGGTTTGATCGTCAGCCGCGTCGCCAGTGAACACAATGTCGGCCAGCAATTGGTTAAACAATTGTTCAATCAGCCTGCCGCACTAATTCTGACGGCAGTCATTATCGCGGCGATGGGAATGATCCCAGGTATGCCGCATTTTGCATTTATTTTTCTGGCATCTGCAATGGGCGGCCTGGCCTATTACCTGATGAAAAAATCGGCAAAGTTGGAAGAAGAGGTTGCTGAGGCGGTTGATCTCAGCAACTTACCTGTGGTGGAAACAACAGAGGCAAGTTGGGAAGACGTGTCTCAAGTCGATGTGCTGGGACTAGAAGTTGGCTATCGCATGATTTCTCTGGTCGACAAGATGCAGGATGGTGATCTGCTGCGGCGCATCAAAGGCATACGCAAGAAATTTACCCAGGATGTTGGTTTCTTGCCGCCTCCGGTGCATATTCGTGACAATCTTGAATTGCGTCCAAATGGTTACCGATTCACTCTGAAGGGTGCGGAAATCGGCAGCGGTGAAGCCTTTCCCAGTCTGTTCCTCGCTATTAATCCCGGCAATGTAACGGGCGAATTGCCCGGCTCGGCTACTCGCGACCCGGCATTTGGCCTGCCTGCTGTATGGATAGAGGCCGGTATGCGCGATCAGGCGCAAAATCTGGGTTACACCGTGGTGGATGCCGGCACGGTGGTAGCAACCCACATCAGCCATATGATCCACACCCATAGTGCCGAATTGCTTGGACGCCAGGAATTGCAGCAGTTGTTCGACCATCTGACCAAGTTTTCACCCAAGCTGACCGAAGATCTGGTGCCCAAGTTACTGCCGATGGCCACGGTGCAGAAGGTATTGCATAACCTGCTTGAGGAAGGTATGCATATTCGCGACATGCGTACCATCCTTGAAACATTGACAGAGCATGCGGTACAAACACAGGATGCGCAGCAACTGACAGCACTGGTGCGAATGTCTCTGGGGCCTGCGATAGTGCAGCAACTCTATCCTGCGGCGCAGGAATTGCAGGTGATCGGCATGGATAAAGAACTGGAACACATCCTTTCCCAAGCGATGCAGGCGGGTGGCGGCAAAGCCATCGAGCCGGGCTTGGCCAACACCTTGTTGCGCGAAGCTCGCAATGCGGTGCAAAGCCAGGAGCAGTTGGGCTTCCCTACCGTGTTGCTGGTGCCCGGGCAGATACGCGAGCTGCTGGCACGCTTCCTCAAACGCGCACTGCCACAACTGAAGGTGTTATCGCATGACGAAGTACCCGGTTTTAGAACCGTGCGTGTGACAGCTACAGTAGGAGGCAGGGGTTAATCCAACCTACCCGACTGTAGGGGCGCATTGCATGCGACATTTGTCGGTGCCATCGAATAGCATGAAAAACGCCCGCCTATTTGCCAGACTGAATCGACGGCAAACGATGATAATGCAAGTGACTATTAAAAAGCCGCCAATATTCGCTGGTTGACTTTGATGTCTGGAGAATAAGCATGAGTGTGAAAAAATTTATTGCAGCCACCACCCGCGATGCCCTACGCATGGTGCGTGACGAACTTGGTGATGAGGCAGTTATTCTGTCGAATCGTAAAGTGGATGAAGGCGTCGAGATTATGGCGATGACGGATGCAGCATTGTCTGACATGACTCAAGCTAACGCCAAGTCTAATTTTCCTCAATCCGCAATGTTGAGTCCTGCAATATCGAAGCAGTGGCATGAAGATATTCCACAACTCAATGTCAGGGCCGACATTGGCTTTAAAGCTGCGCAGCTGCAGGCAAAATTGTCCAGCCCCAGTCAACTTAGTAATTCCAGCCGTGTCGGCAATCCCGGTCAACCCAGAAGGGTTATCAAGCAGGCAGTTTCGCCAACTACAGATAATGTAATTCATGCAATCGACACGGCCAAGGCCATATTCACCCCGGAGCAGCAAGGTCTGGTGAAAGATATTAAATCAATGCACAGTATGTTGCAGGAACAGTTTTCGTGCATGGCATGGTCTGATATGCAACAGCGTGATCCCAAGCGTACTCGCTTGTTGCGCAATCTGGTCAATGCCGGTTTCAGCCCAGCATTGGCACGCCAGTTGCTGGAAAAGATGCCGACAGATGCGGATATGTCGTGGGTGAATCAGGTGCTGACGCATAATCTGCATGTTGCGACACAGGCTGAGGATGTGGTGGTGCGCGGCGGTGTTTACGCCTTGACTGGCCCTACTGGCGTCGGTAAAACCACCACCACTGCCAAGCTGGCAGCGCGAGCTGTGGTACGCTACGGCGCAGACAGTGTGGCGTTGATAACGACCGACAGTTATCGAATCGGTGCATTTGAACAGTTGCGTCTCTACGGTAAGATTCTAGGTGTTGCGGTGCATGTTGCACGAGATACCAGTGATCTGCGCGTAACCTTGTCCGGTCTTAAACACAAGCGGCTGGTGCTGATAGACACCATGGGCATGGGGCAGCGAGACAAGCGCCTGGCAGAACAGTCGGCCATGTTTAATGCGGCGGGTGTGCAGCGCTTGCTGCTGCTTAACGCCACCAGCAGCGGCGACACACTGGATGAGGTGGTGCGCATGTATAACGGAAAAGGGGTCATTGGTTGCATTGCCACTAAGTTGGATGAAGCAGCAACCTTGGGTGCGGTGCTTGATGTGCTGTTGCGCCATAAGATGACTCTGCATTACGTAGCTAACGGACAGCGTGTGCCGGAAGATTTACACGAGGTGAATATGGCTTATCTGTTGCATCGCGCTTTTGAATCATCCAGCAAACCTGCTGCGTTTGCGGCAATGGAGCTGGATATACCTGCCTTGATGGCAGGCCAAGTATCTCAACCTTCAGCTCAGGGAGTGCATGTTGCTTAAACACAATACCGATCAGGCAGAAGGACTACGCCGCTTGCTGGTGCGCCCCTCATTGCGTGTAGTCACCGTGGTAGGAGCACGCCAGGGTTTGGGGGCGACCAGTGTGGTGGTGAATCTAGCCGCAGCACTGGCAAACGCGGGCAAGAAAATTCTGCTGCTGGATGAAAATCTCACGCACGACAATATCGCCAATACGCTGGCGCTCAAACCGCGCTACGATTTGCTGAATGCGGTTCGCGATGAAATGAACTGGCGTGACGTAATATTGCATACGGCGACTGGGGTGCAAGTACTGCCTTGTGCCCGCGCAATGCAGGCCTTTAGCCGGATGAGTAAGGCTGAGCGCACTCGCCTGCAGGAGAGTTTGAGCGCTGCGTCATGGGGCATGGATGTGGTGTTGGTGGATGCAAGCACCGATGGACATTCTGTATGTGCGACCCTGTCGGGGGAAGAACCCTTGTTGCTGGTATTGAATGCGAGCGTTGACGGCATTACTGAGAGCTATGCCTTGCTCAAGCAGATGGCCGCCTATGGTCGTCAGGCTTTCGATCTGGTGGTTAACAAGGCGCGCAGCGAGCAGGAGGCACGCACTGTGTTTGAAAATATGGCTCAGCTGGCACAGCGTCATTTGAAGGTGACGCTTACGTATCTGGGCAATATCCCGCTGGATGAGAACCTTGCGCGTGCAACACAACTGAACCTTCCATTGGTGGAAATGCTGCCCAATGCACCCGCGTCTTGTGCACTGATAGCGCTGGCACGTAGCCTGATGCTGCTTCCTTCCACCGAAAAAGGTGGCAGCACTACCCTGAATCAACTGTTGCAGCGCCTGGTTGAGCACAAGCCCGCTTTGCAGCAGCAGAATGCAGACCAGAACAACATTCAAGCAGCCAGATATTCAATATAAAACATGTATACCGCCACAGGAATCAGCGACAAGGAACAATGCGTAAGGGAGTTTGCGCCCCTGGTGAAACGCATCGCACATTTCATGATGCTGAGATTGCCGAACAGTGTACAGATTGACGACATTCTGCAGGCGGGCATGCTCGGTTTACTGAATGCGGCAGGACGCTACGATGAGTTGCGTGGCGCGCATTTTGAAACCTATGCCTCGTTACGCATACGCGGCGCCATGCTGGACGAATTGCGCGGAGCAGACTGGCTACCGCGTAGCATGCGCAGGGATATGCGAAAAATTGAAAGTGCAATCAGCCGTGCACAGCAAAAGCTGGGGAAATCACCGGCGGAATCCGACATCGCCAAAGAGCTCGGCATCGGCTTGCAGGACTATCAGCAATTGCTACAAGAATCACGCGGTGCACAGCTGATGTACTACGAGGATTTTCACAATGCGGATGACGAAGATTTTTTTGAACGTTATGAAACCGACGGCAAATCCAATCCGATGGATTTATTGAAGGATGAGCGTTTTCGCGATGCGCTGATCAAGGCGATCGACAATCTACCAGAACGCGAACGCCTGCTGATGGGCCTGCATTATGAGCAGGACATGAACCTGCGTGAAATTGGCGAAGTATTGGGCGTGGGAGAATCACGTGTTTGTCAGTTGCATAGCCAGGCAGTGGCAAGGCTACGCAGCATGTTGGAGGAGCACTGATGGATAAGCTGAGCATCTTTGGCTTGCTGCTTGCATTATCCGGCATTATCGGCGGTGCCATACTCGAAGGCGGCAGCGTCGCGCTCCTATTGCAGGGCGCGTCACTGATGATCGTACTGGGCGGCACCATGGGTGCGGTGATGATGCAAAACTCCGGCAGGGTATTTGGCAAGGGGTTGAAAATGGTAGCTTGGGCATTTTCCACACCGAAAATTTCTCAGCAAAAAATGGTTTACCAGCTGAGCGCATGGAGCAATATCGCGCGCAAGGACGGTGTACTCAGACTGGAGGAGCAGATCGACGAGATCAGCGATCCCTTTATCCGCAAAGGCCTGCAAATGCTGGTGGACGGCAATACTGCCGAGAAAATCCGCAGTGTGATGGATATCGATCTGCAAACCTTTGAGCAGTTTCATTTTCAGTCTGCACGCGTGTGGGAATCGGCGGCTGGCTATGCGCCGACCATCGGCATTATTGGCGCGGTACTGGGTCTGGTGCATGTGATGCAAAACCTCACCGACCCGTCCAAACTGGGTACTGGCATCGCCGTTGCATTTATTTCTACCTTGTATGGATTGGGGCTGGCCAATCTGGTTTTCCTGCCGATTTCCGGCAAGCTCAAAATGATTATCCTGCAACAAGTCAATGTGCGCGAAATGTTTATAGACGGCCTGATGATGATCGCCAATGGCGAAAACACACGTTATCTGGAAAATAAATTGCAAGGCTATATTTCTTCCTGAGGCTAAGTGGACATGGCGCGAATACGACATGGGAGAAGACAGCATGAGGACAACCCAGATCGCTGGCTGATCTCTTATGCAGATTTTATAACGCTGCTGTTTGCGCTATTTGTAGTACTGTTTGCGTTATCGATAGTGGATGAAAACAAGTACAAGACGTTCGGTAACTCTTTGAATTTTGCTTTTGGATCAATTCCTTTAATCAAGCCAGAAGCAGCCCAGCCTGTCGCCCTAAGTGAGAGTGAACGCTTGTTGAAACTGCTGGTAGAAAAGCGCAATGCACGTTTGGCTGAACAGCAGCGCCGCCAGAATGAAGCCATGCAGGCGATGGTCAACAAACTGAGTCAGGTGTTGACCCCGTTGGTTAAAAGTAATCAGGTCAGTGTGACGCAAACTCCTCGTGGCGTTGTGGTGGAGATTAATGCCAGCGCCTTGTTTGAACAGGGGGAGGCCGTATTACAGCGCAAAGCAATGCGCACTTTGACCGAGGTAGCCCGCGTATTGGAGTCCAGTACCGATGCGATAGAGGTTGAAGGTCATACCGATGACATCCCCATTTTTACCCCGCAGTATCCATCCAACTGGGAATTGTCAGCAGCACGCGCCAGCAGCGTGGTGCGTTTATTTATCGAACATGGAGTCACTGCTGAGCATTTGCGTGCAGTCGGTCTGGCGTCTTATCATCCTATTAGCAGCAATGACAACGCGGAAGGTCGCTCACGCAATCGCCGCGTGACAGTCACCATTATTGCGCCTATCGTTGAGTTAGCTGTGAAAACGCTAAGCGAAGAAATGAGTGAGTTGACGGGTGTAATTCCAGATCCAAATTAAAACAACATCAATCCTTAATCCGCTCAACTGGCCGAAGCTCCTGTGCTGTTTCGTCGCCTGGATAGGGATACCGCACATGGCCGTAGCGAATCAGGAACACCGCTAGTGTCAGCAGCAGAATCGAGCCGGTCACCGCAAGCATGCGCCAGTCCTCCATGGCCTTCATGTCCATAATCAGGTAGCGCGCCAGCGCCACCATGGCGATGTAAAGCGGAAAGCGCACCGGCAGCTTGCCAGTGTTGTAATACAGCCCGACCATGGCGAGCACTTCCAGATAAAGGAAGAGCAGCAGCAGATCGGACAGGGACACTTGCGCCGCCCTCACCATCACCATGACTTCAGCCCCTATGGCGACCACCGTGGCAATGGCGATGAGCAGCAGGACGAAGTTTTCGACCAGGGCGAGCAGCCACTGGTTAAATTCCTTAATCGTTGTTGTCGGTTTTTTCATCACTCTCTCCTTAACTCCGCATAGGACAAGAACCTACGCGTTGGTGTCACTTTCGTAAGTCAGGAATCATCCCGACTTGTCGTACTTCAGTACGACCTACAGAATTATTGTGGTTTTAAATTAGAATTGCAATGAATTTAGGATTAATCGTCATCGTCCAGTTCCGCTAATATTGCACTAATTGCCTGTCGAGCCTAGACGCATTTATTTACGTAACATGTTGATTATATTGAATATTATATATTCATCAATAATTTTAATTGCTCTATAAATCAATGAGTTGCGAGTTTAATCCGACACCCCGCAGGGTTCTTGTCCTATGCGAAGCAGAGCGTAGTGTAGGAGACTGATAGCCCCTACATCGTCAAAACAGAGCTTGTTTATTTTTCGGCTTGGGTGCGGTTAAGGGCGCGCAGTAATTCCACGGCAATTTTTTGGTTTTTTGGTTTCAATTCGCGGAAAAGCTGACGAAGCTGGATTGAATCTTCGGACAAATCAGCATCACCAGTGGCAACACCTCGCGCAGCCCATTGCGAAACATCCTCCCCTTCCGCCATCGCAACAAGCAGAGAAACGCTTGTTCCCATCGAGGCGGCAATTTTTTCCAGCATTGTCAGTGAAGGAAGCCGACTGCCTGTTTCGATCCGAGACAAATACCCAGCATCTGTACCGGCATCATTCGCCACCGCCTCCAGCTTCAATCCCTTTTCTTTACGCAATGCGTAGATGGCTCGTCCAATTTTCATATACCGAATTGTCCAAGGCTGTACCCCTCATTGGCAAAGACACACAGTTAAATATGCCATACAGAATGTGACTATATGGCACAATTGATGGTAAATATGTGCCAACACGGCATCTGTTACGCCGATCCAATTGAACAGCCAGCCAAAATGACCAATCCAATAAAGCAAGAAAATGAACAAAAACGACCTAATAGTGAAGCTGTTACGGCAAACAGTGAACAACTCAAAGTTTTAAAGCAGCATTTCCCGAATTGCTTTGATAAAAATGGCGCATTCATCCCCGACAAGCTGCAAGCGATTGTTGAGGACAACGGGGTTAAAGTCTCCACCGAGGGATATTTGCTTAACTGGTTGGGCAAGTCTTATGCACGCTTGTTGACGAACGAAGCTCCGCGCACGCTGCTCAAAGCAGACGCCGCGCACAACGCTAAACCTGACAACCTCCACAGTCAAAATTTATTGATTAAAGGCGACAATCTTGAGGTGCTGAAACACCTCAAGGGGGCTTACAGTCGTCAAGTCAAAATGATTTACATTGACCCGCCTTACAACACAGGTTCAGATGGTTTTGTGTATGCCGATGACCGTAAATTTACCGCAGAACAGTTGAGCCACTTAGCAGGTATTAGCGAGGAAGAAGCGAGCCGTGTTCTGGATTTCACCAGCAGTAAATCCAATAGCCACAGTGCGTGGCTGACGTTTATGTATCCGCGTCTTTACATCGCCCGTGAACTTCTGGACAACGACGGGGTAATTTTTATATCTATTGATGACAACGAACAGGCGCAATTGAGAATATTGTGTGATGAGGTTTTTGGGGAGGAGAATTTCGTCGGTACATTTGTTTGGCGTCGACGTGCCTCATCGGCACTTGCAGAAAGACTTGTTTCAACTGACCATGAATACGTGCTGGCATACCAACGCACAAGTTTTATAGCTTTGGGAATCCGAAAGGATTTTGAGAACTATACCAATACTGATAATGATTTGAGGGGGGCATGGGTTGCCGGTGATTTAACTGTCGGTATGAACAAAGATTTGCGCCCGAACCAGTTTTACCCTCTTGTAAATCCTAAAACTGGCAAGTCATATCCGCCTAATCCTAATCGTGTTTGGGCATACATACCCGAAAGTATGAATAAACTTATCGCCGAAGAAAGAGTAATTTTCCCTGATAATATATCGCGCCGTCCGATGCTTAAACGATTCAAAAATGAACTTAAATCAAATGTTAATCCTCTTTCAACATGGTTAACAGAAGTTGGATTAAATACGGAATCAACCAAGGAGCTTCAGGACTTGTTCGGTCAAAGCCCTTTTAACTATTCGAAACCCAGTTCGCTCTTGAAGCATCTGATTAATGGGGTAACGGAAAAAAAAGAAATTGTGCTAGATTTCTTTGCTGGATCTGCTACTACCGCCAAGGCAGTAATGCAACTAAACGCCGAAGATGGCGGCAATCGCCAGTTCATCTGCGTGCAGTTACCTGAAGCGACCGATGTGAAATCCGAAGCGCACAAAGCGGGTTATCACACCATCTTCGACATCGCCCACGCACGCATTACAAAATCTGCCGCGAAAATAAAATCTGAATATCCTGATTGCAAATGTAATTTAGGCTTCAAGGTGTTTGAGACCGTCCCCTTATTTGACGGTTACATGGATGAGCCAGAAGAGTTATCAGCGAACCTTCAAATGTTCAATGGCGACACGCTCACCGAACAAGACCGCTTCAACCTGTTGCTGACATGGGCGGTGCAAGATGGCATCTCGTTGACTAGCGGACTAACGCCTGTTGAGTTGGCGGGCTATATCGCATACCTTGGCGGCGAGGCTGGGCGCTTGTTGTATTTCATCCATCCCAAGCTGTCATTAGATGTGGTGGTTGAACTGCTGCGCCGTTTAGACGACGATGCAAAATTTGCGCCTAAGCATCTGGTCGTTTGGGGATACGGTTTGGAGAGCAAAGAGCAGCGCGAAATGTCGGAGGCGATTGCGCATCACAATAAGTCGAATCGCAAAGGTATTGAGCTGGATTTGGAAGTGAGATTTTAATGGCGGGCTTTCATTTTGAGCGCGACTTACCGCATCAAACCGCTGCTGTGGATGCAGTTATGCACGCGTTAAGAGACATAGCTTGCGGCAAGTCGCCAGATGCCTATCAGAACACCCTTATTCGCTTTTCCGATTGTGTGTCGCAGTTGCACAGAAATATCATGTCGGTGCAAGAGAACAACATCATCAAGCCCGCCAAAACACGCAAAGATTTAAGCGAACTCAAGACGGATAATTTGATTTTTGATATCTCAATGGAAACAGGCACAGGCAAAACCTACGCCTACGCCAAAACCATTTTCGAGTTGAACAAACAACTGGGCTTAAACAAGTTTATCGTGGCCGTGCCGCGTGTGGCGATTAAGGCGGGTGCGGTATCGTTTTTAATGTCGGCCGCCGCCAAGGAGCATTTCAAACTCGACTACGCAGGTCGCGAGTTGAAGGTGTATGAGGTGTTGAGCCAGAAGGCTGGCAAAGCAAAGAAGGCGCGACTGCCGCAAGCGGTGCTGGAATTTTGCCGTGCGGACAATGCTAAAGAGCTTCATGTGCTGGTGATTAACTCAGGCATGATTAACTCGCCCACGATGGTCAACCCAGTAGATACGACCTTGTTCGATAAATATAATACGGCAGTCGCGGCCATAGCAGCCACGCGGCCAGTGCTGATTATTGATGAGCCGCACTTGTTCAAAACCGACAATAAAACCTTTCTAAACCTCGCCCGCTTCAAGCCGCAATTCACACTGCGTTATGGTGCTACGTTCGATGGTAAATTTGAAAATTTGCTGTATCAGCTCAATGCCGTCGCTGCGTTTAATCAAGACTTGGTAAAAGGCATTGTCGCGCACATCGAGACGTTTAATGACGGCGAGAACACCCGCGTCAAGCTCACAGGGTTGGACACGCAAGCGACGTTTCAATTGAGCCACAACGGCAACACAAGAACATTCAAGCTGAGTAAATCAGATAGCCTAGAGACAATTCATCCTGAAATGCGTGCGCTTGAGGTTGTGGCGTTTAATAAAACAACGCTGGTACTGTCCAATGGCTTAGAGCTGCGTAAAGGGGACTCGATCAATCCCTATTCGTTTAGCGACACCTTGCAAAACAAGATGATCCAGCAAACGATAGTGCGCCATTTTGAATTGGAGCGCGAGTTACTCACACAATCGCCACGCATTAAGCCGTTGACGCTATTTTTCATAGACAACATTCCTAGCTATCGCAACAAGGATGGTGAAATGCGCGTGTTCTTTGAGAAGGCTATCAAGGCGCATATCGAACAACTACTAAAAACAGAAAATCATGTGGATTATCGGGCGCATTTAGAGGTCGCGCTGCAAGATGTGTCCGCATTACATGGTGGCTATTTTTCCGTGGACAACGCGGATAGTGATGAGGCCGTAGAAAAAGAAACCATTGAAATTTTGCATGACAAAGAACTTCTTTTGAGTATAGACAATCCGCGCCGTTTTATTTTTTCAAAATGGACGTTGCGCGAGGGTTGGGATAATCCCAACATCTTTCAAATTTGCAAACTGCGCACCAGCGGCAGTGAAACCTCAAAGCTCCAGGAGGTGGGTAGAGGCTTACGCTTGCCCGTGAACGAGTATATGAGTCGTGTGAAAGATCAGGCGCACGCTTTGCACTATTACGTGGACTTTAGCGAGCAGGATTTCATTAAAAATTTGACTGAGGAGATCAACCGTAAATCGGGCGTAGATTTCAATCCTAAGGTCTTGGATGCGAATACCATCGCGGCAATTTTGGCTAAGTATCCCAACATTGCGAGTGAAGAAGCATTGCTGGAAAGTTTGTATTCAGAGGGTATCACTAATATCAAGCAAGAGTTTAAGGCAGGCGGTTTTGACAAGTTAAAAGCCCTGTACCCCGCAGTCTTCACGGGCGTAAAGAACAATAAGATTTCCACGTCTGGCAAGGCAAAAACCAAAACGACAATTCGCCAAGGAAAGTATGACGAGCTGAAAGCACTGTGGGAAACCATTAGCCAGAAAGCGGTGCTGGAATACCAGTTTGAAGGGGAGCAAGACTTTAAGCGACTGTTCAAAAATTACTTGCTCGCACACCAAGCGCAATTTGTTCAGTCGGGCAGTACCACCAGTCAACAACGCTTGGTTGTCGAAAAGGATAGAGCGACTTATCGCGTTGAGCAAAGTGTTTTGAGTGAGATATTGCCCTTCAGAATGATGGGCTACAAGGCCTTTGTAACGGCATTGTCCAAAGAGATTTCCTTGAGCATCAATACGCTACACAGCGTATTTGGTGAACTGCTAAAAACAGGGCAGTTAGACATCAATCCCTATATGAGCCCATCGACCCTACGCGCGATTAAAAGTGGTTTTAAGGATTATTTAATGAGCCAAGTGTTTGGTCAGTTTCAAATCAGCTACAAAAAAACCACAAACCGCATTCATCCCACTGTTTTTACGAGTGCCGATGGTCATCTGCAATCGAGTATCGACGCATCAAACGTGGGGCAATTTAGGCAGAACGGCAAGACCGAAAGCAATTACCTATACGAAGAAATATTTTACGATTCGGAGTTGGAGCTGGAAGATATTAAGGCGCATATTCAAGAGATAACTGTCTATGCCAAGATTCCAAAAAACTCCATTCGCATCCCGTTGGTGGGTGGCGGAACGTACTCGCCAGACTTCGCCTACGTAGTCAAAGATAACCAAGGAAACTCGGCTCTTAATTTAATTGTTGAGTCAAAAGGAAAAAAAGAAATTGCGTTGTCTGTTGAAGAAAATCAAAAAATACGGCACGCGGAAAAATTCTTTTCTGGGCTATCTCAAAATATTGTCGTCAAATTCCACAAACAGTTGCAGGGTAAGAGCATCGTTGATGTGATTAAGTTGGCTATGGGTTGAGACAATGGTTTTTACATTGGAGGCTGATGCAATTTCAACACTAGCAGCCTGTCTGATTTGGATAGAATATGTAGTATAACATATTGATTGTATTGAATATTATATTTTAGGCGACTAGCAAGACGAGAACTCGATGAGGTTAGTGAGAACTAGGCAAGCGGTCGCGCCAATATCCCGGGCGGCGACGATCATGTGCAACGGCTACGATTTCTATAACAGGATCAAGGATTCGATACCAAATGCCAAAGGGAAATTTCTTTAAACCAAGGCGTCTAAACTTGCCACTAAAAGATTGCGCTGTATAGGGGTTCTCTAAAATTATCGTTTTCGCCCATTCCACTTCATCCAGAAAACGAGCGCCCAAACCCTGCTGGCGCGCTTCCAAAAACAGAACTTCCTCGATCATCTCGTTTTGGGCTGCTTCAATAACACGCAGCTTCATATTTGCTTCAACCTGCTCCGCAATTTCGCCATCACGTCGTCAAAGTCGTACACCGCCATCTCACCACGATCCACAGCGTCAATTCTACTTTCACATTCTTTTACCCAAGCAGATTCCCATTCGGCAGGTGTCGGAATAATGGTTGCCAAAATTTCTTCCGCCAAAATTTCTCGCTCTTGTGGTGTCAGTAATTTGGCTTGCGCTACCAATGATTCAATATTTGCATGTTCCATTCTCAATCCTTCGCTTTTTCATATAGCTTTTCGGTGTATCCATGATTCCTCATTGCTTTGATTTGTGGATTATAGCCAGTCAACGCTGTTTCGGGGAATCGCATCACAGTCCTTGCTTGTCAGACAGTGGACGCTGCACTCTGTCCGGAAAATTTGGCGCTGCTCCCCGTGCCCGCTCCGGTGGCATTGGCAGATTGACATGGCTGTAAATGAGTTTGGATAAACCAGCCCGTCAAGTTACAATTCAAAGCATGAATCTGAACCGTGCTATTCGTTTGTCCTTGCTGATGCTGTTTGCACTGTTGCAGTGCGTGGCACCGCTCGCGCATGCGCATGTAAACGGTCAGCACGCCGACCATGATGTTCATATTGTTCATATTGTTCATATTGAACTGTCTGATGCGCCCTGGTACAACGACCACGATGCTGCCGCACATCATTTGTCTGCCGGGGAGCATCACTCCGCTGTCGTGTGCATGCCGACTTCGTACCGCTTCAATATCCAAGCATCTGTGCAAGCTGTTGTTGTAAATTTGCAGTCTTTTCCGCTGTCGTGTGTAGCAGGCGCTCTGCCATTACTGCATACCGAACGGCAGCTTGCTCCACTCCTCCCTTACCAACACCCCTACAGTCAGGCTCCTCCCGCTTAAGTTCGTTTTAATCCAGATTGTCCATTTGAATAGAAGCCCTTGTAGTAGCACGCCATGCGTGCGATTCGCACGCATGGCGTGCTACTACAAATGCCGCACGGTGACGTGGGACCCCGCAGGGTTCTTGTCCTATACGGAGCAGGGCGTAGTGTAGGGCAATCTCGTATTAATCTGCTTGTGCAAATACAAGCACAATTCCGATCTTGAACGAACACTGTTGCGCTTACGCAACCGCAGGAGCCTATCACCATGAGCGCTATCTTTGCCTCACTGCTGCTTTTTATATGCAGCGTAAACCATGCCATCGCACAACTTGAATCAGGTGCAAATTTGAACAGTCTGTTGGGCATAGGCGGGGGCGCATAATGTTATCCAAACTGCTTGAAATTTCCCTGTCTCAACGCCTGCTGGTGGCGGTGCTCACTCTGTTGCTGATCGGAGTGGGTGTGATGTCATTCCGCGAACTGCCGATTGACGCTTTCCCCGATGTCTCCACCACCCAGGTCAAGCTCATCATGAAAGCGCCGGGCATGACGCCGGAAGAGGTGGAGGCGCGCATCACGGCACTGATCGAAACCGAGATGCTGGGCATTCCAAAAAAGAAAATACTGCGCTCGGTGACCAAGTACGCACTGGCGGACATCACCATCGATTTCGAGGATGGTACCGACATTTATTGGGCGCGGCAGCAGGTGGCCGAACGTCTCAACAGTGTGCTGGACGATTTACCCGCTGGTGTCTCCGGCGGCCTCGCGCCGATTACCACTGCGCTGGGTGAGATGTTCATGTTTACCATCGAGGGTGGCGATTTGTCCATTATGGAACGCAGAACGCTGCTGGACTGGACGATACGCCCGGCGCTACGCACCTTGCCCGGCGTGGCTGATGTCAATGCCCTGGGCGGCTTGGTGCGCAGCTTTGAGGTAATCCCGGACAACGTGGCGATGGGCGCGCGCGGCATCACCCTGGACTTGTTGCAAAAAGCGTTGGAGACGAATAACCGCAACGACGGAGCAGGGCGTTTGTCGTCCGGCGAGGAGACGTTGCTGGTGCGCTCCGAGGGCAGCGTCAAAAATCTGGACGACTTACGCGCTATCGTCATTACCAGCCGCAACGGCGGCGTGGTACGGGTGGGAGATGTTGCAACGGTGCGCATCGGTAGTCTCACCCGTTATGGTGTGGTCACCAAGGACGGATTAGGCGAGGCCGTGCAAGGCTTGGTGCTGGGGCTGCGCGGCGCAAATGCGCAGACAGTGGTGGAAGGCGTGCGTGCGCGACTCGCCGAGCTTCAGCCTAATTTTCCGCCTGGCGTTACCATTCAGGTGTTCTATGACCGCAGCAGCCTGGTAGACCGCGCCGTGGCTACGGTGTCCAAGGCGATGCTGGAAGCCACTGTATTGGTGGTGATCGTGCTGGTGCTGTTTCTCGGCAACTGGCGTGCCGCCGTGGTGGTCGCGTTAACCTTGCCGCTGGCCGCGCTGATTACTTTTATTCTAATGCGACAGTTCAATATGTCGGCCAATCTGATGAGCTTGGGCGGTCTGGCCATCGCTATCGGCATGCTGGTGGATGCGGCAGTGGTGGTGGTGGAAAATATCGTCGCTCACCTAGCCCATGACAAGGCTGTCGGCAAGCGACCCTTGCTGCACGTGATATACCGTGCGGTGCGCGAGGTGATCTCACCCGTCGCCTCAGGTACCGCAATAATCATTATTGTTTTCCTGCCCTTGCTGACCTTGCAGGGGCTTGAGGGTAAGTTTTTTATTCCGGTAGCACTGACTATCGTGTTCGCGCTGGCTGGCTCGTTGTTGCTGTCGCTCACGGTGATTCCGGTGCTCGCTTCGATCATGCTGAAACAGGTTAAACACAGCGATCCTTGGTTGGTGCAGAAGGCAAACGCCCTGTACCTGCCAGCACTGCAATGGGCTTTACTGAATACTCGCAGAGTGTATGCCATCGCCCTCGTTGCGTTGTTGCTGACCGGCGTGGTGTACACGCAGATCGGCAAAACTTTTATGCCGACCATGGATGAGGGCGATATTATCGTGGGCATCGAAAAACTGCCTTCTGTCAGTTTGGAACAAACGGCGGCGCTGGATTTGAAAATTCATCAGGCCATCATGAGCCAGATACCGGAAGTCAAGGGTATCGTGGCGCGCGCTGGTGCCGACGAACTGGGTCTGGATCCGATGGGGCTGAACCAGACCGACACCTTTCTGGTGCTTAAACCAATTAGCGAATGGCGCAAACCAGACAAGGAATGGCTGACGGATGAGCTGCGCAAAGTACTCGACCAGTTACCCGGCATTTCTTACAGCTTTACCCAGCCTATCGACATGCGGGTGCAGGAAATGATCATCGGTGTGCGCGGCGATGTGGCGGTGAAAATTTTCGGGCCGGACATTGCCACGCTTAACCGGCTCGCAGGCGAAGTAGAGGCGACGCTGAAAACCGTCAGGGGCAATCAGGATGTGTACACTATATTGAACGAAGGCGTGCAGTATCTCCAGGTGGAAATAGACCAGCTCGCTGCCGGGCGCATGAGGCTCAGCGTGGATGAAATACAAGAGACGCTGCGCGTGCAACTGGAAGGTAAAACAATGGGGGTGGTGCTAGAAGGCATGCGCCGCACGCCGGTGCTGCTGCGCGGCAGTGATGCACTACGCATGTCCCCAGCCTTGTTCGCAAGCTTAAAACTGGTTTTGCCCAGCGGTCAAAGCGTTGCGTTGACCTCCGTGGCAAGGTTAAAACAGGTGGATGGCCCGATCAAGATTGAGCGCGAAAATGCGCAACGTTACGCGGTAGTAGTAAGCAACGTGCGCGAGCGAGATCTGGTGGGATTTGTGGAAGAGGCTAAACAGGCAGTGGCCAGTCAGGCAAATCTGCCTGCTGATTACACTATCACTTGGGGTGGTCAATTCGAAAACCAGCAACGCGCTGCGGCAAGGCTTGCCATCGTGGTGCCGGTAGCACTTGGGCTGATTTTCATGATTTTATTTGCCACCTTCGGCTCAGGTAGGCAGGCCGTACTCGTGCTCAGTAACATCCCATTTGCGCTGATCGGTGGCGTATTTACGTTGTGGCTCAGTGGTGAATATTTGTCGGTACCAGCCTCGGTTGGTTTTATCGCATTGCTCGGCATAGCGGTATTGAACGGGGTGGTGATGGTGTCCTATTTCAATCAACTGCATGCGCAAGGCATGGAAATTACCCGTGTAGTCACGGAGGGGGCAAAACGTCGTCTGCGCCCGGTGTTGATGACCGCCAGCACTACGGCTTTGGGGTTGTTGCCGCTGCTGCTTGCCAGCGGCCCAGGCTCGGAAATTCAGAAACCGCTCGCCATCGTAGTCATCGGCGGTCTGATTAGCTCGACGCTGTTGACGCTGATTATGCTGCCTATCCTGTACCGGCGTTTTGGCATTAAACGTGAGAGTAAAAAGTTATGAATAAAATATTGAATTGTTGCCTGAGCCTGGTTTGCCACAAAGCGCTGGAAGAGCGTTTGGTTGATCATCTGCTGGATCACCCGCAATGGGTAGATGGCTTTTCTGTCAGCCAGATAGATGGACACAGCCTGAAAGAGCATCTGCCCACTATGCTGGAACAGGTGCGTGGCCGTTCACAGCGCATTGAAATCCGTTGCGTGATGAATCTACAGGACGCACAAGCACTGCTTGCTCACCTGAAGAGCCAAGAGGCTAACAGCGAAATTGCCTACTGGATAACGCCAGTAATTGATTATGGGAGACTAGCTTGAAACAATATTTATATTTTGCGTATAGCCTAGTTGTGGTACTTCCTGTTTTTGCGGCGGATAACGCTATGCCCGATTTGCCTCCTGCTGCACAGGTTGAAGTTGCGTTGAGCCACCACATCAATGTGCGAACTGCTGAAAGCGAAGTCAGAATTGAACTGGCCAACAGGCGCAAATGGAGCAGTGGCAACTATGAATTCAATTTGCGTGCAGGCAACTCGCAGCGTGAATTGAGTCCAACCGGGCAGCGGCAGAGAGAATGGGATGTAGCTATTGAACGCCCTCTACGTCTGTTCAATAAGGTTGTACTGGACAGCAACATTGGCAACGAAAGCGTGCTTCGTGCGGAACACGCACTGGGTGATGCGCGTCATGAAGCCGCCCGCTTGTTGTTGAACCAATGGTTCAACTGGCAGCGCGAGCAAACCCAGGTCAATCTGTGGCGGCGGCAGGTGGGCATACTTACGCAGAAGGTTGGCATTACAGAAAAACGCGTGCGAGCAGGAGATGCGCTAAAAATTGAATTAAATCAGGTGCAAGTTGTTGCAGCGCAAGCGGGTGTATCTCTGCAACAGGCCAGCCTGCGTGTACAGTTGGCTGCCAGCGAATTAAAACGGCCATTCCCGGGGTTGATGCTGCCGGCAGAAGTTGCGCTGGCTTTGCCGCAGCCCATAGAACATGAGCTGGACTATTGGCAGGAACAGGTCATGGATGACAATCATGAGCTCGGCTTAGCGCAATCGGAAAGCCGTGTGCAGGAATTGCTGGCGCAACGCATGGGCGCAGACCGCGTACCTGACCCCACGATAGGTTTGCGTTATTCCAACGAAAAAGCGGGAGAGGAAAAATTGGTCGGTGTATATTTTTCGGTGCCGCTATCTTTTGGCTTGCGTGGTGTCAATGCAGAAGTGGCGCGTCACCATGCCGACATTGCACATACGCGTGAAATTTCAACCAAGCGCCGTCTGGAAGGCGATGTGTATACAGCCTATACCCGGGCGGTCAATAACTACCTGATCTGGCAGCAGGCGCAGCAAGCTTATCGTAGTGTAAATGCGAATGCAGAGCTGGTTGCGCGTGCTTACAGTTTGGGGGGGAGTAGTGCTTCGGATGTGCTGGCAGCGCGCCGTCTGGCGCTGGAATCAGGTCTGGCTGCCAGCATGGCACAGCTGGATGCCAATGAAGCGCGCTACCGTTTGCTGCTGGACGCGCACCAGCTGTGGGCGCGAGATATGTATCATCAGAAATCGGTGGCTGAATAAAGGATGGTTTGGTTGATCAATATGTAATATATTGATTATATTTAATATTTATTTAAGGATGGCCTGCAATTGAATTTATTCGGGTTGGCTTCCCCGCTGCTTGTGACGGGATGGTTTACTTATCCCAGATATTGTCCATTAGAGCTGAGCCCCTGTAGCTTCCCTGTTTTATCTCTTTTCTCGACACACCAATAAGGTGCATACACCTGAAAATCAGGCACTAAATTGGAGCGACGGTGCTTTATATCAGTGCATGATATAAAACAATCGCTCGATAATTCATTGTATTAAATCAAATACAAATCACTGGCATCTTTATTGCTACTACTTAAACCGAGTAATGCAAATCAAGGCTGTGACGAGCCACAAAAAATTGAAATCAGGAGTTGTGTAATGAAAAAGATGAAGCTGGTGATGGTAGGTAATGGTATGGCGGGGGTGCGCACTCTGGAGGAGCTGATCAAGCTGGAGCCAGAGATGTATGACATCACGGTGTTCGGTTCCGAGCCTTACCCCAACTACAACCGCATTATGCTGTCGCCGGTGCTGGCGGGTGAGCAGGGTATACAGGATATTATCCTGAATGATCTAGCCTGGTATAAGGACAACAATATCACGCTGCACCTGAATAAAAAAGTGGTGCGCATTGATCGTAAGAAAAAAATGGTGTATGCCGAGGATGGCACTGAAGCAGCCTATGACAGGCTGTTACTGGCCACCGGCTCCAATCCTTTCATGCTGCCGATACCCGGTAATGATTTGCAGGGTGTAATTGCTTATCGCGATATTCAGGATACCAATGCGATGATAGAGGCAGCTGCAAAATACAAACATGCGGTGGTGATCGGCGGTGGTCTGCTCGGACTGGAAGCGGCCAATGGCTTGGCGCTCAGAGGGATGGATGTGACCGTGGTGCATATCATGCCGTGGCTGATGGAGCACCAACTGGATCAAAGCTCGGCCAAAATGTTGCAAAAATCCCTAGAAGAAAAGGGGTTGAAGTTCCTGCTGGAAAAGCAGACGATGAATCTGCTTGGAGATGCATCCGGCCGCGTCAAGGCAATACGTTTCAAGGATGGTACGGAAATCCCCGCAGATTTGTTGGTGATGGCGGTGGGCATACGCCCCAATACCGCGCTGGCCGAATCTGCTGGCATCCACTGCAATCGCGGCATCGTGGTGAATGACACCATGCAGACCTATGACCCCAGTGTTTATGCGGTGGGCGAATGCGTATCCCATCGCGGCATCGCCTATGGGCTGGTTGCGCCGCTGTTTGAGATGGCCAAGGTGTGCGCCAATCATTTGGCGCGCATGGGTATTGCGCGTTATCAGGGTTCGGTGACTTCGACCAAGCTCAAGGTCACTGGCATTGATCTATTTTCTGCGGGTGATTTTAGTGGTGGAGAGTCAAGCGATGAAATTTTGATGCACGATGCCGCAGGCGGCGTGTATAAAAAATTGGTATTGAAAGAAGGCAAGCTGGTGGGTGCGGTGATGTATGGTGATACCAAGGATGGATCATGGTATTACCAGATGATACGTGACGGAAAAAATGTCGCGGATGTACGAAATTCTTTGATCTTTGGTCAGTCGCATTTGGGTAATGCCGGACACCAGGGTCAGAACCTGGCTGCAACAATGGCAGACACGATGGAAGTGTGCGGCTGTAATGGTGTATGTAAAGGCACGATTGTTAAATCCATCACGGAAAAAGGTTTGTTCACCTTGGCTGATGTGCGCAAGTACACCAAGGCTTCGGCTTCGTGCGGTTCGTGCACTGGTTTGGTTGAACAGATTCTGGCTTCAACACTGGGCGGTGCTTATGCACCTCAGGCGACCTCGGTGCAAGCGATGTGCGCTTGCACCGAGCATACGCATGAGGAAGTGCGTCTTGCGATTCGCGTGGAGGAATTGAAGTCTATCCCGCAGGTGATGAAACACCTCGCTTGGAGTGAGCCTGATGGCTGTAACAAATGCAGACCAGCACTGAACTATTACGTGCTGTGCGCATGGCCGCATGAGGCGCAGGACGATCCGCAATCGCGTTTCATCAATGAACGCGCACATGGCAATATCCAGAAGGATGGCACGTTTTCCATCATACCGCGCATGCATGGCGGCATTACCACAGCGGATCAATTGCGCCGTATTGCCGATGTGGCGGACAAATACAGTATCCCTACACTGAAGGTAACCGGCGGTCAGCGCATCGATTTGCTAGGTATCAAGAAGGAAGATTTGCCCAAGGTATGGCTAGATCTCGATATGGATTCAGGTTACGCCTACGGCAAGGCTTTGCGCACGGTGAAGACCTGTGTTGGCAGCGAATGGTGCCGCTTTGGTGTGCAGGATTCTACGCAGATGGGGATCGAGCTTGAACGTGCGCTGGATCACTTGTGGACACCGCACAAATTCAAGCTGGCCGTGTCGGGCTGCCCGCGCAACTGTGCTGAATCGGGGATTAAGGACGTGGGCATCATCGGTGTGGAGTCCGGCTGGGAAATTTATGTGGCGGGCAATGGAGGTATCAAGACCGAAGTTGCGCAATTTCTGGTGAAGGTGAAAACTAAAGAAGAGGTGATGGAGTACACATTGGCTTTCACCCAGCTGTATCGTGAACAAGCGCATTACCTGGATCGCACCGTGCATTACGTCGAGCGTGTGGGTCTGGATTACGTCAAGCAGCAGGTGGTGGAGGATGCCGATAATCGCCGCGCATTACACCAGCGACTACTTTATACACTGCAGGGAGCTAAGAACCCATGGGCTAAAGAGAACGTGAACCAGCACGAATTTTCTTCGTTGACTGTTTGAACTCTTTGGTCACTTAAATAGGAAATGAATATGAGTAATTGGAAACAGGTTGCAATGCTGGAAGATATTCCACCTTTGGGTAGTCGGGTTATCAAATCGGCACAGGGCGATATCGCAATTTTTCGTACTGCGAACAACGAGGTATTTGCGTTGCGAGACAAATGCCCGCACAAGGGTGGCCATCTGTCGCAAGGGATTGTGTTTGGCAAAAAAGTAGCCTGTCCTATGCACAACTGGCATATCAAGCTGGACGATGGACATGCCGTAGAGCCCGATGTGGGTTGTGCAGCGACTTATCCGGTGAAGGTTGAGGACGGGAAAGTAATGTTGTCGTTAACGCCGAATGAAGGTTGTCCGAACCACTAGTAACCTGACTGGATGAATTGAGATGCTTTAGTAATGTCTTGATTGTATTGAATATTATTATTATTATTAATAATAATAGCAGTCTTAAATGGTCTATACCATAAAGGGTACAAGAACACACTACTCACCTGCTTACGCAGGCATTAGTGCGAGAACCTGCAAGCAGGTCTTCGAGGTAAATCAATGAGTTGCGGGTTAAGTCCGACACCCCGCAGGGGTTCTTGTCCTATGCGAAGCAGAGCGTAGTGTAGGAGACTGTTAGAGGGGTTGCTTCTAATGCTCAGTCTGAAACAAATGAAGGGATGGATTTATGCTATTCGGTCGTAAAAAAAAGAACCCGATCAAGATCGTCGATAAAGGCGTGGTTGAATGGCGCTATACCACCTGTGGTTATTGTTCAACCGGCTGCTCCATCGAGGTCGGCCTGGACAAGGCTGGCACTGCCGTTGCCTCACGCGGCGTGGCAGATGCCGATGTCAATCGCGGCAAGTTGTGCATCAAGGGTATTCTTGAACATGAATTATTTCGCAAGACGGCAGGTCGTGGCGACAAGCCTAAGCTGCGTAAAAATCGCCACCTGCCGTTTGTAGATAGCACTTGGGATGCGGCACTCGACAAGACGGCATCCGAAATTAAACGTATTCAGGCTAGTTATGGTCGCGATGCTTTTGCGATTATCTCCACCGGGCAGATTATGACCGAGGAGTTTTATACCCTAGGCAAGCTTGTGCGCGGCCTTATTGGCAGCAATAACTATGACGGAAACACCACGCTGTGCATGGCATCGGCGGTATCTGGTTACAAGCGCTCTTTCGGCAGTGACGGCCCTCCCGGATGCTATGAGGATTTCGACCACACCGACTGCCTTATTGCCTTCGGTTCCAATTTGCCAGAGCAGCATCCGGTGATTTATTGGCGCTTAAAAGAAGCACTGGAGAAACGTAAATTTCCGGTGATCGTGATCGATCCACGCGTCACCATGTTTGCGCAAATGGCAGACATGCACCTGGCCATTACCCCCGGCACCGACGTGGTTCTGCTCAATGCTATGGCCCATGTTATTTTGCATGAAGGCTTGCAAAAGCAGAGCTATATCGACGCGCATTGCACTGGCTTTGACGCGTTTAAAACGGAAATATCACGCTGGGATCCGGTCACCGCAGCACCTGTTTGCGGTATCAGCGAAGATAATATTCGCACCGTTGCACGCCTCTATGCCAAAGCGCCGAAGGCTATGAGCATCTGGACCATGGGCATTAACCAGAGCACCCATGGTTCTGATGGTGTGGTGGCGATTAACAATTTGAATCTCATCACCGGCAATATCGGTAAACCCGGCAGCACTTCGCTTTCCATCACCGGTCAGTGCAATGCGATGGGCACTCGCGAGTGGTCATCGTGCTCTGGTTTGCCAGGATACCGTGCGCTGGAGAAGGAAAATGACCGGGAGAAAATTGCCAAATTCTGGAATATCGCCCCCGATTTTTTGCCCGCGAAACGCGGCATGTTCATGACGGATATTTTGCCGGCCATCGAATCCGGCCAGATCAAAGGCTTGTGGTTGATAGCCACCAATCCGATGACCTCGATGCCGGATACCGCACGCATCCGCAAGACGCTGGAAAAACTGGAGTTTCTGGTGGTACAGGATGCTTATGAAGATGTTGAAACCAATCAATATAGCCATGTCTTTTTGCCTGCGGCGGTGTGGGCGGAGAAGGAAGGCTGCTTTACCAACACAGAACGGCGCGTCAATCTAATCCGCAATGTGATGCCTCCCAACGGTGAATCGAAACCTGATCTATGGATTTTTAATCAGCTGGCACTTCGTTTTAAAACTCAAGCGGGTAAGGGCCCTGAATTTCCTGCTTCGGCAGAAGCTGTGTTTGAGGAAATGAAAATTTTATCCAAAGGTGATGACAGAATGCTGGATATTTCCGGCATGAGCTATGACAAAATTGAAGCGCAACGTGGCATGCAGTGGCCATGCCGTGAAGGCGACGAGACGGGTGCGCAGCGTCTATATACCGACGGAAAATTCCAGTATGCGGATGGCAAGGCAAAATTGATCCCTCTCGCGTTTGTAGATAATAACGAACACCCGGATGATGAGTATGCTTTCTGGCTCAACTCGGGGCGTGTGGTGGAGCACTTTCACACCCGTACCCGCACCGGCAAGGTGGGGAATCTGAACAAGTTCAGCCCGACAGCTTATATGGAAATGAATCCGGATGCGGCAAATGAGTTGGGCATTAAACATGGCAGTTATGCGCGGCTGGTGTCACGTCGGGGCGACGCGGTGGTGATGGTTCAGCTTACACAGCGTGTTGCGCGAAATATGGTGTTTATTCCGTTTCATTTTCACGATTGCGTGAACCGCCTGACGCTGGGTTTGCTTGACCCGTTCTCGCGTCAGCCAGCTTATAAACAGTGCGCGGTGCGCATCGAGGCGGCTGTAAATCAGGAAGAGGCTGCTGCTGCGAATGTGGCGGCGCGGGCGTATTAAAGTAAAAACAAATCCCCCCTAGCCCCCCTTTGGAAAAGTGGGGAAACAGTCAAATGCTGAAGTGCAGCATTCCCCACTTTACCAAAGGGGGGCTAGGGGGGGGATTTAAACTCAGGAAAGCAGGATAGAAAAATGTTCCAAGCCAGACCAAATGAACCAGCCTACGCCTTTGTGCCTAAGCTAACTCATCCTGAAAAAAACCAATGGGGCCAGTCCATTGAAACCGTACCTGAAGGCCATGCGCTGCGCGGCAAGAGTCTCAATATCAATGGTGATAGCGCGGTATCTGAAAACCCAGATCGTTATAAGCAGCATGGTTTTTATTTCAACGCAGATAACTGCATCGCGTGTCATGCTTGCGAGTCTGCCTGTGCCGAGAAGAATGACACACCTGCGCATCTGTCGTTTCGTTCAGTGGGCTATCTGGAAGGCGGAACTTTTCCTTCCTTCGCCCGCCTGAATATTTCCATGGCGTGTAATCACTGTGATGATCCGGTGTGCCTAAAGGGCTGTCCGACACTCGCTTATACAAAATTTGCTGAATATGGCGCGGTCCTGCAAGACCCGGACATTTGTTTCGGCTGCGGTTACTGCACCTGGGTTTGTCCCTACAACGCGCCGCAGCTCGACCCCGTTGCAGGGCACGTATCAAAGTGCAATATGTGTGTGGATAGGTTGGAGGTTGGGCTAAAACCTGCCTGTGTCGCCGCATGCCTAGCCAATGCACTGGATTTTGGTGTGATAGAAACGACACCCGAAAATCGTATCATGGCGAAGCTAACCATACCTGGTTTCCCCGACCCGAATATTAGCCATCCGAATATACGCTTTCAACAGACGAATAGTTTACCCCGCGAAATGAGCCGAACAGACAGTTATCCGCTGAAGTATGTGCGTAATGAAAACGGCGAATACAAACCACAGATTGATAAAAAAAATAGTGTTATCGGCTGGGGCTGGAAAAAACTCTCCACGCGAGAGAATCCGCTGGTGTCATTCACCCTTGTTTCACAAGCAGTCGTCGGTATCTTTCTCATACTGTTTTTTGGTCCGCAATTAGGCCTCCACATGCTCGCTGCTGAAGCCCATCCGCTCGCGCATGCCGCTGTATTGTTCAGTATGATCGCTTTGCAAACACTGGCGCTAGTGCTGTCTACATTGCATCTAGGCAAGCCGCACCTTTTTTATCGCGCGTTCAATAATCTGCGCTATTCGCCTGTGTCGCGCGAAGTGGCGGGCATTGCAATGTTTTACAATATGCTAGCTGCCTATACCATGCTCACCGTATTCCCGCAGTTGGGACTGTGGTTATCGCCCGGCCTGTTGGCCAATCTGAGCACATTTTCCGGTTACGGCGCAGCGTTATCCGGACTCGCCGCACTGTATTTTATGCACAAAATTTATCGTATTCCGGCAAGACCGTTCTGGAATCACTGGCAAGTGCTGTCCAGCTTCTTTGGATCTATGTTGTTCTTGGGCCCCTTGATTGTAGGTCTGGTATTTGCACCGCTGGTGGATGACAGCAACACCCTGCTGGTAACACTGGCGTGGCTGGTGATCATAGGTTTGGCGCTGGAGGCCATCGGTTTGTTTGCCCATGCACGCGATTTGTGGCAACAGGGCGGCGAAGGCGCGGCTGCTCAATATGTGCAGACTACGCAGTTTGCATACAGCTATGTTGCACGCAATATCGTGCTGGGAATGACCCTGGTTGGGGCGCTAGGATTTATTCTACTTGCACCAACAGGCACGATAGCTGTAACAGCGTGGGCTATGCTGTGCTTAGGAGCTGCGTTTTTCGCTGTGCTTGGTCGCATGTTGTTCTATGCCCTGGTAATTCCTACCACGATGCCGGGCGCTTTCTTCTGGAATAACCCGGCGTTTCAGCAACACGCGAGAGAGACCGGGCTGGCGAAATTGCCGCAGGTTGGCGTGGTGATGGATGGTCATTAACTCCGGCGGCGCGGGAAAGTACGGTGCAGAGATAACAGGCTGCTATAGGCTTGGCGGGCACGAAAACCAAGCCATATTTACATGTCAATGTGTGTAAATTACTTTGTTGAGGGTTACTTATTGCTCGACACTTTTAAATCTCCCTAGCCCACAATTTTACAAAGTGGGGAACACGGAGACTACAAGGGTCTAACTGATTCCCCCACTTTGTAAAGGGGGGCTAGGGGGATTTGTCAGTGCAAAGTAGTAATGTCCCCTTTGGGGGTGCGGACGAAATCTTGGACTACTTGGAGGTAGTTCATGTATTCGTACGAAGACCGCATTCGAGCAGTTAGGCTCTACATAAAACTCGGCAAACGCATTGGAGCGACCCTTCGGCAATTGGGTTACCCGACAAAGAATGCGCTTAAGAGCTGGCATCGAGAATACGAGCAAGGTGGCGATTTGCCGCTGGGCCTTGTGCGTTCAAGATCAAAGTACTCGGCTGAACAAAAAAAAGTTGCCGTCGAGCACTACCTAAACCATGATCGCTGTCTCGTTGGAACCCGAAAGGCACTGGGATATCCGTGCCGCGATACGCTCGCAGTCTGGCTCGATGAGCTACACCCCGAAACCAGAATACGCATTGTCGGCAAAGCGCAGGGCGTACTGCTCCCCAGAGAGGCAAAGCAGGCTGCGGTCATCGAGCTGTGCACTCGGCAGGTAAGTGCGCAAGCAATTGCTCAAAAGCTAGGCGTGACGAGGCCGACGTTGTATAAATGGAAAAATCAACTACTCGGTCGCGAGGTTCCCGCATCTATGAAACGTCACAATGATTCACCGCCATCCACTGAGCGTGCGGAGCTTGAGCTGCAAGTCGAATCGCTTCAACGCGACATCCAGAAATTACAACTTGAATACGACATCTTGAAGAAGGCCAATGAATTGATAAAAAAAGGCCTGGGCGTCGACCTGCAACTCCTGACTAACCGGGAGAAGACGTTGCTGGTTGACGCCCTGAGACAAACCTATGAGCTGTCTGTACTCTTCGTCGAACTTGGCCTTGCTCGCAGCTCCTACTTTTATCACCAGGCCCGTCTACGAGGACCTGATAAGTATGCTGATGCGCGTCTTGCCATGACAGATGTCTTCGAGCTCAATCACCGCTGCTACGGTTATCGGCGGTTACGGGCAGCACTGGGCAGGCAGCAGCTCAGCCTCTCGGAAAAAGTCGTACGGCGTTTAATGAAGCAGGAATGCTTGGTCGTTGCCGCTGCGAAACGGCGCCGGTACGGCTCCTATCTGGGAGAAATCAGCCCTGCGCCAGATAATCTTATCAACCGCAACTTCCAGGCTGCAACACCGAATGAAAAGTGGCTCACCGACATCACGGAGTTCCAGATCCCGGCTGGCAAGGTGTATCTATCGCCCATGATTGACTGTTTCGATGGGATGGTTATCAGCTGGTCAATCGGCACGCGGCCAGACGCTGATCTTGTGAACACTATGTTGGATGCTGCCATCGATAAGGTCGCCGATAGCAATGACCGACCCGTCGTCCACTCTGACCGCGGTGCCCATTATCGGTGGCCTGGGTGGCTTACTCGGATGCACGATGCAAAACTGACTCGCTCGATGTCGCGCAAAGGATGCTCTCCCGATAATGCCGCCTGTGAAGGCTTCTTCGGGAGGCTGAAAACGGAGCTGTTCTATCCTCGGGACTGGCAGGCCACAACCATTGAGCAGTTCATTCAGGTCATTGACTCTTACATCCGCTGGTATAACGAAAAAAGGATTAAGATCTCTCTTGGTTCACTCAGCCCCCTCGAGTACCGAGAGAGCCTCGGACTTACGGCATAAACCAGTCCAAGATTTACGCCGCACCTCCTTTCTCCCAAATAGAAATGTCCCCTGAGTGAGTACACTCAACGCCAGTTAAAACAAGCGGCGGGTATTTTTGTATGGACATGATGATGAGTCAAAAGAAAGCGGTAAGGGGGCAAGTAATGGAGCTTTTGAAGGGAG
>JBCKTV010000012.1:0-52745 GCA_038925365.1 Gallionellaceae bacterium
TGCTCTATGACAGCGGCCCCGTGTTTAACAGCGAAGCCAATAGCGGAAATCGCATACTGGTGCCATCGATGAAAGGCATGGGGATCGCAAAACTCGACACATTGATGCTCACGCACAATGACTCGGATCATACCGGTGGCGCACTCTCAGTAATGCAGGCAATGCCTGTCGCAATGCTTTCTTCCTCACTGCCAGATGACAGTCCCATCCTGCTTGCATCTGTCCGATCACATCGCTGCGTTGATGCTCAAAGCTGGGATTGGGATGGCGTTCGTTTCGAATTGCTACACCCCTCTCTCATCAGCTACGACGATGAAAAAATCAAGAACAATGAGAGAAGCTGCGTATTGCGCATCAGCACAGGCCTACATAGCGTGCTGCTCACTGCCGATATTGAAAAAAATTCCGAACGCCGCTTGCTCGAATTACATCCGGACAAACTAAACGCCACCATGCTGATCGTGCCACACCACGGCAGCAAGACATCATCCACCCCGGAATTTGTAGCAAAAGTTCAGCCCCGCTATGCCGTGTTTACAGCTGGCTATCGCAATTCTTTCGGCCACCCAAGCGCAGAAGTGATAGAACGTTATCGTGCAGTGGGTAGCGAATTACTGCGCTCGGATGAGGATGGTGCGATTCTGGTGCAGATGGATGCACAGAATTTTAGCCTTGAGCGTTATCGCTTAAGCCATGCACGCTATTGGCACCAGCAGCCTAAGAAATCGGCCAAAATAAAATATGACTAGTCGTTGTATCGCTTGAATAAACCCATTTTACCCCCTCTTTTTTTCTGAAAGAAATATCGACAAGCACATAGAATTGCATCTGTTCGTATTCAGTGTGTGTTTTCGCGCTGAAATCACAGATGGGGAAGCAATGTGAAAAAATTGATTTGCGTCATCGGCAATAAGGGAGGCACCGGCAAGACCAGTATTACACATATGCTGTGTCATGGTTTTGGCCTGCTGGGGTTGCGCTCGATTGCGATTCTTACCGACCCACTACGTGATCCTCTTTTTCGCGCTGATCGCGGCTACACACCTATTGATGGACGAACCCCTGACCAACTGGAAAAAATTCTGGAGAAGCTGGAGACCATGCCAGAGTGGATAGGCGTAATCGATGGTGGTGCCAATCGAACTGAAATGGACCAACAACTTTATGCGATCTCTACGTTGTCGCTGCTGCCTTTCCGCGATTCACACGAGGACATCCGCACAGTACGGCATGATCTGGAAAAATATGAAAAAGCCTATGGCATTCCATCGCAATGGCCAACTAATCCGTGGCAGCAAATGGCTGCAGAACACACGCTAGATGAATTGATGCAGGACTATCGACCTCGCCTGCTTGAACCAGTCTATATGGTGAGCTCAAGCAAGTTGCTGCTAGAGTCAAAGATTCCGCACGAATTACCTACTGTGCTGAATAATGTATGTCGTGGCTTGGCGAAGCAGACTTTAGAGATCTTGTGATTTCGTCAGCAAAAGCAAAAACAAATCCCCCCCTAACCCCCCTTTTTACCCGCAAGGGGTACGCCGTTGGGTGCCCACACTACGTGCGACCCTGCCTCTGACAAAGTGGGGAACCAGCTCGCTGACCTGTCAAATTTGATTCGCATCTCATTGATTTACAAAGGAATCTATTCTGCTATTTTTAATAATTAATTAAATATAATCAATATGTTACGTTAATATTCCATGTCTAAATCTGACGGTCACAAGATGAGATTCTTATGCCCTGTGGATCGATCTTCTTGACGCAGATTAAAAAAACGCCCGCATCAGCGGGCGTTTTTAATTAACGCGGCAAGGTTTAATGTCCCAGCGCCTTGATAATATCTTCAACCACTTTCTTCGCATCGCCAAACACCATCATGCTCTTGTCCAGATAGAACAAGTCGTTGTCTAGTCCGGCATAACCCGCAGCCATACTGCGCTTGACAACCAAGATGGTACGTGCTTTGTGCGCTTCCAGAATCGGCATGCCATAGATCGAGCTAGTGGGATCAGTTTTTGCAGCGGGGTTAACCACGTCGTTCGCGCCTATCACCAGCACCACGTCGGTATCGGCGAACTCGTTGTTGATCTCGTCCATCTCCACAACCTGCTCGTATGGAACTTCCGCTTCGGCCAGCAATACGTTCATGTGTCCAGGCATACGTCCTGCCACCGGATGAATCGCATAACGCACTTTGATGCCTTTTTCAGTGAGCATCTTGGACATTTCATTGATCGCATGCTGCGCACGTGCTACTGCCAGTCCATAACCCGGCACAATAATCACGCTGTCGGCATTGCTCATCATGAAGGCGGCATCTTCTGCGCTGCCGCTGCGATAGGTTTTTTGTACGCCATCACCTGCCTCAGCCACCGCACCTTCAGTGCCGCCAAAGCCGCCAAAAATAACATTGAAGATGCCGCGGTTCATTGCCTTACACATGATGTAGGAAAGAATCGCACCTGAGCTACCCACCAATGCGCCGGCGATGATTAGCATGTTGTTATTCAGGGTAAAGCCAATGCCTGCGGCAGCCCAGCCAGAATAGGAATTGAGCATGGACACGACCACCGGCATATCTGCACCACCTATCGGCATGATCAGCGACACGCCCAATATCAGCGCAAGCGCGGTCATGATCAGGAACGGGGTCCAGCTGGGCGAGATGCTGAAAGCAATACCAAAACCTATCATCGCAATACCGAGAGCCAGATTTACCCAGTGCTGTCCAACAAAGCGCAAAGGCTTGCTGCCCAATTTTCCGGATAATTTACCGAAAGCAATGATAGAACCGGTAAAGGTAATGGCACCAATAAATGTGCCTATAAAAAGTTCAATACGATTACTGAGTTGCAAGGCTTCACCCGCTTTTGCAATGCCATAAGCGACTGGGTTATAAAACGCCGATATGGCAATCAGCACCGCTGCCAGTCCCACCAGAGAGTGCATCGCGGCGACCAGTTCGGGCATTGCCGTCATCTGAATGCGGCGTGCAACCACGGCACCGATAGTGCCGCCGACAACAATCGCCAGCAGGATGTACCACACGTTATGGGTGATCGTCAGCGTGGTAACAACGGCAATCAACATGCCTACCATACCAAACATATTTCCGCGTCGCGCAGAAACGGGTGAACTCAATCCCTTGAGCGCCAAGATGAATAATATGGCAGCAACAAGGTAAGCTATAGCAACAGAATTAGCAGACATTTACTTACCTTTCTTTTTGAACATTGCCAGCATGCGCTGGGTTACCATAAAACCACCAAACACATTGACTGCGGCCAGTGCCACCGCAACCAGACCAAGCACAGTGCCTGCATCCAGCTGCTGCGGACCCGCTGCCAGCATGGCGCCGACGATGACGATGCCAGAAATGGCATTGGTCACCGCCATCAGTGGCGTGTGCAGTGCGGGGGTGACATTCCATACCACGTGATAGCCAACCACAATAGCCAGCACGAATACAGTCAGGTTTGTTACCAAGGGATCAACGATATCCATTTTGAATCTCCGTTATTTAGTGACTACTGCGCCGTCGATTGCAATCAGCGAACCCGCGATAATGTCATCTTCACGATTGATATTGATGGCACCGCCTTGTTTAGGATCGCACAGCAGGTTAAGGAAGTTGAGCAGGTTGCGCGCATACAAGGCACTTGCATCTGCGGCTACCAAGCCTGGCAGATTGTCTTCGCCGCAGATGGTGACACCGTGTTTTACTACCGTCTTGCCACACTCTGATAACGGGCAATTGCCACCGGCCTCGACTGCCATATCCACAATCACCGAACCGGGCTTCATGGACTTCACCATCTCTTCGGTCACCAGCACGGGGGCAGGTCTGCCGGGAATCAGCGCGGTGGTAATTACGATATCTGCCAATGCTACGCGTTTCGCCACTTCTAACTTCTGGCGCTCCATCCAACTGGCTGGCATCTGGCGAGCATAACCGCCCACCCCCACTGCTGCTTCGCGCTCTTCGTCTGTTTCAAACGCAACATCAATGAACTTGGCACCCAGTGATTCAACTTGTTCTTTGGCTGCAGGGCGCACGTCAGATGCTTCAATTATCGCGCCCAGCCTTTTCGCTGTCGCAATCGCCTGCAAACCTGCCACACCGACACCCAGAATAACCACGCGTGCGGCTTTTACCGTACCCGCTGCCGTCATCAACATCGGCATGAAACGTTTGTACAGATTGGCACCTACCATCACCGCCTTGTAGCCAGCAATATTGGCTTGCGAGGACAACACGTCCATTGCTTGCGCACGCGAGGTGCGCGGCAGTTTTTCCATCGCAAACGCGGTGACTCCTTGTTTGGCATAGGCTGCAACCAGGTCTGCCTGATAAGGCGACAACAAGCCGATCAACACGCACTTGGCAGGCAACTTTGCCAACTCCTCAGCGGTCGGTGCTTTTACTTTAAGCACGATTTCAGCCTTGGCATACAGATCAGCCGTGTTCACCATGGTTGCACCTGCTGCCTGATATTCAGAGTCAGGGATACTCGCGCCAAAACCCGCACCATTTTCCACCATCACAGTGTGGCCGGTTGCCAGCATTTTCTTTACCGTTTCCGGTGTTGCTGCAACACGAGTTTCACCTGCGCGCGTTTCCGCAGGAATTCCTATACGCATGTAGTTTCTCCTCTATAAATAAGCCCAAGCTATGGTTGGGCAGGCTATTTTTTTAAACTGTATCGCTGCGTGAATATCTTTACCTTGTCAGCAACAAGGTAAAGATATTCACGCCACAGAGAATGTGATTTATTTTCAACTAACTTTGCGATTATACCGCGACTTACTAATCAATATGCTGCACTCATAAAATAAGCTATCGCGGCACTAGTATTGCTCATTTCTTCGATTACCCTTAAAAATTTCTCTGGATTTTTCGAATGCATTCAGGAAAACGAGCATGTCTTCGAAGGAAATTACGTAAGGAGCGGTGCGCCAACGTTAAAGGTGTCTAGTTTTTGATGAAATGAGCCATGCCCAGTATCGCCCTCGCACTCATCTGGAAACAGATTAAGCCTAGCCCCTTTGGCCGCTCTCAATCTCCGGCAGCCTTAAGTTTTTTCGGTTTACTGTTCGCCAGTTGCTTGAAGTTTTCGCTAGAGATGACCGGCTTGCCTGTCTGTGTCTCAATATCCAGGCGGGTACGGCCAGCCACCGCGCCGCCGTCCTGGGCGTCTCTCTTTAGCGGCGTCATTCCCTGTGAATCCCTATCCCGATGCAGCTTAGTCGTCGTCGCTTCTGCCAGCATGGTCAGGATCAGTTCGATGTCAGTCATGTGGTCGCGCAAGTTCTCGCGTGCTAGGTCTTTTACCTGTTTGTATTCCTCCACTTTCAGGCCAAAAGTTCCCTGCATGATCTCGTTGGTGAGGATGGCGAAATCAGAAGTGATTCCTGCGCCCCGGTCTTTCCATTCGTCAGTCAAATCTTGCCGGACGGCAATGCCGCGCAACCGTTTATCAATCCACCCCTTGTGATAGCCCTTCTTTTCGTAGAGATCCTGCATCCGCGCCATCGCCAGTTCAGGATTTTCGATCTCGTCGATGCGCTCCTTGCCAATCCGTGCCAACCAGCGCTTGAATGGCTCGGCCTTGGGGCTGGGGATGGATTGGATCAGACGGAAGATGCCTTCGGTATTCCAGCATTGAAGTTTCTGTCGTCCACCGGCGGTGGCAAACGCCAGGGCAAGGGGGGGGGGGCAATTTGCCCACCCCCTTTTATAGTCTCTGCCAGAGAGGGATCGCGCCGACGCATATCCCTGAAGTAGCCGACAGGGTTGGCGGAGTCGGTGAGGACAGCGACGACATCCACAATGACGAACCACCAGTTGTCATCGTGGAGAGTTTTCCTGATTTGCTTGCCTTCAAACAGGGCTGGTTTGATTGCTGCATTTTCAGTCATGTTGCTCGCTCCTGTGTTTGCCCGGCGGTAGAAAATTTTCGTTGCCCACGACTTTCTTGCCGGTCTTTGCTTCCAGTTCCAGCCGTGCATTCTTGGCGATACCTCCACCCGTCTTGGCGGCAGTTTCATTTTCTGCCATGCCTGTTGCCTCAACACTCTCGGCGATCTGGCGCGTAGAAAGTTCCGCCAACGCAGTGAAGATCAGTTCGGCCTCGCTCATGTGGTCGCGCAGGTTATGGGTTTGCAAACCCTTCATCTCCTTGTGCGCCTTTACACTCACCTCCGCCCACTCTTGATGAATAATGTTGGTGAGAATGGCGTATTCATCACCTTTCTTGATGTCGTGTTGCGCCCAATAATCGGTCAGCTTGTTGCGCGTCTCCTGCCCGGTCATGCGCTGCTGTATCCACTTCTCGCTGAGTCCATGCTTCTGCCAGGTTTCCCGTGCGCGTGCTAGCGACAGCGCCGGATCAGCCATCTCCTGCATCCGCTCATAACCCACCTTCGCCAACCACAGCTTAATCGGCTCTGCTTTCGGGCTGGGGACGGACTGCACCAGCCGCAGCAGTGTTTCGGCAGTGGCGACATCGGTAGGGCGTTGCTTGCCATCGGTGGCAGTCATTTTCAACTGGTGACAATTTGTCACCAGTTGACTGCCTTCCTTTCCTAGTCGCTCTTTAAGCTTATTCCAGTACTTACGCGCCGTCTGATAATCCGGCTGCTGGGTCAACACTTGCACGATGTCTATTACCGAAAATAGCCATGTTTCCGTCGCCTCGTCATACACGCGGCGGATTTCATGCTCTTCAAAAAAGGCGGGCTGAGGTTGCATTGTAAGGACTCCTGAATCATGGATGCCGGGTTTACCAAGCCGAACTCAAATACAAATTCATCGCTTGGTAAACAACAACGGCATCATAAAGAACGATCGTTCTGACGTCAACTCCAAGCCCCAGAAATTCGTTGAGGCCGCAGGAAAAAATCAAAAACGGAAATTCTAGCCGGGTTTCAGGCTACGGCCTGCTCAACCATCACATCCGCCATTTTTTTCGGCAACTGCTTGGTAACGGTAAGGTTGGAATACTCCTTCCCCTCCTGCACACCACGCTCTTTCCACTCATCCGTCAACCCACCGCGCACATATGCAAAATGACCTAATCACTTATCTGTGAGAGTTGATATTTGGTAATCGGTATTATTTTGTGCCTTCAATTACTTCCAAAAAGTCATCCCCATAACGTGTCAGTTTAGCCTGCCCTACTCCGCTTATCTTACCCAGTTCGCTAAGATTACCAGGACGTTGATTGAGTATTTCCAGCAAGGTGCTGTCATGAAAGATGACGTACGGCGGCACGCCTTGCGCACGCGCCAGTTCCATACGTTTGGCTTTAAGCGCCAGCCATAAGGGATCTTCATTAGCACCGGCAAAAGCTTCGCGCAAACGGCTGCCGCGTTCTACCTTGCTACCGGTCCGTTTGGCAGGCTCCGCGTCACGCCGCAGCCACACTGCCTGTTCGCCACGTAATACCGGACGGGCGGCTTCGGTGAGCTTCAATCCGCCGTAGGCTTCCATCTCCACATTGAGCAATCCTGCGGCGACGAGCTGGCGATAGACGCTGCTCCATTGCGCTTGCGCTAAATCCTTGCCGATACCGAAAGTGGAAAGTTGCTGGTGGCTGAATTGCTCAACTTTAGGAGTAGCTTTACCGAGCAGCACGTCTATCAGATGGCCGACGCCAAAGCGCTGTCCGGTGCGATAGACGCAGGACAGCGCCATCTGCGCAGCTTTCGTCGCGTCCCAGGTGTCCACCGGTGCTAGGCAGTTATCGCACTGACCGCAATCGCCAGTATGTTCTTCGCCAAAGTAGCGCAACAAAGTTTGGTGACGGCAGGTAGTGGATTCGCAAAAGCCCAACAACGCATCCAGCTTTTGCAGTTCCACGCGCTTGCGCTCCTCGGGCGCGTCGCCAGACATCAGCATCTGGCGCATGGACACCACATCACCCAAGCCGTAGGTCATCCACGCATTCGCAGGCAAGCCATCACGCCCAGCACGGCCTGTTTCCTGATAGTAGCCTTCCATGCTCTTGGGCAAATCAAGATGCGCAACAAAACGCACGTTGGGCTTGTCGATGCCCATACCGAAAGCCACGGTGGCCACCATCACCACGCCCTCTTCGCGTAAAAATCTGCGCTGATTCTTGCTGCGTATGGCCGCATCCAGACCCGCGTGGTAAGGCAATGCATCCCAGCCGCGCTCCTGCAACCAGGCTGCGGTTTCTTCCACTTTTTTACGCGACAAACAATACACAATACCCGCATCGTTTGGATGTTCTGCGTCTAGAAAATCTTGTAGTTGCTTGCGCGCATTGTCTTTCAGGGTGACACGATAGCGAATATTGGGACGATCAAAACTGGCGACAAAATGGCGCGCATCTTCCAGTGCCAGACGCTCGACAATCTCGCCGCGCGTCGGCGCATCGGCGGTGGCGGTCAGTGCAATGCGTGGAATATCGGGGAAGCGTTGGTGCAAGACCGTCAATGCGCGATATTCTGGGCGGAAGTCATGACCCCATTGCGATACGCAATGCGCCTCGTCGATAGCAAACAGTGCAATGGCATCGTCGGCTTCTAGGCTATCGAGCAACTCCAGAAAACTATCCTGCATCAACCGTTCTGGGGCGACATACAGCAGCTTTAACTCACCACGGTATAAGCGGCTATACACATTCCGCGCCGAAATAGCATCGAGGCTTGAGTTCAGAAATGCGGCTTGCACACCTAGCTGGCTAAGCGCATCGACCTGATCCTGCATCAGCGCGATGAGGGGTGACACAACGATACCAACACCATGTCTCAATAATGCTGGCAACTGGTAACACAGCGATTTACCGCCACCGGTAGGCATCAGCACTAGGGCATCGCCACCCGACACCACATGCTCGACGATAGCCTGCTGCTCTCCGCGAAAAGCGGTGTAGCCGAATACGTCGAGCAGCATTTTTGTAGCGGGAGAAGTTGGCATCAGCAGAAATAATCGAGATTTATTCGATACCCATCATCGAAAAAAGCAGCTGGTCAGTGCTTCTCATTTGCGCCACCAACAGCGTCAACAAGGCCATGGAAAAACGTGACTGTAAGCCATCACTGGCGTAGCGCAAAGATTTACCTTCCACCTCAATCAGCTCCAAAGCCGTGGTTGCCGTCACCGATGAAGAGCGCAAATGCCTGACTTCGTCGAGATAAGCAATTTCGCCAAAACAGTCTCCCGCTTTCATGCGATTAATCTCTTTGCCATTTTTACTCACCACGACTTCACCACTGATGATAATAAATAAATTATTGCCGACCTGCCCTTCCTCAATAATAGTTTTTCCTGTTCCCATCGTGAGCATTCGGCTGATATCGAGTATTTCCCATATCTGTGTATCCGAGAAGTCAGCGAAAAATTGGAACTTACGCATGAAGTTAAAACGGGTACTGTCGAAGCGAGAATCTTCGGGAATGACAATCTGCGGCAATGCCGCGACCAGATCATCCGAAAATGCCCGCCAGTTGCTGTAACGCAACTCTCGATCTGGATGCATCGCGCGATGCACGGCAAAACGTAATGCCATCGGAATATCGCTGCGCGAGCTTTCCAGCGTCATGACTTCCTCGTTTAGTTTTTGATAAATAAGATCTTCCGCAGATTTGGCCGAAAACGGATAGCGTCCTGTCAACAGTTGATAGGCCATCACGCCGACTGCATATATATCATTCTGCTGCGAAGGCAGCGCTTTCCTGAAGTGCTCCGGTGCAACAAAGGGCAAAGTCCCCACCATGTCTACCTGTGTCAGGTCTGATTCAGCACTGAAAGCGGCTCCAAAATCGGATATTTTTACATCACCATCAGTGCCCAGTAAAACATTGGCCGGTTTGATATCGCGATGCAACACGCCCATCTTGGTGGCAAAATCCAGTGCATTACACACCTTGTACAGAATATCGATCAAGCGGTTAATAGGCAGCAACTTATCGGGTGACGTAAATTGCTTGAGACTGCCACCAGCCATAAATTCCATCACAATATAATTGAATTCATCGGTGGAACCCGCTTCATATATTTGCACGATAAACGGGTGATGCAACTTGCCTGCCAAACGCGTTTCATTCAGCCACATTTTGCGATTGCGGTTGCCGGCAACAGGGTCATCAAATAAGCTCATCCGAGTCATTTTGATAGCGACATCGCGCTGCGCATAGCTATCAAAAGCCAGACGCACTTCGCCGCTAGCTCCCCTGCCTAACACCTGCTTCATCTCAAAGCGATGGCGAAATGTATCGTTAGTGCTTTCCATTTTTAATTTATTGTTAATGCTGTTTGTCAAACATTCCAACCTCGTTGAGGGATTTCGTTTGATGAACTTGTGGAATACCTAAAGACGAGCAAATTCAATGATCTTCTGAGTCTGTTCAGTGGGAATGACTTGTACGCCGTTGGCTGCAATCTTAGCGATAATTTCCTGACATATATCAAAACGTTCACCGCTAGTTTCGAGTGGCTCTTGCACAGCAAACAGCACCTTCTCAGGCAACAAACCTAATGCCCGCAATTTATCCACCCTACCCAACCACGCCCAACCGTGATCGTAAATTTGCGCAGGGTCTTCATGTGCCAAGTGCAAGGGCTTAATTGCCTTTACTGCACGCTCGCCTTCACGATGCACAAAAGGAAAGCGCGTGTGGTAGGTGGCCGTGTCACCCAAGGTTTCAGGGCGAAATTGTTTTTCCAGCTTTGCATCCACCAAAATACGACGTACATTTTTTACCAACAACTGCTCTTGATACGCCTTGGTCGCAAAATTGCGCTCGACATAATGGCCGAATAACTCATCGAACTGCTGTGCCGGGTCATCCGCCAATACCACACGCACCCCCTCAAAGCGCATCATCGCTTCACGCGGGCGGGTCAGCTCGGCAAACAGATGGCGAGCAAGCTCTACATCCATCGTTGGTTGTTGATCAGCCAGCCAATGTCGAATGCGTTTCAATTCCAGCTTGAAATCTTTTGCGGCACGACGATAAATTTCCGCATCCAGCTCCTCGAAAAAAGCCGTAATGCGGCGAACGCGATTCAATAATTTAAACTCAAAAAAGCCAGCGTCGGGACACAACATCACCACACCCACATTGGCAAACTCGCCGGTTTCCAGATACGGCAAAAAACGGACGATAGCGTACTGGCATGCATATTTTTTCATCACACTATCCTCCAAAAATCGTTATTCACAAAACGGCTAAGCACTGCACGTGCAGCATCCCGGTTAAAACTCGTGGGCACACCATTATCGACTGTCCACCACTCAAGAGGCACATTATCGCAAGCAAGATCGAATTCGGCAATCACCACCGACAACCGGTCACGGCAAGCCTCTCGCTCCAGCAAATTATCGAATATATTCAATAGGTTGGAATTAAATACATGCGATTGCGCAAAAAGTTTCGCATCAAAATCGGTATCGAATGCCTGATTGTGGTCAATCACCGCCAACCTTGAATGCGCCTGATCCCACAACAGATTGGGGTTGCCGCCCTTTTCGCTCAAGGTTCGATCCGCGTTATGCACCCACCAATCGAACAGCACCACATCCTTGCGAATTTGCACATCGACTTGAGGAATATGCGAAATCGTAAACTCCTGCACATAGGGCAAAGCCTTGGAGCCGAAAGCCAGCCCCACTCCCAACTCATACACGTCAGCTCTGCCGCACCACTTAATTAACTCAGCGGGAATCTCAACAATCTCAAAATCAGCCACCGGCAAACCGAAAGCACGCGCTAAGCGTCCGCCCACATACTCTGCAATCAGGCTACGCTTACCTGCGCCATGGCCTTTAACGAAATAAGCCTGCCCATCTTCACAACGGCAATAAAACGGCTTGGTGATCCCTTGTATTGATCGGTCTAGGATTTCAACAATCTGAATCGCCATCATTAGGCTCCATCAATTATTACTGCCTGCTCAACCAGCACATCCGCTAGTTTCCGCTGTAACTGGTTGGCAGCGGTGAGGCGGGATTTTAGTTGATCGCAGAGTGCCATCAGTTCATCGACTTTGGCGACGATACGGTATTGCTCCTTAGTAGGTGGCAACCCAAATTCAATACTTTCACAATTTGACTTATTCAAATAGGCTATGGTGGTAGAGGTTGCCATCTCTTCCATTTTTTTCCCTGAAACACGAATAACAATGCTTATAAAAGTTGGAAGCAAACCATTTAAAATGACAAATGCATGAATTTGTTGATTTGGAACTACGGGTATTAAATTAATGGCTGTTAGGCCAAACCTCCCAACACAACTCATTAAAACACTGTTTGCAGGTATTACTCTGGCGGTATATTCAGTTACCTCTTCTAAAGTCAATCCTAATTCAATAGCTTTTGTATCTAAATACCACCCTTCAGATGGAAAGGAAGGGAGGGTAATCCACGGGATGTTTCCAGTAAAAGATTTAGGCTTATCTCGGCTCGGTACAATTGATGGGCAAACCTCACCAATCTGCACAGTCACCCAATTAGCAGGGTATTTTTTAATAGACTCCTTCAGCTTAAGATTACCAGTCTTTTGATATGCTTTTTCATTAATCAATTCTTTTTTTTCTACGGAAATTCTGCTCAACAACTCACTGGCCGGTACATCTTTCGTGTCTTGCGGGACGAGCTTGCCCATGACGGCCAGTTGCAGCAGGGTTTGTTTGAGGGCGTCGATGCTGGCTTCGGTGGTGAACAGGGTGTCAAAATACGCGGCGATGCGCTGCCAGTTGGCGCTGAAGTCTGCGGCGCTTTGCGATTGGGTGAGTGTGGCTAGCAGGTGGCTGACGAGTTTTTCGTGGGCTTCGGCGGCGTTGTTGTGTTGGGTTTCCAGTTGGTCGCAGAGTGCCATTAGCTCATCGACTTTGGCTACGATGCGGTGTTGTTCAAGAATTGGTGGTACAGGAATGCATATTTCTTCCCAATTACCTTTATTCAAAATCGGAATGGTTGTACTTGATGATCTCGACCATGCTTCGGTATGAAAATATATAGATCGACAGACTGAAAGAAGAAATCTCGAATCAAATGCGTATGGGGTTACAGAATTTATTTGTTGATTGAATGAGCAATCCATTTCAATCAGATTACATTTCCCAATTGTCCCTATACAAACCATCAACAAGGAACCAGAAGGCGCAATTCGTCCTGATTGTTCAACACCAAAAAATGAAAGCCCTTCGTTACTATAATCAACGTGGTTAGAATAAATATCACCGGGCTTTATAAATGGAATGTCTGAACCAAAACTTTCTGCATTTGACTTACTCGGCGTTGAGCCTGTCTGTGTATAGCCAATAAAACCAAGCCTTGCCCACTCCCAACCTTTCGGCAATTCAAAAGGTTCTTCATCCGCAGAAATCCCCCCTAGCCCCCCTTTTGCACCCGCAAGGAGTACGCCGTTGGGTGCCCGCACTGCGTGCGACCCTGCCTCTGCAAAGTGGGGAACTGAGGCGGTGGTCTTCCCACTTTTTAAAAGGGGGACTGAGTGGGATTTGTTTTTGATTTTGCCTTCAGCTATCAGCTTGGCTTTTTCAGCCTGTATGCGCTTGAGCAATTCACTGGCGGGTTCGTCGTTCGCATCTTGCGGCACCAGCTTGCCGCGCACGGCGAGTTCCAAAATCAGTTCGCGTAGTTTCTTGATGCCGTAGACACTGGCCGTATTGCTTGAACTACGGCCACGGCCTGATTTCTTTGCGGTATCGGCGGCTGTCCAGATGTCGAGGTGTGAGGTCAACAACGAAATCCCCCCTAGCCCCCCTTTGGAAAAGTGGGGAATGTTGTTGCTGTGCTCTTTTTTGAAGTTGGCTGTGTGGGGTGGGGTGGTCATGCCTTTACCCCGCGTTGTAACGCCTCTCCCAGGATGTCTTTGAGCTGGCCGCGCAGTGCGGCGATATCATGCTGCATGGTGTTGTATTGCGCCAGCAGCACCTCGGGGTCGTGGATTTCCTGCTCGCCGATATGCGGATTTTTGCAATCGAGGTTGTAGTTGCGCGCCTTGATTTCATCCAGGCTGACTTTCCATGCTTGCTCTGTTTCTACGCGTTTGTTAAAGCCGTCTTTGCCCCACCAGGCCGCTTCTACATCAAATTCTTCGATCTTCATCGGTTTGGTTTTGTTGTAGCTTTTTACACCGGGCGGATAGGGGTGTTCGTAAAACCAGATGTGTTGGGTGGGGGTGCCTTTGGTGAAAAACAGTAGGTTGGTTTTGATGCCGGTGTAGGGCGCAAATACGCCATTCGGCAGGCGCACGATGGTGTGCAGATTACATTCTTCCAGCAGCTTTTCTTTGATGCGGGTTTTGATGCCTTCGCCGAATAGAAAGCCATCCGGCAACACCAGCGCAGCACGGCCACCGGTTTTGAGTAGCTGCATGATGAGCACTAAAAACAAGTCTGCGGTTTCACGGGTGCGTAAGGTGGCGGGGAAGTTGGTTTCGATGCCGTCTTCTTCCATGCCGCCGAAGGGCGGGTTGGTGACAATCACATCCACACGTTCTTTCGGTGTCCAGCTGATGAGCGGGCGCGCCAGGGTGTTGTCGTGGCGGATGTTGCTGGGCACATCAATGCCGTGCAGGATCATGTTGGTGATGCACAGTAAATGCGGCATGGGCTTTTTTTCGATGCCGTGTATGCTGCCCTGCAACTGTGTTTCATCGTCTACGGTTTTTACATCTTGTTTGCGGATGTGCTCGATGGAGCAGGAAAGAAAACCGCCGGTGCCGCAGGCGGGGTCCATCACCTTTTCGCCGAGGCGCGGGTTGACCATGCGCACCATGAATTCCGTCACCGCACGCGGTGTGTAAAACTCACCCGCGTTACCGGCGGCTTGCAAGTCGCGCAGCAGTTGCTCGTACATGTCGCCAAACAGATGGCGCTCTTGTGCTTTGTTGAAATCCACGCCTTCTTGAATTTTGTTGATGACCTGGCGGATCAACTGGCCGGATTTCATGTAGTTGTAGGCATCTTCAAACACGGAGCGAATGACATAGGCGCGTTGGTCGCCGCCTTTGGCTTCGAGCTGCTGCAAGGCGGGGAACATGTCGTTATCGAGAAACTGCTTGAGTGCATCGCCGGTCATGCCTTCTGCATTGGCCGCCCAGTTGCGCCAGCGATATTTTTCTGGCAGCGGGGATTTGTAGTTGTCTTGCAACAGCTCCCACTCGCTTTCGCGGTCGTCAAATATTTTAAGGAACAACATCCATACCAGTTGGCTCAAGCGTTGTGCGTCGCCATCGACACCGACGTCTTTGCGCATGATGTCTTGGATGGATTTTATGGTGGATGATATACTCATAAGTACTTGATTATATTGAATATTTTAGATTAAGCATAGAGGTATTGCTCTAGCTCGTGCAGGGCTGCGATGTAAGCAGGTTTGCCACCAAAGGCGGATACCAGCTCGTTTGCGGTGCCCATGTCTTTGAAGGGGGCTAGGGTGAGGATTTTAATATCTTCGATATTTTCAATGCCAGTATCGGCATATTTTTCCAACAGGCTTTCCAATACACGGCGCGCTTGCTCGCCATACTTGGTGAAGTAGTTGCGCTTCTTCACCTTATCGGCACGCTCGCGGCGGGTTAAGGGTGGCTGGTCAAAGGCGATGTGGCAGATGAGATCAAACGCATCGAAATCTTTGCCTACTTCTTCGGATAGTGCTGCGAGAAAGACTCCGTGATCTTCCAGCTCGCGCAAGATGACGGCTTTACGATCTGCTTTGCTCCAGCGCAGTAGAAATTTATCTAAGGAAGCGTAGTCCTTGCGCACTGCTAGACGGGTGTAATCTTTTAGCGACTCGGTTATGAGTTTGCCATCTGGGCCGTAATATTGCACACGCTCAGCAACCACATATACGGTGACATCGCCGAGGACGTATTTAACGCGCTTCTCTCCCACTTGCAGCGGTGGCAAGAACGGCGGCTCGGGCGGATAACCTTCTTCATCGAGCGCATTTTCTGGAGGCACGGGGTTGCCGTGTTCATCCAGCTCAATCACCTGTAATTCATCCGGCGGTACGGGTGGCTCATCACCTTTGGGCTCATAAATTACGATGGGCGGGCCATCGAAGGCTTCATCGGCAAATAGCTCGGTGGCTTTTTTGAAGTCCATGATGGTGAACCAATACTTGCCATAATCTTCGTTGATGCGTGTGCCGCGCCCAATGATCTGTTTGAATTCAGTCATCGATTTGATGTGTTGATCTAATACGATGAGCTTGCAGGTCTGCGCATCCACGCCGGTGGTCATCAGCTTGGAGGTGGTGGCGATGACTGGGTAACGCTCTTCGGGGTTGATGAAGTTATCCAGCTCGGCCTTGCCTTCGTTTTCATCACCCGTAATGCGCATGATGTATTTTCTATTTTCTTTTACGCGCTCTGGATTCAGATTCACCAAGGCCTGACGCATACGCTCGGCGTGGTCGATGTCATCGCAGAAGACGATAGTTTTGGCATAGGGGTCGGTCGCTACCAGAAAATCGGTGATTTTTTTGGCGACGAGTTCGGTGCGTTTTTCTAGCACCAAAGTACGATCCATATCAGTTAGGTTGTAAATGCGGTCTTCAATCAGTTGGCCATTTTTATCAACCTGCCCTTTGCTAGGCCGCCAGCCTTGCACGTCTTTGTCGATGTCGATGCGCACGACTTTGTAAGGTGCTAGGAAGCCGTCTTCAATGCCTTGCTTTAGCGTGTAGCTATAAATAGGCTCGCCAAAATAATGAATACTGGAAACCTCTTTGGTTTCTTTAGGCGTTGCGGTTAAACCAATATGAGTGGCCGATTTAAAGTATTCCAGGACTTCGCGCCAGGCAGAATCTTCCGCTGCGCTACCGCGATGGCATTCGTCGATCACAATCAGATCAAAGAACTCGGGGGAGAATTGCTTGTAGATATTTTTTTCTTCTTCATTGCCGGTGACAGCTTGATACAGCGAGAGATAAATTTCGTAGCTTTTGTCGATCTGGCGATTCTTGATTTTGGTCATCACCGCGCCAAACGGTTTGAAGTCGTTGTTTTTGGTTTGATCAACGAGAATGTTGCGGTCTGCTAAAAAGAGAATGCGCTTTTTTGTGCCTGATTTCCACAGCCGCCAGATGATTTGAAAAGCCGTGTAGGTCTTGCCTGTGCCAGTAGCCATGACTAGCAAAATACGCTGCTGCCCTTTGGCTACGGCTTCAATGCTGTTGTTAATGGCGGTGGATTGGTAGTAACGCGGAGCGCGGCCAGCACCATCATCGTAGTAAGGCATTTCTACTGTTAGTCGCGCCTGCTCAGTTTCTATGCCTTTCCACTGGCAATAACGCTGCCAAAGTTGCGCGGGTGATGGAAAGGCATCCAGTGCTAGCTCTTGTTCTGTTTTGTCCGCCAAGCCTGTTCGATCATGAAATAGGAAGGCATCGCCATTGGAGCTGAACACAAACGGCACACCTAGCGTTTCGGCATAGTTCAGAGCCTGCTGCATACCGGCACCTACGCTGTGGCCATTGTCTTTGGCCTCAATCACTGCCAGCGGAATATTAGATTTGTAATACAGGATGTAATCGGCACGCTTGAGCTCACCGCGAGTATGCAGCTTGCCGCGCACGATGATGCGCCCTTTGGTGAAGCTCACCTCCTCGCGTATCTGGCTTAATAAATCCCATCCAGCCCCTGTGATGGCGGGGGTGATGTACTTGGTGCAGATGTCGCGTTCGGAGAGGCTTTTCTTGTCAACCATAGGGTAATCGTATTTCTGCGTGGAGATGGATCAAGTTTCAGCAGGTGCGAGAGCATTATATGACGAAATATTGTAAGTACTGTCGGCTTGCATTACGCTACGACTGGCTGATGAGAATACAAGTTAGCTAACATCCAACAATTGCTGTTAGCTAATGGGTTCAAAACGGCGAACCAACTTTCCCTCATGCTCCAGCAATTCAAAAAAAACATCGCGCGGCCTGACCCAGGCTGATCCGTCCTGAGACTTATAAATAACCATAATGATGTGGGGATTCGACTCTAGCTTGGCTTCACATACAAAATCGTAAATTCCACCTTTAAAGTGTTTGTATTTCATTTTTAAACCTTCTTGTGTAAGCATCTGCTTGCGCAGATTTGCACTCAAATTAACGTGCCAAAATAAAATGTTGCCGACACAAGAATCGAATTTGCGACTAAGCATTACGAGTGCCTTGTTTTACCACTATAACTAACCCGGCAGCAACAGCTGAAAGATAAAGTTTAACACCCGATGATAGTTGCATGTAAAGACAAAATTTAAAAATGTGCATTTTCCTTATATAGCGCAATGGTATGATTCGTGTGGAAAATATACCCCTGCAAGGAATTCAATGAGCACACGCACTGTTACCACCCAACCATTTCATGATCAAAAGCCCGGCACCTCGGGCTTGCGTAAAAAAGTCACTGCCTTTCAACAGCCGCATTATCTAGAAAATTTCGTCCAAGCCATTTTCGACAGCATCGCTGCACCGAAAGGGGCAACGCTGGTTCTTGGAGGTGATGGTCGCTACTACAATCGCCAGGCGGTGCAAATTATTCTGAAAATGGCAGCTTCCAATGGCTACGGCCGGGTGATGGTGGGCCTAGGAGGCATACTCTCCACCCCTGCTGCTTCCTGTGTGATCCGAAAATATAAAACTTTTGGCGGGATTATTCTTTCCGCCAGTCACAACCCCGGCGGGCCGGATGGCGATTTCGGCATCAAGTTCAACAGCAGCAACGGCGGCCCTGCAACCGAGACAGTGACTGACGCGATATTTTCCAAGAGTAAAACCATACGCGAATACCGCATTCTGGATGTTGCCGATATGCAGATAGATGCCCTCGGCAGTAGCATGCTGGGCGAGATGACGGTAGAGGTGATCGACCCGGTGAACGACTATGCCGAGTTGATGGAGTCGTTGTTTGATTTTTCGGCGATACGCGCATTATTGGCGAGCGGTTTCCGAATCAAGTTTGATGCTATGCATGCAGTGAACGGGCCATATGCAGTGGAGATTCTGCATCGTTGCTTGGGCGCACCTGCCGATAGCCTGATGAATTGCAACCCGCTGGAAGATTTTGGTGGTGGCCACCCCGACCCCAATCTCACTTATGCGCATGAGCTGGTTGAAATTATGTATGGCGACAATGCGCCGGATTTTGGTGCGGCCTCGGATGGCGATGGCGACCGCAACATGATTTTAGGCAAGAAGTTTTTTGTGACGCCATCCGACAGCCTCGCCCTGCTTGCCGCCAACGCCACCTTGGTGCCTGCATATTGTAAAGGTTTGGCCGGTGTCGCCCGCTCCATGCCCACCAGTGCTGCGGTAGACCGTGTGGCTGAGGCACTGAATATTCCGTGTTTTGAAACACCTACCGGCTGGAAGTTTTTTGGCAATCTGATGGATGCAGGAAAAGTGACCTTGTGCGGAGAAGAAAGTTTTGGTACCGGCTCGGATCACGTGCGTGAAAAAGACGGCCTGTGGGCGGTATTATTTTGGCTCAATATTCTTGCAGTAAAGCGCCAGTCTGTAGAAAAAATTGTGTACGAGCATTGGGCTCGTTTCGGCCGCAATGTTTATTCTCGCCATGACTATGAAGGCTTGCCTAATGAAGCAGCTCTAGGCGTGATGAACCATGTGCAAACAAACTTCAGCAAATTGACCGGCGCAAAATTTGGCAAGTACACGGTAAAATTCTGCGACGACTTCAGCTATACCGATCCTGTGGATGGCAGCGTCAGCACCCAGCAAGGCGTACGCATTATTTTCACCGATGGCTCACGCATTATTTTCCGCTTGTCGGGTACCGGCACCGAGGGAGCGACGCTGCGCATCTACCTTGAAGCCTATGACAAAAATATAGTAAACCATCATCTTGACGCGCAGGTGGCTCTGGCTGAGCTGATAGGGATTGCAGCTGAAATTTCTGAATTGAAAAAGCGCACTGGCAGAGATACGCCGACGGTCATTACCTGAGTTACGCCGACGGTCATTACCTGAGTGATGTAGAAAATCCCCTAGGGGGGATTTTGTTTTGAATTCAAACTAATCGTTAACACTCCAGCCAACACCAGTATCGTCCCCGCAATTTGCAGCAGTGATATTTCCTCATTCAAAAAAACATAGGCCAATGCTATCGTCACCACCGGGCCCATAGAGCCTATCAACGAACTGCTACTTGAACCGATACGGCGTATTGCATAGGACAGCAAAAATACCGGCAGCACTGTTGAAAAAATGGCCATAGTAATCGACAACCAATACACTCTGATTGGCAGATCCAAAGTCGATAGCGGATGTGTAATACCAAACTGCAAAAGGCTGGCAACGCTGGCCACAACCATCGCATAAGCGGTAAATCTGGTGGCACCTATACGACTAATAGCATGACCTGCCCCTACCAGATAGATGGAGTAACACAAGGCACTGGCAAACACTAGGGAGGCTCCCAGAACCACATCTCCCTGGCTCATATTTATATCATGCTTAAACACCAGCAGTATTCCGGCATAGCTCAACAGCATGGCTACAATCACCTTGCGACCGATTGCCTGTTTATATATGAACGCTGACAGGATAACTGTCAGCGTGGGATACAGAAACAGAATCAGTCGCTCCAAACTTGCGGTGATATATTGCAGACCCAAAAAATCCAGATAACTGGAAAGGTAATAGCCAAGTAAACCCAATCCAAGTACCGCAAGCCAGTCTTGCCGTTGCAACGGTTTTGAATTTCGCCCATTAACCCAGATTGCTACTACGATAAAAAATGGTACCGAAAAAGCCATGCGTAGTGCTAGCAGGGTAATTGCATCTACATGATCGAGATAGGCGAGCTTGATTAAAATGGCTTTGGCAGAAAAACCGACAGCCGCGAACAGTGCAAAAATAACACCAAAAAAAGTATCGCGATTCATTAAAACGATTCCGATGTATTTGTTTATTTTGAATCTTGAATGATAGGGTGAGGAGCAAGCTTTACTGATGCTTTACAGTCCAACACAATTAAGTTGCAAGTCATTGATTATATTGAATATTTTACCTGCCAACAATAGTCAAAAAAGATAAGTTCCTCACCCCACTGCGCTGTGCAATGGCCATCAACTCAGCCACACGACCATAGGGTACCGCCTTATCCGCTTCGATCTGCAATTGAAACTGCGGATCGGCTTTGTGCTGTATCAAAATGTCTGTCAGTTGTACATCTGTGACTGACTGATTATCCAACTCCACACGGCCTTGAGCATCTACAACCAATCGCACTGATTTCTTTTTTGTATCCTGCGTCACTGCCGTGGTTTTGGGCAATGTTATTTTTAGTGATTGTGGCGTCATCAATGGAGCTGTAACTATAAAGATCACCAGCAATACCAGCATCACATCGACCAAGGGTGTGACATTGATTTCGCTCATCATGCTGTCTTGTTGCGAGGAGTTATTACCGAAGGACATTGGGATCTCCAGTTAAAATTAGAAAGTCAAAGTTTGAAGTTATGCTTTTGCGCCAGCCGCATAAAGTCATGTGAAAAATTTTCCAGCTCGGTGATATTTACTTTTAGGCGGCGCAAAAAGAAGTTGTAAGCCATTACCGCTGGCAATGCTACGGCTATGCCGATGGCGGTAGCGATCAACGCTTCACCTATTGGGCCCGCCACGATGTCCAGACTGGCCGAGCCGCTTTTTCCGATTCCTTCCAGCGCGTGCATGATGCCCCACACCGTACCGAATAAACCAACAAAAGGTGCGGTCGAACCAATGGTGGCAAGCTCGGCCAAACCGCGCTCATGGAAGCGCTGAATGTTCTGCAACTGCTGGCGCAACATGCGCTCCAGCACATCTTGAGGATCGCCCAGATGATTGAGGCCACTGTGTCGTTCATTCACGATTTTCAGTTCGGCAAAACCTGCCTGAGCCAGGCGCGCCATATCGCCCATTCCATTTGTTGCCACTTCTGCTGCATTATTCCAATCACGCGCCGCCCAGAATGCAGCACTGAAAGACTGCTTGGGCTTGGTATCCTGCATCTGCTTCCACAGTTTGAACAGGATGATAGACCAGGATGCGACAGAAAATACGATGAGGACTACTAAAGTCATCACAACGCCTAATGAACCCTCAGAAAATACATTACCCATACTTAACCACCTTTTAAAGAAAACTGAATCGGAATCACAAACCATTTGTCTACCGCTTGCCCGCCATGACGCGCCGGCACAAAACGCCAGGTCTTGACGGTTTGCACAGCGGCATTGTCGAGCATGGTATAGCCGCTGCTTTTCTGCACGGTGACCTGGCCGCTTGCGCCGTTGGCTAGCACTTCAACATTCAACACCACCCTGCCCTGCAGACCATTGCGTCTGGCCGCCATCGGATAAGACGGCGGCGGATTGTTCAAATATACCGCTTTGTAATCCGGCTCGCTGTCGGATACTGAGTTTGCAGAAGTAGTTGCTGTAGTACTGCTGGGCACCTCTGCGACAGTCTGTTCTATCTCTTTGGGAATCAGCAGCTCGGAAACTTGCTCCGGCACCGGAACCGGTGTTACTGCGGCTTTTTGTTGCTGCGGAGTCGAAGGCTGCGCTGATTGTGTGGCAACGTTCAAACTTACCGACATGTCAGACTGCATTATAATCTGTGCAGGCTGTGAACTTGACCATGCAAGCAGTATGACAATATGTACGGTCGCTACCCCCCCGATGATGCTGATGAATGGCCTGAAGGACAGATCCGATATGTCCTTATGCATTGCCTCAAAAAATGGCTTAGCACTCATTGTTAATCTCGACCCACTGCTCTGTTTCTTGTGCATCAAAACTCAAGTTCCATTCCTAAATTTGGAAGAAAAGGGAGTTGGTATACTGGGGTTTTATTGGTGTAGTCTGGACTATATCTATAGCCAGAAATGTTGCCATAATTATAGATATTAATGACTTCAAAATATAAATTCAGCTTGCCTATTTTAGGTTTGAAAGAGCGATCCAGCCTGATGTCTAGGCGTTGATAATCGGGGAGTCGTTCTGAATTGGTAGCGGCGTAAACCGGTCTCCACCTTCCGTCCGAGTACTTGCCATTAGTGCCAATTATAGGCGTATAAGGATTGCCCGTATGGAAAGTCCATTTCGCACCCAGCATCAAGTTGCTATCAAATTTATAATTGCCAACCAGTGAGGCATTAACAGGTTGATCAAAGCCAAATTTTATTGTTTCACCCGTTAGATCGTGGCGCAGTTCTGATTTAGCTAAGGTCAGCGAAAACCAGCCAGATATTTGTTCGGTTCTCGCTTTCTTAAGCAGAAGTTCGACACCAAAAGCGCGTCCGCTACCGCCGTTAGCAAAAATAGTTTTTGCATCGCTTACTACAAGGTCGGAGATGGTTTTGTAGTAAGCCTCTGTTTTCATCGTCCAGCCTTCATTGTAAGTCTGCATGATACCCAATACCTTTTGATCCGCCAAAATATGGCTAAGATTTGGATTGCCATAGGTGGGCAAAATCTGCGTGGCAGCAGGTAGTTGATTGTGCCTTCCCCAACCGGTATTGAAGGTGGTACGTTCCGTATAGGCCCATTCCATACCGAGCCTGGGTTCAGTGTAAGTCTGCTTCAGATACTCACTATAGCTTTCGCGCACGCCGCCTATCAAGGTCACAGACGGTAAAACCAGCCAGCGGTCACGCGCTGAAATATCCCATGGATTGGATGTTATATTTTGGTTAACGGCCACGCGTGGCGATGTTGTGAGGTCGCAATTCTTCTCAAATTGCGTACAGCTTGTTCGCAGGGCATCGTAGATGACATCGTAGGAAACAGTCTGGATATTGGCACTTAACATCACATCATGATTTTTTGCCGGTTCAAAATTGAATTGCTCGCGCAAATATGAAGTTTTAGTATCAATATTGACATCGATGGCAGATCCTATATTGCCTAGAAACGAGGAATCAGACTTACCAACCGCAAGCTTATTGTAAGATGTATCAGACAATATTGAATCCAATACCACTGCTTGAGTAGCATAAGCGCTATTGATGTTACTGTCACCTGCCAGCACTGGTTGAGAAAGTGCCGCATTGGACGAGGCCGGAATGGAGAATCCCACACTATCACTGGCACCATTAAGGTATAAGCTCAACCGTTGTTCAGCATTGATATGCCAAAGATATTTACCTTGATAGTCATGATAACGCGGCAGTTGAATGGTGGCACCACCCATGTTTATTTCTCCGATTAATAGATCGAAATAACTGCGCCGTGCGGCGAAATAGAATGACTGAGTATCCGTCACTGGGCTTTCAAGCAATACACTCGTACTAAACAAGCTGGCAGCAACGATACCGCCAAATTTATCCGTACGAGGATCACGCAAAGATACATCCAGAACCCCACCGACGACATCCGCATAATGCGGGCCAAAAGCGCCGCTATACAAATTAAAATCCTTGATCAGACTGGCATGAAAAACACTCGTACCATCTGCATGAAAGAGCTGACCTATAGGCAAAGAATCAGCGTAATAAGCGTTATCCCTTGGGCCGGAGCCGCGTATTGCAGGTTCACTACTGGCATCATTCCCCATTGCGACACCCGGAAGAGACTGTAGCGCACGCAAGGGATCGCCCATGGTGCCTGGGGCATGGCGCAACTCTTCGCCCGTAAGCACGGTCTTACTGATTTTATCAGGGCTACGTTCAGCAACGACGACGACCTCGCCGAGTGTGGCAGCTGGGCGCAAATAAAAATCGATACCAGACTGTGCATCACCTTCCTTTAAATTAATAGAAAATGGTGTGGGTGTATCAAACCCGGGTGCGGATACAAACAAGGTGTAAAGCCCCTTACCTGGCAGCGTCAGTGTGTAGCGTCCTTTATTATCGCTTATAGCGCTGATCGTCGATTGTTCGCGCACCCCCACAGTAACGCCTGACAATGGACGATTATTATCCTTTTCTAAAACCTGACCGCTTACAATCCAGACCTCAGCTTGGGCAGTCACATTCGCTACCATGACGCTTAAAAAAAAGGCAATCAATGTGCTAACAATAGTTTTCATAAAAAAAATAGATTACTCAGCAAATCATTAATTGTAACCGATTAATAAGATTAATGAATAGCCAGCCTCCCCAGTTCGGTCAAAATCGAATACACCAATTCCTGTCCTTGTACGTTCATGCCTTTGGTCAGTTTATCGGCATCCCGTTCACCGTTTACAAGCTTACCCATCACAGCGCCGAGTTTAGCCATGTCGCCACCCGCACGCACCATTTGCTCTGCCATGGTTGCCAACATATGCAATGCGGCGGCGTTACCCTTCCCTGCCGCATTGATCATATTTGCTAAACCGGGCGCAGCCAGAGTGGGGTCAGGTTTAGCATTGGTGTCAGGCAAGGTGGAAGGATCTTGGATTCCCAATAATATAGCTTCCAAAATTGCGCTATCTTCTTCATCCAGTCCCGCCAGCACACTCACATCACGCTTGCCATTTATTACTTGGCGTATCGTTGCTACCAATGTTCCCCAGCCATTCTTGGCGGATGTTTCCAGAATAGGTTCCAGTTGAGGCATGAGTTCGCGGCTACTACAGGCCATCACTACGTTGTGAATCAGGACTGCATGGAATTGTACGATTTGTTGTTTTTGGTCAGAAAGAAGTATCGACATGTGGAAAATTCCTCAAAATTTTGCGGTAACGCTACATTGCATTTATGGCTCATAATATCAAAATTGAGGTACTCAAAGTAGTGCGCGCTATCCAAAATAAATAAATCCAGTGATACAAAATTTGCACTTATCAAGAGGTCATAATAATCATGCTTAAACTTTGGCGCACTATTTCCAATCGTTGGCTGTATCTGGCCGGCGCTCTATTTATCAGCGGTCTAATGGGCTTTGCCCTGTATCTGCAATACGTCAAACACCAAGACCCCTGCCCTTTGTGCATGGTACAGCGCTTTATCTTTATCGCGATGCTGGTGGTCTTCGCGCTTGCCGCGATACATGGCCCGAAGCGGCTGGGAGAGCGCGTTTATGCGGCACTGCTGGTAGTGATCTCGCTGTTTGGTATGGGTGTTGCTACACGCCATATCTGGATACAAAACCTGCCAAAAGATCAGGTGCCCGCCTGTGGCCCGGGTTTGGATTACATGCTGGATAATTTTCCGATGGCTGAGGTACTGAAAGTATTGCTGCATGGCTCAGGCGAGTGCGCTATCAAGGGATGGAATTTCCTTACACTTGGCATTCCGCAGTGGTCGTTGTTGTGTTACGTCGCACTGGGCGCTTGGGCAGTGTTGATCGCTTTCAGAAAAATCAGAGTCACATAATCTTACTGTCAGCCAATTGTAGGAGCAGGCCATGCCTGCTGGCCGATATATAATGTCGAGTAATCTTTAATTTCACCTTCTTCATGTCCGCTATCCGCCTGTTGCCCGACCTGCTCATCAACCAGATTGCCGCTGGCGAGGTCATCGAACGTCCTGCTTCGGCACTGAAGGAGTTACTGGAAAACAGTCTGGATGCCGGTGCCACCGAGATCGTGGTGCAGTTGGAAGCGGGTGGCGTGAAGCTGCTGCGTGTGCGCGACAATGGCCGGGGCATTGCAGCTCAACAGATGCCGCTTGCGCTACTGCGCCATGCCACCAGCAAGATTGCTACCCTAGAGGATCTTCAGTGTGTATCCAGCATGGGGTTTCGTGGTGAGGCACTGGCAAGCATGGCGGCAGTTGCCCATGTCGCGTTGATCAGCCGCAATGCGGAAGCTGAACATGCATGGAAGATCGAAGCGGTGGATGGCACCTTAAGCGAGGCCGTACCGGCAGCCCATGCACTGGGCACCAGTGTGGAAATGCGCGAGCTGTATTTCAACACACCGGCACGGCGCAAATTTCTAAAATCCGAATCCACCGAATTTGCTTATTGCGAAGAAACCTTCAAGCGCATCGCGCTGTCGCGCCCCGATGTGGCTTTCAGCCTGCAACACAATACGCGCATGGTGTGGCAGTTACCCTCACCACCTCCGCTATTGAGTGATACAGACAGTGCCATGCAACAACGCATCACTACGATACTCGGCAAGGAATTCGCACAAAATGCAGTGCAGATAGAACGCAAGGCTGCAGGCCTGCATCTGTATGGAACCGTCACCCAACCCGCCTATTCCAAAGCCACACGCGATAGCCAGTATTTCTTTCTCAATGGACGTTTCATCCGCGACAAAGTGGTGGCTCATGCGATACGCCAAGCCTATCAGGACATTCTGCATCACCAGCGTCACCCTGCTTTCGTGCTGTTTCTCGACATGCCGCCAGAGCTAGTAGACGTAAACGTGCATCCCGCTAAAAGCGAAGTGCGCTTCCGCGAAAGCCAGGCGATGCATCAATTTATTTTCCATACCCTACAACAGGCGCTGAGCGGTCCCATATCCACTATGGCTGAATCGCCTGCTACAAATGCACAATCTTCAACATGGGCTGGTGCCGGATATGGCATGCCTGTGCAACAGCCTATGCCGTTGCATACCCCCGGCCAGTCTCTAGCTTTCTACGAGACCATGTTTAGTTCGCAAGAACGCACCGAAGCCAGGGAGATGGAAGTCGCTTATGACACACAATCAGCATCAGCCAGCGGTATTCCCCCGCTGGGGTTTGCCTTGGCTCAACTGGCAGGCATTTACATCCTTGCGCAAAACCAGCTGGGTATGGTGGTGGTCGATATGCATGCGGCACATGAACGCATCGTGTATGAAAAATTGAAGGTCGCGATGGATGGCCAGCAGATACCCAATCAACCTTTGCTCATCCCTGTCACCTTTCAAGCCGATGCACTGGATGTCGCCACTGCCGAAGAAGAACAAGCTGCCTTGCAAACCCTGGGCTTCGACATTGCCCCGCTCTCCCCCACCACGCTGGCGGTGCGTGCAATGCCGGCCATGCTCAAACAATCACACGCCGAAGCTGCCGCACGCGATGTGCTGCATGAGTTGCGAGAATATGGTTCCAGCCGCGCCCTGACCGAGCGACGCAATGAGTTATTGGGAACGCTGGCCTGCCACGCAGCCATTCGCGCAAATCAAGCCTTAACCCTGACTGAGATGAACCATATCCTGCGCGAAATGGAAAACACCGAGCGTTCTGGACAATGCAACCATGGCCGTCCTACCTGGTTCCAGATGTCGATCACTGATCTGAATAAAATGTTCATGCGCGGAAAATGAAGATAAATAAGCCACAGAGAACACAGAAAACCTCATAACGCTCTGTGATCGCTGTGGCAAAGTTTATAAAATCATGGCATAACTGCACTAACAGCCTCCCACACTACGCTCTGCTTCGCATAGGACGAGAACCCTACATGGACGCTTCCCGTTTTGCCAAGCATTTAATCAATAATGTCGATCAGGTAAAGATTGCAGCCATACATCCGTATTTTAGTGAAGCCTATTGCTTCTATCCCTAATGGAATTCGCTGAGTAACTCCTAATCACTGCGGCGCACTAAAAGTGCGGAGGTTCTTCCAGGTTTAGTCATTCACGGTCTGACCTGTCTCGCCATTATTTCAGTGTGCCTGTGCAATCAGTAGAACTCCTTCTTCAAATTGTTAATCGCTGCTTGTACTTTTTTTGCGAAACCAGTCTTTTACGCCACCGCAACAACTATTGGTGAGATTGAAGCTGTCACCCTTATATTTTCTGCTCCCGTTGATTTGGCTTATGTTCCTATTGAATTCAGAAATAAGCCCTTCGTCTTGTGGATGGGAAATTAAGTACTCTTTTATTGCAATTCCATATCTAGGTCTGACAGGCTTGGAGTAGGTCGCCCTTCAGGGCTAGATGTTCGCGTTAACCACTACACTACATCGTACTTAGAACGATTCCTGCTCCATCTCGGTCAACCCATATGTCAGTTAGTCAATTATTCCGCGGTTTAGAATTATCGTGCCAATCGTTGCCTATACTTCTCAGCGTCCCAATTTAGCAAGTCCGCAATTTGCTGACTATTCATTACAGACAGACGGGAATATTTTCCCTGACGATCTAATACGTCGTAATAGCACCTAAGCTGGGCGATTTTGGCCTGGTTAAAATCCGTGGTCGAATATACTCCCCGCCCTTTTATAAAGACCAATTCAGGGGATTCTCCTTTATTAAGGTCATCCGCAAGCAAGTCAATGGTGTTATAACAGAATGGCTTAGAGCCTAAGAAAACCACATGGTCAGGATATAACGCCCAATCATTCTTTAGGCGATTGTATAGTTCGTGGCAAATCGCTAGATTATGGATAACTGGAATATCAACAGGTATATATTGCTGCACGCCTTTTATTTCTATAGGCCTCCGCATCTCATCTCTGCAATCAAAAAAACTTGGCCGGGTTTCTAGTTTCGAAATTATTTGATTAAGCAGGTCATCTACTTCAGATATCTCTGCACCACCAATAACAACACCATGATTTCTCAAGAAAACCACATCAATTCTAGAGTTAGTAGATAACTCGGAGAAAACTGCTGTGACTAGGTCAACTCCCGGCTTATGATAATCGACCATTGCCCAACGGATAGATGAACCGAGTAAAGCCTGAATAGTAGCGTGGCAATCCTCACGTACTAAATGCGATAATATTTCAATCGCATGTACATGCACCACAACCCGATGCGTCATGAGCGCATGTAGCAGCGTTTCAATTGACGGCCTTAATTGTGTTTCACATTTTAGTTGCGGGGTTGCCGCAAAATTCCCTTTAACTATTTCTGCCTGAAGTTCAATCAAATCAACCGGCACAAAAATATCTTGATCTCTAGCATCTGCCAACCAAGTACCGGATGCTTTGATCCAAAGCGTACCGTTTTCCTTCCATGAAATATTTCCTCCCGCTCCTTGAACCAACATCGGATCAGCCCCGATACGGGCGCAATAGTCGATCACAGCGTTTCTAAATATTTGCGGTGCGGCTGTCATGATTTACTTCCAATATGAGCAATCAACCGCCGAAGCTCCCCAAACTCATTGAATGCAGCATCAGGTGCATTAGCTCCCACTCCCAGCTCTGTTCCTTTGTGAATTTTTTGTAATGTTACTGCATTAATTTTTTCACGCCCACCACGAATATCATTGACGGGATGATCCCCTATCATCCAAATACAACCACCCTTTGGACGCATTTTTTCTAACGCAATTTTAAAAGGAGCTTCATGAGGTTTATCAAATCCTGCCTCCTCGCTAGTCACGATGTAATCGAAATAGTGATCTAGCCCAAAGTACACAATTTTACGGAACTGTATTTGAGCCGTGAGGTCGGTAACTATCGCTGTCGGAATACCGAGGAGCCTTAAGTCATCCAGCAGTTCCTTTACTCCATCAAATAAAACAGCATTACTAAGAAAAGTGCGCCAATATGTCTGCTCAAAATCCAAAGCCAATAAAACCTGCGATCCTAGTCCGATAATCTCCAGCATGCGCTGCAAGTAAAGAAGACGACTGTGTGATGCCGCAGTATTTTGCAGTCTGCTTTTAATCTGATTCCGCGCCTCATTAAAGGCTTTGTCGAACGCTGCAGGATCGATAGAGAGCGTACTGGTAACCTTATCACGAACAGCTTTAAAGGCCGCAGCATGCGGAGGATCATAGGGATAAAGCGTATTGTCCGTATCGAACAAGATAGCATCGGGAAGGCGTATGAATTGTTCGGGTTTCAGTATTTTCATCAAATTAACCGTTTATTCAACGCTTGGTTGACGTGAGAAAGCGTAATGAGTTGCATGATACCCTTGATCCCATCCTCCCACTTCGGATTGATATCAAGAAACTCCAGAACACGCGGGAACAGCATCTTTGCCGCAAGTTCAATGTCTTCGGCAGAGGTCTCGCCTTCGATCGTCAGTTCGACTTCAGAGCCTTCATTCCTCATCCCCATATCAACATGCATCCCACAAACACCCACCAGCACTCTGGACAAGGAGAGTTCGTTCAGCCCATTTCTGGATTGCACAAATAGCTTGTAACGCAAAAGGTGTTTGCCATTGTTCGCCTCTTCCAGCATACGCGGGTGGATGGGCTGCAAAGACATGACCAAATCGGCATATTCAGCCTGAGGTCGGACGAATTTCACAGAGTCCGACTCACGCATAGCCAACGAGGAAGCGACATGTTCCGAGCTCAGTCCATGTTTTTTTATATCGCTTTGCAGTGTAAAATGACGCCTCAAACCTTCATCGATATCAAGATAGATACTCAGGTTGTAGCAGTCACGCAGCAGCGGCAGATAGAGTGCATGTTGACCGCTGGCGATAATAAAATCGTTGCTTTTGATATTGGATGGGCGACTCTTCTTGCCACTAACATGATCGTAGTGACGAGATAGGACAGGTTTGCCATCGGTCAGAGCGACCAGATCGTTGGCGAAGCTCTCAAGGTCATTTGCCATCGGGTTCAGATGTGTCATCACCTGCCACATCGGTCTATGACGATCCCATAAATGATAATCATCTCCCGACAAGCGAGCGACGGAGTGAGCGCCAAACAAGCCTTCCAGAGTGTCCGCCAGCGTAACTTTACCCGAGCCGGAATCCCCCGCGATGCCAATGACAAAAGGCTTTCGGCTCAGACGAAAATAATCGTTGAAACTAACCGACTCACGCCATATCCGCAATGCAAGGACGATACCGACCGCGGTTAAGCCAGTATGCAATATCGATCTTAGATGGCTATTTGATATGCTCGCTAGATCTATCGACAAAAATTCTGTGGCACTATAAAATTTCAGAGCCGATGCTGGTATCAACAATAGACTACTCAACACATAAAACGCAGAGAACAAGCCCACCAGCGCGATCGCAACGCGCCCGCTCATCGCTTGATAGGATATGAGCAATGGCATCACCCAGATGAACCAACCTGGAGACGCGGGCGTCAGCAGAACCACGAGCAAGAATGCCATGCCCAGCATGGCATGAAACAATTCAAAGTTAAGCCGGCGTACTCTCCATGCCGCGTAGAGCATGACCAGATAGACCATAGGTACGACATAGATGAATGTGGCATTGCCGATGTCCAAAGCGAACTGATAGATTTTACCCATTTCCGGATTGCTCAACACCATGTGCAATCCGGAACTCGAGAAAAGAAATGGCAAGCCGAACAGCAATCCGAACAATGCGCATCCAGTCAAATAGGATGGGAGCAATTGCCTCAGCGCACGATTGCGTATCAGATAGATCAAGAAAAATGGCACGACCAGGAGCATACTCAACTTTGCTGAAATGGCGGCAGCACACAGTGCGCCAGCATGGAAGAACTTTTGCTTGCGTGCAAAATACAACGCGGTCACCAACAGCAACACGGGGACAAGGTCGTTAAGTCCGAACCAATATGTCGCCAGCAAGATGATCGGGGACAACCAATAGATTGTCAGCAGCAGACGCTCTCGATTAGGCAGCATCTTTCTAAGCACCAGCAACAGCCCAAAGTCCGCTACAAGCAAAGTCAAGCCGTAACCATAAAGCACCGATATTCCAAGAAATTGCATCAACAACGTCAGTGGCAGAAAAACCAGCCACATCACGTAGCCATACGGGAATGCTGCCGAGGCTCCGCCTTGATCGAGGAACGTACCCCAGGGATCAAGAGAAAATTGCGAAGTCGTCACATCCAGGAATGGGGCATACCATTGCACCGCAGCAAGTGGCAAAACGACCGCGATTAACCCCAGCCGGATAAACAACCCGACCAGAAAAAGCGGATGGATCAGTAACTTATTCATGCCGGGCACACCTGTTCCCATAAGTCACGACGTTTGGTACAAACTGCATCTGCTTGTATGCCTCGCTGTTTCAACAGCGCTACAAGTTCGGGTATCTCCAATTCTGCGTTCCGCCCTTGCAGTTCAGGTGAGACCAAACAAAGTCTTAACCCTGCATCCTTCATCCGTCTTGCATCCTCGCTACTTAACGGGAAGTGTGAGAAGCAATCGACCCAAACCCAATCGACCTTGCTAGCCAAGTTCATGGCCGTCTCAATAGGCTCGAATTCTGACACGCGTACTGCAAAACGGCGCTCACCCGCTTTCGACCACTTGATGAGAGAAGGAAAGGATTGATCAAGAAAAAAATAGTCGTCTATCCCCTTTGATTTCATCATCTCGATCAATCGTGCTTCGAGTCCTTCTTCCTTGACGTTAAGGATTAGTGTGCCATGTTGGTAGGCAGCGATCCATGCTTCGAAAGATTCACCTTCGATAAACGGGTCGTGATGAATGACCAACTTGTCACCATAACTGCGAATATCAACCTCCACCCCATATTTCGTCGGGGTGGCAAGTAATTCGTTCAGAGTGTTTCGGCGATGTGCGATCAGTTTCACGTTTTTAGTGATCTTCTCAATTGCAAACTAAAATCAATGGTACGGCGTATAAATTTTCGCTTGGCACCCCAGTTCACGTTCCAGTGCGAAACCCCATGCGCACGCTCACTGAACAACACAGGAAAGCGATACACCGGCATGCCTGCCATCCGTGCCTGATAATAGGCATACAGATCCAGAGAAAAATCGTGGGGAGGCTCGCGCCATGATTCGAAAAATTGTCGGGAGAACATCGTTGGCTGCGCATTGATATCCCACAGTGATTTACCAAGTAGCAGCGTTTCAAAAAGGCTCATCGCGACCGTGAATGCTACATCGCCGAAAGGACGTCCATAACGCCTCCCTTTTACAAATATATCCAGCCCATGCTCTTTGAATATCTTAAAGCCCCGTAGCGCATCCACCGGATCAGTTTGCATGTCAGCATGTGCCCACCCCAGTACGTCTCCCGACGCTGCTTTCAGCCCGGCCAGAATGCCAAAGCCGTAGCCCTGATTTTTCTCGACACGCACACTACGGCACCCCGGATAGGAGGGGAGCAAATTGCGCAACACAGTTTGACTCTCATCCGTCGAACCATTGTCAACAAGAACGACCTCCACATCTGGATACTCGGTAAGCGTTCGGCAGCGCTCCAGAAGCAGCGGAAGGTTTGCGGCTTCGTTATAACAAGGGATGACCAGAGAGAATTTCATATGTTTTTTTGTAGGGGGGCCACTGCCCTAAAAACAAAGAGTTTCATGCCAATAAAATTCAATGCAGCCGATATTCCGGTGGTCATTATAAAGGCAGTCTGAACTGCCGACGTTAGGCTAGCCAGCTTATCCAACGCAAATGCATTGATATAAACATTCACAGCCAATGTTGCCGTATATAGCACGGTAAATCGCCATGCGCTACCCAGAGAAAATGGCTTGTGTCCAAACGTCCACAAACGGTTTGCGTAGTATGCAAATACGGTTCCTGCCAGAAAGCCAACCGCTTTAGCCATATCCACATTCAACAGTTGTATGAACACTAGCCCACGATAAGTAGTGAAATCAATTACCACAGTCATGCTACCAACAATCAGAAAAATGGCCAACTCGCGTTTGATCATGCCACACCCTTTGGCAATTTCGGAATCGTCGCCTGGAATCGTTCTTCCAATTCGCACGCTGCTTCAGCAGGAACTCGTGTATCATTTTCAAGCCTGTAAGGATGACTCGCCCATTTATGAAAACATGATTGCCAGTATTCGAAAGTGCGCAGGTCGTTGGGCGTCCCCCAAGACATAAAGCTATCCACCTCAAACAAGCGGCATCGTAGCCCGAGTTCGATGGCATCGTTGATGCAAGAGTCAATATAGAACTCGCCATTGACCCGTCCATCTCTGGTGATGAGATGACCTACCACTTTGCGAAAATCTTCGGATCGTCTGAAAGTAAATGTGCCCAGAACAATAGGATCTGTTGTCGGTGACTTGAGCGGAATCTTTACCGAGATACGACGGATAACGTCATTCTCAGCATCAATCCAGCCGAACATTCGCGGGTGACGCACCGCATTTGCATGGCCACGCACACCCCATACGATGACGTCCACGTCTGGATTATCCACTAGCGCTTCAAAAGCAGCGGAATCATAAAGCACACCATTGTCACATACACCGAAAGTAATCGGACCCGAAACGTTCCCAATCTCGCGCTCTAGCGCATCAAGCCCAATCAAGGCGGTGCAGGCTTGCCCCTCAGTAACGATGGGTATGGCGGCAATCACGGCGTTAGGAAAAGCATGTTTGAGTGTAATCGAAATCTCTTTATGACCGGGCATATCACTTCGCAAGACGAATACATGATGCACGGCGTAAGGAAGATCATTTACCGCCTGCATGACCATCGGATTACCGGAAACAAGAATAAGTGGCTTGGTAACTGCATAACCTTCGTTGGCGAAGCGTTGTCCCATCCCCGCCATAGGCACCACTATCGTCCCTATCGCATTAAGAGCAGGTGGTTGCGGCTCACACATACGCCGAAATACGGAGGACCAACCCATGTATTCCACCACGTCATCTGGCGTGCCCCATTGCATGAAATGCTGCAACGGGTAAACGGCAATACGTCGATTTTCCTCAAGTAGAGGCTTATAGGCGAGGCTGACGTAATATTCCCCGTTTACATTGATTCCTTGATCCATGGTGGAGCGGAATGCGTTGCTCATGATCTTGCCTGTTGCGAAATAGTAAGTTCCACTCGATGCATATTCTTCCATGCGATTGTTGGTATACGGCTGCTTCTCTTGAATATCCAAAACCCAGCCATCTCCCTCACGTATGTACGCGTAATTAGTGCTGCCCAGCGTGTGAGGATGAAAACCTTTGTAGGCAGGGATAGCGCCATCGCTCTTACTAGCAACCATATACTCTTTAAAGTGATGCCAATCCCAGTAGCATGTAAAGTCGCAATAGTTCACAACTACAGGGCGTTCAAAATCAATCATGTGTTCGATTTGTCGCACTGCGTGTATCGGACCGAGTTTGTGCGGGGGTATACCAATGATCCGCGCAGTAGGGCAGTATTGACGAAGAATTGACTCCATACAGTAATTGACATTACTCAAGTGCTCCTGGTTGCAGATGAATATAAAATCTTTCTCACCTGGGAACATGTCAATGACATGACCGATAATCGGTTTGCCATCAATTTCAATAAGTGGTTTTGGCACTGTAAAACCAGCTCCGCGAAATCTCTCACCATAGCCTGACATAGGAATAATAATCTGCATAATTTATCGTTTAACTCTTAGTACGTGCGTTTCAAAATATTGGGGCCACGTTCTTGCAGCGCTTTAATTTCGTTGATAGCATTTCCGGGTGGAAATTTAGCACGTCATCTGACTATTCCTTTGCAACCTCAGAAACTTTGAATGTAACCATAGAAAAACCGCTTTGCCGATCCCAAGGATAGGAGCGTGGACTATACGCAAGAAACTGTATGCCTGTCGACAGTTCTTGCTTGTCAATGATGTCGATTTTCAATCCTTGTTCGCGCCATACGTCAAACTGCCACTTTTCTCCCGATGGTATATCTTGGGTTACATAGAGGTATGTGTCCCCTGTTTTAAATAACTCATGTTCAACCATGTTAAGTCGTCTCACTGCTCTCCCTTTTCCCCAATCTTTAAGGAGTAATTGGTGGTGGTATCCATGGACAAGAACATGCTGCACACTCTCATTTATTGTTATGAGACTTGTCTTGTCTCCAGCCTCATGCGCCCGAGCACTCATGCTGAAAAAACCAGCGACGGTGAAGCAGGCGAGTACAAATGGAAGAATTTTTTTAAAAGTATTTGATTTATGAACCAGAAAATCAATCCCTATAGCCGCGAAAATAATGGGAAGTGCCGCGATAAAAAGTATCTGCCGTGAAGGGCCCATAGAAGGCCCCAATCCCATAATTCCAAATATGTAGACGACGATAAATACCGCTGAAAAAGACACCATAAAATTGCTCAGCATCAGCAGCTCCTGTTTTACTGCCCCTTTGAGGCAATGATAGGAGCCAACTAAAATTAAAAGTAAAGCTATAGTGAATTGTAAAACATCAGCAACTCCATTTTTATTATAGAGACTGAATATATTCAGGATAATAAAATAAGGAAAAGTAAATAGCTCATATACAGACGAGATCTGCCCACCCCTCGTCTGCCCCGGGGGGAAAAACATGAGAGCACAGAGAAAGAACATGATGATAGCCGGATATTGTCCTTTGATGAGCCTGTACACTTTGCTCGTCAGAGTTTGACTACCCCATTGCTTGCTATATGCAAATAAACGCGCGAGCATGAATGCCAACCAGCAAAGTATTATTAAGTAATTAAAAAACACAAGGATGCCAGCTAACCACGACACCCCTTTTGAATATTTTTTATCCTCCCATTTTGTATGAAATTCCACAACGAACCAAATGAAGATTGTGACAGTAGTAAATTGCCAAATAGTACTACCAAGATGGTAGCCATACGAGGAAAGGCTTATAGAAAATAGAGCGAAGAAAGCACCGAGTACGGCTGATATCGGGTTGATACCGGCGCTAAGGAGCGTGAAAAAGATAAAAATGACGCCAATATGGAAGATCACGAGCGTAACGAGCATCGCGCTCGACATAAAATCCTGAAATAAAGTGTCTGCGTCAGACACAAGCCCATATATCAGACCATGCCCAAAAGAGTAGGTTGTAGATAGCGGTAAGGAAACAGCTGATCTGACGAAATGCGGAATATAGCGATTCAATGAAAGCACCCCGCCTATAGCGGCCACTCGGATAGCATACAGTGACGACATATTACCAGAGGATAACGCTCTGATTATGACTTGCCTGCCTTGCTCATCATATAAATATCCATGCGAAACGCTAAGCAATCTATTCACGATTTCGTTATCGACGATCTTTGTTGCTGTTTCTTTAGAAACTTTAGGCAAGGTATGTGAATTCGCAAGGACTCCCGCCATATTCTCCATCGCCATGGACGGGAAATTGTACATACCTGAATATACCAATGCTGAATCGCCCTCTTGAAAATGTCCGTTCCTTCCAGCGGCATGCATAAAGAAGCTAACTACAATTACAACGAGAAATATTGCAGTTACTTTATTTTTTAAAGCTGTATTTATTAACATAAAGCCACATCCCTCACAGCGCGCAAATCCATCTCATTGAAACTACTAGGAAAAAAAACACCATTATCATTGGTTCTACGTCAATTATACTGTAATTTTACGGGTCTGATTTTACGGACACACCGCCAAGCCTAAATGGCGACTCTTCAAACCCAAATTTTGGGTTTGAAGAGTGTTCCGCATTACAATTCAAAAACGTTTTTTAACTTTACATTACATGTAATACCCGTGAACAACAAAACCTTACCCCCCGCAATCTTCCTGATGGGCCCCACCGCCAGCGGCAAAACCGCTGCTGCGGTCACGCTTGTACAGCATCTGCCGGTGGAAATCATTAGCGTGGATTCTGCGCTGGTATATCGCGAGATGAATATTGGCACGGCCAAGCCGGATGCAGCTACATTGGCTATTGCTCCGCATCATCTGGTCGACATCATAGCGCCCACCGAAGTCTATTCTGCTGCCGCTTTTCGCAACGATGCACTGCGGCTAATGCGTGACATCACCGCTCGCGGAAAAATCCCGCTACTGGTGGGCGGCACCATGCTGTATTTTCGTGCGCTGCGTTTTGGCTTGAGCGATTTGCCGCAAGCAGATGCCGAGGTGCGTGCAGAAATTGAAGTACAGGCTGCACAAAATGGCTGGCCTTACATGCATACGGAACTGGCTAGGGTCGATACCGAAACTGCTGCTCGCCTCAAGCCGAATGACTCGCAGCGTATTCAGCGCGCTCTTGAAATTTACCGCGTCAGCGGCCAGCCTATGTCTGCATTGCTGGGACAGCAGGAAGCCTATCAATTGCCTTATCAACTTATTCCCCTAGCCTTGATACCATCGGATAGAAAAAAATTGCATGAACGCATCGCTTTACGCTTTGCCGACATGCTTAAGCAGGGTTTACTGGATGAGGTGGAAGACCTACAAAGAAGATACCTGCTGAATTGCGACATGCCGTCCATGCGTTGCGTGGGGTATCGGCAGGCCTGGCAATATCTAAAGGGTGACATCGACACAACTGCATTGCTCGACCTAGGCATTGCGGCCACACGCCAATTGGCCAAGCGCCAACTCACCTGGCTGCGCGGCATGCCGGACAATATTGAATTTGACTGTTTGAATCCCCAACTGAACCAACAAGTGTTGCAGATCGTGCGTACACAAATAAATCTACCAAATGAATAACACAGAATCCACCCATAACAGCATAGCTGTAATCGATGCACAGGCACAAGCGAGCCTGAACAACAATGTAGACGCTATTCTCAAGCTGGCAATCGAACACTCACCGCAGCATGCTGCAATGGTGGTATATGACTCGCAATGCGAACTTGCCCAGGCGCTGACAGCCGCTTACCGACTCTGCCTCCCCGCTGCCACCTTCATCGATTTTGATGCAGTCACTCCAGAAGAGATACTCGCAGCATTCAAGCCACTCGCGCCTTCCGATCTGGTGGTACTCATACAGTCCACCAGTTTTCGTCTTGAGGCATTCCGCATACGCGTCGAGCTGTTTAAACGTTCGCTCAAGGTGATTGAGCATGTGCATCTTGGGCGCATGCCCGGTACCCAGGCACTCGATTACATTGCCTCACTGGCATATGACCCGGCTTATTATCGCGGGGTGGGCAAGGCTCTCAAGCAACGCATAGATCGTGCAAAATCTGGTGTGGTCGATAGCGGCGGCGAAAAGCTCATCTTTGGCTCGCCGTTTGAATCTGCCAAATTAAACGTGGGCGATTATTCTGAAATGCGTAATGTAGGCGGCCAGTTTCCCATCGGCGAGGTGTTTACCGAAGCACAGGATCTGGAGGCGGTAAACGGGCGCGTGCGGATTTTTGTGTTTGGCGATACTTCCTTCAAGGTCAACCGCCCAGCTAAACCCATCACGCTGGTAATCAACAAGGGACGGGTAACAGAGGCTATCGATTCGACGCCTGAATTCGACAAGGTGCTCGCCAACATTCGTGCCGATGAGGGCGTAGTGTGGCTGCGCGAACTTGGCTTTGGCATGAATCGCGCTTTTACAAAAGACAAGCTGGTTGATGATATTGGTACCTATGAGCGCATGTGCGGCATTCATTTATCTCTGGGCGCCAAACACGGCATTTATTCCAAACCGCTCATCAAACGCAAGGATGCAAAATATCATGTTGATGTGTTTGCAATTACGGAATCTGTCATGCTGGATGACGAGGTGGTTTATCGCGATGGGGAATGGCTAGTCAGTACTGATGAATTACACGGTATACAGTAAGAAAGGCTACATCATCAATAGCAATATTAAGGTATTTTCAGTTCAGGACTTATCCACAATACTATTCTTCGGCCAGGCAGAAGCATCAATTGTTTCCTTGTAGGCATGCCAGGTTGCGTGGCCTATGATGGGTAGCAATACCAAAAATCCGATCAGGGCCGTGGCAAATCCCAGTAAGACCGTTAGCATGATGATTGTTGCCCACAACAGCATGGGGGTTTTGTTACGCAATACGGCATTGACGCTGGTGATGACGGCGGTGATGGCATCCGCTTTACGATCAATGATCATGGGTAGCGAGAATGCGCTGGCAGCAAACACCACGCCTGCAAACACCGCGCCAACCATGCTACCGATGCCAAAGAAAGGCAGTAATTGAAGCCAATCAGGGTGGGCTTGCATCGGTAAAAATATGCTCATGACTGTGGCAGCGCGTGTCCATACCAATAGCACCAGCAGCAGCACGATGCCCAAAACCAATAACTCACTGAGGTGAGATATGCCTTCGCGCATGCAGTAACCGAGCATCGGCTTACGCCCATCATCCAGTTGGCGGCTGATGGAATAGAGCCCCACAGCCAGTATCGGACCAAAAAATATTAATCCGCTTGCCAGGCTGATATACAGCGCCATGGTGCCAAAGCGCAAAGTCAATATAATCACAATTAGGGTTAACAGTGTTAGCGCAAGGCCGTAGACCAGGCTTAATTTTGGCGCACGGGTAAAATCCATCCATCCTAAACGCAGCCAGCGCCAGGGGGCATTCATATCCAGCGTGCGGCAGGGTGCTACAAAAGGCATGTTCTCAGCAATGGCTGAAGTATTCTGCTCTGGCAAGTTCGGCATGTGATTTTTTTGTTAGTGATCTTTTTCGCTATATTACAACATTAATTTAACACGAATTGACTACGACTGAAAAGCACGGGATACTTCAAAAAATGGCGTTGAATTTCCTATCCTTATATGCTTCCACAAATGTTGCTCTCAATTCGATCATTATTTAAAACGATATGCACCTCAGAGGACAAAATTACTTGTTACCACTGTGGCGAAAAATCAACTCCACGTCGAACCATATATGTGTATTTTGATGGTAACGAACGCGCAGTATGTTGCAATGGATGCGCTACAATTTTAAGAACTGTCGATGAACTCGGGATGCGCGAAGAATATCTTGCACATAAAATACATATGCTTCCCCCTCATGAATAAGGAAGAGATCATAAATATCCAGGCAGCTATAAACCCAGAAATGGACGATCCATTGCTTCATGGCAAGCTATCCATTAGCGGCATGCATTGCTCTGCGTGCAATCAAATAATTGAATTTCGCCTTGGCAGATTAGCAGGGGTTAGAAAGTTTAATATAAATATCTCAACGCATACTGCCGATATTAGCTGGTCTTCAAAGGAAGTCTCCTTACCGGAAATTATTGAGTCCATATCCTCCTTGGGTTATGGCGCTCTGCCTGTTGGCTCTGATGGGGAATTGATTAATCGTGAACACAAGATGAGTATCTGGCGCCTCTTTGTTGCCGGATTCGCCATGATGCAGGTGATGATGTATGCCCTACCCGCTTATCTGGAACCTATCCCTCAAATAGACGGAGATTTAACACCGGATATCGATCGCCTGCTGAAGCTAGCCAGCCTGGCACTCACCATACCTGTCGTTATTTTTTCAGCATGGCCATTTTTTCAAGCGGCTATGCGCGATATGCGCAATCGTCATTGCGGCATGGATGTACCCGTATCCGTTGGTGTTATTGTTACTTTTGTAGCAAGTGTTTGGGCAACCTTTGCTGGCGGGCCAGTTTATTACGACTCTCTTATTATGTTTGTGTTTTTATTGCTGGCTGCAAGAGTGATCCAATCCAGAGTACACAACAAAAGTACCTCCGCATTACGCGTACTGACCAAATTACTGCCGCTGCTTGCGGAAAAATTATCCGATTATCCAGCTAACATGCGTGTTGAAGAGATCAATGCTTCCCTGCTTGCAGTTGGAGATGTTGTATTGATACAGCCAGGATCAAAAATTCCGGTAGATGGAATCGTTATCTCAGGGACAAGCGAGTGCGACGAATCTTTGATGACGGGAGAATCGAGGGCAGTATCAAAATCAGCAGGCTCTACTTTGATTGGCGGTGCGTTAAATTTGAACCGACCTTTGGTGATGCGAGCCACTCGTGTGGGTAACGACACTCAGCTTTCGTCCTTAGTTCGCATGATGGAATCTGCTGCCAACGAAAAACCACCCTTGGTTCAATTGGCCGATCGTTATGCGAGCACCTTTTTAACCATCATCATGCTGCTGGCTATCGCATCGGGGATCGTGTGGTGGCAAATTGATTCGTCTCGTGCCATCTGGATTGCCGTTACCATAATTGTAATCACCTGTCCTTGTGCCCTTTCTCTGGCCACGCCTAGCGTGATGTCGGCTGCAATCGGACAGCTTGCAAAAAGTGGCGTGTTGGTAGCCCGAGGTAGGGCGGTGGAATCCCTGGCGCGAGCCACCCATTTTGTGTTTGATAAAACAGGCACCCTCACTCAAGGTCGGCTTAAGCTGGTTAAACTTATCAATATCAGAAATGATCCGACTCTCGACGATCATGCTATTCGCCAGATCACCACCAACATAACAGCCGGCTCCATGCATCCTGTGGCACATGCCTTGTATAGCTCACTGTCAGTGCAAACTCATTCCAAGCAGGTAATTCACTACGATAATGTGAATGAAATTCCCGGCAGGGGTATTGAAATTCGCCACCAGAACCTGTACTACCGCTTGGGAAATGCTGATTTTGCTCAAGAACTACATGGAGGGAACCTAGATATTCCTGCTGAGTTTTCAGGCAAAACAGTGTCTGTTTTAGCAGATGATCAGGGAGTCATCGCATTGTTTGCTCTGGAAGACAGCTTACGTAACGATGCAAAGCATCTAATCGATTTTCTGAAGCAGCAGGGTAAAACAGTATTGCTATTGTCAGGCGATCGTATCGATGTTGTTCAAAATGTCGCTACAGAATTAGGCATAGAAATTGCCCTAGGCAATCTCAGCCCGAAAGCAAAATATGATGCCGTCAAAAGCTTGCAACAACAAGGTGCAAAAGTAGCCATGGTGGGCGACGGCATGAATGACGGCCCAGTGCTGTCATTGGCAAATATATCGGTAGCAATGGGAAGAGGTGCGCCTATCTCTCAAGCCAGAAGTGACATGGTTCTCATTTCAAATGACTTGAGAGATTTGAGTTATGCGGTCAGAATTACATCCAAATCCCTATCTTTAATCCGTCAGAATCTTGGCTGGGCAGTGCTATACAATATAATCGCCATTCCGGCTGCTATGGCAGGAATACTAGCTCCGTGGCACGCTGCAATCGGCATGTCATTGAGCTCAATCATTGTCGTAGTGAATTCACTACGCATCTATTCAGTTGTGAATGAGCATAGACTTGCTGAAAATACTGCATCTTCCAGATCATCCAAGCAACTGGTCAACGCGCAATAAGTATTGCATGCTTTTCAAACTAGGTGAAATTTTATAATGGACATTCTATTTTTACTTGTACCCATTAGTGTTTTGCTGGTATTCGTATTCGGCCTAGTATTTTGGTGGGCATTGAACAACCGTCAATTCGATGGGCTTGATGAAGCGGCAGGAAGAATTCTGGAAGATTCGGATAATCAGGAAAACAAGCCTGTCGGAGAAAACCCTGATCAAGCAAAGCAAGCAACTCAACCCAGCAGCCTGTCGGACTTGGATAAACAGGTTAGCATAACACATTGATTATATTTATAATTTACCAATAAAAGCACGAGGTATCTTTCTAAATCAATGAGTTGCGCGTTAAGCCAGACAGACAGGCTGCCAGCAACACACTAAGAGTAGTAACGATTTAATCAGAACTGGCTATCTCAGTTTCTAACGCAGCCGAATCAATCTGATAAAAACGCCCTCCCGCATCCAGCGAAGTAATTTTACCTTCGCGCTGAAAGGCATTAATCGTCCGGCTGGCAGTTTCCATGGTCATGCACAGCATAGAACCTATGTCATCGCGTGAAAAAAGTGTAGCTACCTCGGGTTGCACAGGATTACGCATTTTTAATAACAACCTGGCCAAGCGTGCACGCGCAGTACCAGATGTTAACTCTGCCATCCACTCATCCGCCTCGATCAAGGTTTTATGCCACCTTTCCAGTATTTTTTTATGCAATCGGGGAGACTCGCTGTCCAACTGGCGAATAACTGTTACAGGTATACGGCATGCCAAAACTGGATCAAGCGCAATTGCATCGTATTCATAACGATTGGCAACAATGGCTTCAAGACCACCCACATCACCCGGACGCAAAATTCGCATAATGCGCTGATCACCATTTTGCCTGATGCGGTTGAGTTTCACCATGCCTTGCCGAATACTGAATATATAAGCGCCTTCGTCTCCTTGCCGAAACAATAAAGATCCGGCGGTAAACATAACATCCTCGATTGACAAGTTAAAACGATTGAATTCGTCGTCTGTCAAACCGGAGCATAACGCGCCCTCACGAACACCACAGCTGTGACAACGGGCAAGATCAAGCAAATTAGAGCGTATATCGGAGATATTCATGCGGTTTAAACAGATTTTGTGTGCTTTTGAGCTCGGAAAAATAATTCACTGCCTTATTTACTAAGCGGCCAATTAAAATTTTAACATAAGCATATTTATTGATATAGATCAAAGCAACAATAAAATAATAGGTATAAGATGAATCTACAAATATTTATTACTGGGCTAATTTATGAGTGACTCTATGGAAAATACTTACAACTATCGTGTGGTTCGTCAGTTTTCAATTATGGCGATTGTATGGGGTGTCATAGGCATGTTAGTTGGCGTGATTATAGCCGCACAACTGATCTGGCCTCAACTAGACTTCGGATTACCATGGTTAAGCTATGGCAGGCTACGGCCGCTGCATACCAACGCAGTTATTTTTGCATTTGGCGGAAGCGCGTTAATCGGTGCTTCTTATTATATTGTTCAGCGCACAGCCAATGTCCGCTTGTTCTGTGACAAATTGGCAGCCTTCACCTTCTGGGGGTATCAAGCAGTGATTGTTCTGGCTGTCATCACCCTGCCATTGGGCATTACCCGTGGCAAGGAATACGCGGAACTAGAATGGCCAATCGCGATATTGCTTGCTGTTGTTTGGATTGCTTATGCAATCGTATTTTTTGGCACGCTGGCCAAACGCAAAGTTGAACACATTTACGTAGCAAACTGGTTCTTCGGTGCATTCATTGTGGCCGTTGCCATGCTGCATGTGGTTAATGCGGCAGTATTGCCCGTCACCCTTACAAAATCCTACTCGGCTTACGCAGGTGTACAAGACGCCATGGTGCAATGGTGGTATGGACATAATGCAGTTGGATTTTTTCTGACCGCAGGATTTCTGGGATTGATGTACTACTTTATCCCGAAGCAAGTCAATCGTCCGATCTATTCTTATCGCCTTTCCATCGTTCACTTCTGGGCGATAGTCTTCGTTTATATGTGGGCAGGTCCGCATCACCTGCTTTACACCAGCCTGCCTGACTGGGCACAATCTGTCGGCGTGGCATTTTCCCTGATATTGCTGGCACCCTCATGGGGCGGCATGATCAACGGCGTGATGACAATCTCAGGCGCATGGAGCAGGTTGCGTACAGACCCAATCCTGCGCTTCCTCATTGTGTCCCTGTCCTTTTACGGCATGTCGACATTTGAAGGGCCAATGATGTCCATCAAAACCGTCAATGCACTTTCCCACTACACCGACTGGAATATTGCACACGTACACTCAGGTGCACTGGGCTGGGTAGGCTTTATCACCTTCGGCAGTCTGTATTATCTGATCCCCCGCCTGTTTGGCCGCACCGAAATGTACAGCAAGAAACTGATCGAAATACACTTCTGGATCGCGACTATCGGCATTGTGTTGTACATCTCATCGATGTGGATTGCAGGGGTCATGCAAGGCTTGATGTGGCGTGCGGTCAATGTGGACGGAACCTTGACTTACACCTTTATTGAATCGGTAAAAGCGACTTACCCCTACTATGTAATTCGTCTTGGTGGCGGCACGCTCTATTTCGCGGGCATGGTAGTCATGGCTTATAACGTGGCAAAGACAATTTCTGTAGGAAAGATTGAGGATGCAAAAATTCCTGTACTTTCCCCCAGTGTCCACGCTTAAACCAACACCATCTATTAGGAGAAACACATGAGTAAATTTAGCCACGAGCTGATAGAGAAAAACGTTGGTTTACTACTGGTACTCACGATACTGGTTGCTAGCGTTGGCGGAATTGTCACCATTGTTCCGCTGTTCTTCCAAAAATCGACAACCCAGCCGGTTGCAGGACTTATGCCTTACACCGCCATGCAATTGACCGGACGCGACATTTATATACGCGAAGGTTGCTATGGCTGCCATTCACAAATGATACGTCCCTTCCGTGCCGAAACAGAACGCTATGGTCACTACTCTGTTGCAGGGGAAGCGGTATATGACAGGCCTTTCCAGTTTGGTAGCAAACGCACCGGGCCGGACTTGGCGCGAGTAGGCGGACGTTATAGTGACGAATGGCACGCTGCACACATGGAAAATCCTCGTGATCTCGTGCCCGAATCCAATATGCCTGCTTATCCATGGCTGTCACGCACACAGCTTAACCCAAAAGACATAGAGCCCAAGATGCGTGTGTTGCGTACATTGGGAGCGCCATACTCGGATGCAGAAATAGCAGGTGCTGCAGCAGAGGTAACAGGCAAGACAGAACTGGACGCGATGATTGCCTACATGCAAGTTCTCGGCACCGCAATCAAAAGTAAACCCTAAACTGCGGAGACAAATATGAGCCTCACTACAACATTAGGTATCGTCGTAACGATAACAAGCATGGTTATTTTTATAGGCATCATCTACTGGGCCTACGCCAAGCAAAATAAAGACAAATTTGAAGCGATTGGAAAATCGCTATTGGAAATCGATTCCGACACGACGAGGAAATAATCATGGCAGACTTTACAAATGATTGGCTGGGTATTCTGATTGCAGTTGTAGTCGCAATCAGTGTGATTGGATGTGGCGTTTTATTGTGGGCACAATCCAAAATAACGGTAGCGGTAGACAAGCATGGAAAACCGCTAGAAACAACTGGCCATGTGTGGGATGGCGACTTGCGAGAAAACAATAATCCACTGCCCGCATGGTGGATGAAACTGTTTTATGCAACCATCATTTTTGGCATTGTTTATATGTTGCTCTATGGTGGTTTCGGCCACTACAAAGGCTTTCTCGACTGGTCTCAGGTAGACGAATATCAGGCCGAACTAAAAGCTGCCGACATCCAGTACGGGCCCTTGTTTCAAAAATTCAAGGCCATGGATATTGCTACCGTTGCAAAAGATCCTCAAGCACTTGAGATAGGTCAACGCCTGTTCCTCAACACTTGCGCTCAATGCCATGGCTCTGATGCACAAGGTGTGAAAGGTTATCCCAATCTGACTGACAACGACTCGCTCTACGGTAGTGATCCAAAAACCATCATGGCGACCCTGCTCGATGGCCGTAGCGGATTTATGCCACCGATGGCAGATGCAGTAGGCAGCTCTGATGACGTTCTTAACGTGGCACACTATGTACTAAGCCTGTCAGGTACAACTCACGATACTGCAAAAGCACTACAGGGCAAAGCTAAGTTTGCTGCCTGCTCGTCATGTCACGGTGAAGATGGCAAAGGCAACCAGGCCAATGGCGGCCCTAATTTGGCTGATAAAATATGGCTATATGGCAGCGACATTGCATCCATTACCGAAGGCATCAACAAAGGACGTAAAAATCAGATGCCTGCCTATAAGGGCATAATCGATGAAGACAAACTGCACTTGTTAGCTTCTTATGTATGGAGCCTTTCCAACAATCAAAACAACAAGGCACAACCCTAACACCCTGTTTGACTTAACTCTCAATATATTGATTTATAAAGAAATTAAGTTAGTCTTTGTTTGCAAAATAATCAATATAATCAATATGTTACATAAATACGCATGTCTGCATCCGGCAGGCAGCTAGTTGAAGATGAAACAAAACTCTGACAAATCATCGCCAGCTCAAGAAATTGAACTGGCGCTATTTGAAGTCCATCAAAAAATACATCCCCGTGCTATCTCTGGCTACTTTGCCAATTTGCGCTGGTTTGCGGTGTGGTTTACCCAGTTGCTGTTTTACGGGACAGTATGGCTGACTTGGAATGACAGGCAAGCCGTTTTATTTGATCTAGCTGCGCGCAAATTTTACATTTTCGGCTTTGTTTTCTGGCCACAGGATTTTATCTACCTTGCAGCTCTGCTGATTATTTCTGCTCTGCTGTTATTCCTAGTTACCGCTGTTGCCGGTCGCGTATTCTGCGGCTACGCCTGCCCGCAATCGGTTTACACCGAAATCTTCATGTGGATAGAGCGTAAGATTGAGGGCGATCGCAGTGCGCGCATCAAGCTAGACGGTGTGAGCCTTTCCGCACGGAAACTGACTCTAAAAACCGCAAAACATATTGCCTGGATTACACTCGCACTGTGGACCGGCTTTACTTTTGTTGGCTATTTCACACCTATCCGGACACTAACACAGGAAGTGCTGAATTTTGCTCTTGAACCGTGGCAATTATTCTGGATGCTGTTTTACGCTCTGGCTACCTATGGCAATGCCGGCTGGATGCGAGAGCAGGTATGCAAATACATGTGCCCCTATGCGCGTTTTCAGAGCGCCATGTTCGACAAGGACACCCTTACCGTTACCTATGATGCAGAACGTGGCGAGCCACGCGGTTCACGCAGCAAGAAAGTAGACTACAAAGCGCAGAAATTAGGCGCTTGCGTCGATTGCAATATCTGCGTGCAAGTCTGCCCTACCGGCATCGACATCCGCAATGGGCTGCAATATGAATGCATAGGCTGCGCGCTCTGCGTTGATGCCTGCAATCAAGTAATGGACAAGATGGAATACCCAACGGGATTGATCCGTTATACAAGCGAACAGGCTATGCTGCAAAAGCTGGACAACAAGGGAATTTTGCAGCGCATATTGCGGCCACGTATTCTGGTCTATAGCAGCATTATTGCCATGATAATTTTAATTTCAGCAGTGTCACTGAGCTTCAAGTCCCCACTCAAATTTAATGTAATCAGAGATCGTGGCTTGCCTCGTATGACTGAGAACGGCGCTATCGATAATGTTTATCGTCTGCAAATCATGAACACGGATGAACATTCGCGCCGCTATATAATTGAAGTAAATGGAATCAAGGGTATCAGCCTGATTTCGGATGCCGATTTTGAGATGCCTGCTACCACCGCCAAATTCATACCGGTAAGAATACGCGTACCAGCTGATGCAGCCAGCAAGGGTTCGAATAAAATAACATTTACAGTACGCGATATCGACAATGCAAAAATTTCAGTGTCTGAAAAAGCTGCCTTTATAATTCCACGTTAGGAGTATGTAATGAACGATTTTTATATCCCCAAAAAAACCGCACAAGAACTTTGGTACAAAGAACCATGGATGTTCGTTGTGCTGGGGGGGCCGCTCATTGTAGTAATCGCCAGTTTGACTACCTTTTATATCGCCTGGCAAGGCCAAGATCAAGTAGTTACCAAGGATTATTACAAACAAGGAATAAACATTAACAAGGACATCCTGCGAGATGCTAAAGCCAGTGAATACAAACTATCTGGAACACTACAGCTAGATTTCGCTACAGGTAAGATCATCCTCAACCTTCAAGGCCAGCACCTGCCCCCCGCTGCTGTCCTGCTGACAATTTCATCCAAGTCAGCTACTTCAAATATTGAAGCCCAGCAAAAAATATCACTTTCTCAAATAGCACCTGGAATATATGAAGGCTTACTCAAAATTCAGACAAAAAACGAAACTAACGGCATATGGTATGCAAAAATCGAAGCGGCAGACTGGCGACTAACAGCAGATTGGCCCAACCCCTTGGTAAATTCACTACAATTGCAGGCCCAAAAGAAAATCACACCTTCAGGGAGTCAGCAATGAGCGACATCAAATTGGATGAAACAGTTTTCAGCATTAGCAGATTAATGATGGGCATACTCTGGCCATCTTTTCTGATGGCCAGCATTTCCGTAGGTATCATTTTCAGCCTGGTAGACCCGGAGACACTGCTTATAAATGGCAACAATCTGGAATTAAGTAACGTTGTTATTTATAGCATCGCCTTCTTCATTTTCTGGATCCTTTGTGCATTATCCAGCGCTTTGACGGCGCTGTTGATGTGCAAATTTAAATAATAGTTCAAATCCCCCTAGCCCCCATTTTTACCCACAAGGGGTACGCCGTTGGGTGCCCGCACTACGTGCGACCCTGCCTCTGACAAAGTGGGGAACCAGTTAGGCCTTTTCAGGAAAAGTGTTCCTCACTTTGAAAAAGGGGGGCTAGGGGGGATTTAAAAGTGTCGCGAATAATGAAAACAACTGTACCCAAAATAGAAATATCAGAAGAGCTAATACGCCGCTTTGATTCACTCGGCCCGCGTTATACCTCCTACCCTACAGCTGATCGGTTTAACGACAAATTCAACGAGCACAGCTATATCAAATATTTAGAGGCGCCCTCTACTGCGCCGCTGTCGCTTTATATACATCTACCGTTTTGCGCATCCATCTGCTATTACTGCGGCTGCAATAAAATCATCACCAAAGATCATGGCAGATCCGCCAAATACCTGCGTTACCTTGAAAAAGAAATGGCCATGGTCGCTTCACACCTGAAGGGCGAGCGTCAAGTTGTGCAGCTGCATCTGGGTGGCGGCACCCCCACCTTCCTGAGCGATGAAGAGCTGCATCAACTGATGGCCATGTTGCACAAACACTTTAAATTTGCGCCAGATGCAGAGCTGGGCATTGAAATTGACCCGCGCACCGTAAATGATCACATGCTATCCATGCTGGCTGAAATGGGATTCAACCGCACCAGTCTGGGCGTGCAGGATTTCGACCCCGCCGTGCAACAGGCAATCAATCGCAATCAACCCGTCGAGATGGTGGAGCACGCCATCACCGCCAGCAGAGCGGCCGGTTTTTTATCTGTCAACTTTGACCTGATCTATGGCCTGCCCAAACAAAACCTGGGCAGCTTCAGCCACACACTCGACACCGTGATTCGACTTTTACCCGATCGCATCGCACTGTATAACTATGCGCACCTGCCTTCACGCTTTAAACCACAGCGTCGTATAAACGAAGACGAACTCCCGCACGCAGAAGAACGTTTACAGATATTCCTCATGTCATTACGCAGACTTCTCGATGCAGGCTACGTCTATATCGGGCTGGATCATTTTGCCAAACCGGATGATGATCTGAGTAAAGCACAAGCCAGCAAAACCCTGCACAGAAATTTCCAGGGTTATACCACCCGTGCCGAGTGCGACCTGATAGGCCTGGGCCTCTCCTCAATCGGTAAAGTTGGCCACTCCTACAGCCAGTCTGTTACCACCCTCGATGCCTATTATGAACAGCTCGACCAAGATAAGCTTCCCGTTAAACGTGGCTTCGAACTCAGCATGGATGACGTATTGCGCCGTCAAATCATCATGAACTTCATGTGCAGCGAACCCATAGACTTCAGCGCTATCAACAAAACTTACAACATAGATTTCAAGCAATATTTTGACTATGAACTGTCACAACTAAAGCAATATCAGGATGCAGAATTAATTAATATAGCCTCAAACATCATCACAGTCACACCCAAAGGCAGAATGTTTGTTCGCGCAGTAGGTATGGTGTTTGATAAATACCTGCAACAGGCTACAGAAGCCCAGTACTCCAAACTAATTTAAGGGCACATGCTTACACCACCACTTATACTAGCAGCACTGTCCGCAGGACTATTAGGCGGCATACATTGCATCGGCATGTGCGGCGGCATCGCCAGCATGCTTACCTCTGCGGGCAAAATAACGCGTAAAACCATCCCGATCTTTCCAGCTACCGCCCCCCCCCTCAAGCAGAATAACGCAATGGCGCATCCCGGTTCAGTTGCACAGCGGCAGAATATTCACCTACACCCTGATGGGTGCCCTCACAGGCTCTATAGGTGCACTGGGCATGCGCGTCCATCCCTTCATGCCGATACACACACTAATGTTTATCATCGGTAACCTGGCACTGATCTGGCTAGGCTTGCGCCTATTTGGCTATACCCCACATTTCGCGCCACTTGATCGTCTGATCGCAAGAATAACAACGACCATCCATTTGTCGCCGCGCTTTTCTTTACTCAAACAAACCCAACGCTATCCATTTCTGGTTGGCATGGCATGGGGCTGTCTGCCCTGCGGCTTGGTATATGCTGTATTACCGTTTGCATTACTCTCTGGCGATGCGCTTTCAGGCGCAATTCTATTGCTTATTTTTGGCCTGGGCGCTTTACCCCATCTGTTAT
>JBCKTV010000013.1:0-51023 GCA_038925365.1 Gallionellaceae bacterium
CAACGGAGCATAGTCTGGTGCTAGTAGATGAAATCGGACGTGGCACCTCTACTTTTGATGGGCTTGCACTGGCCTATGCCATCGCCCGTCACCTGCTGGAAGTGAATCGCAGCTATACCCTGTTTGCTACCCATTACTTTGAGCTGACACGCCTGAGTGATCAATTCCCGCAACTCGCCAACGTGCATCTCAAAGCCATAGAACATCAACACAAGATTGTGTTCTTACATAGCGTAGATGAAGGTGCTGCAAGCCAGAGTTACGGCTTGCAAGTGGCAGCCTTAGCGGGGGTGCCAAGCGAGGTGATTAAAAATGCCAGGAAACAGCTGCGCACTTTGGAACAACAGAGCGCGATGCAGAATCCGCAGAGTGATTTATTTGCTTCTGTAGCAGCTATGCCTGAAACTCACGAACAGTCTGAACACCCGCTGTTGGAAGCTTTGCGCGGTATTCATCCAGATGAATTTAGTCCGAAAGCAGCACTTGAAAAATTATACCAACTGAAAAAGTTGATCTAAATACATTTCCATTTTAAAAATGCCACTTATTCCAATTCTAATTTTAAAGTGTACTAACTCCACCCATTTAAAAATGTTACGTCAGTCGGAATATTCCCTCCCCCTTGCAGGGCAATCTTCCCAACTTAAGCCATCAAAGTATCTATTTTAATAACTGCTCAGGTGGTTGTTTTGGCCTCCCACTTTGAAAAAGGGGGAATGAGGGGGATTTGATTTTAATGTTTGTGCATACGCTGCTACTGCAAATCCCCCCTAGCCCCCCTTTTTCAAAGTGGGGAATCAATGCATTTTCAGTTGCTGGCTAAGGGATGAATTGTTACGTTTCCTGTTAAGTTGGGAAGATTGGAGTTAGAGGGGGTTTGCACTTTTAAATTAGAAATGGAATTAGTTGCATTTGGAATAACAAAATAGAATTAGACGTTCGTTATGACATAACTCATTGATTATATTGAATATTTTCAAATAAATTAATTGCAAGCCAAGTCCGACAGCCTGCGAGATTAGATAAGCTATTAGTGATGATGCCCACCAGCGCCATGAACATGGCCATGATCCAGCTCTTCCTGGGTGGCAGCACGTACACCCGTCACAGTAGCATTATAATTTAAGGTTTTTCCTGCCAATGGATGATTACCGTCGACTGTCACTTCTTTGTCGGTAATTTCAACAATGGTAAAAGGCATGTAGTCTTCGTCATCATCACCTTCTGCGCCACCTTCAAGTTGCATACCCACTTCGATATCCTTAGGAAATACATCACGCGGTTCAACCCTGACTAAGTCGTGGTCATACTCTCCAAAAGCGTCATCCGCTTCCATCCTGACAGCGACTTTGTCTCCAACACTTTTACCATGCAGTGCCTCTTCAACGGTCGGGAAAATACCGTCGTAGCCACCATGCACATAACTAATGGGATCATTGGATTTTTCCAGCAGCGTGTTACCGCTCAAGTCTATTAATTCGTAGCTTAGTGATACGACAGTGTCTTTAGCAATTTTCATTTCATTTCCTTGATTAATTTAATTATTTCATCTGCATGTCCATGTACGTGGACTGCATATAGGGCATGGCGCAACTTGCCAGCTTTGTCTATTACAAAGGTAGAGCGTTGGATGGATACTTTTTTATGACCATCGACTTCTTTGTCAACTAAAACGCCATATTTCTTGCATACAACAGATTCTGTATCGGCCAACAACAACACTGACAATCCGTATTTGTCGCGGAAGGACGCATGGCTTAAACAGTCATCGCGGCTGACACCAACAACCATAGTATCGAGTGCAGCAAAGTCATCATCCAGCGCACTAAATTCATTGGCTTCTATGGTGCAGCCAGTGGTGTCATCTTTTGGGTAAAAATACAGGACAATAATTTTTTTCCCGCGCTGAGACGCGAGGCTAAAAGTGTCCATATCGGCATCGGCCAATTGAAATTGAGGTGCTTCTATTCCAGCATGTAGTTGCATATTAATACTCCCGAATAGCATTTTAACCGAGTTTAATTTTATCGACAATTACTATGCAGCGAGCTTATAGCAGAATCCTTACTCCTAAAAATAGAAATCTGTTATCTTTCATCTTGGACAGAGCGAAGTCCGCCTAAATGCTATTGACGGATATACCTTTCAAGGGGAGTGTCAAAATGTCGGAACCAAGCAGCGCGATAAATCCAGAAAAGAAGCCAAGCTCCGAGCAAAGCGCACAGCAACCTTTGGTTTTTGACGGGGGGGGGGGGGGGGGGCTTCTCACTGAACGTGCTGCCTGGCTAGTTTTGCTGGTCACCTTGACGGTGACTTTTTTCGTCTGGAATAACGCGCAAACAACACTCTTAAATGCGCAGCAAGCGCAGCTTAAAAACCATGCAGAAGAAGTGAGCACCGCCATAATCAAGCGCATGCAGGGCTATGAGCAGGCATTGCGCGGTGGTGCTGGGTTGTTTGCAGCGTCTAAAAGTGTTGAGAGAGACGAATGGCGAGAGTATATCGCCAGCCTGAAAATTCAGAAACATTTACCGGGCATTCAGGGCATCGGCTATTCAGTCCATATTCCAGCAACGCGCCTGAATGCACATCTGCGAGCTATCCGTGCTGAAGGCTACCCGGATTACGCGCTTCGTCCGGCGGGTGTTCGTGCTGAATATAGCGCCATAATTTATCTTGAGCCACTCGACCGGCGTAACCAGCGCGCCATTGGTTTTGACATGCTCTCCGAAGCGAATCGGCGTACCGCGATGGAACGCGCACGTGACACTGGCGATACAACCATTTCCGCAAAAGTCACACTGGTACAAGAAGACGGCAAGGCGGTACAGCCAGGCATGCTGATGTACCAGCCTCTCTACAAGAATAGAGCACCTCACAATACGCTGGAAGAACGGCGTGCCAATCTAGTGGGCTATGTCTACAGCCCATTCCGCATGAGTGATCTCATGAACGGCATTCTGGAAAAGAAGCAGGTTGGTGCAGAATCGGATATCGATATCGAGGTATACGACGGCACGCTATACTCGGCTGCTAGCCTGCTCTATGACAATGACGGAATTGCGCACGCGCTGGGCACGCCCCCCGCTGGGAGTTTGACGCTTAATAAAACCATAGACTTGTATGGTCATACCTGGTCAATAAATTTCACCTCTAGCCCAGCATTTCATGCCGCCTTTGACCAGAACAAGCCGTTGCGCTTTCTGGTTACCGGAACACTACTGAGTATGATGCTGTCGGGGCTGATCTGGATGTTTGCCATTCAGCGCCGGCGTGCGCTGTTGCATGCCAGTCATCTAGCAAAGGAACATGCGAAGCTGCATGCAAGCGAACTTCACGAACGGGCGGTACTGGATAATATGGACGAAGGTATCGTGAGCATTTCCGAGACCGGCATCATAGAACTGTTCAACCCGGCGGCTGTTCGGCTGTTCGGCTATCCAAGCTTCGAGGTGATCGGCAAAAATGTCTCCATGCTGATGCCAGAGCCTTATCACAGCGAGCATGATGGTTACCTGGCCAACTATCATCGTACCGGTCAGGCGAAGATCATCGGCAGCGGGCGCGAGGTAACGGGGCTGCGCAGCGATGGCAGCATTTTCCCGATAGCACTGGTGGTTTCGGAGTTTTCCCTGGAGGGGCGGCGCCAGTTTATCGGCTGCATCCGCGACATCAGCAAGCGCAAGCTGGCCGATGCGGAGATACTCCGCTTCAAAAACATCATGGACAACACGCTGGACATGATATTTATGTTTGAGCCGGAGTCGCTGTGCTTTGTTTACCTGAATCAGGGGGCAATCCTGAGCATGGGGTATAGCGAGGAAGAGCTGCTAGTGATGAAGCCCTACCAGATTAAGCCGCTTATATCCGAGCCGGAATTTCGGCAGCTCATCGCGCCCCTGATCGAAGGCGAACAGTCATCGCTACGCTTTGAAACGCTACACCGGCGTAAAGACGGCAGCGATTTCTCAGTCAATATTTTACTTCAACTTGTAGTACAGAGTGACGGAAGCTCCCTGTTTGTCGCGATCGTGCGCGACATTACCGAGAGAAAGAAGGTGGAGCGTGAATTGCAAAAGCGCTACGAAAAAGTGCAGACATTGCTCACCAAAGTGCAAGAAATACAAGCCCAGCTACTACAGTCCGAAAAAATGTCCGCCATTGGCCAACTGGCGGCCGGTGTGGCGCACGAAATCAACAATCCCATCGGCTACGTTTACTCCAACCTCAACGGCCTGGAAAAATACCTACAAGACATCTTCAACATGCTCGACAGCTACGAGCAAGCGGAAAGCGCCATTGCCGACAGCGCAGTGCGCACGTGTGTGCAGGCCGCGCGCGAAAAGCTCGATCTCCCCTTCCTTAAAAAAGACATACGCGCGTTGATGTCGGACTCGAAAGAGGGCGTCAACATCGTAAGAGGCATCGTAAAAAACCTAAAGGACTTCTCGCATATCGATGCCGGCGATGATAACTGGCACTATGCCGACCTGCATGTCGGCCTCAACAACACCCTCAATATCGTCAACAACGAAATCAAATACAAGGCCGAAGTCATCAAGCAATACGGTGAAATTCCAGAAGTGGAATGCCTGGCCTCGCAACTCAACCAAGTGTTCATGAACCTGCTGATCAACGCCGCCCAAGCCATCGAAAAGCGCGGCAGCATCACCCTCCGCAGCGGCACCAAGGGGGATGAAGTTTGGCTTGAAGTAAGCGACACCGGCAACGGCATTGCGCCAGAAAATTTGCAGAAAATCTTCGACCCTTTCTTTACCACCAAGCCGGTAGGCAAAGGCACTGGCTTGGGCCTGTCGCTATCCTATAGCATCATCCAGAAGCACCATGGCCGCATCGAGGTGAGTAGTGAAGTTGGCAAGGGCACGACCTTCGTGGTGTGGCTGCCGGTGAAACATGTGTAGTTGCATGCAAGTTGTTGGTGTAGATGTTTGGTGTAGATGTTAGGTGCGGAACATGTTGTTGGTCGGACTTAACTCGCAACGCATTGATTTATAAATAAATATAGATTACCGTGATTGATAAAATATTCAATATAATCAATATGTTACATTAAATAGCAAGTCTAAGTCAGACAGACTGCTACCGAAAATAATCAGTTAACTGGAGCGCATATGAGTGACACAGCCGTTATACCAAGCAAGAAAAGCACAGACGAAGCCGTTGCTACGCTGCTGTTTGTTGACGATGAGTCCAAAATTCTGTCCGCGTTGGAACGTTTGTTTAGGCCGCTCGGTTATCGCATTTTCACTGCGCTAAGTGGCGCACTCGGCCTTGAAATTATGGAGCGTGAGGCCGTTGATCTGGTGGTGTCTGATATGCGCATGCCCAATATGAATGGCGCGGAATTTTTGGAGAAGGTCAATGAGAAATGGCCGAAGACAGTGCGTATCCTCCTCACTGGCTATGCCGAGATTAATGCCACTATCGATGCCATCAACAAGGGGCAGGTCTATCGCTATATAGCCAAACCGTGGGAAGACAATGACGTTGCGCTGGTGATCAAACACGCCTTGCACATGAAAGCGCTAGAACGTGACAAAGTAAATCATGAAGCATTGAAGATAAGCTTTATAGCCTCGATACGAATATTTGCCAATATAATCGAGATGCGCGAGGGTAATAATGCGGGGCCATCGCGACGGGTTGCCGAGCTGGCTCGGTCTATCGCACAACAGATGGGGTTGAACGACAAGGATGTGCAGGACGTGTTTGTTGCCGGGCTGCTGCATAACGTAGGCAAAATCAGTCTACCAGACCGCGTGACGAACAAACCCTTTGACAGTCTCGACAAAGAGGAGCGAGTTGTAATGATGACCCACCCGATCAAGGGAGAGGCTATATTGATGGAGGTGGAAGCATTACAGGGTGCGGCAAAATTGATACGCGCTCACCAGGAACGCTACGATGGCATGGGTTATCCAGACAGACTGACCAACCTGGAAATTCCAATGGGAGCGCGTATTCTCGCGCTGGTTGCGGATTATTATGCTACTCAGTTTGGTTTTTTACTGAGCTATCACTTGAATCAGGCTGATGCTAGGAGCTTTATTCTTGAAGGCCAAGGACACCGCTACGATCCGCACGTAGTGAAAGCATTTATAAGTGCTATCAGCACCAAGGAAGTTAAGTAAGCAAGCACGGTATGGTGGTGCATCTGTTTTCGTAACTATTCAGCTGGGCTATAATTCACACTATGAAAAATAATCTTACATTGCTCGGTGGCTTGAGTGTAGAGGAATTTCTGCGCGATTACTGGCAGAAAAAGCCCCTGCTGATACGCCAGGCCATACCTGAATTCAAAGGCTTGCTTGACCCGCAGCAACTTATGCAGCTTGCCTGTGATGAAGATGCGCAAGCCCGTCTGGTAGAACATAAACGCGGCCTATGGCATTTGCAACACGGCCCTTTTGAATCAGAGCAATTATCCAGCCTGGGAAAATCCAAATGGACTCTGCTGGTACAAGGTGTAAATCATACACTGCCCGCCGCCGCTGAGTTACTCAAAAATTTTAGTTTTATCCCGCACGCTCGTCTCGACGATTTGATGGTGAGTTTTGCCCCCAAAGAGGGGGGCGTTGGCCCCCATTTCGATTCTTACGATGTTTTCCTATTGCAAGGTCTTGGACATCGACGCTGGCAAATTTCAGAACAATCGGACAAAACGCTCATAGCAGGTGCGCCTTTAAGAATTTTGCAGAATTTCAAAGCTGAACAAGAATGGGTACTTGCGCCAGGAGACATGCTCTATTTGCCCCCACACTGGGCGCATAATGGAATTGCCGAGGATGATTGCATGACTTATTCGATCGGTTTTCGCACCCCCTCATATCAGGAACTGGGCGAACAATTCCTGGTATATCTGCAAGACCACCTCTGTGCGGAAGGTATGTATGCCGATCCCGATCTCAAAACGCAGACACACCCCTCAGAAATCAGCGCTGACATGCTGCAACAAGTGGAGAAGGCGATCCAGCAGGTCAAGTGGGGAGAATCGGACATTGCCAACTTTCTAGGCTCTTACCTGAGTGAGCCTAAACCTCATATTTATTTTGATCCACCGGAAAAGCCATTGACGTTTAAACGCTTCCAACAGGGACTGCAAAAATCAGGAATATCACTAGACCTTAAAAGTCAGATGTTATGCCACAACGACACCGTCTTCATCAATGGTGAAGCACATTGCGTTGACAAAGAAAACTACACTATGCTTCGATTACTGGCAGACCAACGTAAACTCGATGCAACATTAAATTTGCCGGCCTCTGTTATGGATTTACTTTATCAGTGGTATACGGAAGGCTACGTTTCACCAAACAATAATCCTACTGCTGCGCCAGCTAAGTAATTCAAACTAGCGATAAAAAAGCCGACGCAAGTCGGCTTTTTTATTGCCCAAAATTTCCCGACTACACAATCTCCCGCCATCCGAATCCCGTATCCTGGGTCGCAACACCTATCCACTCTTCAACGCAATTCAGTGCCTTGCTCAATTCTCGCACTGCAAGTTCAGGCGTGTTATTTTTACGGCTCAAATGTGCGGCTACAATATGTTGAAGCTGGCTATTATCCAGACGCGCCAATAGCGCTCCGGCATCCTTATTGTTCAGATGTCCAAAACGCCCTCCAACACGCTGCTTAAGACTGAAAGGGTAATCCCCTTTTGCAAGCAAACTCGTATCATGATTACATTCAAGTACCAGCGCTGCGCAACCACTCAATGTCTGTTCGATATGCGGCGTAGAGCTCCCCACATCGGTCAGCACCCCCAGCCGTTTTGCGCCGTTACCAAAGACATATTGCACTGGTTCTGCCGCATCATGAGGCACCATATACGGCTGTACCAGCACTTCACCGATAGAAAAGGATAGCTGAGGATTAATTTCAGTCACATTGGATAATTCGCCCAATGTTTTGAATTGAGCACGTAGCGTTCCATGCGTGAGCCACACGGGGAGTGCATATTTGCGTGCCAGCTTTGCTACCCCCGCAACATGATCACCATGTTCATGCGTCACTACAATGCCGCTGAGTTCTTCTGGCCGCAAGCCCAAACGAGCCAGACGCACCACCGACTCGCTCAGGTTAAAGCCGCAATCCATCAGCACACAGGTTTTTCCAACTTGCACCACCAGTGCATTGCCTTCACTGCCACTACCTAGCGACGCAAAGCGGAATAATGCGGCCACAGTAGTCTCCTAGATTTGACCCAAGGCTTTGTATAGTGCATCAATAATCTTTTGAGTCTCAGCATTGCTGGCCCCGGCACCATTCGTAACGACCACCTCGCAAACAGAACCTATCTCACGTACATACACCTCGTTACGCAACACTATTTCCGAACCTTGTTTGTTCTTTACATCGTCCTTGCCCGCACTCAAATAATAGATACCTTTGCTGCGGTCTTTATCTGCCAGAATAATTTTTGCCTGCTCCAGAGCAAGCCCGACTTTACGCCAACTCTTGTCGAATGATTCGCTCAACACAATACTTTGGCTACCATCCGCAAGTTTATTTAATTTTGGCGCAGTTAGAACGTCAATTGCCGGAACTGCCGTGGTTTTTTGTTTATTATCCAGCACACCGGAACCGCCACCCAGCTTGGACATCAGCAACTGCAACATGGTAGCTTCCAGCTCAGGATCATTCGCTCTTGTAATCCAGCGCCATCCGGTCTCGTTTTTGTCAGTAACTTCTTGCAAACCGGAGTGGATGATATAAATTTCCGTGCTCTTGTCATCCTTGCTGCGTTGTAGACGCGTGTGATATTGATCACGCTCAGCGGAAGAAAACATGCCGTCAACTACCTTCATGAGTTTTCGAAACCTGTCCATCGGGATTTTGGCACGGTTTCCTGCCCATTCAGTTTCAATAACACCGTCTTGAGCATTCTCTATTTTAATAATGAATCCATTATCTTGCCAAAATGACTTGACCACAGGAAAAATATTCTCTGCCTCGTCGCTCACTAACAGCCAGCGCTGCGTTCCATTTTGCTCAAGCCGAACATTTTTCACCAAAGGCAATACGCTATTGGCTTTGCGCCTCGCGCCACCTTGAGAATAGTCTGAATACCTAGTTCCTTTCTCAGCTTCGCCCGATACATCGCCAACATTCGAAGTCAGATCAGGCGGCGCATCCAGAGATTTAACCTTGACGTCCAGTTTGGACATCAGTAACTGCAACATGGTAGCTTCTAGCTCAGGATCACTCGCCCTAGTCATCCAGCGCCATCCAGTTTCGTTTCTATCAGTAGCTTCTTGCAAGCCGTAGTGCCTGATATAAATTTCTGTGCTATTGCCATCCTTGCTGCGCTGTAGACGCGTGTGATATTGATCAAGCTCATCGGAAGAAAATATACCGCCAATGTAACTTATAAATTTCCGAAACGCACCCATCGGAATTTTTGCACGGGTTTCCGCCCACTCGGTTTCAATAACACCGGCTTGAGAATTTTCAATCTTGATAATGAATTTATTCTCTTGCCAGAATGATTTGACCACTGGCCAAACATTTTCTGCCTGGTCGTGAACGATCAACCAGCGCTGCGTGCCATTTTGCTCTAGTCGAACATTCTTCACCGTAGGCAACTCGCTATTGGCTTTGCGACTCGCGCCACCTTGGGGATAGTCTGAATGCCTTGCTCCTGTCTCAGTTTCGCCCGGTATGCTGTATCTGTCATCGCCAACATACGAAGTCAGGTCAGGCGGTACATCCAGAGATTTAACCTTGACGGGAGGCGCCTTGTAATCGAAAACCTTACTTTCTGGACCTACCGTTACGAGCGGTGTAGTGGGAGAAGTTTTACTCGGAGAAGCACTGCATGCGGCTAACATGACAATTGCAAGAGTCGAGACAGTAATCGTGAATACGTTCATGCTATTCCTAAAAAATAAATGACACCTGTCAATTCACAGGAAGTTGAATGCAATACAGGGAAAGATGCAGACATCAATTTATGAAACGTTCGGGTTAAATAACACCCGCAACACGCATCGCCTTTTCCACCAGTACTTGGGCGCTGTCTGACAGTGGCGTAAGCGGCAGGCGCAAGCTGTGTTGAATCTTGCCCATGCGCGCAACAGCCCATTTCACCGGAATAGGATTGGCTTCAACAAATAGATCCAGATGCAAAGCCAACAAGCGGAAGTTTATTTCACGCGCTTTTGCAACATCGCCGTTTAAAGCGGCAACACACATCTCATGCATCAACTTCGGCGCTACATTGGCCGTTACTGAAATTGCGCCGTGTGCGCCCAGCAACATCAATGCCAGGGTGCTCGCGTCATCTCCGCTATAGATTGCAAAATCCTTGGGCGCGCGCAGCAACAGATCACTGCCGCGCCCTATATTGCCGGTTGCATCCTTAATGCCAACGATATTGGGAATCTGCGCCAGACGTAACACAGTGTCGTTACTCATGTCTGCCACGGTACGGCCAGGCACGTTATACAAGATATGCGGCATATCCACCGCTTCGGCGATCGCCTTGAAATGCTGATACAAACCCTCTTGAGTAGGTTTATTGTAATAGGGCACTACGGTCAGCGATGCTGCTGCTCCCGCTTTTTGGGAAAAAGCCGCCAGCTCGATTGCCTCTTTGGTGGAGTTTGCACCAGTGCCCGCGATGATCGGAATGCGTTTGGCAGCATGGTCTACCGCCACCTGGATCAGCAACTCATGCTCATCCAGGTCCACTGTTGGAGATTCACCGGAAGTGCCCACGACTACGATTGCATCCGTGCCCTGCTCAATATGAAAATCAATCAGCCCTCGAAAAGCGGCCATATCCAAACTGCCGTCTGGATTCATCGGGGTGACTATTGCTACGATACTGCCTGTTATCATGGTGATGGCCACGTTTAAAAGTTTGCATATTTTAACCGAAACTTGCCTGGATTGTCTTACAAATGACTGCCCTCTACGGAATAAACCTGCCATACGTAGGATGCGCACACGCTAGTCAATTTCTCCGCTCCACTATTGTTCGGGAGCGAGAATTTTGCGAAGTGGTTTTGAGTATTCGAGATTTACCTATAGAACGGAAAGCGCTATAGGAAGTCGCCTGGAACCGATGATTTGGTGTGGCTGGTAGATGCGTTACTAACAATCAACGCTGTCAAGGATGACAGAATTTAAAACCGCTCATACCATCTACATGGTGATAAAAAGCTTAATTTATTACTGCCAACAAATTAGTCTTTCCAGGCCTTATCCAAAACGACTTGTGCCTGCTCTAGCTTTTCCTTGGCTTGCAGATGTTTTTCCTTAGAGATTTCGGCTTTTTTTTGTTCATCTGCCAACTGCCTCTTTTTTCTTTCTATGACTTTTTCAGTATCTGCTACAGCTTGTGCATCAGATTTATACTCAACCTCGGCGCTTTCCATTCTCTGCAATGCATTGTTATATCCGGTTTGCTGCACAGCAACATCTCTTGCCTGCGCACAGGGTATCGAAATAAACAGCACTAGCGCAGTAACAATTCCAATTTTCAACATAATCATCACCTGAGTTATTTTGCGTACAAAACGATCTGTCGGACTGACCTTCCCCGATAAATAGTATTCAAAGAGGGGAGTTTTCATCCTACCAGCTTTTCCTGTTGTTGAGTGTTAAACCAGCCAGCCAGATATAGCCTGATTGCAACGTAATAGATTGATTATATTTAATATTGTACGCACAAAGGCAATCTAAATTTATTTTACAATCAATGAGTTGCGAGTCAGGCCCGACACCCCGCAGGAGTTTTTGTCCTATGCGAAGCAGAGCGTAGTGTAGAAGGCTGCTAGCAGATTGCAATAGACAGGAAAGGACGGGTTGAAACAAAAAAACCCCCGCATCACTAGGATTTACGGGGGGTCGTGGACTGCATTAGACGAGGTGAAACAGTGTTCTGGCGGAGGCTGTGAGATTCGAACTCACGGAAGGTTTCCCTTCGGCAGTTTTCAAGACTGCTGGTTTAAACCACTCACCCAAACCTCCAAGAGCGCGCATGATACAGATATCCACCATTTATTCAAAGCATCTCAATGAAATATATCTCCATGAAATACTTTAGCTACAATTAACAGAACCATTGCAACTTTTGCCCGCATTCGATACTCTTATGACTGCTACACAATTTATGACTTGGAGAAATACTATGGAATATCAAACTATCTCGCTACCGGGCACGCTCGCACCGGAGCAAAACAAAGTATTGCGCAGTACCTACATGATGCTGGCGCTCACCATGATCCCTACCATCATCGGTGCATTTATCGGGCTTTCCTCTAACTTTTCGTTTATGGCGCAGTACCCTATCATGGCTCCGCTATTGATGTTTGCAGTGATGATGGGGTTGTTGTTTGCTGTTTCTGCACTGCGTAACAGTGTATGGGGCATCGCGATGCTGCTGGGCTTTACTTTTGTAGCTGGCGTTTTCCTCGGGCCAATTTTGCAACACGCCCTGCATCTACGTAACGGCGCCCAGCTGATAGGCTTGGCTGCGGGTGGTACCGGACTGATTTTCTTTAGTCTGGCTACCATTGCTACGGTAACCAAGAAAGATTTCAGCTTCATGGGCAAGTTTCTGTTTATCGGTGTGATTCTGTTGGTGGTTGCATCGCTGGCCAACATTTTCTTCGCCATCCCTGCCCTGTCACTGACCATCTCGGCTATTGCCGTACTGATATTTTCGGCTTACATTCTGTATGACATTAGCCGGATTATTCATGGTGGCGAAACCAACTATGTGATGGCTACGATGGGATTGTATCTGAGCATCTACAATATCTTCGTTAACCTGCTGAGCCTGCTGATGGCGTTTGGTGGCGAACGCGATTGATATTTTCCCCTTGTAGGAGCACGCCCTGCGTGCGATTCGCACGCAGGGCGTGCTCCTACAAATGCCGTTTTGGTGGTTAATTGATAATCTTGGATTAAGGTAGCATGAGTAATAAAAAAAGCGGCCTAGGCCGCTTTTTTTATTGCCTCTCAAACAGTGCGATGGACTCTACATGCGAGGTATGCGGAAACATGTTCATCACTCCCGCTGCCTTGAGTACGTAACCCTTTTGATGCACCAGCACCTCGGCATCACGCGCCAGTGTGGCGGGGTTGCACGACACATACACAATGCGCTGCGGCGAATTCTCGCCTAAAGCCTTAACCAGCTCAAAAGCGCCGTCGCGCGGCGGGTCAATCAACATTTTGTCGAAATGCCCCAGCTTGGCCAAAATTTCTTCATTCATCTCAAACAGGTTCATCACACTGAACTGTGTATTGGCGCTTAGGCCGTTGTACTCGGCATTCTGCGCAGCCCGTTTTAGTAGCGAAGCGCTGCCCTCAATCCCAACAACCTGTGCACCACTGCGCGCTATCGGCAAAGTAAAATTGCCTAGCCCGCAGAAGAAATCGGCGATGCGCTCTCCAGGCTGCGGCGACAGCAGACGCATGGCACGGCTCATCATAAGCCGGTTCAGCGTGCTGTTTACTTGTGTAAAGTCGGTCGGCGCATAAGGCATGGTGACGCCGAACTCGGGCATGCTGTAGCTAAGCTGCGGCGCATCCAGCGGATAGAAAGGCACCACGGTTTCCGGTCCCTTGGTTTGCAGCCAGAACTGCACCTGATGGGTATCGGCAAATTGTTTGATAGTCACCTCATCTTCTGGCGATAGTGGTTTCATGATGCGTAGCACCAGCACGTCCACATGCTCACCGACTGCGAGTTCGATCTGCGGCAGGTCGTCGCGTATCGACAGGCCTTCATTCATTTTCGCCAACAGGGGCAATAATCTGGATATCTTGGGCGGCAGTATTTCACAGTACTGCATGTTCGCCACATAGCGACTGCCCTTCTCGTGAAAGCCCACCAGCGTCTTGCCTTTCTTCAGCACATGACGCACCGACAAGCGTGCACGCTGACGATAGCCCCAGGTCTCACCATAGATGGGCTGCAACACACGCTCTGGTTTAACCTTGCCGATGCGTTGCAGATTGTCTTCAAGGATGCGCTGCTTGACCGCCACCTGTGCACGCGCATCCAAATGCTGCATCGAACAGCCACCACAGATACCGAAATGCACGCACTTGGGTACTACTCGCATGAATGATTGCTTGATAATCTTGTCTACCTTGGCCAGCTCGTAGCTGGGCTTCTTGCGATAGGTGCTATAGGTGACATGTTCACCCGGTAAAGCGCCTTCAATAAAAATTACTTTGCCTTCGGCGTGGGCGATGCCACGACCTTCTTGGTCTAGCGATTCGACAGTTACGATTTCGGCTTGTGGTGTGCTTGATGTCATGTTTTGTTGTTCTGAAAAATTCAATTTAATCAATATGTTATGCTAATATCCACGCCTAAGTCCGACACCACGCAGGGGTTCTTGTCCTATGCGAAGCAGAGCGTAGTGTAGGAGCCTGCTAGAAGGATTAGAAAGCAATAGAGATTCAAGCCTGCCGGTTCTTCCCAGCAATATAGCTCTCAAGGTATGCAAACACCCCGCCCAGACCAGTGCGCGCCCACACCCAGCCCAGCAGCACGCCGATTGCATTGGCCAGCATATCGCCGTATTCAAATAAGCGGTAACCGGTTTCGCGTTGCAAATATTCAATGGCAATACCCATTGCAAGCAGTGCCATTGCCAGCACCAAGCGCGACTTTCGCTGCCTGTAAACCTGACTGAACCACAGCATCAGCAGGCAATAAGTCAGCGCGTGCTGAAACTTGTCAGCACCCCAGAAGTGCATGGGTTGAGGTGGATGCGACATCAGCGAAAAGTAAAAAATCGCTATCACCCAAATCAACCCCAAACCCAACCATGACCAGCTTAATATTTTAATGTGGCAGCCTATTTTCATGCGGCAGCCTTGTTGTTTGCCCATTGCGCAAGATATTCTGCCCAATGCGGCTCGTCAGATTTGCTCAAGGTGCTGCGCACCAACTCACATTCTTTTTCGTAGCGTGCCTTGGTAAATTGACCGCGCATCAATTGAAAACGCGCATACACCAGAAAAGTATTTACCACGTCGGTTTCACAATAATTGCGTATTTCATTGAGCTTTCCTTGCTGGTAGGCCTCCCATACCTTGCTGCCATCCATGCCCATTTTACCGGGAAAGCCTATCAATTTCGCCAGATCATCCAGCGGCGCATTTGCGCGTCCGCCATACATGGCTAGCAAATCCATCAAGTCAATATGACGTGAGTGATAACGGCTTATGTAGTTATTCCACTTGAAGTCTTTGTCATCTTCACCCATGTCCCAATAGCGGGCGCACTGCACACCGTGTATCAAGCCACGATAATGCAATACGGGCAGATCAAAGCCACTGCCATTCCATGACACAATTTGCGGCGTGTATTTGTCGATGCCATCAAAAAATCTTTGTATGAGGCTGCCTTCGTCATCTGCTAGCCCACCCAACGACCATACACGGAAGTTGTCACCTTCACGCAGCACGCAGGAAATTGCGACAACACGCTGAAGGTGATGCTGGATAAAATCAGTGCCGGTTTTCTGCCGGCGCATCTGAAATGCCATCTCGGCCACATCATTGTCACTCACCTTCGTATCAAGCTCATAAAGCTTACGCAGACCAGCAATGTCGGGGACGGTTTCTATATCAAAGACAAGCAATGGATTCATTCTTCTAACCTTTATGGTGTTGGCATTACTTCCGCATGGATATATTTTACCAAATTACTGCTAAACTATAGGCATGAGATGGCTCTTCACAATTTTTATTTTAATTATGACACCCCTGCAAACCGCACTGGGTGATGAGATCACGTTGCGGATTGGCTCGCACAACATACGCGCCACTATTGTCAACACAGCGCAAAGCCGTGAACGCGGCCTGATGAAAACCAGCCGCTTGTGCGAAAACTGCGGAATGCTTTTTATTTTCCCCGTGGCCGAAAAACACACATTCTGGATGAAAGACACACCCCTTCCACTCTCAATTGCCTTTATTGCTGCCGATGGCAAAATTCTTAATCTCGCCGACATGCAGCCCAATACCCTGCATTTTCACGCCTCAAGAGGAGATGCCTTATACGCACTGGAAATGAACCAAGGCTGGTTTAGCGAACGCGCGATAAAACCTGAAGATCGGGTGGGAGAATTACATCTTGCCCCCAAAGGGCAATAATTTCTTTGCAACTATGGGCGCATAAGCGTTATGGGCACCTCTAAAAATTCAAAATTCTAAGTGAGACAAGGCGCGATAAAATTTTTGAGCGCAGCATATATTATGATATGTAAGCGATAAAAATTTCTGAGCAACGCAGTATCACGACGAAGTTTGGATTTTTAGAGATGCCCATATCAATATTTATCCATCACTCGCCTGGATTTGGACATATATTTCGTCGCATTTTGAGAAGACTGGAAATAATCTTCGTCGAGGAAGCGGAGTATTTGTTTAATCTCCTGCCTATCAGCCGGCATAGCTATCCTTTCCTGCCCAGCAGTACCGACAAGCTGCAAGTGAAGATCGCAATACTTGGCAGTGTCTACAATTTTACTGGCGGGGCAATAATCCAGGATACCAGACTGCTGAATCAACATCACCTTGCGCCTAACCCAAGCGTCTGCACCATCAATAAACATCTGTGCATCCGTAAACTGTAACGCCGGGTGTTGCGTAAACACGCTCAGATCCTGCTCTGTCGCATCCTTGCCGTAAGCGCTCATATCAAATATTTGTCGCAGGAAATGATAACTGGAAAATTTCAGCTTATCATCTTCGATAATCGCGGTTAACTTGTTATCCAGCGTCAATCCGCCACCATCAAATCTGGTAAAGATTTTTCCAGTGTGGATCAGAGAAAACCCGTTCGCATGGATGATTCGTCCTCTGTCGAAGCCCTGTAACAAAATGTGTATCGTGCCATTTTTAATATATCCAGTAAAAATGGCTTTGATTAATTCAAGGACGCCGCTCTTTAGAATAAATTCCTGACATCCCTGTGGTCGCAATATTGCCGCTTTGATGCCGTCCACATCATCAAAATTATTGATGTACAGAAGCTCGTTTTCTTCGGGACGATACATCCCGTCAAACTTGATTTCTTCCTCGATTCCCTGCATAAACTCTTGCTCCTGAGCACGAAATAGTTCGGCAATACTGGCCTGAACATCAGAAGTAAGCGGCATACGCAAAATACGCATTCCGGGAATACTGGTTAAAGCAAAAAGATTCAGTGTCGGTGTTAATTGATTCATTAGATCTCCAAGGCCATCTTTCAATTATATAATTGACCAACACCCCATTGTAGCGTTGTTCATTTCACAACACATTGAATTTGAATGCGTGTGTAGCTCTGCACACGATAGCACCGTCTATCACTAGGGGAGTATCCGAGCAGCAAAACTCAATATAAACAAAACATTGACAGCTACACGCCATGAGTTTACGATACTTTCAGTTATTACCAAATAAGAGGTATTGAATGTCTAAATTATGTTGTTACAGAGCGGCCCTCATCAGCCTGTTCACCACAATCAGCCTATCTTTCGCCTCTGGTGCTTATGCCGCCGAAAAAACCAGCCGTGAAGAATTGCAATTAGGCTCTGTCGCCATGGATATTCCAGCAGAAATGGTCAGACGCCTGACGCCGCTGACTAAATATTTAAGTAGCCAAACCGGCCTCAACGTGAATTTCCGCGCATCACCCAACCTAGGTTCCGCAGTCGATGACCTAGGCGTGAATACAACCCAGATCGCTTATCTGACCCCCGCTGCATACCTTGAAGCGCATGAAAAATATGCAGTCATTCCGCTTGTCAATCCACTTAGCAAGGGAAAAAGCTCTTTCACCTTAATGATAGTAGTTCAAAAAAATAGCCCTATCAAAACCGTACTTGACTTGCGTGGCAAGAAATTTGCATTTGGTGATAAAAAAGCCAAGCTCCAGCCGGCAGTCGTAGAGGGAGCCGGAATAAAGCTGGAAGAATTTGCATCCTATGACTATCTGAATCATTACGACAATATTGCCAAAGCTGTTATCAATGGAGATTTCGATGCCGGCATCCTCAAAGATACGGTAGCCGAGAAGTTTGCATCGCAAGGGATGCGTGTTATCTATACTTCGCCTGCTCTGCCTTCCTATGTATTTGCCGTCAATAAAAACCTCCCGCCAAAAATTATCACCAAGTTAAAGAATGCGATGCTGGCTCTTAATAACGATACCGAAGAAAACAAAGCCATATTGACTGCTCTGGAACAAGGATATGACGGCTTCGAAGTGGCTGAGGACAAAAATTTTGATGGGATACGCAACCTGCTCGCACAATCAAAGGCTAAAAAATAGAGACTCTCTTTTAATCGCTACGGATGCAGACCCCTTGCTTTGCTCTCCCCGCCCCTAGCTGCCAGTCGGATTTAACTCTCCAGCAATTGATTTATTAAGAAATTAAGATTGCCATACGTGATAAAATATTCAATATAATCAACATGTTACGTTTAAATCCGCAGCCAAATCCCATAGGCTGCTAGCTTAATGATATTGCTGCAGCGCCCACAGCACATGCTCTCGAACCACCTCTGAAGTGCTTTGCAATCTTGATTGCAAAGCACTTCGTACTTTCTCACTGCTAGGTGCATTGCCTAAGGCTACCGCAATATTTCTCAACCATTGCTCATGGCCGATGCGGTTTACCGCACTACCTGCAAATTTTTCCTGAAAAGTTATTTCATCCCAGGCGAACAGTTCCACCAGTGAAATATTGTCCAGGCCATGCCTTATTGCATAATCCGGTTCCAACGATTTTTGTGCGAAGCGATTCCATGGGCAGGCCAACTGGCAGTCATCGCAGCCATAAATACGGTTACCAATTTTTGTCCTGAATTCCTCCGGAATGCTGCCTTTCAGCTCAATGGTGAGATAAGAGATGCAGCGCCTGGCATCTACCTGGTAGGGAGCAACAATAGCCTGCGTCGGGCATATATCGATGCAAGCAGTGCAAGTTCCGCAGTGATTTTTTGGCTCTGCATTTTCAGATATTTCACGATCTGTAGGCAAGGGTAGATCTGTGTAAATCTCTCCCACAAAAAAATATGAGCCATGCTCACGCGTCAACAACAGCGTATGTTTACCACGCCAACCCAGGTGCGCTTTCTCGGCCAGCGCTACTTCCAGCACAGGTGCACTATCGGTAAATACTCGACAGTTACAATCAGCTTCAGCACGAATTTTTTGTGCCAATTTTTCCAGCCGCTTGCGCAACACCTTGTGGTAATCACGTCCCAGTGCATAACGCGATATAAACGCACGCTCACCATCTTTAATCACTTCCCATGCATCTCTGCTATTCGGCGGGTAGTAGTTCATACGCACAGAAATCACACGCAAGGTACCCGCAATCAACTCCGCTGGACGGCTGCGTTTGCTGCCGTGTTTTGCCATATAATCCATCTCACCGTGATAGCCATGCGCTAACCATTGCTGAAAACCTGCTTCGGCAGCACCCAGATGGGTATCGGCAATACCCACAGCCTGAAAACCAAGCTCTTCTCCCCATTGTTTTATCCGGGTAGCCAAGGCCACATAATCGATTTGTAGAGGTAATTCGTTTTGCATAAACCACATGATAGCCGAATTAACTTACCTGATGAGGCCGCAACAGCCGCATTTGCGGCACGTTTTTCCAAAATAATGGAGCCCGGCCTAGTGATCTATCTGCGCGGCGATCTGGGCGCTGGCAAAACTACGATGGTGCGGGCATTGCTTAATTCTCTCGGCTATCAAGGCCGAGTAAAAAGCCCTACCTATACCCTGCTTGAGCAATACGAAGTGGGCGGCTTAAACTTTCGCCACTTTGATTTGTACCGCTTCCGCGATGCCTTGGAATGGGAAACCGCCGGATTCAACGATGAGTTCGATGGCAATAATATCTGCCTAGTGGAATGGCCTGAGCAGGCCGCCGGTTTACTACCTCAAGCTGACTTGGAAATTATCTTCGAAATTCTGCATGAAGGGCGTAACATAAGCCTCTATGCACACACAGATACAGGCAGGGAATGCTTAAACAGCTTGTAAAACTAAGCGCGATATTTTCGATTTTGTGGATTTCACATGCACAGGCTGCCATTGTTGTCGGCGCCGTTCGTGTTTGGCCCGCACAGGATTACACCCGCATCACCATAGAATCCAATCAGGCGATAAGCTACAAACAATTCACCATCAAAAATCCAGAACGTCTGGTCATTGATCTGGAACACGTGAATATCAATGAGATATTAAACAGCCTGAATACCAAAATCGGCAATGACGACCCCTACATTAAAAGCGTGCGTGTCGGCCGCTTCAAACCCGGCGTGGTGAGACTGGTGCTTGACTTAAAAGCCGGGGTCAAACCCCAGCTATTCAACCTCAAGCCAGTTGCAGATTATGGACATCGATTGGTGCTGGATATTTTTCCAGAACACCCTGTAGATCCGCTGTTGGCATTACTGCAATCATCGGGCATCGCAGTACATACCCCGCAACCCGATATTGCAAGCATGCCGGCAGCCACAGCCAGCACCGAGCTGGAAAATAACTTGCCAGCCAAGATAGAACCGAAAATAGCTATTCTCCCCCCCCTCTACTGCGCCAGCAAACACACAAACCCTAGTCCGTCCTGAAAAAACTGGGCGCATCCTGATAGTCGCCATTGATGCCGGACATGGTGGCGAAGACCCCGGAGCGCGCGGTCGCAGAGGCACCATTGAAAAAAATATCACCCTAGCCATCGCGCGCAAGCTTAAACAGCAAATTGACAACACCCCCGGCATGCGCGGCGTGCTAATCCGCGATGGCGACTACTTCTTGTCCTTGGATGTTCGCGTCAATAAAGCGCGCCAGGCAAGAGCTGATTTATTTATCTCCATCCATGCAGATGCTTTCGTCAAGCCGCATGCTCACGGATCATCGGTGTTTGCCTTGTCAGAACGCGGAGCCACCAGCACAGCTGCACGCTGGCTGGCAAAGAAAGAAAATGAGGCCGACCTCATCGGTGGCGTGAACATCGCCGAAAAAGACCCCTACCTCGCACGCACCCTGCTGGACCTGTCGCAAACCGCCACCAACAGCGACAGCATGAAACTGGCCAAACACGTACTGGGAGAATTGGGCGTCATCAACACCCTGCACGGTGGCAAAGTAGAACAAGCCGGATTCGCTGTGCTGAAATCACCCGACATCCCCTCGATACTGATCGAGACCGCCTTCATCAGCAATCCCGCCGAAGAAGCCAGACTGAACGACAGCAACTTCCAAGAAAAAATGGCGCTTGCGATACATGGCGGCATCAAACGCTATTTCGCGAACAATCCGCCCTTGTCCAAACAGAGCATTGCACAGCGCGAATAAACCACGGGCGCGTGCAACGCGCTCCTACGATTGCGGATGCTCTGCATGTGGCTAGGGTGGGGGAAATCTAGCCGACAACCACGCTAGTACTCCCTCCCCCGCCACCCTGCCACTGGCAAAACATGCTGTCAGTAAATACCCACCGGTAGGTGCTTCCCAATCCAGCATCTCTCCCGCACAGAACACAGCTGGACTATTTTTCAACATCAAGTGGGCATCCAGTGCCTCGAACCTCACACCACCAGCAGTGCTGATCGCCTCATCCAGCGGACGCGGCACAAGCAAGCGCAGCGGCAAGGATTTGATCGCCTGCGCTAAACGCACAGCGTCGGCAAAATATTCTGCTGACAAACACTCACGCAGCAAACCGCTTTGCACACCCTTGATTCCCACCCGGCTTTGCAGGTGACTGGATAGTGAGCGCGAACCGCGAGGATGCGATACCTCAGCAGTGACCCGCGCCAAATCTTTACCCGGGGTCAGGTCAAGATAGATCGTTGCCGAACCATGCGCTTCAATCGCATCCCGAATAGACGCAGACAAGGCATAGATCAAGCCACCCTCGATACCCGTCTCGGTCACCATGCAGTCGCCCTGACGGCGATGGGTAACGCCCGCCGCATCGGTAAAAGTAAGCACCACCGCCTTTAACGGTTGCCCCGCAAAGCGCGTGCGAAAATGCTCGCTCCATCCCACTTCAAAACCACAGTTAGCCGGACGCAACGCTGCTACAGCCACACCGCGCTGAGCCAGCAACGGCACCCATGCGCCATCACTCCCCAACCGCGCCCAGCTGCCGCCACCCAATGCCAAGATGACTGCATCAGTTTGTACCAAACATTCACCTTCAGGCATAACAAAGCGCAAAGCACCGCTATCATCCCAGCCACACCAGCGATGGCGCATGCGGAAACTCACGCCGTTCCCGCGCAGCCGGTGCAGCCATGCTCGCAACAACGGGGCGGCTTTCATATCCTTGGGAAACACCCGCCCCGAACTACCCACAAAAGTTTCTATGCCCAGACCGTGTATCCACTCGCGCAAAACATCTGGAGAAAAAACATCGAGCAGCGGTTTGATTTGTTCGCGCCGCGCACCATAGCGATCCAAAAAAGATTCCAGCGGCTCGGAATGCGTAATATTCATGCCGCCCTTGCCTGCCATCAGAAACTTGCGCCCGACGGAAGGCATCGCGTCATACACCTCCACACGCACTCCTCTCTGGCTCAATACCTCTGCCGCCATCAACCCAGCAGGGCCGCCGCCGATGATGGCAACTGAGCGAGCATGGGGATTATTAATTGAAGTCATCATATGGAGGGGTAAGCAATAAATTATGGATGTTCAAATTGATTTCCATACTAATGTTTTGTCCAAGCCTCATGGATTATAATGGTTCATTAAATGTAATAAAAGGCATAGATGCTCGCAGTTTCCCATGAAGCACTGGTGAAGTTGTTCAAAGATTGCATCAATCGAATCGAGGGAGGGGGAAAGTCCAGAGGCTGTGGGGTTGAGGTTTAACCTGTGAACCATCTATCGGTGTCTGACAAGCTATCACTACGGTGGAGTGGATGCGCTAAAGCTATTCCAGATGCGCCGCCTAAGTTTAATGACCAAAATTTAGCTAATATATCGAAGATTATCTAGGATAAAATGCCGCGACAGTATCAATTTTAGTTTGTACTCTGGACACTGGCGATCATCCGCAAACCTATCAAGAAAAACTCAACTTGATTAATAATTCATTTAAAGTAAGATTAAAGCCATGGATAATTTACACATATTAAATATTGATGATATTAATCCGGGTGAGAGCCTAGCCTGGGACATCATGGATAGTTTTGGTCGCGTGCTGATGCGTCAAGGCGCAGTGATTCAAACACAAACTCGTGCCACTGAATTGGTTGAGAGTGGCATTTATATTGAAAAAAGGCTGTATATCAAGCTGGCTACCGTTGACAAAAACCTTGAGCCCCCTCTCAGCCTTAAAGATAAATCTCCCTCTGTATTTTCCGCTATCAATTTGGCCGTCAATCGGCTTGATGTATTATTGAAAAAAATCAATAAATTTCCGGATGCGCGTGAAAACATCCTTGAAACCGTCAAAATAATTCAATTTGCTGTGCATCTGAATGAGGATCTGGCTCTGGCCAGCATTCAACTCAATCACGTTCTCGGAGACTATGCCGTACGTCATTGTGTAGATACAGCCATTCTGGCGATTATGATTGCTAAGGCGATGAACAAGACTGATCAGGAAATTCAGGATATCGCCGCCGCAGCCCTCACCATGAACATTTCCATGCTTGAGCTACAGAGAAAATTGCAGGAAAGCAGAGAAGATGTTTCCAATGCTGATAAAACCGCCATCCACAATCATCCCATCGCATCCATAGAAATACTGTACGAAGCGGGCATAGAAGATGCTGAGTGGCTACGTTACGTGTTGTTGCATCACGAACACGAAGATGGGTCGGGTTACCCGGTAGGCAACCTGAAAGCCGAGATTCCGCAAAATGCAAAAATTATTGCACACGCGGATGGGTATTGTGCGCGAATTTCTGCACGCGGTTATCGCAAATCAATTCTTCCCAACATTGCCCTGCGTGATATTTTCATCGAAAACAAGGCGCATGCAGATGCAACATTGGCGACTTATTTCATCAAAGTATTGGGACTCTACCCGCCAAGTACCTTTGTGCGGCTGAAGAATAATGAAATTGCAATCATCTCTCAGCGTGCTACTAAAAATACCCCCTGTATGGCTACCGCACTGGTTAAGCCACATGGCGAGTTATATACAAACCTTATCCGACGCGATACGAGTGTTGAGCCTTATACGATAGTAGAAGCGATATCTCCTGAGCAGGCATCAGTTCGCATTAATCCACAACAAATATGGGGCCCGCTGGCTAGCACTTAAAAGCAGCGCTCTGTATCCTATTCAGCTTGTGCTAATCAAATGAGTGTGTTCAGGAAAGGGAATGTTCAATGCGCCGGCAATTGCATGCTGGGCATCACGAGCCAGTTCACGTCGTGTTTTACCGTGCGCGTCTATCGGTGGCATAAAGTCAACTTCAACGTAAATGACAGACTGACTTAATACCAATTTCAACGAATCAGTAAAAGTAAGCTCACCAATAAAGGCCGGTGCCATGTTGAGAGTACCATCCGCATGGGTGTAGCGAATTGCTACGGGCCACACTTGGCTTTGACTGTTTATCGCCGGCTGCAGCAGGGAGGCATGAAAATGATGCAACTTGCTGCCATCGGTGGTGATTCCTTCGGGGAATACCGCTACGCATCCGCCATTTCCCAATACCACAGAAACTTCGTTGTTCACGCGCGCCGTGTCATGGCGCTTGCTGCGATCGATAAACAGCGTTCCAGTCTGCTTGGCAAGCAAGCCAACAACAGGCCAGGACAACACCTCTATCATGGAAACAAAGCGCACCGGACGCACTGCATTCAATACAAAAACATCCAGCCAGGACACATGGTTTGCGACCAACATAACGTTCTGCACATACAAATCCGGTGCTATCCCACGCAACAAGAGTCTGATATTCAAAATTCCCAGGAGGTCGAGGCTCCAGCGTCTCTGCCAACGTACTTTGGACTTATCTGAAAACCACAGGAACAGCAGCAGCACGATTATCACAGCAGATAACAGATGCAGAACAATGCGGCTAATCCGATAAGTGCGGACAAGATAATGTTTCTTATTCAATGTTTATAAGCCAGGAAAATGACAAAATTTCTCAACTTTATTCGAATTAGCAGTTAGAAAACTTCTTGTGCGCATGGAATAAGCGCTCTAGCAGTCTGTAGGGGTTTAATATAGACATTAACACAACCAATTGATTATATTGAATATTTTATTATTGGCGACAACTTTATTGTCTTTGCAAATCAAGCAGTTGTGAGACAGGTCAGGCTACAAGGGCAGCTCTAACTATTTCTGCCGATTATCGCTACAGCAACCGTTAGCAAACCAATAGTCAAATTCAGTCCCACCAGCTTTCTGATCGTGCCCAGCATTGCGCCGGCATTGGGCCACTCCTGTTTGCTGACAAAACGGTTGAATTGAACATAACATTTGAAAAAGACGTAGGCAAATATCAGCGTCATCGTAATGCCCATCAGTAGCATGAGATTGATATAGAGCGATAGATTGGAGAAACCTCCAATCAAATAAATCATGTAGAAACCGCTCACCAGTACCAAAAATATCGCCAGCCATACCCAGTTGAAAAACAGACTGAATACTTTATCCCACAAGCGTAGACGCTCGGGTGCTTGCAGAATTTCTGCAGCGCTAGGCCGCAACACAACATAGGCAAAAAACATGCCGCCAACCCAGACTACAATCGACAGCAAATGGATAAATTTCATTAATGACAACATGCGTGTCTCCTCTTAAAGTAGTTCCCGAACCGGCCTGAAGCTTTTACGGTGTTCAGGCGATATGCCGTGTAATTTTAATGCCTTAAGGTGCGCCGCCGTGGGATAGCCTTTATGCGCATCAAAACCGTATTGTGGATATTTGTCATGCAGCAACAACATGGCCTCGTCGCGCGCAGTTTTGGCCAGAATGGAGGCAGCGGATATGGCAGCCACGCTACTGTCCCCCCTTACGATAGCGCGGCTGGCAATGCCGGTATCTGGGCAATACAAACCATCCACCAACACCTCCTGTGGTCGCAGGGACAACGCTTCAATAGCACGTTTCATCGCCAGCAAACTGGCCTGCAAAATATTGATCTCATCGATTTCTGCAGCACTTGCTGTAGCAATCGCCCAGGCCACAGCATGCAAGCGTATTTCGCAAGCCAGATGATTGCGCTTGCTCGCGCTAAGTTTTTTCGAGTCTGCGAGCCCCGCTATCGGGCGGCTGTCATCGAGAATGACCGCCGCCGCATAAACTGGGCCGGCAAGCGGACCCCTTCCTGCTTCATCCACACCGCAGATCAAGATGCCCGAATACAAAATACTAGAGCTCACCTGCGCGTCATCAGGAAAGGCAGGATTGCCGCTGCCGCTTTTATAGCCGCATCCTGTTTCAGCGTAAGATGCAACTCGCTAAAATGCTGCTCAAGTTCAATCACCGCCTGTTTATTGGCAACCAGATTGAGCAATGCCTGCGCAAGATTTTCTGGTGTAGCATCGTCTTGCAACAACTCCGGCACCACAAATTTACCCGACAAAATATTGGGCAAGCCCACATAAGGCAGGTATTGCTTGCGTTTGGCCAACCAAAAGCTAAGCGCTGACATTTTATAAGTGATGACCATGGGACGTTTAAGCAGTGCAGCTTCAAGTGTGGCCGTACCCGATGCGACCAGTACCCCGTCAGCAGCAATCATCGCCTCGTGTGCATGACCAAAGAGCAGGGTGATCGGCAAATCATGCGCCTCATCCTGCCAGATTGCTTCCTCAAAAATATTACGGGTTTGACGACTGCCTAGTGGCACTAGAAACTGTGCATCAGGCAATGTCTTGAGTATCAATCTTGCGGTCTGAATATACGTCTTGGCCAATTGTCGCACTTCACTTTGACGACTGCCGGGCAACATTGCAAACACCTTGGCATTGAGCGGCTGTATGCGCATTTGCTCGCGCATCTCCAAACGATTGGGGATCGTAGGCAGGATGTCAGCCAAGGGGTGGCCTACATAGGTCACCGGTATCCCAGCCTTTTCATACAAGGGAACTTCAAATGGAAACAGCGCCAGCATATGCGACACCGCACGTTTTATTTTATGGATACGCTCTCCGCGCCAAGCCCATATTGACGGGCTCACATAGTGTACGGTGGGAATACCATGCTGTTTAAGCGCCAACTCCAGATCAAAATTAAAATCCGGGGCATCGACTCCAATAAATAAATCGGGTGGGTTCTTGAGCAAGTGTTTGCGAAAACTGCGGCGGATCCCGGCAATTTCACGATAATGACGCAACACTTCCAAATACCCCATCACCGACAGCTTTTCCATCGGATAGAGAATCTGCATGCCTGCTGCTTGCATTTTGGGACCGCCTATACCGATGAATCGTACATTAGGCATCACCTCCCAGATTGCCAGCATTAACTCGCTGGCAAGCAAGTCACCCGAAGCTTCCCCCGCCACCATGGCTATAGTTTTTATATCTTGACTCATATTTTTAACGAACAATACCGCGCTGAGAACGATTTAGAAAATCAGCCATGATCTGCACCTCGGGGTGCTCGACGATTTGCTGTCCCATCTGGATTTTAGCTTGTTCCAGGGTTAATTCAGAGCGATACAAAGTTTTATATGCACGCTTGATTCCCATGATTGCATCACTAGTAAAGCCGCGACGCTTCAAACCTTCGGAATTAATTCCGTGCGGAACCGCTGGGCTGCCGGATACTTTCACGTAGGGTGGAATATCATGCAATAGCACGGTACCCACCGAGGTCATCACATGCGCGCCGATCTGGCAGAACTGATGCACACCGGTAAAGCCGCCTAGAATCACAAAATCATCAATGATCACATGACCAGCCAGCTGCGTGCTGTTGGCAAAGATAACATTGTTACCAATTTGGCAATCATGGGCAACATGAACATAGGCCATCACCCAATTATTATTGCCCATGCGGGTCACACCCACATCCTGAACAGTACCTGTATTGAAGGTACAACTTTCGCGGATCACATTGTTATCGCCTATCTCGAGCCTGGTTGGCTCACCCGCATACTTCTTGTCCTGCGGCACTTCACCGATGGAACAGAACTGGAAAATTTGATTATTTTTTCCGATACGGGTATGGCCTGTAACAACCACATGCGGGCCTATCTTTGTCCCAGCACCGATCTCGACATATTCGTCGATAATCGAATATGCACCCACCTGCACGTCATCGGCAAGCTTGGCATCGGGATGTATGATGGCTGTTGGATGACGCATTACTTGTCCCTTAAGGTTGCCATCAAATTAGCCTCGGCAACTAACTTGCCATCCACTTCAGCAACCGCTGCATACTTCCAGATTCCGCGCCTGTTGCTGAGCAACTCGACCTTGAAAATAACTTGATCCCCGGGACTAACCGGGCGTTTGAAACGTGCATCGTCAATCCCGACAAAATAATATACCGAGTCATCACTGGGTTTAGTGCCCATGGTTTTGAATGACAGAAGGGCTGCTGCCTGTGCCATCGCCTCTATGATCAGCACACCCGGCATCACCGGGTGATGCGGGTAATGGCCGGTAAAAAAGGGTTCGTTCATCGTTACATTTTTCAGCGCAACAATATTTTTACCCGGTTCACAATCCAGCACGCGATCTATCAGCAAGAACGGATAACGATGCGGCAAATGTTGCAAAATTTCATGTATGTCCATCTGAATACCCATCTATCTCTCCCGATTATTTCTTTATTAATTGAACTTGCTGTTCCAGCTGCTTGATACGATTTGCCAATTCATCCAGATGCCTTAACTGGACAGCATTTTTACGCCATGCTTGAGTGGTGCTGAATGGATAAATCCCGCAGTAACTTCCAGCTTCCTTGATGGATTTTCCAACCAGCGTAAAAGATGACACTTCAACATAATCCGCAATTTTCAAATGACCTAGAATGCCAGCACTGCCGCCGATACGACAATATTTTCCAATGACTGCACTGCCCGCTATCCCCACACATCCGGCAATCGCGGTATGCGCCCCAATGCGCACGTTATGCGCAATCTGTATTTGATTATCCAGTTTGACACCGTCCTCAATCACCGTGTCATCCAACGCACCACGGTCAATGGTGGTATTTGCACCGATCTCCACGTCGTTACCAATAACTACTCGTCCGATCTGGGGTATTTTCAGCCAGCGACCTTCGTCCATCGCAATGCCAAAACCATCAGCGCCTATCACCACACCGGAATGCGCAATCAAATTATTTCCCAGTACACAATCGTGATAAATCACCACACCTGGGTACAAGCGGGCATACGCACCGAGAACTACACCCGCACCAATATTGCAGCCGGACATGATCACGCTATTTTCGCCTATGTTGGCGCCGTCACCGATCACGACATGTGCATCAATCTGCGCACTGGGCGCAATAATTGCGCCCTTTCCGATTACTGCGCTGAGGTGTATCCCTGCAATTGCCGCTGGCAAGGGATTTAAAAACGCAGAGAGTTTTGCAAAATATGCGTATGGGTTGTCACACACTATGCGTGCACAGCTTGTCGCGTCCGCATCGGCCGCAGACAGAATAACAGCACCGGCGCAAGTAGTCGCTAGCTGTGCACGATATTTGCTGTTGGCCAGGAATGCGATCTGATTTGATTTGGCGCTATCCAGGGTCGCAATCTGGCTGATCAAAACCCCGCTATCGTCCAGCACACTACCTCCAAAGCGCGTGGCTAACTCTTTTAAACTATAGGATGGTCGCGTCACGGATACTAATTATTATAATTTTTTTCGGTAGCAAGGTAATTTAATACCTTATCTGTGATATCAATTTTTGGATTGCGATATACAGCCTCTTGCAGCACAAGATCATACTTTTCAAGTTCCGCAATTGCCTTGATCGCCTTATGAGTGCGCGCCAACACCAATGTCAGCTCTTCGTTTTTGCGCAGATTTAAGTCTTCGCGAAATTCACGTTGCATGCGTTGCAACGACACATTTAGATTGGCCAGTTCGCGCTCCTTGCTGCGGTGCTCGGCATCCAGCAGGGTCATACCTTCCTTATCAAAATACGTTTGAATAACCTTGGCCTGCTTGGCAATTTTTTTTATTTCCTGATCACGCAGATCAAACTCTTTCTCGATATTTTTCGCCGCCTGAACCGCGGGGGCAGACTCACGCAGAATACGTTCCGTATCCACTACGCCAATACGAAAATCAGACGCATTAACAATAGCCGCAGCTAACGCAAACAGGCTAAAAGTGATGATATAAAATTTAAATTTCATTTCTTACTCCTTGTCAAACTGATATTTACACGCACTTATCATTACTTAGCAGCCTGTCTGAATGGCATGCGATAATAACGTAACATATTGATTATATTGAATATTTTATTCGCAGCGTTAGTTTCAATTTCTTTTGAAATCAATTGGTTGCAAGTTAAACCCGCCAGGCTGCTAGAAAATCTGCCCTAGGGTAAACTGGAATCGCTGCACTCTATCCCCCGGTTGCTCTGCCAATGGCCAAGCATAACTTATTTTAAGCGGGCCAACCGGCGATATCCAGGTTAGCGCAATTCCGGTCGAGTATCGCGGCCCATCGGATCCAGGTATTTCAGTAGGAGCACCGTAAATTACCCCCCCATCTAAAAATGTACTTAAGCGTACTGATTTATCCTTACTACCAGGCATGGGGAAAAGAAGTTCAGATTTTATCAGCACCCGCCTGTCGCCGCCCAGTCGAGCCCCGAAACTATCGCGAGGCCCCAAGGAGTTGGGTTCATAACCGCGCACAGATTCAACACCACCGGCATAAAAATTCTTGAAGAATGGCAAGGGTTTGTCATCATAAGTAGCGGCAAACCCCATATCTCCATTCACCATCAATGTGAACGATTCGCTTACCGGAATAAATCTTTGATGCTGGTAAGTCAGTTTGTAGAAGCGCTGGTCTGCAATCGGCAAGGCGACCTCGGCAAAGGCACGTTGAACTTTACCATCCGTAGGGTAAATGGCACTATCCCTGCTGTCCCGTGTCCAGCCTACTGTTCCCAGTACATTACTCGTAGTAACGCCGTAAGCATCCACGTATTGATGGAACTGACGGGGGCTTCTTTCGAAGAGCCGATAGGTCGACTCTTCTACGGCCAATCCATAATGTATGTTTTCATCTTCACCTATGGGGACACCATAACGTACACCGGCCCCAGACGTAAAGGATTTGTAAGGACTAATAGAGGTTCTGGTCGTATCCAGATTGCGCTGGTATAGATCGAAGCCTCGACTTACGCCATTATCGGTGTAATAGGGATTAGTATAGGATATTGAATACACCTGATTAAGTTGACTGGTGTTGATCTGCGAGGACAGTATCTTACCTGTACCGAAAAGATTGCTCTGGCTAACACCCGCTGTCAATACCACTCCCTGTGAACTAGAAATACCGGCACCAACATTCAGGCTGCCGGTAGGCTTTTCCTTGACGTTAATATTCAAATCCACCTGGTCTTTGCTACCTTGTATTGGGGGAGTTTCAAGATTTACTTCGCTAAAGTAATTCAGTCTGTCCACTCTTTGCTTCGACTTTTGAATCTTTTTTGTGGCAAACCACGCGCCTTCCATCTGGCGGAGTTCACGTCTTATCACCTCATCCGTGGTCTTAGTATTGCCCGTTATATTAATACGCCGCACATACACACGCTGCCCCGAGTTGAATACAAAAGTAAAGGCAACCTCATGTTTTGTTTTGTCCAGTTCAGGAACGGCACTGACGTTTGCAAATGCGTAGCCATCATTCCCCAATCGATCTGAGATGTTCTTTTGGGACTGGGTAAGCTTATTGCGCGAGAACGCATCGCCAACCTTAATCGGGATCAGTTTACGCATCTCGACATGGGTTAAAATATTCTCATCACCGATCAATTTGATATCGGAAACTTTATATTTAGCACCTTCTGAAATATTGATTGTGATATAAATATCCTGCTTGTTGGAGCTAATGGAAACCTGTGTTGAGTCAATTAAAAATTCCAAGTATCCGTTATCCAGATAATAGGAACGGATGATTTCCAGATCTGCCGAAAGCTTCTGCTTAGAGTACTGGTCGTTACTGCTTATCCATGTCCACATGGTTGGCGTGGTCAACTTCATCAAGTCCAGCAGTTCTTTTTCACTAAAGACCTGGTTACCAACAATATTGATCTGCCTGATTTTTGATACTTCGCCCTCAGTCACATCAAAAGTCACTGACACGCGGTTGCGTTCAAGCTCGACAACAGTCGTTTTGACTGTCACCGCATATCTACCCCTTGCCACATAGGCGCGTTTAAGTTCATTCTCAGATTTTTCCAGCGCTGCCTTGTCAAAAATACGCCCCTCTGCCAGACCCACAAATTTCAGGTTGTCGCGCAGCGTATCCTTGGGAATATCTTTCACCCCGTTGATTTCGACGCTGGCTATCGAAGGTCGTTCACGGACAATAACGACCAGCACACCTTCCTCTACTCTCAGCTTGATATCCGCAAAAAAACCAGTCGCGAATAATGCACGAATTGCTGCAGCAGACTGGGCATCGGTCAAAGTATCGCCCACCTTGACCGGCAGGTAACTGAACACCGTGCCAGGCTCGGTGCGCTGAACACCCTCAATGCGAATATCCTTAACCTCAAACGGTTCTATTGCGATGGCAGACGTCATGTACAACAGATGAACAAGTCCTGCCAGTGTTATTAATTTCATTGTTATGTCAATTTAAAATCAAGCGGCTAAAATCGTTGAATAAAGCAAGTGCCATCAGGGTGAACAATATCGCAATACCTATCTTCTGCCCCGCCTCCCACAGCCTTTCTGAAACAGGGCTACCCTTGATTAACTCCACCATATAATACAGTAAGTGCCCGCCATCCAATAAGGGGATAGGCAATAAATTCAATACTCCTAGGCTAATGCTGATCAAAGCAAGAAATGACAGATACGCACCCAATCCCATGTGTGCTGACTGTCCAGCATAATCGGCTATGGTGACCGGCCCGCTCAGGTTTTTAAGCGATATTTGACCCGCGATCATCTTGCCCATCATCTGCAGACTGATCACACTGGTTTCCCATGTTTTGCGCACGGCCTGCACCAGCGCTTTACCTGGCGAGTAACTCACCTCCGTCATAAGGGCATCAAACTCCTGCTGATTAATCAAGGGTGCAGCACCGATTTTTCCTACCTGCTTATCACCTTCCTTAACCGAGTCTGGCGTCATATCCAGCGTAATCAGATGTCCTTCGCGCTGCATCTCCAGATGCAACTGTGTGGACGGATGACTACGAACCATTTCTACCCATTTTTCCCAGTTTGCTATCGACTCCCCGTTTACAGTCAGGATAAGGTCATTCAGTTTAAGGCCTGCACGCTGCGCCACCCCGCCTTCAACCAGCCTTCCCAATACTGGTCGCACCACAGGTTGGTATGGCTGTAAACCGAGCTTGCCCAAAAAATCGCTATCCAGATCAGCCGCCGTCAAACTGCCGATATCCAAGATGCGCGTTGCCATTTCACCTTGGGGTGTGCGGATTTCAAGACTTGCCTTACCCTCACTGGCATTGCCCTCTTGCAGCACGGCATCCAGCAAGACCCAGCGCACCTCCTGCCAGGTGGGTGTATCTGTTCCGTTAATGCTGACGATAGTTTGCTGCGACTGTAACTGTGCGGTAGCGGCAGGGGTGGCTGCCACGATGTTACCTAATATCGGTTTGAGTCCCGGTATCCCGTAAATGAACAATCCCCAGTAAAACACCACAGCCAGCAGTAAATTTGCCAGCGGCCCTGCAACCACGATAGCCATACGATTAAGCACCGGTTGCCGATTGAAGGCACGCTGCAATTCTTCCGGCTTGACCTCGCCCTCGCGCTCATCCAACATCTTGACGTAGCCGCCCAGCGGAATAGCAGAAATGACCCACTCGGTTTCACCGCCGGAAAACTTTTTGCTATACAGAATTTTCCCGAAGCCTATGGAAAAACGCAGCACTTTGACACCACAGCGTCGCGCCACCCAATAGTGTCCATATTCATGGAATGCGACCAGCACCACAATCGCAGTAATAAAAGCCAAAAAAGTAATCATTGTAAAATCCATTGTTGCGCTGCCACGCGTGCTTGCGCATCGGCCAACAGCACATCAGCTAGGGTATAGACTGCAACAGGTGGCAGCTGTGCCAATACAGCGGCAATCAGAAGCGGAATATCTAGGAAGGAAATTTTCATCTGCAAAAATGCATCTACCGCAATTTCATTGGCAGCGTTCAAAATGGCGGGAGCAGTGCCACCCGCCCGCAAGGCTTGATAAGCCAATGCAAGACAGGGAAAGCGCTCAAAATCCGGTGCAACAAAATTCAGCGTAGCCACCTTGAATAAATCCAGTGGCGCTACTCCCGCATCAATACGCATTGGATAAGCCAGTGCATGGGCGATAGGTGTTCGCATATCCGGGTTGCCCATTTGTGCCAGCACCGAGCCATCAACATACTGCACCATCGAATGGATGATGCTCTGCGGATGCACCACCACCTGAATATCATCTGCAGAAGCGTTAAACAACCAGTGCGCCTCGATCACCTCCAAGCCTTTATTCATCATGGTGGCAGAGTCTACGGAAATCTTGCGTCCCATCACCCAGTTGGGATGCGCACAGGCCTGATCCGGTGTGACATGCTGCAACGCCGCTAAAGGCATGTCGCGGAAAGGCCCGCCCGATGCGGTAAGCAAAATCTTGCTTACCCCGCTAGCCTTCATGTCCGCCGCATAATTATGCGGCAAGGACTGGAAAATCGCATTATGCTCACTATCGATCGGCAACAAAGTGGCGCCATTCTGACGCACCGCATCCATAAAAATGCGCCCCGCCATCACCAATGCTTCCTTGTTCGCCAACAGAATTTTTTTTCCTGCACGTGCCGCAGCAAGACAGGGGCGCAGCCCGGCCGCACCCACAATGGCAGCCATCACCGCATCTACCTCGGGCAGGGATGCGACCTGTTCCAGCGCCTGCTCGCCGCATAACACCTGCACCTTCATGTTAGCTGTCGCTAGACGCTGTGTCAGTCTGGCGGCCGCATCTTCATCCAGCAACACAGCATAGCGCGGATTGAAACGCTGGCATTGCTCAAACAGCAATTCATCCTGGCGAAATGCAGTCAATGCTACAACCTGGTATTTATCCGGGTGACGTGCCACCACATCCAGCGTACTGGCGCCTATGCTGCCAGTGGATCCCAATATTGTCAGCTTGGTCATGGACTGCGCGTCATGCATCATGTAATTCTCGTCAAAATCAACATGAGTGCGGCCAATGGCAGAGTAGAAGTAAGGGCATCGATACGATCCAGCAAACCGCCATGGCCAGGCAATAAAGTGCCGCTATCCTTTACGCCAGCCTGACGTTTAATGGCAGATTCAAACAGATCGCCCATCACCGACAGCGCGACCCCAGCAATCGCAAATAAAAATAATAAGTAATGTTGTGTCATACCGCTGACCACTATTACGATCGCCATATAAACCATCACCCCCAGCATTGCACCCGCCACACCTTCCCAAGTTTTGCCGGGGCTGATGTTAGGAGCCAATTTGTTTTTTCCAAATTTACGCCCGGCAAAATAAGCTGAAATATCTGCCATCCATACCATTCCCATCACACCCAGCAACCACCATGGCTGGGGGGGTTCAGCGCGCAAATCCAGCATCGCCATGCCTGTAGGCAACAATACTATCCATCCTATTGCACCTTGTAACCAGTAATTCTGCGGCTTCCAGCCGCCCTTAAACCAGGCCGGAACCACTAGCAACCAAAACACCGCTGCAACTCCATAGACCAAAATCTGAACTGCATATTTTTGCTGAGGTTCAAAATTGGCGTACATCCATAACACCGCGATATACGTCAGCAGCAGCAATCCAACATAGCCAACTGCAATCGACCTGCTCATTTTAGCCAGCCTCGACCATTCCAATGCGCCCTGCATCATTACCAGACCAACAAGTATTGACCAGCCCACAGCGGGTAATATAAAAAGCGTGGCAAGAAATAAAATTGCCAGAATAATTGCGGTTATCACCCGTTGCTTAAGCATTTGACTGATCATCCTTTAACTGGTCACTAGTCCGTCCGAAACGTCGCTCACGTTTTTGATAGGATAGTATCGCAGCCTCCAATGCAGCGCGATCAAATACCGGCCACAAAATGTCGGTGAAATACAGTTCGGTGTAAGCCAGTTGCCATAACAGGAAATTGCTGATGCGCTGTTCACCGCCGGTGCGAATAAATAAATCGGGCTCGGGCGCATAGTGCATGGAAAGATAAGGCTCCAGCTCAGACTCGCTAAAATTGGTCAACAGTTCGGGACGATCCTTCAGCATGGCACGGGTGGCGTGCATGATGTCCCAGCGACCACCATAGTTGGCGGCAATAGTCAGGGTGAGACCAGTATTATTCGCAGTAAGCTGTTCTGCTTCCTGAATATGCCGATTGAGCTCGGCATCAAACATGGCAAGATCGCCTATCACTTTGAGACGGATATTGTTTTCGTGCAGTTTGGAAACTTCGTGTTGCAACATTTTGAGAAACAGCTGCAACAAAAATGAAACTTCGTCAGCAGGACGCCGCCAATTTTCACTACTGAAGGCAAACACAGTCAGATACTCCACACCCAGAGCGCCACAAGTCTTGACCGTTTCTCGCAGACGCTCAACGCCACGTTGATGCCCGGCAACGCGGGGCAAAAAACGCTGCTTGGCCCAACGCCCATTGCCATCCATGATGATCGCAATATGCCTGGGTACTTGGGGCGCAACTGGAATAGTGCGAGTCGAACTTTGAAATAATGCCACTGAATTCAATACTCCACATGGATTTTGGCGAAGAGCTGATGTTCTGCGGCTCACTAGCCACAGCATTTACAGCTACAACTGTTTAAACCGCCATCAGGTCAGCCTCTTTGACATGTAAGGCTTGGTCAATTTCAACCACAAACCTGTCGGTGGATTTTTGCACGTCGTCTTGTGCACGACGCTCGTCATCCTCACTGACTGCCTTTTCCTTGAGCAATTTTTTTAATTGCTCATTGGCATCGCGACGAATATTACGCACTGCCACTTTGGCGGCTTCAGCTTCTGTACGCACAATCTTGATCATCTCCCTGCGGCGTTCCTCGGTCAGCATCGGCATCGGCACCCGTATCACATCGCCGTTGGTTGACGGATTCAAACCCAGATCAGCATCGCGTATCGCCTTCTCTACCGGGCCTATCATGTTCTTTTCCCAGGGTTGCACGCCGATAGTGCGGTTATCGATCAAGTTCACATTGGCAATCTGAGTCAGCAAGGTTGGATTGCCATAATAAAGCACCATCACATGATCCAGAATGCCAGGATGCGCACGGCCCGTTCTTACCTTAGCGAAATCCATTTTCATGGTTTCCAGCGACTTGCTCATCTTTTGTTCTACAGTTTTCTTGATATCAGCAATCATTATTATTCTCCCAGCTTACTTGACTGACTAGCTTTTACTAAAGTCTAGCACGTCACCAAGGTACCTTCCTCTTGGCCACGTATAACCCGCTTCAGGGCACCATCTTTAAAAATATTGAACACGATGATAGGCATTTTCTGGTCGCGGCATAGTGTGAGTGCGGTCGCATCCATCACTTGCAAATTCCTGGATATTGCCTCATCAAAAGTTAAATTGGTATAGCGTGTCGCAGTCGGATCTTTTTTAGGATCGGCGGTGTAAATACCATCCACCTTGGTGGCTTTGATCACCACTTCAGCATTCATTTCCACACCGCGCAATGCGGCGGCAGTATCCGTGGTAAAGAAAGGATTACCTGTGCCAGCGCCAAAAATTACCACCTTACCTTCATCCAGATAGCGCAGCGCTTTACCGCGTATATAAGGCTCTGCAACCTGCTCCAGATTCAACGCCGACTGTACCCTGCTTTCCAGCCCCTGCCGCTTCATTGCATCCTGCAAGGCCATCGCATTCATCACTGTCGCCAGCATGCCCATATAGTCCGCAGTGACGCGATCCATCCCCGCAGCAGCCGGTGCAACACCCCGGAAAATATTGCCGCCACCAATAACCACCGCCACCTGCACACCCATAGCAACCACTTCAGCTATTTCAGCCACGATACGTTCAATTACAGCACGATTAATGCCGTAACTGTCTTCACCCATCAGCGCTTCGCCGGAGAGTTTTATAAGCACACGTTTATAAGCAGGGGCAGCACCCATAGTTTAACCTTTCGAAATAGCGGCAATTTCAGCGGCGTAATCCACCACGACCTTTTCAATACCTTCACCCACGATATACATTTTGAATCCGTTTACTGTAGCGCTACGTACCTTGAGCAACTGCTCTACAGTTTGCTTGCCGTCTTCAGCTTTAACAAACACCTGACCCAGCAAAGTTACGTCTTTCAGGAACTTCTGTACGGAACCTTCAGCAATTTTCTCCAGCATGGCTTCCGGCTTGCCGGCTGCTTTGGCCTTCTCAATCGCGATACGACGCTCGGTTGCCACTTCTTCAGCATTTACACCACTAGCATCGATAGATTTTGGCTTGCCCGCAGCGATATGCATGGCCAGATCCTTGGCAAGCGTGTCATCGCCACCAGCCATATCCAGCAGCACGCCGATCTTGCTGCCGTGCAGGTAGCTGGTCAACTTGCCAGCGGTATTGAAACGCTCGAAACGACGCACATTGATATTTTCGCCCAACTTCATGATCATGCCTTTGCGCACTTCTTCCACCATTTCGCCGCCGCTCAGCTTGCCAGCCAATAAAGCATCGACGTCAGCCGGATTAGCCTCCGCGATAGTCACTGCCAGTTTTTTTACAAACGCAATCAGATCGTCATTTTTTGCTACAAAGTCAGTTTCGCAGTTCACTTCAACCATCGCACCCGTTTTGCCATCAGCAGCAATAAAAATTCCAACCACGCCTTCAGCTGCAACACGTGAAGCAGCCTTGCTGGCTTTCGCACCACTCTTGATACGCAACAACTCTTCTGCCGCCTTGAAGTCGCCATTGGTTTCCACCAGCGCCTTTTTGCAATCCATCATGCCAAGACCCGTCATCTCGCGTAACTCTTTAACCATACCTGCCGTAACATCTGCCATGCTCAACTCCCTAAATTCCAAGTCCATATAAAAAAAGGGGCTTACGCCCCTTCAAGTAGTTGAGGCTGCTTACGCTGCCCGCTCTGCTACTTGTGCCGCCAAATCTGCCAGTGCCTGTGCACGACCTTCCAGCACGGCATCTGCCATGCCACGCGCATACAAGCGTATCGCCTGTGTCGAGTCATCGTTACCCGGAACAACATAATCAATGCCGATAGGCGAGTGATTCGTATCCACGATACCAATCAAAGGTATACCCAGCTTCTGCGCTTCGGTAACAGTACCCTTCTGATAACCCACGTCGATCACAAAAATCGCGGAGGGCAAACCGACCATATCTTTAATACCACCCAGACTACGCTCCAGCTTTTCCAGTTCACGGCGCATCATCAAGCCTTCTTTTTTGGAAAACTTATCAAAGCTGCCATCGGCATCCATGGCTTGAAGATCTTTTAGACGCTTAATTGAAATTTGTACTGTCTTGAAGTTAGTCAGCAAACCACCCAGCCAGCGGTAATCAACATAAGGACAACCCGCGCGGATCGCTTCTTCCTTGATAATTTCGCGTGCTTGACGCTTGGTTGCTACAAACAGAATATTATTACCCTTGCCGCCCGCCACTTTGCGCACAAACTTCAGCGCCTCGTTGAACATGGGAACAGTTTTTTCCAGATTGACAATATGAATCTTGTTACGATGACCGAAAATAAACGGTGCCATCTTTGGATTCCAAAAACGGGTTTGATGTCCGAAATGAACGCCCGCTTCCAACATTTCACGCATAGTAGTACCTGACATAGCCAACTCCAATTGTTAAGGGTTAAGTTTCTCCACCCGTCAGCCTGACTCTTTCGAGCACCCCAACATGAACGGATGTGTGAATTTCCCGTTGCTCGACACCATGCCGAACAAACAGATCCAGCATTATAACCCAAGCCGCCACTTAACTCAAATTGAAGCTGTTAGCGCAAAGTAGTAATGTCCCCCCTAATTATCCCAAATAGAAATGCCCCATGAGTGAGTACGCGGTAACGGAAAGAACAGGCAAAAATGATATTTCTACCTTGCAGACAAGGGGGGATTTCTATTTAGCGTTGACAGCAAATTCAATGCCAGATTATTGCCGGATAACTGTTGCGTCCATGCGCTTGTATGCTGACTTAGCATAGCTTGATGCGAAAGAAAATTGTTCCATAGCTGTTCCCAACTATGTAAATCAGCATAGCCGACTGACATTCCTTCGTTCCATGCATTCCACAAGGCACGAAAAGCCTGTGCACTACCCTCTTGCAAGCCAAGGCAATACAGATCCATCAATGCGTGCAGCTTTTTCATGTGCACGCCATCATGTTGCGGATATATTTGCCAGATGAATGGCTGACCTGCCCACTGTGCACGCACACAGGAATCCTCACCGCGCACAAAGTTGATGTCACATGCCCAAAGCAGCTTGTCGTACTCCTCCTGCTCGACAAATGGCAGCACATATACGCTCAAGCTGCCCTGCTGCACCACATCCCCCGCCACCAGTTGCTGATACCCGAAAAAACTGGCGAGTTGCGGCAATATCCGCCCTTCCGGCACCAAACAAGTCAGGAGTCTATCACCCCTTGCCCATGCTGCCAGCAAACCTTGCACCGCCTGATTTTCATAGCTGAATAACGATACCCGAATTTCGCCCGGTTGGCGCGCTGCTACGCCCAGCGCTTGCCAGAACTTATGCTGCGCTGCATCATCCGTTTGAAAAACATCGCGTTGCGCCAGCAGGTCGTGCTCCAGCAGCAAACCGCCGGTATCTTTGGTAAAGCCGGGAAAGAAAAAATATTTGACCAAGGGTAAGCTAGGATGGGGTGAAGACAGGCTGTGACAGCCAGCCACCCAGTCTTCGGCGCTGAGGTACTCCAGATTTAGCCACACAGGTTTAGCTGCCTGCGCTGCCATCGCCAGCACATAACTTTCAGGCAGATCGCAAGCAAATGCTTCTATTACAAGTTGCGCTGGTATAACCTCAGCAAAGGAAATACTCCAGTGTCTCACCTCCACGCCCCGACTCAGCTGGATTGCCTGTGCAGGCACGATCTCAGGACACAGCTTCTGAAAACTAGCGAGGTCATCCACCCACAAGCGCACAGTCATGCCATGTTCATTCGCGAGTTGCTTCGCCAGACGCCAACACACGCCGATATCGCCATAGTTATCAACTACAGTACAAAAAATATCACAGCGGACAATGTTCTGTGGATTCATTTCTAATTGCTTTCCAGAATATATAAATTGGAACTAAACTCTCTTTTACTAGGAACTTTTTAGAATTGCACTTCATCACGACTCTTCAATAATTACAGGGTTCCCAGACAAATTTATCAACGTACAAGTTTATTCTTGACGCTCCCCTCCTGTCTCGACTATTATCCTCGCACTTTTAACTTACTGGGCACTCACCTTGCTACGTAATCGACTTTCTTTACCTTCCATTATCGCTTTAACAAGTATTGTTGCACTCACAGCTTGTTCATCCATTACACCAAAAAATACTGCTGAAAAATCGAGTGAAAATACAACAAAAGTAGGTGCGCAGCATGCGGTGCAAATAGAGCGTTCGAAAACAGTATCAGCCACTTTGCAGCCTGCAACCACAACTGACCAGGCTACACCCGCCATTCCATACCTTACATCAGATCCTACAGCACACCAGCTTGATGTATGGCAACGCATCCGTAACGGCTTTGTGATGCCGGCACAGAACAGCAAGCAGGTTGCCAGTTTCGAAAAATGGTATGCCGCAAGACCGGATTATATGGAACGCATGACCGATCGTGGCCGCCGTTACCTGTACCACATAGTAGAGGAAGTTGAAAAACGCGGTATGCCTATGGAAATAGCTTTGTTGCCGATGATAGAAAGCGCCTTTCACCCTGGTGCCCTCTCTACTGCCAGCGCATCCGGCATCTGGCAATTTATTCCGTCTACGGGGAAAAATTTCGGCATGGAGCAAAACTGGTGGTATGACGGACGGCGCGATGTCATCAGCGCCACCAAGGGCGCACTAGATTATCTGGAAAAGCTGCACAAACAATTTGGCTCATGGGATCTTGCCCTAGCTGCCTACAATGCCGGAGAAAATTCGGTGGCGCGAGCACAAGCCCGTAACCGCAAACTTAATCTACCTACAAATTATGCCAGCCTGAAACTGCCAAAAGAAACGCGCCAATATGTTCCAAAATTGATGGCCGTCAAAAACATCATCAACAATCCGAAAAGTTTCGGCCTGGTTCTCACAGATATTCCAAACCAACCCTATTTTTCTACAGTCACCGCGACACGCCATATAGACGTGGCGTTGGCAGCCGAAATGGCAGGCATCTCAATGGAAGAGTTTGCGGCACTTAACCCTGCACATAATCGCCCTGTGATTCTGAGAACACAAGATGACGTCCTATTACTACCTATTAATAACGTCAATATCTTCCACGCCAAACTAGAAAGTAACAATCAGCCACTGGTTTCCTGGCAGGCATGTCCAACCAAGAATGGTGAAAATCTTGACGACATCGCTTCTCGTTATGGCATTCCTACCGAGAAGCTGAGATCAGTCAACGGCATCCACCGCAGTGTCACAGCCAGTAACGGCCAAACGCTGCTGGTACCACTGAACGGTGAACAAGCAGAAAACGAATTTACCGCATTCAATACCAATCTTGCCCCTACCGACAATAGACTGTTGAATGCAATCAAACACACTGTCCGCAAAGGCGATACCCTGAGTGGTATAGCACATCGCTACCGCGTTAAATTGTCCAGCCTCAAAAGCTGGAACAGAGGGGTCAGAATACTCAGTCTGGGACAGCATATTCTCGTAGCGCAACCGATGCTTGCTCAGGCTGTTACCAAGTCGAATCGCAATATCAAAAGGATTTCGAACAATCAAAGAACAACAAGCCATCCTGCAAAGATGTAACAACATCTGCTGTTGTTGCAGCCTCCTACGCTCTGCTTCGCATAGGACAAGAACCCCGGCGGGGTGTCGGGTCTAGATGGATTTAAACGTAAGTCATTGATTATATTTAATATATTATTCACCCAGGCAAGCTTAATTACTTAACTTATCAATGAGTTGCGCGTTAAGTTAGGCAGGCTGCTAGTGCGTCAAACAGATTGCAGCTTATTGCTAATCACCTGTTACCACTGTAAAGATGACAATGCACAATGTGTGTGGCACTTATCAACCTAGCCTCTGGGTAAGCGACACGGCATGCATCCATCGCATTTACACAACGCGGATGGAAATGGCAGCCCTGTGGTGGTTTAGCTGGCGTAGGCATTTCTCCTGTCAGTCGTATCACCTCTCCCCTATCACCATCAATTCGCGGCACGGCTGACAACAAAGCCTTGGTGTAGGGATGCTGTGCATTGCGCATGACTTCCTCTACCGTGCCACGCTCAACGATACGCCCCAGATACATCACACACACTTCATCGGCAATATATTCTACGACCGCGAGGTTGTGGGTGATGAACAGATAGCTCAAGCCCAATTCATGTTGCAGTGATTTAAGCAGGTTCAGAATTTGCGCCTGTACCGACACATCGAGCGCGCTGGTGGGCTCATCGCAAATCAGTAATTTTGGATTAACAGCAAGAGCGCGAGCAATCGCGATGCGCTGCCGCTGACCGCCGGAAAATTCATGCGGATAACGCCATTTGGCCGACTGCGCCAGTCCAACTTGATCAAGTAACACATCGATACGCTGCTGCCGTTCAACACTATTTTTACCAATGGCAAGTGCATCCATGCCTTCTTGTAGAATTTCAGCAACGCGCATTTTAGGATTCAACGAGGCATAAGGATCCTGAAACACCATTTGCATCCCGCCACGCAACGCTCGCAACTGCCGCAAATTCAAACCAGTCATTTCATTCTGATTAAATTGCACGCTGCCCGCTGTAGGTTGGATCAATTGCAATAGCGCCTTACCTGCCGTAGTTTTGCCACAACCCGACTCACCTACCAATGCCAAAGTGCGACCCTCTCCGATTTGTAGAGACACACCATCCACTGCTTTAACATAGCCCACGGTACGTTGCAAGATACCCTTGCGTATTGGAAAGTGGACTTTAAGATTTTCAACTTTTAACAACAAAGGGGAAAGGGGCAAGCCACAAGGGGCAAGGCTAGATTCCGACCCATGGACTTCCACTTGCTCCTTGTCTCTTGCACCTTGTACCTCGTCATCATAAAGATGGCACCTGACCCCTGCTCCACTTTGCAATAGCGTCCACTTCGGTGCCAGCTCATGGCAAAGAGCCCATGCCCGGTCACAGCGCGGTGCGAAACGGCAGCCTTGCATGACCTCTCCCAAGGCTGGCACGTTGCCGGGTATTGCAGCCAATGATTCTCCTTTGCGACGGGTTTCCGGCAGCGCGGCAAACAGTTTTTGCGTATAGGGATGCAATGGTTTTTCGAACAGTTTCGCACGAGGAGCCTGTTCGATAATTTGTCCCGCATACATCACCGCGACGTGATGTGCCATCTGCGCCACCACACCGAGATCGTGGGTGATCAGCAACATGGCCATGCTATCCTTAGACTGTATCTCGCGCAGTAGTTGCAGCACCTGAGCCTGTATCGTTACATCCAATGCAGTGGTCGGTTCATCTGCGATCAACAATTTTGGCTCACCCGCCAGTGCCATTGCGATCATCACGCGCTGTTTCATGCCACCAGAAAGTTGGAAGGGATATTCGTGCAGGCGTTGCGGGGCATCGGCAATGCCTACCTTTTGTAGCAGTTCAATTGCGCGTGCTGCCGCCTGTGAATTTTTGATTCCCTGATGCAGTTCCAACACCTCGACGATCTGTGCGCCTATGGTCATCACCGGATTCAGGCTCAAGCCGGGTTCCTGAAAAATCATCGCAATCTGGCCGCCGCGCACCGCACGCATATCGCGTTCAGCAAAATCCAGCACATTCTTATCCGATAGTATTACTTCACCGCTAGTAATAGCTATACCATCCGGCAGCAAGCGCATCAACGACAGCGCCGTCATCGACTTTCCGCAGCCGGATTCTCCCAGCAGCGCAAAGGTTTCGCCCGCATTAATATTGAATGAAATATCATCCACAATATTCGCAACATTGTGCAAACGGGTAACAAGATTATTGACCTTGAGCAGTGACATCAAAGATCCCCCGTACGATTCAGGCGCGGATCAAAAGCATCGCGCACGGCATCGGCAAACAGGTTGGCAGCCAGCACCAGCACCAGCATAAAACTGAAAGCCGCCGCCAGTGTCCACCACACCATGGGCTCGCGGCCCATCTCCAGTCGCGCATTATTGATCAGCGTGCCGAAGCTGTTGGTGGAAGGATCGACACCTACCCCAACATAAGACAGCACAGCTTCAGCCAGCACCAGCGCGCTGAAATCCATCACCACCGCAATCAATACAATATGCATCACGTTGGGCAATATATGACGCGACAGAATGCGTAAATGCGACACGCCAAAGGACTGTGCCGCCTGGATGTATTCCAGCTCGCGCAGCTTCAGCGCCTCGCCGCGCAGCAAGCGGCACAAGCCAGTCCAGCTGGTCACGCCCAATATCAGGCACAGTAACAACAAGCGCAGGTCGGCACGTTCGATCGAGGAAGAAAACCACTCCGCATGTTTTTCTATGGTCACCTGCATCATCAGCACTGCGGCGGCAATCAGCAACACGCCGGGAATGGAACTCAGCACCGTGTAAATATACTGAATGACATCGTCCACCCAGCCACGGAAATATCCCGCTGCCAAACCTAGGAATAACGCGAACGGCAGCATCACCAGCGTGGTCACAGTGCCGATCACAAGCGCGGTGCGTATGCTTTTCAGCGACAGATACAATACGTCTTGGCCTACTTTGTCAGTACCCAGCACGTGATAAGCTCCCGCCAGATTTACAATTAAGCCGATCAACATGGCGAGCAGCACTATTGTTGCAAGCACTGTATTAAGCGGTGTGTCCTGACGTGCTTCGACCCACGCACGTACAGTAGTTCGACTGCGCGCAGCAGCAAAACTCACTATCAGCAAGGCCAGCAACACAGCACCCAGCCAGCCAACAAATAAACCATGCAGGCTACGTTTGATCACATCGTTCACATGCCCGTTTTGCGGATCCGCCAGATGCACACCGCCATATTTAAGTCGTGGATAATCGCGCAGAATTTGTCCATCGGCTGTCTCCATGCTCTCTTTTGCATAAAGAAAAACAGCCAGCGGTGCAGAATAGGTTTTTTCGGTTTGGCTGCGCAGATCGCTGACCACAGTATCAAATACGCTTAGTACCTCTGTCGCATAAACCGTTTTGCCATTGCCGTCATTAGGCAAGGCTGCCCGGTAATGAATTGAATCAAGCAAACCAATCACGAAAAACAATGACAAGATCAGCAGCGATACCATGCCGAGACGGCTTTTGAACAAACGCTGCCACGGCAACAGCAGATGCGGACGCTGTCTGATCAGCCAGGCACCGCCTATCACCACCGCCAGCAACAGGAAGATCATGGTATCCGTCCACAACATCACCAGCTTAAAACTCATTGCAACCTCACTCTGGGATCAACCACGGTATAGGAAATATCGGTGAGTATCAGACCCACAATATAGAGTGCCGAACCGAGGAATACCATCGCGCGCACCACGCCAAAATCCTGTGCCTGTATCGCGTCTATGGTATAGCTACCCAGCCCGGGAATGCCGAAGAAAGATTCGGTCAGCAAGCTACCCATGAACAACAGCGGAATCACTGCCACCACGCCGGTCAGAATGGGAATCATTGCATTCTTCAACACATGTTTGAACAACACGCTCAGCTCGGACATGCCTTTGGCACGCGCGGTGCGCACATAGTCACGTCCTACCTCTTCCAGAAAAATCGTGCGATACCAGCGGCTGCTTGCTCCTATGCCAGCCACAATGCCGATCAACACTGGCAGCAAAATAAAACGCAAGCTGTCTACACCACCCGCATAACCGGAAATCGGCACCCAGTGCCACAGCTTGCTCACCATGAACTGGCCGCCGATAATATAAAACAGCGATGAAATCGACATCAGCAACACGCACAAGGTCACGCCTGCCACATCCAGCATGGTGCCGCGAAACAGCGTCATGAATAAAGCAAAAGTAATATAGAGCAATAGACCCACCACAAAGGTAGGCAACGCAATCACCAGGCTTGGAAACATGCGCGTGACGATCTCGCGGCTGATGCTACGTCCATCATCAGAGTAACCAAAGTCAAACACAAACATGCTGACTGATTTCTGGAAAAATATCGTATCCCTTACCTTCTGCACTCCAGCTGCTTCGGCGTTATACAGCAGCGGCTTGTCGTAACCGCGCTGCTGCTTCCACTTTTCAATGGCTTCAGGCGTGACACGCTTCATGCCGAGTTGCATCCGCGCCATGTCATCCGGCGTGTTGATCACAAAGAACAGGGCGAAGGTAATTAGATTCACGCCGATTAAAATCGGGATTGCGTAGAGAATTCGGCGGATTAAATAGGCGATCATCTTGCTTCCTCCCGCTTGCGCAACGCACGCCACAACCTCCAGCCAAACCCCACCAATGCAACCGCCCCTAGCCACAGCGGCCACCACACCGGCTGGTTCCACTGCTTACGCAATTCATCACGCTGCGCTGCATCAATGCGCAAATATTTTAGATTATTATTTGCCATCTTGTTGGGCTTGCTGTTGTAGAGCCAGCTGTGACGCAACGCAAAATCCTTGGGATGAAAGCCCCATATCCAGGGTGAATCACGACGCAGAATTTCCAGCATGTGATCCAGAATTTCCTGTCGTTGCGGGCTGTCCCTCATGTTTTTCATCTGCTCGAACAGCCTGTCGTATTCTGGATTGCTATAGTTGCTCGCATTCTCTCCACCCTTGGCCACCTTGCCTTGCGGACCATGTAACAGAAACAGGAAATTTTCTGGATCGGGATAATCCGCATTCCAGCCGTAATAAAACATCTGTGTATCACCACGGCGTATTTTGTCCTGAAAGCGGTTGTAGTCGGTCGCGCGCGTCACCAGCTGGATGTTGATATTATCGAGTTGTTTGCGCAGCCAATCGAGGCGAGACTTACTACCTACTCCCGTTGCGGTGGTATCCAAATAAATCACCAGCGGCTGACCGGTTTTTTCATCCAGCCCATTGGGATAACCAGCCTCAAGCATTAATTTCTTTGCCACGTCTATGGATTTACGCTTGGGCGCGCCGTCTACCCAGTCATACACATAACGATTCAACCCAGCCTCGCCCTCACGATAGCCGAAGATTCCGGGAGGAATAGGTGACTGCGCACTGACCCCTCGACCATTGGCGAAGATGGAAACAAACTCCTCATAGTCTATGGCAATGGCTATGGCACGGCGCAGCTTGCGCGCACGTTCAGTATCGCCACCGACTGTTGCATCCATGAAATTAAAACCCATGTAATGGGTGGAAGTGGCTACCGAGGTCGATAGGCTGATGCCCTGAGCGCGCATTTCTTCGCTGACATTAGCTTCGCCAGCCACGCTCATTTGTACCGCCTGATCAAAACTATCCGAACTGATTCCAGCCATATCGTAATAGCCCTGCAAAAATTTGTTCCAGTAGGGAATGGTTTCCTTCTCCAGACTGAAGACTAATTTATCAATAAAAGGCAGCGGTTTGCCGGCATCCGCCAGCAAACCGGCTTCTCTGTCACCCGACTCTCCTTCAAGCGGATAAATTTCCCCGGTGAAATTCGGATTGCGCGTCAGCACCATCCGCTGATTGGGATTGTTTTCAGACAGATAATAAGGGCCACTGCCGACCGGCCACCAATCCAGGGTCAGGTTATTCTGCTGCATGCCATCCTGCGCATAGAATTGCTCTGCCTCCACCGGCATCGGCGAAAAGAAGGGCATCGCCAACCAATAGACAAACTGCGGGTATTTTCCATACACCTTGATGCGGTAGCTATGCGCATCCACCACCTGCACACCTTCCAGAGGGAAATCGTTCAAATCCAGAAAACGTCCGGGGTTTGTTTGCTGAGCCTTTTTTAAAGTAGCTGCATAATCCTTCAAGCCCACGATATATTCACTCATCAAGCCGCTAATCGGCGTATGAATAGCCGGGTGTACCAGCCGCTTGATCTGATAAACATAATCGGCTGCGGTCACTTCGCGTGTGCCGCTATGGAGAAAATCATTCAAGCTATAGCGCTTGCTCAACTCCTTCTTGCTCAGGTCATGATATTCCAGCTTGCCCTGCGCATCACGGGCAAAGGCAGGATGCGGTTGGTATTTTAGATCGGGTCTGAGATGAATTTCGTAAACGCTATATGCAACCTGCTCATTGGGTGCGGAGTCAGGCAGCGGGCGATTATTTTTGTCCAGATAGCGAACTCTGGGCATTTTACTGGCGGCTTGAGTTACTAAAGCATAGGGACGGAGCAGGTAATGATATTGCAGAGGCGGCTGATAAATTTGCGCCAGGAAAATATATTCGTTTGAACTATAGGCCTGCGCCGGATCGAGGTGCTTGGGGCGCTCGGTAAACACCGTATAAAAAACTGACTCTTCCTTTTCACTTCCAGGATAAGGGTTATTCCACGAAGCACCATCACAGGCGCTGAGTAAAAATAAGGAAGTAAACATCAGTAATTTCATATAGGTGATTTTATCTGAAACCGACTAAAAAATACGATAATAAAGTTGCGCTTCGCGGTAAGATTGCAGGCTATATATCAAGGCGATGAAATCATGAATCAGGAATGGCAGAATTTTTTAAACCAGCAAGGCGCACAGATGCAAGATGGGGTAGTGCAAGACTTTGGCAACTTGCAGGCAGAGTTGCTTGCCGCCCGTGATGGCACGATTTTGTGCGATCTGAACCAATTTGGTGTGCTCAGGGTGGCAGGCGAAGAGGCACAGAAATTCCTGCAAAATTTATTGAGCAACGATATCAGCTTGATCAACAGTAAAACCTCGCAGTTGAGCAGCTTCAACAGTCCTAAAGGGCGCATGCTCGCAACGTTTTTAATCTGGATGCAAGCGTCCGATTATATACTGCAACTGCCGCGCAACTTAACTGTAGCCATGCACAAGAAGCTGTCCATGTATGTGCTGCGCTCCAAGGTCAAGATCAGTGATGCCAGCGATGAAATAGTGTGCCTGGGTATTGCGGGAAGTAAAGCCGCAGAGTTGATCAAGCAGTATTTCAATCTCACGCTGGAACAGGACAATACTGTTGGCCAGCACAACGATACAATCGTGATACGCATTGCAGCTCAGCGTTATAAAATCAGCACCAGTCCGCAACAGGCAATTCCAATATGGAACAATCTGGAAAGTTCCTCACAAGCGGTCGGATCAGGCTGCTGGGATTGGCTGAATATCCGTGCAGGCATCCCGGTTGTCACCCCCTCCACTCAAGAGCAGTTCGTATTGCAAATGACCAATCTGGATCTTTTGGGTGGCGTCAGCTTTAAAAAAGGTTGCTATCCGGGGCAGGAAATTGTCGCACGCACACATTACCTAGGAAAACAGAAAAAACGCATGTTCCTTGCCCATGTGGAACTGGTTGCCATGGTTGAAGCAGGTAACGAAATATTTAGCGAAGATATGCCGGGACAGCCTTGTGGCATGGTGATCAATGCTTGTGGTGCGCCTGGTGGCGGGTATGATTTGCTGGCGGTGATGCAAATCAGCAGCCGGGAATCAAACAAGGTAAATTTGGGTTCTCTCCAGGGCGCAAAGTTGAATTTTTTGCCTTTGCCCTATGCCTTACCTGCTGAAGCTGAAGTT
>JBCKTV010000014.1:0-48743 GCA_038925365.1 Gallionellaceae bacterium
AGTGCAGGTCATCGTCAAAACGCCCTACATGGGACAGCCTCCTCAAGAAGTAGAAAATCAGGTCACCTACCCACTCACCACCGCGCTGTTGTCGGTTCCGGGCACCAAGGCTGTACGCGGATTTTCTATGTTTGGTGAATCGTTCATTTACATCATTTTCCGCGATGGCACCGATCCCTACTGGGCACGTTCACGGGTGCTTGAATCTATTTCTCAGGCGATGGCGATTTTACCCCCTGGCGTTACGCCAACACTGGGGCCGGATGCATCCAGCGTGGGCTGGGTATTTCAATATGCGTTGGTGGATCGTAGCGGAAAAATCGACAATTTCGAGCTGCGTGCTTTGCAGGATTTTTTTCTCAAGTTTGAATTGCAGAGTGTGCCTGGCGTAGCCGAAGTGGCAACGGTGGGTAGTGCAGCCAAACAATTTCAGATCGAACTCAACCCCAATAAAATGGCGGCCTATGGCCTGAATTTTAAAACCGTAGCCGAGGCCATCAGCAACGCGAATCAATCGGGTGGCGGTGCTGTCATTGAAATGGCGCGTGCGGAATATATGGTGCGATCCAAAGGCTATTTGAAATCTATCGCCGATTTGCACCAGGTGGTGGTAGGGCAAGATGCACAAGGTTATCCGCTGAAGCTGGGGCAGGTGGCAAACATTCAAATCGGCCCCGAGGCAAGGCGCGGCGTTACCGATCTGGATGGGATGGGCGAAGTCGTCGGCGGTATCGTGGTGATGCGGCACGGCCATAATGCGCTGGATACCGTGGCGGCAGTCAAACAACGCTTGGACTCGCTGCGTGCAGGCTTGCCGCCGGGTGTAGAGTTGCTTATTACCTATGACCGATCAAATCTTATTTTGCGTGCTACAAAAAACCTGCGCGACAAACTGCTGATTGAAATCCTTGTGGTCGCGCTGGTATGCCTGGCCTTCCTGTTCCACCTGCGCTCGGCGCTGGTGGCCGTAGTCAGCTTGCCGCTGGGGATACTCGCGGCTATCTGGGTGATGCAAATTCAGGGGGTCAATGCCAACATTATGTCGCTGGGCGGAATTGCTATTGCGGTGGGTGCGATGGTGGATGGCGCGGTGGTGATGATCGAAAACATGCACAAACATCTGGAACGCGCGGGAGACAAACCCGACTACTGGGAAGTCGCGCGTGCTGCATCGGTTGAAGTCGCCCCCGCACTCTTTTTCTCGTTACTGGTCATCACGGTTTCCTTTCTGCCAGTGTTCGCACTCACCGGGCAAGAAGGAAAACTATTTGCACCGCTGGCCTATACCAAGACCTATGCGATGGCGGCCGCTGCCGCACTGGCCGTAACCCTGATTCCAATTCTGATGGGCTACTTCATCCGTGGCCGCATCCGCCGCGAAACCGACAATCCACTCAACCGCTGGCTGCTGGCAGGCTACAAGCCGCTGCTGATGCGCGCATTGGCGAATCGCCGCAATACCATATTAATTTCCCTGCTGTGCTTGCTCAGCATCGCGTGGCCCTTATCACGCCTCGGCAGCGAATTCATGCCTCCGTTAAATGAGGGCGATCTGCTGTATATGCCCACCACCGTGCCGGGAATTTCAGTTGATGAAGCCGCCAACCTGTTACAAATTACCGACCGCCTGATACTGACAGTGCCAGAAGTCGAGCGGGTATTCGGCAAAGCTGGACGCGCCGACAGTGCAACTGACCCCGCACCGCTGTCGATGCTGGAAACCACCATCCTGCTCAAACCACGCGCGCAGTGGGCAGCAGGCGTCACCATCGACGACATCATCCACAGGCTAGACTCCACCGTGCAACTGCCTGGCCTCACCAACGCGTGGGGCTATCCCATCCGCACCCGCATCGACATGCTGTCCACCGGCATCCGCAGCGTGCTTGGCATCAAGGTAACCGGTGCCGATCTGGAAGGGATTAGCGATGTAGCACTACGCATAGAAGCGGTGCTTAAAAATGTGCCCGGCACACGCTCAGTATTTGCCGAGCGCGCCGCCAGCGGACGCTATATCGATATCGAGGTGAACCGCTTTCAAGCGGCGCGCTACGGCATTTCAAGTGCAGACGTGAAGCGCATGGTGGAAGGTGCAATCGGCGGTGCCACAGTAACGACGCTCATAGATGGACGCGAACGGTATTCGGTCAATCTACGCTATCCACGCGCCTTCCGCGACTCGCTCAAAGCCATAGCTACAGCACGCATTACAGCCCCCAATGGCGCACAAATACCACTGCAACTACTGGCTAAATTATCTTTCGCTGACGGCCCCACCGAAATTAAAAGCGAGAACGGTCGCCTCATCGCCTATGTCTTCGTCGACCTCGCCACGCGTGACATCGGCGGCTATGTGGCAGGCGCAGACAGTGCACTCAAGCAACAGGTGAAACTGCCCCCCGGCTATGCGATGAGCTGGTCTGGTCAATTCGCAGAGCTCAAGCGCGCCAAACAAAAACTGATGTGGGTCATCCCCGCAACGTTGGCGCTAGTGCTGCTGTTGCTCTACGCACACTTCCGCCAATTCAGCAAGCCGCTGCTGATCTTCAGCGTACTCCCCTTCGCACTGGTGGGCGGATTCTGGATGGTGTATGCACTGGGCTACCAGCTGTCGGTTGCCGTCGCGGTGGGCTTCATTGCCTTGGCTGGGCTGGCGGTCGAGTTTGGCGTGGTCATGCTGCTGTATATCGACCAAGAACTTGCCACCCGCAACAGGCCGCTGACTTCAGCTAGTATCCGTGAAGCCATCATCGCAGGCGCACTCAACCGCATCCGTCCCAAAATGATGACGGTAGCAGTCATCATTGCCGGCTTGTTGCCCATCATGTTCAGCCAGGGCGATGGTGCAGACACCATGAAACGCATCGCCGCCCCACTGGTCGGCGGCATGTTGAGTGCGCCGTTTATTTCGCTATTTTTACTGCCGGTGCTGTATATGTGGTGGCTGGAACGAAACGTGATTAAAGCAGGTTTACAAACTGGAGCTATAGGGAAATAAAACAACGCAGATTATCGACTAGCCAATTGCTGCTGCGAAGAAAATCCGACATCAGGGTAGGGCAGTTGACTACGACTGAAAATTACGGGACACTTCTACAATTGGCGTTAAATTTCCTACCCTTACACAGATAACCAAGGATACTGACATGAAGCCCTCCCGATTTCCATCTACCCTGCTTTCCGCCGCGCTGCTGCTGTCGGCCACGGCGCAAGCGCAAAACCTTTCCGCCATCGTCAATCCGCCGCTCGAATCGCCCGCCATGACCCAGGCTGCTCAAAGCCTGCTGAACGAGGTGAATAAACGCGTGCCGCAGCTCGATACGAGTGGCCTGCTGGCGCAATTAAAAGCGCAGCCAAGCACCGTGCTGATCGATGTGCGTTCCCCGGCCGAGCTGAACCTGTCGGGCTACATTGATGCGCCTTTGTTTTTTAATATCGAGCGTGGATATCTCGAATATCAGATCGAAGCGCGCGTGCCGGACAAGGACACCCCCATCGTCGTCTATTGCGCCGTCAGCCAACGCAGTCCGCTCGCCGGCGACACGCTGAGGATGCTCGGCTACAAGAATGTGAAGAATTATAGCGACGGCTTTTTAAGCTGGAAGCACGCCGGCCTGCCGATCCAGCAATTCGACAAGGCGCCCGCCTCCTTCCTCTACAGCCTGCCGCTAGAAGTCATCCCCGGCGTGTGGTCGGCCATCGGCGCCACCGCTCCGGGCACCTACGAGAATTCCGGCCACAACAACAACTTGTCCTTCGTCATCACCGACGATGGCGTGCTGGTGGTGAACGCCGGAGACAATTATCTGCTGGCGCAAAGCCTGCACGAAGAGATCAAAAAACTCACCAAACAAGCCGTGAAGTACGTGGTGCTCGAAAACAGCCAAGGCCACGCCTTGCTCGGCTCAAATTACTGGAAGGAGCAGGGCGTCCCCATCATCGCCCACCGCGACACTGCAAAGCAGATAGAAAAAACCGGTTACGACACACTGGCCGTCATGCGCAACCGCGCGCGCGACAAGGCGTTCAAAACTGAATTCGTCATGCCCGACAAAATTTACGACGACAAACTCGAACTGCAAATGGGCTCATGGAATGTGCATATCCTGCACTTGGGTCCTTCGCACAGCCACGGTGACACCATGGTCTGGCTACCCGATAAAAAACTGGTGATCGCCGGCGATACCGCTTTCCACATCCGCATGCTGCCGATCTTCGAGGACACCAACACCGCCAAGTGGATCGAGACCTGGGATAAGTTCGAAGCGCTCGGCGCTACGATCGTCATCCCCGGCCACGGCGGCCCGACCGATATGTCCACCGTGCGCAAATGGACCCGCGACTACCTGGTGCACCTGCACGCCAAAGTCGCCGAAGTCCTCAAAAAAGGCGGCTCACTCGACGATGCCTACAAGGTCGACCAGTCGGCCTACCTGCATCTACACACCGCCGAGGAACTTGCACGCAGCAATGCAGGGCGGGTGTTCCGGGCAATGGAATTCGAATAAACGCTACCGAGGGGTATGCCAAAGCGGGGGGTGCTCGACTAGACTGGATTCCGCCTTCGCGGGAGGGGTGTGAGCAAATATATTGGATTTTAATCAGTGCAATCTTTGCATCCTTCAAAATCAGCGTGCAGCGAAACGATACAATCCTTTCCACCTTGCAGCGCCCGTTGCACCAGCATGCTCAGCGGCAACTTCGGCCCGCACGCCACGCGTAGCAGCATCGGTAAATTCACCCCAGCCACGCCTTCAACCTGTCCCGGCTGGCACATGCGTCGGGCAATGTTGGCAGGTGTTGCGCCGTAAATATCCGTTAATATCAATACGCCTTCACCGGTGTCCAGCTGCTTGAGCAGCGCACGTCCTTCTTCTTCCTTTAGATGCGGATCATCCTCTGCCAGCACCGAGAGTGACTTCAGATGTGTGGGGAGTTTGCCGGTCACATGGCACACGCAATCGAGCAGACTGTCGCCAAGACCGTTATGAGTTACCAGTAAAATTCCAACCATGTAGCAGGCTTTCTTTAAAAGCGTTATTCAGTTAACTTCAATTTGACATGCTTATCGGTGAATTCTAGCCGCTTCTGCATGTCAGGGGTGAGATGCACCGTTCCATCGCCATCGATCATCATGGCTAGCTTCAATTGCATTTTTTGCGCATAAGCTATCCAGTTATTCTCACCTGCAATAAATAAAGGTTTGGATGCGGCATCCGACAACACGCCGGCACGATTGCCATGCGTCAGTATCGTCACTGCCTGAACGCCCTGTACAGGCAGGCCATTACGCGGGTCTATCAAATGGCAATAGCGTTTGCCATCCAGCTCAAAATAGCGCTGATAATCACCCGAGGTACCGATGGCTTCACCGTCATGCAACTTCAGTGTGGCAAGTGGTCCCGGTTTGCGTGGATGCTGAATGCCGACTCGCCAGGGGCGTGAGCCATGTGCACCTAGTGCCATCACATTGCCGCCGATATTGATTAGTGCATGATGAATGCCTTGTTGTTTAAGCAGTTTTGATGCACGATCCAGTGCATAGCCCTTGGCATAGCCGCCGAGATCAAGTTGTACTGTGGGGTTGCGGCTGCTAACAGCAAACAGCTCCCTCCCCTTAACAGTGGAGGGAGCTGCTTGCTCTTCTCCTCCCCAGTTAAGGGGAGGCCGGGAGGGGTTTGCGCTTGAAGAAAAAACCATGTCGTTCATCTGCGGTAGCGATGCCACCTGAGCTGCGATCAATTTTGCATTCGGCAAGGTCGTTTGATATTCATCGGCGTGAAAGCCCCATAATTTTACCAAGCCACCTATGGCCGGATTGAATAAGCCATCGGACTGCATGGAAAGTTGCGTAGCATCGCGCAACATAGCTTCCATTTCGGGCGTAACAGCGAGTGACTTACCCTTGGCAAATGCTATGTTCAATTCGCTCAAGGCGGAAGGTTTAGCCGCATGCAGCAGATTATGCAATCGTTGGAATTCCTGCATCACGGTGGCAACCGCTGCTCTGGCGCGCGTTTCGTCTTCACCATACACGCTCACTTCCACTCTTGTGCCAAACACAAAGCTTTCTTCTTGGTACAAAGCCTCTTTGCCGCAAGCGGAAAGTAAAAGTACGGCCAGCAAAATCAACGCGTGAGGTAAAAATTTCATTTCTGCATCGCATCCAGCTCAACGGAAGCAGCAAGCAGTGCCAGCCTTGCGATAACACCGTAAGCGTAAAAGCGGTTTGGTGTGTCGTCAGGTGCGCAATCGGGATTGGGCAGGGTGCAACAGCCTTCGAAAGCCAGTGGTACAAAATGCGAGCCCGGGGCATTCAAATTTTCATCCACACCACGGCCAGTATGCACGCGATAAAAACCGCCGACTACAAAGTGATCAATCATATAAATCACCGGTTCAGCGACTGCATCGTTGATACTCTCAAAGGTATATACGCCCTCTTGCACCAATACATCGGAAACCGCTAGGCCTTCTTTCACTACCGCCATCTTGTTGCGCTGCTTGCGGTTAAGGTCGCGCACTTCGCTGGCATCCTTTACCGTCATGATGCCCATGCCATAGGTACCCGCATCCGCTTTGACTATGACGAAAGGTTTTTCCTTTACGCCGTATTGATCATATTTGATACGTATTTTCGCTAATACCCTATCAACCTCATCGGCAAGACAGTCTTCGCCCGCGCGTTGCTGAAAATTAACATTGTCGCAATGCCCAAAATAAGGGTTGACTAGCCACGGATCAATTCCGATAAGATCGGCAAAATCGTTGGCGACATGGTCATAAGCGGCGAAATGTGCAGACTTGCGTCGCGTCGTCCAGCCCGCCACCAGAGGCGGGATAACCTCCTGCTCCAGATTCTTGAGAATGTCCGGCACGCCAGCAGATAAATCGTTATTCAGCAGGATGACACAGGGATTGAAATTGGACAAATACAAGCGGTTATCTTTGCGCACCAATGGCTCAAGCATGAGTTTTTCACCGTTGGGCAGGGCTAGGGTGGTAGCCTCGGTGATTTCGGGTAACAGGGTGCCGATACGCACGTTGACACCAGCACTTCTGAGTATGGTGACAAGCTTTGCCACGTTTTGCAGGTAAAACATATTGCGCGTATGGTTCTCGGGAATCAGCAACACACCCCGTGCATCCGGACAAATTTTTTCAATCGCGCTTTGCGCAGCAAGCACGCACAACGGTAAAAAATCCGGATTCAAATTATTGAAACCGCCGGGAAACAAATTGGTATCGACAGGTGCCAGCTTGAAGCCGCTGTTGCGCAAATCGACAGAGGCGTAAATGGGTACCCGATGTTCCTGCCATTGCGCACGGAACCAGTGCTCAATCTCGGGCTGTTCGTTGAGTATGCGTTTTTCAAGCTCGAGCAGCGGGCCGATCAATGCGGTGGTGAGATGGGGAACCATAAGCAGCCTAGTAAAACATGAAGGAATAGCGAAAGCATTGAATGCGGATTTCTATTTTGCACACCCTTATTCAACCTGGGAACGTGGCACCAACAAAATACGAACGGGTTGATCAGACAGTATTTCCCGAAGAACAGAGACTTCACAACAATCACACAAAAGGAAATTGATCACGCTATGAACAGACTTAACAACCGACCAAGAAAAAAGACTTGAATTCAAAACACCGAATCAAGTATTCTTCAAATCAGGCGTTGCACTTCAGACTTGAAACCGCGTATTTTTTTATATCATAAACTAATATATTTCGTTACGAAAAGTAAAATATTCAATGCTATCAATATGTTGCTCGACATCTTCATTTCTAACTCTCGCAGGCTGCAAGTTCGGTATTACTCTTGTTTGCGCTCATCAAAAAAACCGCTTTTAACCAATTCCATGGTCAATGCCAGATAATCTGCAGCGGCTTGACTATGTGGTGCAAACGCAAACACGTCGAGACCATGCATGGGGCTAGTCGCAAGTGCTACATTTTCACCTATACGGGTATTGCATACCAGATCACCATAGCGGTCTTTGACGCGATCAAAAATTTCATACGCCAGCTTACGTCGTGCATCAAAGCGAGTCACTACGATGCGTCGGTCAAATTTACGTTGAAGTTTTTTTTCCAGCACATTCAGCGCGGAATCAAGTCTATGCACGCCTTGCAAGGACAGATAATCGGCGGATACAGGAATCAATACCCTATCACATGCCAGCAAGGCATTCAGGGTAAGTACACCCATCATTGGGCAGCAGTCTATCAGTATTGGTGCGCCGGTAAGTGCCAACTCTTCCTTCAGACCCTGCTTAAGCAGGATAGCGGCCTTGGGATCCGATCCATACGTGGCATCTATCTTGGCGAGCTCTAGGGAGGATGCAATAATCTGCCAGCCTGCAGGGGTGTCTCGTAGTAATTTGGCCAAAGGAACTTTTCGCTCAAAAAAAGCGGCCATGTTGAGTTCTGAATTTTCAGCTAATTTGAGGCCGCAGGCTAAGCTCAAATGACCTTGGGGATCCATATCCAGCGCAATCGGATGGCGTTTAACTTTGGACAAAACGGCAGCGATGTTAAGACAGGTGGTGGTTTTTCCTACCCCGCCTTTTTGATTAAATATCGCTATTACTGCCATCTACATACCCTCTATTGTCAGTCTGGCGCTCACGAGCATCAAGCCTATGATTCAACGTGCAATGCATGGCGGCAAAAATTTTTAGTCGGAATCAACTCGTTTTTTGCCGCAAGCACGTAGTTTCATAAACTGTCTGATTTATTCTACCGTGACTGACTTTGCCAAGTTGCGTGGTTTATCAACATCGGTACCCTTTTGCAGTGCAACGTAATATGCCAGTAGTTGTAAAGGGATAGTATGCAGAATAGGGCTTAGAAATCCCGCGTGTTCGGGCATTTGCATGACATGCACGCCCTCAGACGATAGTATGCGGGTGTTGGCATCGGCAAATACAAATAACTCTCCACCGCGTGCACGTACTTCTTGAAGATTTGATTTGAGCTTTTCAAGCAAGGTATCGTTAGGTGCCACCGCAATCACAGGCATATCCTTATCCACCAGTGCCAGTGGTCCATGCTTCAGCTCTCCTGCCGGATAGGCTTCTGCATGAATATAGGAAACTTCCTTGAGTTTAAGCGCGCCTTCTAAAGCAATCGGGTAATGCAGGCCACGGCCTAGGAACAATGCATGATGCTTATTGGCGAACTGCTCAGCCAACTTTTTGATTGCAGGTTCAAGTTTAAGCACGCCTTGTACCGCACTAGGCAGATGACGCAAATCATGCAGATGCTGTTGCTCTTGTTCCTGGCTCAATTTTCCACGCAGCTTGGCCAATACCAGAGTAAGCAGAAACAGCCCCGCTAATTGGGTAGTAAAGGCCTTGGTCGACGCCACACCAATTTCAGGACCTGCGCGTGTCAGGAAACGCAACTTGGACTGGCGGATAATGGCACTTTCTGCAACATTGCAGATTGCCAATGTATGTGGATGACCTATGGATTTTGCATGATTGAGCGCCGCAAGAGTGTCTGCGGTTTCACCTGATTGGGAGATGGTTACGACCAATGTCTTTGGATTTGCAACGCTGGTACGGTAGCGATATTCACTGGCGATCTCAACAGTGCAGGGGATGCCGGCAATTTCTTCCAGCCAGTTGCGAGCCACTAATCCAGAGTTATGGCTGGTGCCACAAGCCAGTATCAGGATGCTGTCTATTTGCGCAAAAGATACAGCCGCTTCGGCCCCGAAAATACCCGGAATCAGAGATTGGCTGTTGCACACGGCTTCAAGAGTGTTTGCCAACGCTTGCGGCTGTTCGAAAATTTCCTTCAGCATGTAGTGACGGTATTCGCCCAGCTCTACGCTGTCGTTGCTTAATTCGCTGACATGCATTTCCCGATCAACTGAAATTCCCTGTGCATCAAATATCCGGTAACTGTCCAGTCCGATTTCAGCAACATCGCCCTCTTCAAGATAAACCACGTTTTTGGTGACTGCCAGCAGTGCTGACATATCTGAAGCAATGAAATTTTCATGGTTGCCCACGCCAAGCAACAACGGGCTACCTTTGCGCGCACAAATAAGTTGCTGAGGGTTGTCCGCTGCCACCACACCGATTGCATATGCGCCTATCAGTTCGGCCAGCGTTGCCTGGGTTGCAGCCAATAAGCTGATGCCTGTTTTATAGTGGCTGTGAATAAGGTGTGCGATAACTTCGCTGTCGGTGTCTGATGTAAATACATACCCTAGCTCTGTCAGTCGAGTGCGCAATTCTTCGTAATTTTCAATGATGCCGTTATGCACAACAGCAATGTTGTCGCTACTCATATGCGGATGTGCATTTCGCTCACTGGGCACACCATGGGTTGCCCAGCGTGTGTGGGCAATGCCCAGATAGCCGCTGATCGCAGCACTTTTGAGCGTTAAATCCACGACGCGCCCGGTACTGCGCGCACGCTGCAACTTGCTGTCATGCACAATGACCAAGCCCGCTGAATCGTAACCTCGATATTCAAGACGCTGCAGGCCTTGCAAAAGAATGGGTACAACATTACGTTGCGCAACTGCACCAACAATACCGCACATATTTATTTTCCTGTAAGTTGTACTTGATTCATCATGGCTTGAAGCCTCCTACACTACGCTCTGCTTCGCATAGGACAAGAACCCCTGCGGGGTGTTGTATTTAACTCGTAACCCATTGATTTATATGAAAATAAAGACTGCTGCTCAGATAAAATATTCAATATAATCAACATGTTACGTAAAGTCACCTGTCTAAGGTCAACAAGCTGCTAGCATTTTCAGTTAACGTTACTTTGCTTTTTTGATTGGTCTCTGCCAACCGGCTACGGTTATTTGTTTGGAGCGTGACAGAGTCAATGCATTTTCAGCTGTATCTTTGGTGATCGTGGAGCCCGCGCCTATCGTACTTCCGCGCTTGACCGTAACCGGTGCGATCAACTGCGTATCTGATCCTATAAATACGTCATCTTCAATGATAGTTCGATACTTGTTTACGCCATCGTAATTGCAGGTAATGGTGCCGGCCCCTATATTTACGCGGCTACCGACGGTACTATCACCAATATAACTCAGATGATTTGCCTTGCTACTGTTTGCAATTTCACTATTTTTAATTTCCACAAAATTGCCTATATGAACATCGTTGTGCAGTTTGGTGCCTGGACGTATGCGTGCATAAGGACCAATTCTGCAGTTATCACCCACTTCGGCAGTATCGATATGGGTATAGGGCAAAATGTGAGTACCTGCATTCACTGTTGAATTTCGAATAATAGTGTAGGCACCCACTTTAACCTTGTTGCCTAAATTTACTTCACCTTCAAATATGCAGCCCACATCAATTTCAACATCGCGACCGCACACTAAGCTTCCGCGTACATCCAGACGCGCCGGATCTGCCAAAGTCACGCCTAGCGTTAGTAAGCGCTTTGCCTGCTTTTGTTGCCAAATACGTTCTAATTCAGCCAGTTGAATTTTACTGTTGATCCCCATTACTTCCCATGAATGGGCTGGTTGCGTAGTACTTACTTCTATTCCTTGAGCTACAGCCATCGCAACAATATCCGTGAGGTAGTACTCACCTTGCGCATTGTTGTTGCCTAGTTTAGCCAGCCACAGACGGAGCAAATGCGTAGGCGCGGCCAGTATGCCGGTATTGACTTCGGAGATTGCAAGCTGTTCTGGTGTTGCATCTTTTTGTTCAACGATGCTGGTCACTTTTCCTGCATTATTGCGAATGATACGTCCGTATCCGCTTGGATTATCTAGATGCAGTGTAAGCAGGCTCAATGAATCTGGTGTGTCTAACAGCTTTTTCAGGGTGCTGGCTTGAATCAGCGGAACGTCACCATACAATATCAATGTCGTACTTGAACTGACATCTTCTAAATGCGACATTGCCTGTTGTACCGCATGGCCTGTGCCTAGCTGAGGCTCCTGTAAAACAAAACTAGCCTTGTATGGCGCCATTGCTTGCGGTACTGCTTCACCACCATGGCCATATACCACACAGGTTTTGAAGGGCTGAAGCTGAGAGGCTGTCTCCATAACGTGCTGCAATAATGGCTGACCTGCCAAAGCATGCAGTACTTTCGGCACATCCGAATGCATGCGGGTACCCTTACCTGCCGCCAGAATAACGATGTTTAGCATATTCATCAACTCACACTTTCACGATATGGAAGTATAAACAAAAAAAACGGCCTGAGCCGTTTTTTGGTCCCGCTAATCAAAAGATTAATGCGGATTTTTATGACGCAACTGCTGAATGGAACGCAATTGCGCAATTGCTTCCAGCAGCTCAGCTTGTGCGGCTGCATAATCTATATCAGAAGTTCTGTTCTTCATCGCTTCTTCGGCTGCACGCTTTGATTCCAGTGCACGCGCTTCGTCCAAATCACCACCACGAATCGCTGTATCAGCCAGTATGGTGACAATATTTGGCTGCACCTCCAGCATGCCGCCGGAAACGTATATCAGAGTCTCTTCACTCTGATTTGGCAGCTTGAGTCTGACCGATCCTGGTTTGATGCGAGTCAGCAATGGAGTGTGTCGAGGATAAATTCCCAACTCACCTGCCTCGCCTGGAACGATGACTAGCTCAGCAAGACCGGAAAATATCATCTCTTCCGCGCTTACTACTTCAACCTGAATAGTCATAGCCATATCGATTCCCTATTTAAAGCGTTGCTGCTTTTGCAACAGCCTCGTCTATCGAACCAACCATGTAGAAGGCTTGCTCCGGCAGGTGATCGTAATCACCATTGAGAATGCCCTTGAAACCTTTGATAGTTTCTTTCAGAGTTACATACTTGCCTGGGCTACCAGTAAATACTTCAGCTACGTGGAAAGGCTGGGACAGGAAACGTTGTATTTTACGTGCACGCGCAACGGTTAGCTTGTCGTCAGGCGCCAATTCGTCCATACCCAGAATCGCGATAATGTCGCGCAATTCCTTGTAACGCTGCAAAGTTTGCTGAACGCCACGTGCAACTGTGTAATGCTCTTCGCCCACCACCAGCGGATCTAGCTGGCGTGATGTTGAATCCAATGGATCAACCGCTGGGTAGATGCCCAACGATGCTATATCACGTGATAGAACAACCGTTGAATCTAGGTGCAAGAAGGTTGTCGCTGGCGACGGGTCGGTCAAATCGTCCGCTGGAACATACACAGCTTGGATAGATGTAATCGAACCGACTTTAGTTGAAGCAATACGCTCTTGCAGACGACCCATTTCTTCAGCCAGTGTAGGCTGGTAACCCACCGCTGATGGCATACGACCCAACAGTGCGGAAACTTCGGTTCCAGCAAGCGTGTAACGATAAATATTGTCAACGAAGAACAGGATGTCACGGCCTTCATCACGGAATTTTTCAGCCATGGTTAGGCCGGACAGCGCCACGCGCAGACGGTTACCGGGCGGCTCGTTCATCTGGCCGAACACCATCGCAACTTTGTCCAGAACGTTGGAATCTTTCATTTCGTGGTAGAAGTCGTTACCTTCACGGGTACGCTCACCTACACCGGCAAATACAGACAAACCAGAGTGCTGCTTGGCAATGTTGTTAATCAGTTCCATCATGTTAACGGTTTTACCTACACCCGCACCACCAAACAGACCAACCTTACCACCCTTGGCAAACGGGCAAATCAGGTCAATCACCTTGATGCCGGTTTCTAACAGGTCGGTAGAAGGAGATAGCTCATCGAACTTGGGAGCCTTCTGGTGAATTGAACGGCGCTCGTCACCCGGAATAGGGCCGGCGCCATCAATCGGGCGACCCAATACGTCCATGATGCGGCCTAATGTACCTACACCTACTGGAACTGTAATTTGCGAGCCGCTATTTTCCACGATCATGCCACGGCGCAAACCGTCGGTAGAGCCCATGGCGATGGTACGCACTACACCGTCACCAATTTGCTGCTGAACTTCCAGAGTCAGATTCTGCTCTGCAACTGAAGTCGCATCTACTTGCACCTTTAGCGCATCGTACACTTTAGGCATCTGATCACGTGGAAACTCAACGTCTACCACCGCACCGATACACTGAACAATCTTGCCTTGACTCATTTTAAGATTCCCCACTTTATAATTTAATTCTGTACACCCAGCCACCTATTTAATTTGGTGGCCGACATATATTTTCGTTCTGTTTTAATTTACCGCAGCTGCACCGGCGACGATTTCCGAAATTTCCTTGGTAATCGCAGCTTGGCGCGCTTTGTTATAAATCAGTTTAAGCTCACCAATAACAGTTTTCGCATTGTCTGACGCTGCTTTCATCGCGACCATACGGGCACTTTGCTCGGCTGCCTGATTTTCTGAAATAGCTGTGTAGACCAAAGATTCAACATAGCGCAACAGCAATTGATCTATAACCGCCTGAGCATCCGGCTCATATATATAGTCCCAAGAGCTTTTACTCTCAGTGCCCAGGTTTTCACCGGACAATGGCAGCAACTGTTCAAACACCGGCTCTTGCTTCATGGTGTTAACAAAACGATTGTAGCTGAGGTAAATAGCGTCAACTTCTCCTGCCACATAGGCATCCAGCATGACTTTGACGGTGCCGATCATGGCTTCCATGCGCGGTGTATCGCCCAATCCAATCAGATGCGATTGAATATGTGCACCAATACGACTCATGAAGCTAAAGCCTTTGTTGCCTATCGGTGTGACACGGATACCCGTATTGTTTTTTTCAAATTCCTTCATGCGGGAAACAACCATGCGTAGCACGTTTGTGTTTAAACCACCACACAATCCCTTGTCTGAAGTAACCAGAATAATTCCGACATTTTTGACCACCTCACGTTTAACCAGATACGGATGTTTATATTCCGAATTTGCGTGGGAAAGGTGAGCAGCAACTTGTCGTATTTTTTCAGCATACGGACGCGCTGCACGCATACGTTGCTGCGATTTGCGCATCTTTGCTGCCGCCACCATTTCCATGGCGCGCGTAATCTTGCGCGTATTTTCTACGCTCTTGATTTTGCTGCGTATCTCTTTGCTGCCTGCCATGTTGAACCCCGCTTAATAGACTGCGGTGGACTTGTAGGCTTCGATCGCTGACGACAACAGCTTTTCGTTGTCTGCGCTCAAGTCACCCGCTGCATTGATCCCATCCAACAGATCCTTATTCTTGGATTTAAGGTAAGCAAGCAAAGCTGATTCAAATGACAAGGCCTTTTTAACCTCTACATCATCATAATATCCCTTGTTGACTGCAAACAGGGTCACGGACATTTCGGCAACTGACATAGGCGAGAACTGCAACTGCTTCATTAATTCAGTAACCAATTTACCGCGATCCAATTGCTTGCGAGTAATTTCGTCCAGATCAGAGGCAAAAGCTGCAAATGCTGCTAATTCACGATATTGAGCTAGCGCCAGACGTACACCGCCGCCCAGCTTTTTGATTACTTTTGTTTGCGCCGCACCACCTACACGCGATACTGAAATACCCGCGTTAATCGCTGGTCGTATACCCGCGTTGAACAAGTCTGCATCAAGGAAAATTTGACCGTCTGTAATCGAAATCACGTTAGTCGGCACAAATGCTGATACGTCACCGGCTGCTGTTTCAATAATAGGCAATGCTGTCAATGATCCTGTCTTGCCTTTAACTGCACCATTGGTAAATTTTTCAACGTACTCAGCGTTGACCCGGGATGCACGCTCAAGCAAACGGGAGTGCAGATAGAATACGTCACCGGGGTAAGCTTCGCGGCCGGGTGGGCGACGTAGCAATAGAGAAATTTGGCGATAAGCCCAAGCTTGCTTGGTCAAGTCATCATAAACAATTAATGCATCTTCACCACGATCGCGGAAGTACTCACCCATGGTGCAGCCTGAATAGGGTGCAATAAATTGCATGGCAGCAGAGTCAGAAGCAGAAGCCACCACCACAATGGTGTACTCCAGCGCGCCGTGCTCTTCCAACTTGCGCACTACAGTAGCGATAGTCGAAGCTTTTTGCCCGATAGCCACGTAAACGCAGGTCATGTTCTGACCTTTCTGGTTGATGATCGCATCGATTGCTACAGCACTCTTACCGGTTTGACGATCGCCAATGATCAATTCGCGCTGACCGCGACCGATAGGCACCATCGAGTCAATTGATTTCAAACCTGTCTGTACTGGCTGATTTACCGATTGACGCTCCATTACACCTGGAGCAACCTTTTCAATCTTGTCGGTCATCTTTGCATTAACCGGGCCCTTGCCATCTATAGGCTGTCCCAGCGCATTAACTACGCGACCACGCAATTCCGGGCCTACTGGCACTTCCAGAATACGGCCTGTACATTTAACGGTATCGCCTTCACTGATGTGCTCGTACTCACCAAGAATAACTGCACCAACAGAGTCGCGCTCCAAGTTCAAGGCTAAACCAAAGGTATTACCGGGAAACTCTAGCATTTCACCTTGCATTACATCGGACAGACCGTGAATGCGGACAATACCATCGCTTACGCTTACCACGGTACCCTCGGTGCGGGCTTCAGTTATCGCATCGAAATTTTCGATACGACTGCGAATCAAGTTGCTTATTTCAGAAGGGTTGAGCTTCATCTGGTTTTCCTTATTTCAATATTTCGATGATTAGGCCAAAGCAACTGCAAGCTCAGACAAGCGCGTACGCGCCGAGCCGTCAATTACCTTGTCTCCAGCGCGAATAACTATTCCCCCCAGCAGCTCACGATTTGTTTCGCAACTGAGTTTTATCTCGCGTCCCATGCGGACTTTAAGTGCCGCAGCAATTTTTTGCTTTTGCGCCTCATTCAGATCAAATGCGGATGTCACTACTACATCTACACTTTTTTCTGCCTCAGCGCGTAACGCTTCAAACATTTCCAGAATTTCCGGCAAGACTATCAGACGCTTATTTTCCACCAATAGCTTGATGAAATTTTGCGCTGTCTTAGTTAGCTTGTCACCACACACCGCCAACATGAGGTTACTCAACTGCGCCTGGCTAACATGCGTACTTTTGATTACAGCTTGCATATCCTGCTGTGACACTGCTTCAGCAGCAGCGTGCAGCATTTCGGACCAGATTTTTAATTCACCCTGCTTTTGAGCTTGTTCAAATGCGGCTTGGGCATAGGGCCGTGCGACAGTTATAGCTTGTGACATGGCGTTCAGATTTCCGCGACGAGTTTGTCGAGCAGGTCATTGTGTGCCTTGGCATCAATTTCACGACCCAGAATTTTTGCAGCACCAGCCAAAGCAATAGTTGACACTTGAATTCGCAGTTGTTCCTTTGCACGGAATACTTCTTGTTCAATATCTGCCTTTGCTGCTACTAGTATACGGTCACCTTCAGCTCTTGCTTGTGCCTTGGCTTCATCGACTATTTCGCTGGCGCGCTTTTCACCTGCTGCAATAATTTCTGACGCCTTTGTCTTGCCCTGGCGTAGAATTTCTGCGGCGCGTTTTTCAGCCAACTCTAAATCGTGTTTGCCACGTTCAGCAGCAGCCAAACCATCGGCGATGGTCTTGGCGCGTTCTGCCATGGCCGCCATCAGTGGCGGCCACACGAACTTCATGGTAAACCAGATGAGGATAGCAAAGGTTATTGCTTGTCCAAACAAGGTTGCGTTGATATTCACGATAGTGCCTTTCGTTTAAGTTTAAATAGCTTATTTCCCGGGTTACCCCTGGAATTAGCCCTTAACGATTGCGATGAACGGGTTCGCGAACAGCATGTACAGCGCGATACCAACACCAATCATCGTTACAGCGTCCAACAGACCCGCTACGATGAACATCTTGACTTGCAGTGTAGGGATCATCTCTGGCTGGCGAGCTGCACCCTCCAGGAAGCGACCACCCAATATACCGAAACCGATCGCGGTACCCAATGCTCCCATGCCGATCAACAATGCGACTGCGATTGATACGTTACCCAACAATAATGCTAATTCCATGTTTATCTCCTTGGAGGTTTAGTTAATTAATAAAGCGAATTTTTTAGTGGCTTTCATGCGCCATGCTAAGGTAAACAATCGATAGCATCATGAATACGAAAGCTTGCAACGTGATAATCAATATATGGAAGATTGCCCATGGCGCTCCCAGCATCCATTGCAGATACCAAGGCAACAATGCAATTAGTATAAATACCATCTCCCCTGCGTACATATTTCCAAATAGTCGCAAAGCTAGTGAAATCGGTTTAGCGATATCCTCAACGATGCGGAACAGGATGTTTACAGGCACCAACAGAGGAAATTTGCCGAAAGGCGAAAACAGAACTTCTTTGCTGAAGCCTTTAAACCCCTTGACTTTCAAGCTATAGAAGTAAATCAGGATAAATACTGAAATTGACATCGCAAACGTTGTGTTTATATCAGTAGTAGGTACAACTTTCAGGTAATGTATACCTACCATCCCTGCCAGCATCGGCAATAAATCAACTGGAATCAAGTCCATCGCGTTCATCGCGAATATCCACACAAATATTGTCAACGCAAACGGCGCGATAAAGTCACTTTTACCATGAAATGTATCCTTGACTTGCGTGTCCACCATGGTGACCACCATCTCGACAAAATTTTGCATTCCGCTTGGTACGCCAGCCGTTGCCTTGCGAGTAGCCAGCCACATTGTTCCAAACACTATCAGTCCAAGCAATGCAGATACTACCAAGGTATCCAGATGAACAGTCCAAAATCCCTGTCCTACCGTAAGATTGGTTAGGTGATGCTGGATATATTCTGTTGTTGTTTGACCTGCAGCGCTCATAATCTATTCACACTAAAATTAATGCTACCCAATAAACTGTCAATGTTGCAGCGTATGTCGCAAATAATGACAACGCATGCACTTCTTTATACTGTGTAAATACCAAGGCAAACAACAGGATTGTAAAAATCAACTTGTACGCTTCCGCGCTGTAATGTGCGCGGATTATTTTCTTTGCATCGCTACCCAACGGTGCTAGCATTTTTTTCGCATAAATCAAGCTGGTTAGAAAACCTATTGCCCCTCCTACAAAGGCAGACACTGCGGCTGTAACGCCATTAAATAGCAGCATCAATAGAGCAATCACAACTGCTACAGCGACCTGAATCAAAATAATCCGGCGTACTGCGCTAATGTCGACCATCTCTAAACCCCTCGAAGCCCGACATTTTAACTGTGACTAATTGTTAACGTCAATACAAATTAATTTATTCGCGCAATCAGTTCGTCCAGATGGTCATGGCTGGTGTAATCAATTACCAGCTTGCCCGCACCTTTGCTGCCGATTTTAATCTGCACCGATGTACCTATGCGCTGAGAAAGTGATTCTTGTAAATTCAAAATATCCCTGTCCGGCTTTTCCTTAAGATGAATAGGCTGTGGATTCAAAATATTCTGCACCAGCTTTTCTGCTTCTCTTACAGACATCCCCTCCGCAACAATTTTGTTTGCAGCGGTTATTTGCGGCACGCCCTCAAGTGCTAATAATGCCCGCGCGTGGCCCATATCAAGTTGACCCACCATCACCATATCCTGTATGAGCTGGGGCAACTTGAGCAAACGTAGCAAATTGCTGGTTGCGCTTCTTGAACGTCCCACTGCATCAGCTGCGGTCTGGTGTGACATCAAAAATTCGTCAATTAAGCGCTGTATACCGGCAGCCTCTTCCAGAGGATTCAGATCTTCCCGCTGAATATTCTCGATCAACGCCATTACTAATGCTGCGTTATCTTCCACCTTGCGCACCAGTACCGGAACGAGATTCAAGCCCGCTATTTGTGCCGCCCTCCAACGCCGCTCACCAGCAATTATTTCATAGCTTCCATCAATCAACTCTCGTGCAAGAATGGGCTGGATTACGCCCTGCGCCTTAATAGACGCAGCGAGTTCATTCAACGCTGTTTCATCCATATGGCTACGCGGTTGATATTTCCCCGGCTTGAGTTGCGTAACTTTCAACTCGCGCAAGGTATCATCGCCATTGTCATCGCTGTTGCCCGACAGCAATGCATCGAGCCCTCGCCCCAATCCCCTACTTGGCTTTGCCATAAATTTCCCTTTATTAATCTGTTTGTTTCTCTAGTTGCCAGTCGGACTTAACACGTAACTTATTGTTTTTTAATGAAATTCACGTGTCCTTGCTGCAAAAATATTCAATATAATCAATATTTTAGATTGCAAGCACAGCCAAGTCCGACAGCTGGTTTTATATCAAACTTGTTCTGCAACTACCGCGTTATTGAGTAATTCACCAGCCAATGCCAAATATGCCTGTGTCCCCCTGGATTCGCGATCGTGGTACAGGGCTGGTAAACCGAAGCTTGGTGCTTCTGCTAGGCGAATATTACGAGGAATCACGGTGCGATATACCTTGTCTCCAAAGTGCTTTAATAATTGGTCCGATACTTGCTGCGCCAAGCTGTTGCGCGGATCGTACATGGTGCGCAACAGCCCTTCAATTTGCAGGTCTGCATTCAAATTGGCTCGCACCTTGCGGATTGTGTTTACTAAATCGCTAAGACCCTCCAGTGCATAATATTCACATTGCATCGGGATCATGACTGATTTGGCTGCGCACAATCCGTTTAGCGTCAACAAATTCAGCGCTGGAGGACAGTCTATCAATATAAAATCGTAATCATCCTGCACTAGCAGCAGGCCGTCTTTTAATCGTGTCTCACGGTTTTCTAGATCCACCAGTTCAATTTCTGCGCCTGCCAATTCTCGATTTGCCGGCAATATATCGTATTTCCCAGCTTCCGAAAAAACGCGTGCTTCGCGCACGCTCTTAGTACCTAACAATACATCGTAAACGGTAATGGTCAGCTTGCTTTTATCAATTGCGCTGCCCATCGTGGCATTACCTTGCGGATCAAGGTCAACCAATAACACACGTTTTTTAGCAGCTGCAAGACTTGCCGCCAAATTGACTGTGGTCGTAGTTTTACCCACGCCGCCTTTTTGATTGGTTATTGCTAATACTTTTGCCATTTATTTTACTTTCAATAAAACCAGACACCGCGCAGCATCCATTCCCGACACCTTTAATGGAATGATACGCTCAACTTCAATATCACCCGGCAAGCTCTCCAACTCATGCTCAGGCGCGCCTTTCATTGCGGCCCATCGTCCATCTTTCGCCAACAAATGTTGTGTTTTTTTGACAAAATCAGCGGTTTCTGCGAAAGCCCGAGAAATTATTCCATCAAACTTCTCTTCTGCTTGCAGCTCTTCTACTCGCGCGCATTGTACAGTTACATTTTTTAAACCCAACTCTATGACGGCTTGCTGCACAAAGCTAGTTTTCTTGCTATTGCTATCCAATAACGTGAACCGCCAATCTGGACGCGCTATTGCCAATACCATGCCTGGAAGACCTGCTCCACACCCTACATCCAGCCATTTCTCTGACCACAAATGTGGCAATACTGCCAGACTATCCAATACATGATGACTAACCATCTGCTCGGCATTTCGTATGGCAGTCAGGTTAAATACCTTGTTCCATTTTTGCAGCAATGCCAGATAATCCAATAGTTTTTGCTGGGTCTCGACACTTAACTCTATGTCCAAATTCCCTATGCCAGCTGCCAACCCTTTACCCAGGCTCATGCGCTTCTCTTTATTTTTTCTTTTTCCTGACTGACCGCCCCCGCACTTTTAAAACCGCGTTTGAGATGCACCAACAGCAAGGATATAGCGGCTGGCGTCATGCCTGAGATACGCGCCGCTTGACCCATCGTTTCAGGCTGATGTAGATTCAGCTTTTGTTGCGCCTCGATCGACAACCCCCTGACTCCACAATAATCCATTTTGGCAGGTAACGATGTATTTTCGTAATTATCCTGACGTGCAATTTCATCGCGCTGACGTTCAATATAGCCTTGGTATTTAGCCTGAATTTCCACCTGTTCAGCAACCTGAACATCCGCTACGGCCACGCCAGCACAGGGCAAGGACATCAAACCGGAGTAATTTACATCCGGCCTGCGCAATAGCTCATACAAAGTATATTCGCGCTCAATATGCCTCCCTAATACGCGCTCTGCATCCGCTTGAGCCAGCACCGTCGGGTTTACCCAAATACTTTTCAAGCGCTCTTGCTCGCGCGCTATTGCTTCCCTTTTTGTGTCAAATGCGGCCCAGCGGAGCTCATCTACCAAGCCAAATTGACGCCCAATTTCCGTCAAACGCAAATCAGCATTATCTTCACGTAATTGCAAGCGGTACTCTGCACGACTGGTAAACATGCGGTAGGGTTCGGTTACACCCCGCGTAATCAAATCATCAACAAGCACGCCAAGGTAAGCCTCATCTCTACGTGGGCACCATGTATCTTCATCCCGCGCATGTCTGGCTGCATTTAAACCAGCCAATAGGCCTTGCGCAGCGGCTTCTTCATAGCCTGTGGTGCCGTTGATTTGACCCGCAAAAAACAATCCCGAGATCGCCTTCGTTTCCAATGATTTTTTCAGGCCGCGCGGGTCAAAGTAATCATATTCAATTGCATATCCCGGCCGAGTAATATGCGCATTTTCCATGCCTTTAATTGAATGAACCAACGCCAGTTGCACATCGAACGGCAGGCTTGTTGAAATGCCATTCGGGTAAACTTCGTGCGTACTAAGCCCCTCTGGCTCGATAAATATCTGGTGCGAAACTTTATCTGCGAACCGTGTTATTTTATCTTCAATCGACGGACAATACCTCGGCCCCACCCCTTCAATCACCCCCGTGAACAATGGGGAGCGATCCAGTCCGCCGCGAATAATTTCGTGGGTTTGTATATTAGTTTGAGTTATCCAGCATGACAGTTGTTGTGGATGCTGCTCTACACGCCCCATAAATGAAAATACCGGAACGGGCGTATCCCCCGGCTGCTCCAACATTAGCGAATAGTCAATACTACGTCCGTCAATTCGAGGAGGCGTGCCTGTTTTTAATCTCGCGATTGGCAGTTTCATTTCACGCAAGCGATGCGACAAGCTTACTGACGGAGGGTCTCCTGCTCGCCCGGCTTGATAATTGCTCAAGCCTATATGTATCAGTCCACACAAAAAGGTTCCAGTGGTCAGTACCACGCTTTTGGCTGTGAAACGCAATCCAAGCTGAGTAACGACTCCAGTTACACGATCGCCTTCTAGCACCAAATCATCCACTGCTTGCTGAAAAATCCAAAGATTAGGCTGATTCTCCAGCCGCCCTCGAATTGCTTGCTTATAAAGCGAACGATCAGCCTGAGCGCGCGTTGCTCGCACTGCCGGTCCTTTTGAGGAGTTGAGAATGCGAAAGTGTATCCCCGCCTCATCTGCTGCGGAAGCCATTGCGCCACCCATGGCATCCAGCTCTTTTACCAAATGCCCCTTGCCGATCCCCCCGATTGATGGGTTACACGACATCATACCCAGCGTCTCTATGTTATGAGTTAGCAGTAAAGTGGCGCGGCCCATACGCGCGCTAGCTAACGCAGCCTCGGCTCCTGCGTGTCCGCCGCCCACCACGATTACGTCAAACTCTTTATGGTAACCCATCAATTACATCCTCAATATAGCCGCGCATAATACAGTAAAACGCTCATTGAGTTAAAAGTTCGGCACTAAATTGTTTCACGTGAAACAATTTAGCCTTTATTTTCCTATGCAAAAACGACTGAAAATTTCGCCCAGCAAGTCGTCCGAGCTAAACTCGCCTGTAATTGAGTTTAGCGATTCTTGAGCTAGTCTCAGTTCCTCGGCAAATAGTTCTGATCTCTTAACCTCCAGTGCAGCCCTATCCAAATGAGCCTGCGCTTGTAGCAGTGCTCGCACGTGTCTTGCTCTGGCCATGAAAACACCTGCTTCATTATGCCAGCCGATCAAAGCGAGTAGTTTTTCACGAAGGATCTCAATGCCTGCGCCAGTTTTTGCTGATAAATAAATATACTCTACTCCAAGCCTTGTTTCTGCCCTGGGGGTTTCTTTAGTCAGATCTATTTTATTCATCACGCACAGACGTGGTGTTTCTGAGGGGAGCTCGGACAGTATCTTTCTATCGTTTTCCCTCAAGCCCAGGTTAGCATCTAATAATAAAATAATAACGTCTGACTTAAGAATAGTGCTGTGCGTTTTTGCGATCCCCATCAATTCAACAGTGTCCTCAGATTCGCGTAATCCGGCGGTGTCAAAAATATGGAATGGGACGCCATTTAACTGGATAGATTGACGTATTACATCGCGTGTCGTGCCCGGAATGTCACTAACTAGCGCTACATCATCTCCACTCAGGCGGTTAAGCAGGCTGGATTTTCCTACATTGGGTTGACCTATCAATACCACATGTGCGCCTTCTCGCAACAAGCTCCCCTGCTGGGCTAGGCTTAGAGTTTGTTGCAACTCACAACTTATTTGAGCAAGCTTGGCATCGCGAGTAGATATATCCGGCACGTCCAGCTCTTCCTCCGGGAAATCGAGCATGGCCTCAACCAACATGCGTAAGTCGATTAATTGTGCAACTAGTTGATGTACTAGTCTTGAAAAGTCCCCAGACAGAGAACGCAGTGCACTTCTAGCTGCCTGGCTAGTTGTGGCATCGATTAAATCTGCCACGCTTTCTGCCTGCGCCAGATCTAGCTTGTCATTCAGAAAGGCACGCTGAGTAAATTCACCGGGCAAGGCAAGGCGTGCACCAAGTTGAATACAGCGTTGGAGAACTAACTGCAATACAGCAGGCCCGCCATGCCCCTGTAGTTCGAGAACATCTTCACCGGTATACGAATTTGGACCCTGAAAGAATAGGGCGATGCCTAGGTCAATTACCTGCCCTTCACTATCCAGAAACGAGGCATATGTAACCTTGCGAGATTGCGGCAGCTTGCCAATAATGGCCAAGGCGGCACTGGCCAAATTATGGCCTGACATGCGAACAACTCCTATACCACCTCGCCCAGGGGCTGTAGCAATGGCTGCAATAGTGTCAGACTTTGGCAACACCTTGGGCTTCAGCCTCCATTTTGCGTGTGATATACCACTGCTGAAGAATGGAAAGCACGTTATTCACTACCGAATACAATACCAAGCCTACGGGGAAGAAGAAAAACACCACGCTGAACGCAATAGGCATGATTTGCATCAGCCTAGCCTGCATAGGATCGGGCGGAGTAGGATTTAGTTTGGTTTGTATCACCATGGTTATGCCCATAATGATAGGTAATACATAATAAGGATCGGCTACGGACAGGTCGGTTATCCAACCATAGAAGGGCGCATAGCGCATTTCTACACTGGCCAAAATTGCCCAGTAAAGCGAAATAAAGACGGGTATTTGTATTAATATAGGCAAGCAACCACCCAAGGGATTAATTTTCTCGGTTTTATACAGATCCATCATTGCCCGATTCAAGCGCTCTCTATCGTCACCATATTGCTCTTTGATTTTAGCCAATTTTGGAGCAACTAATTTCATCTTTGCCATAGAACGATAACTGGCTGCCGATAATGGGAAGAATGCTAATTTAATCAAGATGGTCAATATAATGATAGCCATGCCCCAATTTTGCACCCATTCATGTATCTCATTCAGGAGCCAGAATAGCGGCTTAGCTAATATGGTCAGGAAGCCATAATCAACCGTTAGGCCCAGCCCAGTAGCTACACTATCTAAGCTACTTTGCGCTGGACCAACATACAAAGGAACGGATATTTTGCCTTGTTTTCCTGGCTCAATTGTTGCCAGGGGCAGAATTAAACCCACTGAAAATAAATTACCATCCAGTTTTTTCGCAAAAATCTCTCGGGGTGTATCACCCTTAGGCAGCCAGGCAGCTACGAAGTAGTGTTGTAACATTGCAGCCCAGCCATTATCAGCAGTAAGGCTAAAATTATTTTTAGATATGCTTGGAAAATCAATTTTCTGATATTTTTCTTTATCTGTATAAACTGCGGGGCCGGTATAGGTGGGTACAAACCATGTGCCGCCAATTGGCTCAACTTCATCTCTAACCAGCTGAAAATAGGCAGATGCCTCAAGATTTTGCTTACTTAAGTTGTCAATTTCATAATTAACGTCAATTAAGTAACTGCTTTTGTGAAATACAAAAACCTTAGTTATTCTACTGTCTGTACCACCCTTAGCAAATAGTCGTATTTCTATAGAATCTTTGCCATCCAGTAGTTCATATTCTTTTGCTTGTGCTGTATATATCGTATTGTGCGTAGGTAATTCAGCACCTAGAAGCCCTGATTGAGCCGTATATTTGTGTGCCGAGCTAGACTGAAGCAATACTAAAGGTTTGGATTTGTCGACAGTATCAAAATGCTTTAATAATTCAATGTGACGAATATCCCCGCCTAATGTATTTATTTCCGCACGGAAAAAATCAGTTTTGACAGTGATTTTTTCACCTTTTTGTTCATACAACTGGGTTGAAATAGTGGCTGTAAGTGGTTTCTCCTTAATAGCTAAAGATGCGCTGGCAACCGGTGCTAAAGCGGCCGATACAACCTGAGGAACAGGATTCTCTTGACGCTGCCATCCATCCCATAATAGATAAACTGAGAAAGTAAAAATAAGAAATAAAAATATACGTTGAAAATCCATTATGGTTTAAACCTATGAAAGACTAAGGGGCGGGGTCATACCCACCAGGATGCCATGGGTTGCAGCGCAGCACACGCTTAAAACTTAGCCATGTACCGCGAAATGCTCCATGCTTGATAATTACTTCGATGGCGTATTCAGAACAACTAGGTGTAAAACGACATGAAGGAGCCATTAAAGGGCTAATTGCATATCTATAAAACTTTATTAATTGGAGCACAATGGTCTGAATCATGACATTTTTGCGCTAAGCATTAAGTGTAACAACGCTGCCCTGGCTTCGTTTGATGACTCTTTGGGTAGTTTTCGGCGAATTCGTACTATAAAATCCAACGCAGGAAATTTGGATGAATTCAGTCTAAATAAATCTCGAATCAAACGTTTGGTATGGTTTCTGCAGACGGATTTTGCAATTAATCTCTTACTAACAACCATCCCAAGCCTTGCAAACTCTTGATTACTATCTTTTAAGTGGATAGTAAACCATTTGTTTGTTATTCCTTTGTGACGAAATGCCTGCTCGAAAACACTGCTTTTTCTGACACGCTGGCTGGAAGCAAAGGTGAACGTCACAAAATCAACAAAATACTAAATAATCGCAATACTAGACCGCAAGGCGAGCACGCCCCTTGGCTCTGCGCGCCGCAATAACTGCGCGGCCACCCTTTGTTCTCATGCGCACTAAAAATCCATGGGTGCGCTTTCTTTTGATGACTGATGGTTGGTAAGTACGTTTCATAATAGATGTTCCTGTAGTAAGTTTTCGAAAGCCTGCAATTACAATACTTTACACCGGCCTTGTCAAGTACAATTTTATCCCTGTGGATAACTTACTAACTAGGCTGTAGAATAGGGAAATTACAATTTCTTTAATTTTCAAGAAGAATATGTCAGACAAAACACTGTGGGAATCCTGCCTTCAATTATTTGAAGAAAGCCTTCCTCCTCAACAGTTTAATTCCTGGATTAAACCACTAATCTGCGAAATAAATGGCAGTGTTATTATTTTGACTGCACCGAATACATTCATATTAAAAGTAATTCAAGATCGTTTTTTGCCTGAAATACGCAAAGTAGCCGGCTTATATTTAAATAACTCTCCACAATTTGAGTTGAAGATTGGAAATAAGACAATAACACCAACGACACCTGCATATATAGCTTCAGCCCCATCTCAACCGGCTATTCAAATACTTAATAAAAATCACAGTAAATTGAATGGTTCTTTAGCATTTGATAACTTTGTTACCGGAAAGGCCAACCAATTAGCTCATGCAGCTGCCATGCAAGTAGCCAATTTTCCCGGAACAATTTATAACCCATTGTTTATTTATGGTGGTGTAGGGTTAGGGAAAACTCATTTACTTCAATCAATTGGGAATTTAGTAAAAAAAGAAAACCCTCTTGCAAAGATTTGCTATGTACATGCTACAAATTATATTTCTGATGTTGTGCGAGCCTTTCAAACCAAAAAATTTGATGAATTTAAGCAGTTCTATAATTCACTAGATCTATTATTAATTGATGATATTCAATTTATTGCAGATAAACCAGGGACACAGCAAGAGTTTTTTTATACCTTAAACTCACTTATTGATTCAAATAAACAAGTAGTTATAACTTGCGATACCTTTCCAAAAGAAATATCTGGAATAGAAGCTAGATTAACTTCGCGATTTAGCTGTGGCTTAACTGTAGCAGTTGAACCGCCAGGATTGGAAATGAGGGTCGCAATATTATTGCAAAAAGCATCAACTCTTGGTCATCCTATAAAGGAAGATGTGGCATTTTTTATTGCAAAACATGTCAGATCTAACATAAGAGAATTGGAAGGTGCATTAAATAGAATATTGGCATATGCAAAATTTCACAAAGAAACTATTACCGTAGAATCGTCAAAGGAAGCTTTAAAAGATCTACTTTCCGCGCAGAATAAGCAAGTATCAATCGAGAATATTCAAAAAACGGTCGCGGACTTTTATAGACTTAAAGTTATAGAGCTATTATCAAAAAAAAGAACAAGGGCAATAGCAAGACCTAGACAAATGGCTATGTGCTTGGCTAGGGAGTTAACTCAATTGAGTCTACCGGAAATAGGTCACTCCTTTGGAGGACGAGATCATTCGACTGTATTGCATGCATGTAAAACAATAGAAAATTTAAGGAATTTAGACCAAGCACTTAATGCAGATTTCAATTTACTTAACCAAACTTTACGTAATTAGTATTCCTGTTAACAAAAGAATATATTTTGTTAACAAAACACTTAAATCACAATTTATAAAAAGTTATACACAAAGCATAAACATGCTTAGAGTCAGTTATACCTACTGTTTAATTACAGATAACAGTATGTAATTGAAAGAATATTTTAATTACTAACAGATATACGCCCTATTATTATTATTATTAAGGATATAAAAGAATGTTTATTGAAAAAGTTAATAAAGATGCTTTGTTAAAACCATTACAAACTGTAGTGGGTATTGTTGAACGAAAGCAAGCATTACCTATACTGTCCAATGTACTGATAGAAAAAAATGAAAACGGTATACGTTTTGTTGCCTCTGACTTGGAGATTCAAATTTCTTGTGAAATAAAAAATATAGAACTGGGCGGTAAAGAAGAATCAATTACTGTTGCAGCAAAAAAATTGCAGGAAATTCTTAGGGTGTTGCCAGATAACAGCAATATTACTTTGGATATTCAAGATTCAAAATTATTAGTAAGAGTATTAAAAAGCAAATTTACTCTTCAAACTTTACCTGCAGTAGATTTCCCTAAAGTTAGCGAACAATTACAAAATTCAACTATTGTAGAAATTGAACAGAAACTGTTAAAAAAATTATTAGGATCAGTTCAATATGCAATGGCACAACAAGATATAAGATATTACTTAAATGGTGTGTTATTAGTAATTGATGGTGATTTAATTAAATTAATTGCAACAGATGGCCATCGTTTAGCTTATACAAGTGCAAAACTTGATAAAAATCATACAAAACGCGAAGTTATCTTATCCAGAAAAACAGTCAATGAACTATTCAAGTTGTTAGGGGATAGTGAAGAAAAACTAAAAATAGAGATTGCCGAAAAACAAGTAAAAATAACCTTTGCTGATATAACGCTTACAACAAAAGTAATTGATGGGAAGTTCCCTGATTATGACCGTGTCATTCCAAGTTATACAAACCATTTAAATCTTGATAGACAAACAATATTACAAGCTTTACAACGTGCAGCTATATTATCAAATGAAAAATTCAGAGGTGTTCGATTTGTTATGACTGAAAAGAACATGAGATTAATAAGTAGTAATAGTGAACAAGAGGAAGCATTAGAGGATCTTGAAAATGACTACCACGGACCAGCATTAGACATTGGATTTAATGTTAATTATCTTCTAGATGGTCTTTTAAATGCGAATACCCAGGAAATTACTTTTTCTTTTGGCGATTCGAATAGCAGTATCTTGATAACAGTACCTGGAAATGAAGACTTTAAGTATGTCGTCATGCCAATGCGAATTTAAGCAAAGTTATTCCGTTCCACGTGAAACAAGAAGAAAGAAAATTATGAGTGAATATACATCCGAAAATATAAAAGTACTTAGAGGGTTAGACGCGGTACGCAAACGTCCAGGTATGTATATTGGCGATACCAGTGATGGAACTGGTTTGCATCATATGGTTTTCGAAGTGCTTGATAATGCAATAGATGAAGCTTTGGCAGGTCATTGTAATGAAATAAATGTTATTATTCATGCAGATAACTCAATTACCGTAACAGATAATGGACGTGGAATACCTACCGATATTCATGCTGAAGAAAACCGTTCTGCCGCTGAAGTTATTATGACTATATTGCACGCAGGTGGAAAGTTTGATAGTAATTCCTACAAAGTGTCTGGAGGATTGCATGGTGTAGGTGTTTCTGTCGTCAATGCGCTTTCTGAGTGGTTAAAGCTTACTATCCACAGAGGCGGCAGAAAACATTATATGGAGTTCCGTACTGGAGATCCGGTTGCTCCTTTGAGAGAAATTGGAGAGACGGAAAAGCAGGGAACAGAAGTGCATTTTTTGGCGAGCAAGGAAACCTTCGGCCTGATTGAATACCATTTTGAAATTCTGGCAAAACGTTTGCGCGAACTATCATTTTTAAATAATGGGGTTAAAATAGCGCTAATAGATGAAAGAGATGGGAAAGCGGAAAAATTTTCCTTTACTGGCGGCATCAAGGGCTTCGTAGAATACATGAACAGGAATAAAACAGTCCTGCATCCAAATGTGTTTTATACCTGTATAGAAAAAGACGGCATTACTGCCGAAGTAGCAATGCAATGGAACGATTCCTATCAAGAAAACGTGCAATGCTTTACCAATAACATTCCTCAACGAGACGGCGGTACGCACTTGACCGCATTGCGTACCTCAATGACACGTACGCTCAATCAGTATATTGAAACACAAGGTTTTGCCAAAAAAGAAAAAGTCGAAACGACAGGCGATGATATGCGCGAAGGATTGACCGCTGTATTATCAATCAAACTTTCCGACCCAAAGTTTTCATCGCAAACTAAAGATAAATTGGTATCCTCCGAAGTTCGTCCCGTTGTAGAAGAAATAATTTCACAACAACTTTCAGATTTTTTGCTTGAACGCCCCATTGATGCAAAAATCATTGTAGGAAAAATAATTGAAGCAGCGCGTGCAAGGGAGGCAGCACGCAAAGCGCGTGAAATTACAAGGCGCAAGGGTGTGTTGGACGGCATGGGATTACCAGGAAAGTTGGCAGATTGCCAGGAAAAAGACCCCGCCAAATCGGAGTTATATTTGGTAGAGGGCGATTCAGCGGGAGGCTCTGCAAAACAAGGGCGAGACAGAAAATTCCAGGCCATCCTGCCGTTGAAAGGCAAGATCCTTAACGTGGAGAGAGCGCGTTTTGAAAAGCTAATTTCTTCGCAGGAAATAGCAACCTTGATTACCGTACTGGGGACTAGTATTGGCAAAGAGGAATACAATCCGGAAAAATTGCGCTATCACCGCATTATCATCATGACCGATGCCGACGTTGACGGTGCCCACATCCGTACCCTGTTGTTAACTTTCTTCTATCGACAAATGCCTGAGTTGGTCGAGCGTGGCCACATCTATATCGCGCAGCCCCCCTTGTATAAAGTCAAGCAAGGCAAAGAAGAGCGCTACCTGAAAGACGAGCACGCACTTAAAACATACATGCTAAGTTCCGCTTTGGCCGATGCAGAACTGTATATGGACTCTGCCGGTACACCGATGAAGACTGAAGTGTTGGAAAATATAGCCAAGGAGTATTTCTTGGCAGAGGCAATTATCAACCGCCTATCAAGGATAGTTGCTCCAGAAGCGTTGCATGCATTGCTAAAAGCATCCGAATTGAATCTGGATACTGAAACAGCGGCACGGGAAAGTGCATCCAAATTACAACAAGTTTGTGGCAAAGAGCTAACCATTCATGCGGAATTCAATAGCGTTACAGATGAATACAGGCTGCGCCTGAAAAAGAAACTCTTTGGCAATGAATCTGTATCGTTCCTAGACCAAGCATTTATTCACAGCGGCGATTACCATCAAATCAAGAAAACAGCGTTAACGTTAAATGATCTGTTTGGGCAGGATGCCTTTGTCAAGCGTGGCGATCATCGAAAATCAATAAAAGATTTCAAACAGGCCATCGAATGGTTGTTAAATGAAGCAAAGCGAGGCATCAGCATTCAGCGTTATAAAGGCTTGGGTGAAATGAATCCTTCACAATTGTGGGAAACAACCATGGATGTTACTAATCGCGTGTTGCTCAGGGTTTGCATAGAAGACCTGATTAGCACCGATGAAATATTCACCACCCTGATGGGCGATATTGTAGAACCCAGACGTGCATTTATTGAAGAAAATGCGCTATTTGCTCAAAATCTAGATGTTTGATTTGTTGATTAATTTGGGACGAAACAACAGACGCGCCGCCACATCATAAAGCAGAACGTTATGTCTGCTACAACTGCTTGCAGCCTGTCGAGTTTAGACGCGAGATTAACAAGGATTTAATATAACTTGTTAATTATATTAAATATATTTACTGTAAATATTGGTTTGTATTTAAATCAATAGTTTGCAAGTTAAGTCCGATAGGCTGCTAGCCGTGAAGAATATCGGACGTCCGTGTGCGGAAATTCGGGCTTAGCAAGACTGCTCTCTGCTCTACCATTAATCAATTGTGCGAGCTGCAAACAACGACATGGCTCAATATGATGGGCACGGCATAAAACATGGCGGTGCTATACTATGTCGGACGGTATGTGCCGTTAATTTTGCAAGGGGAATATAATGAAAAAATTATTACTGCTTATTATTGCATTTTTTGTCTTTACCAGCATGGCGCTGGCTGCCGTGAACTTGAATACGGCCACCAAGCAAGAGCTGGATGGTGTAAATGGTATAGGCCCTGTGAAAGCTCAAGCGATCATTGATTATCGCCAGAAGAACGGTCCATTCAAAAGCGTAAATGAACTGGAAAGTGTCAAAGGTTTTGGCGACAAGTCAGTGGCAAAAATTCGTTCCGAGTTGACAGTGGGGGCTGTACCAGCCAGTAAGAAAGTTGAAGTAAAGGCCGCCACTAAGGCCGAGTAAATACTCCGGGTCGTATTCATAAACCCCCGTCCGGCACAAGCCGGGTGGGGGTTTTATTTTAAAATTAGTGGATAAAGTAAAAGATAGGCTTGCGATAGCCATTTTCCTTCAAGAAGCTGTGCAAGCAATTTTTTTTATAAAAATCCTGCTAACCACGATTGCCCTTATTTCTTTTTAGCTATCGTTTTGGACTTAACCGTTGCTGCCTTCTTAGTGGCCGTGCTAGCCTTTTTAGTCGTTGTCGCTTTTTTGGTGGTTACTTCTTTTTTGGTAGTTGCTGCCTTTTTGGAGGGAGCTTTTTTCTTGGTCACAGGACCTTTGGCAACCCGCGCAGCAAGCAATGGCAAGGCTTCTACCAGAGTGATTTCATCAGGTGAAATGTCCTTGGGCAAAGTTGCATTGATTTTGCCGTGGCGCACGTAAGGACCATAGCGTCCATTGCAGACATCGACTGGTTTTTTATCGTCAGGATGCTCGCCGAGTTCACGCAATACAGTGTTTGATGTTCTGGCTTCGGCTAAAAGCTCTACCGCTCGATCCAGCCCGATGGTAAAAACGCTTTCTGTTTTCGGGATAGATTTGAATTTTCCATCATGGCCAATATACGGGCCAAAGCGGCCAATATTGACGATGACTTTTTTGCCTGACTCAGGATGATTGCCGATTTCCTTGGGCAATTCTAATAATTTTAACGCAGTAGGCAAGTCTGCATTTTCTGGCGGCACTTCCTTGGGCCAGGACATGCGTCTAGGCTTTTTCTTTGCGCCTTCTTCTACTTCACCGAGCTGCACATAATAGCCATAAGGTCCACGCAATAACAGAACTGGCATATTGGTGACAGGGTCGTTGCCGAGCTCTTTGCGCGCGTCGGCAGGGTCAATTTCGCCAGTGGTGCTGCGGGTGTAATCACACTCCGGATACGCAGTGCAGCCGATAAAGCTGCCACGCTTGCCTAAACGAGTGGCAAGTGGTTTGCCACACTTGGGGCAATCTTCGTTGATTAATTCTTGCGTAACATCTTTGCGTTCTATACTCTTTTTTTCTTCAACCAGTTTTGAGAAGTCTTTCCAGAAGGCATCTAGTACGGGTATCCAGTCACGCTTGCCTTCAGATATATCATCAAGCTCGTCTTCCATTTGGGCGGTAAAGCCATAATCGACATAGCGTGTGAAGTGTTCTGACAGAAAACGGTTCACCACGCGGCCCACATCAGTAGGGGTGAAGCGCTTTTTTTCAAGCAAGGCATATTCACGCGCTTGCAAGGTCGAAATAATGCTCGCATAGGTTGAGGGTCGCCCAATACCATGTTCTTCTAAGGTTTTGACCAGGCTAGCTTCCGTGAAGCGAGGCGGCGGTTGGGTAAAATGTTGTTCACCGTAGAGCTTGTCTAATGCTAGGGTCTCACCTTCTTCAAGTGGTGGAAGTTTTTTGGATTCTTCTTCTTCGCTGTCGTCGGTATCTTCCTGGTAGACGGCAATAAATCCCGGGAAAACTAACGTTTGTCCGCTGGCACGGAATAAGGTGTCATCGCCGCCTAGGCGTATATCTACACTGACTGTATCAAAACGCGCTGGCGTCATTTGGCTGGCCAGGGTGCGCTTCCAGATCATTTCGTATAGCCGTGCTTGATCAACTGTCAAGGCATCTCGTATGCTGTCGGGAGTGCGCAGTATGGAGGTGGGGCGTATTGCTTCGTGTGCTTCCTGCGCATTCTTGGCTTTACTTTTATACACAGGTTGCGTGTGCGGAAGATAATCGGCAGAAAAATTCGAGCTGATATAGGCACGCATTTCTGCAACAGCTTCATTGGCCAGATTGACGGAGTCAGTACGCATATAACTGATTAATCCTGTCGCCTCACCGCCGATATCAACACCTTCATAAAGCTGCTGCGCGATACGCATGACACGATCAGCCGACATGCCTAGTTTGCGTACTCCCTCTTGTTGCAAGGTGGAGGTGGTAAAAGGTGCTGCAGCATGGCGTTGTTTGGCTTTTTTGTCTACGCGAACAACTTTTGGTGGTAGTTTCGCCGCATTCAAAGTTTCAAATATTTTTTGGTATGCAGCTTCGCCAGCAATACTTAGTTGCTCCAGTTTTTTACCCTGATACTGAAACAGCTTGGCGATAAATGGTACTTTGTTTTTCTGTGTATCTAGATGGATGGTCCAATATTCTTGAGATTTGAATGCTTCGATTGCTTGTTCGCGTTCTACAATCAAGCGCAAAGCAGGGCTTTGCACGCGGCCTGCGGATAAGCCGGGGCGAATTTTGCGCCATAAAAGCGGTGACAAATTAAATCCCACAAGATAATCAAGCGCACGTCGTGCTTGCTGCGCATTAACTAATGGAATCGAAATGTCGCGCGGATTGGCGACTGCTTCCTGCACTGCATTCTGAGTAATTTCATAGAATACAACGCGTTGCATGGGCTTATTTTTTAGGTTGCGTTTTGCCTTGAGCAGTTCGGAAACATGCCAGGCGATGGCTTCACCCTCCCTATCCGGATCGGTTGCTAGATAGATGTGGTCGGCTGCGGCTGCGGCTTTGGCGATGGCATCCACATGCTTGCTGTTGCGTGCAATGATTTCATATTGCATGGCAAAATTATTTTCGGTATCAATGGCGCCTGTTTTTGGGATTAAGTCGCGAACGTGACCAAAGGTGGCAAGCACTTCGAAATCATTGCCCAGGTATTTTTTTAAGGTCTTAGCTTTAGCCGGAGACTCGACGATGAGGAGTTTGGATGCCATGTTTATGAGTTTTCGCTGACGAGTTAATGTAACTGGGAGTTAGTGTAATTGGGCTGAATTAGCCGGAGTAAGCAGGTCTTCTACAAGAAGCGGGTCTAATTCCTCATGTTGATTCCACAGTACCATTAATGCAATCAGCTTTACCCTATCAAGGGGTAAGTTGTCGCGTCCGAATGCAACAGCGCGATCTATAATCATTTCCCGTTCGACGGGGGTGATCATTTTATTGTGCTCCCAGAAGGAAATAAAATGCAGACCTTCAGGACTAATGTATTGTATTTCCAATTTTGCGTAACAGCGCAAACTGCTTTGGTTGATACTGACAGGATAATCTGTTTGCGTTAATTGATTAAGGCCAGATAACCAGGTGAGTGCACGGTTGATATCGTCCTCCTCAAAACCTGCGGCACTCAATTTAATGGTTAATTTATTGGGGTCAGGATAACTGCCCGCATGGAAGTAGCTTTCAAATAAATACATCAGGATATCAAACATGGCGCCTCAAAATAAAAATGGTTCAGGAGCCTCTAAGCTATACGTTGATACATGCCTCCGGCCAACATTGTAACCCTGCCGTCCAACTCAAGTTGCAATAGGATGGCGGATAGTGCCGCAATCGTCAAGCCGCTACGCTGGCTCAAGCTATCAATATCAAGGGGATCAAAGCCTAAAAAAGCGAAAACAGGGTGTTCTGACTGTAGTCTGCTTGCAGCATTTGCGACGGTTGAGTACCAACCCAGCTCATCAAGGATGTCACGTGGATTCTCAACCAGTTTAGCGCCCTGCTTTATCAAGGCATGACAGCCTTTGGATTGTGGTTGATGAATAGAGCCAGGGATAGCGAACACATCCCTACCCTGTTCCAAAGCCATACGGGCAGTAATGAGCGAGCCGCTTTGTAAAGTAGCTTCTACCACCAGGCAACCCATACTTAAGCCGCTAATAATGCGATTGCGACGTGGAAAGTTATGCGCAAGAGGTGGCGTACCCAAGGGGAACTCAGAAATTAAAGCGCCTTCTTGCGCCAATTTATGGGCCAAATCCCGGTTGGCTGAGGGATAAACTTTATCAAGGCCCGTTCCAACTACTGCAATACTAGAGCCGATTCCACGTAAGCCACCTAGGTGAGCTGCAGAATCAATGCCATGCGCCATTCCACTTACAACGCACAAATCAGCTTCGCTTATAGCCTGAGAAAATACTTCAGCATTGCGTAATCCCTGTACCGTAGCGCTTCGACTACCCACCACAGCAAGGGAGGAATGATTGAGCAAATCTAGCCTGCCTTTAACGTATACAAGCAGTGGTGGATCAGGAATGTTGAGCAGAGCCTGCGGAAAGTCAGTATCAGCCAGCGTTACAATATGATTGAGAGGATCCTCCAGCCAGGATGAAACAGAGGCCAAAATGTCATCTGCACAGTGATTAACGATGGCATTTGCGACAACAGGCCTTACAAACTGTTTTAAAGTTAAGGCTGGCGTGGATAAAATTGCGTCAGGTGAACCGAAAGCTTGTAGCAGCCGACGAGATCCTTCGTTGCCTAAACCAGGAATTTGACTCAGTGCGAGCCATGACGCTAGTTCCGCGTCTAGCAGCCTGTCAGACTTAGTCATGGCTGTTATTGTAACATCTTGATTATATTGAATATTTTACTCGCAGACGGGCTGTAAGAGGCATAATTTCAAGGTGTTTCCACACTATCCAACAGTTGCACCGTCCGCTGTACTTGCATAACAAGTGCATACGACACTTTGTCGAAGGTGCGAAAAACAAAGATCAATCCATAACGAAAAGCGGGCAATGTATAAGTTTCTCCGCTATGTTTAGAGACTTCACGTTCCTTATATAAGGCAAGCACGTGACCATTTTCAAGGCCATCGCGCTGCCCCTTGTTAAGAGTGACTATCGCATTTTGTCCACCCTGATCCACACCGCCATAAATGGAAATAACCTTGGCTTTAATTTTAAAGCTAGGAGAGCGAGGTATATAACTACTGGATAATTCTACAGAAGATTGAATAAAGCTATCCCCTTTTTGAATATCAAGTACAGACTTGGTAATTTTAAGTGTGGTTATTTCATCATTTTTCTGTAAGCTTGCATCATTCTGCAACTGAGCCTGACCCCATCTATTCATGGTTAGCCCATCATATTTCTGTATGCGTGCATCCCCCAGATAGATTGCCTCATAAGCTAAAATTCCATCCGTGTCCGGATCTATGAGCGCCTTGCCTGGACGATATAGCTGCCACAATGAGCCCTTATTTAGAGGCATGCCACGAGCAAAAACAGTATCGCCAAAGCTGAGTAAACTACGATTTTCGATTGATCCTATCAAAGTAGGCGCGCCTTCTATTTCTTCATTTTCAATGACCAAGGGTTTGGTAAGAAAGGCTGCAATAACATTGTTGGGTATGCTGGCTATGGCACCATGCTCGCTTTTAATCACACGGATTTTTGGAGATAATTTCTGAATTTCGGATGCTAATTCCACGCTTGGCGGAACAGCTGCTACCAACGCTACTTGAGATGTCGGCAGCGCCCCAAAATGCAATGTTTTGGTGTTGGGATCCAGATAAATCACGTTGCCAGGATAAATCCAGTGAGGATTTTTGACCGCCTCCTTATTTAAACCCCAAATTTGTGGCCACTTCCACGGGTCTTTGAAAAACTTGTTGGAGATGTCCCACAAGGTGTCACCCTTAACCACAACGTAGCGACCGGGAGCGTTTTCACGCACTACTAATTCGTCTGCGTAGGTGAGAATAGGCAAAAGAATGCAAATCAGCGATATAATCTTGCGCATGAAAAAATCCCAGCAAAGTAACGAAATGCGGTGCGGTGTTCGCACAGCAGTTTAAAGTTTGCATCTAGTCTCTTAAATTAGCAAGCTATTATGGCAATTCTCAAAATACTTCAATATCCGGATGAGCGTCTGCACAAGGTGGCAGCGAAAGTAAATGCGGTCACTGACAGTATTCGAAAATTAGTAAAAGACATGGCAGAAACCATGTATGCAGCGCCTGGCGTTGGTTTGGCTGCTACCCAAGTGGACGTGCATCAACGCATTGTTGTGGTTGATATATCAGAAACCAGTAACAAATTAATGGTATTTATTAATCCCGAAATAATCAGCATGGCTGGTGTAAGCGAGTGTGAAGAAGGCTGCCTGTCAGTTCCCAGTATCTATGAGATAGTGCGTCGTGCAGAGCGCATAACGGTTAGAGCGCAGAATGCCATGGGTGAGGTATTTACACTGGAAGCAGCCGGGTTTCTGGCCGTTTGTATACAGCATGAATTCGATCATTTGCTGGGTAAAGTTTTCGTGGAATATTTGTCGCCATTAAAACAAACACGGATTCGTGCCAAATTGAAAAAACGCGCTTCGCGCAATGATGGCTCTGGAAAATAATTGAAAATAATCTTCGCCGGCACCCCACATTTTGCCGCAACTGCACTTGAAGCGTTGTTGGCAGACAACTATGCGATTGTTGCAGTATTGACCCAGCCGGATCGACCAGCTGGACGTGGAATGCAACTTGTCACTAGCCCGGTAAAAAAACTTGCGATGCAACATGGTATTTCGGTCCTGCAACCGGTAACGCTGAAAGCAGCTGAAATACAACAACAGCTTGCGACCTATCAGGCCGATGTAATGGTAGTTGCGGCCTATGGTTTGATATTGCCCACAGCCGTGTTACAGACGCCGCGTCTAGGTTGCCTGAATATACACGCCTCCTTGCTGCCGCGTTGGCGGGGTGCTGCGCCGATACAGCGGGCTATTCTTGCCGGTGATACAGAAACTGGAATTACAATAATGCAAATGGACGAGGGCTTGGATACAGGGACTATGTTGTTACATAAAGCTTGCCCAATTTCTGCTCACGATACTAGCGAGACGTTGCATGACAAGCTGGCAAAGTTGGGTGCAGAAGCAATTCTTGATGTCCTAAGCCAGCTGAAAAATGGCCTCGTGAAGGGGCTTGTGCAAGATGCAAGTCTGATGACCTATGCTGCTAAATTAAGCAAAGCAGAAGCGATATTAGATTGGACGCAAAGTGCGGCGCAATTAGATCGTGCTATTCGGGCTTACAATCCTGCCCCGGTGGCCCATTCTTTGTTGAATGGAACAACAATTAAAATATGGCGAGCGCGAATTTCAGACGATGGCCTAGGAAAGCCAGGAGAGATATTGGCAATCAACAAGCACGGCATTCAAGTAGCGTGCGGCAACGGTGCGATGTATCTGGAGCTATTGCAAAGACCCAATGCCAAAGCGATGCCAGCGACCCAGTTTGTGCAGGGGTTTGCGCTCAAAGTGGGTGACTATTTCGGCAATATATGAATAAGAATTAAGAATATGGATAACATACAACTAGCAGCCGTTTCCGTCATCAGCCAGGTATTAAGCGGGCGAAATCTTAATCAAGTATTGAGCGAGGTTATGAGCGAATGTTACGACTTTAACCCACAGCAGCGCGGTGCATTGCAAGATTTAAGCTACGGCACCTTGCGTTTTTACGGCCAACTTAACGTCGTGCTTGATGCCTTACTTAATAAGACCCTGCAAGATCCTGAGGTACGTTATCTCCTGCTGATTGCACTTTACCAACTGCAATATACTCAAGCTGCTCAGCATGCGATAGTTGATTTTGCGGTTAATGCTGTACGCCAACGTAATCCGGCGGCGAGCGGACTGGTCAATGCCATACTGCGAAACTTCTTGCGCAATAAACAGCAGCTCATTAAACAAGCCACGCTCACCGAAGAAGGCCGCTACTCATATCCGGCATGGTGGATAAATAAGATCAAGTCGCAGTATGCAGAAAAATCTGAAAGTATTTTACTGGCAGGCAACCAACATCCACCGATGACCTTGCGGGTAAATCGCAAACGATTGAGCACTGCTGATTATCTGTTATTGCTGGATAAAAATGGAATACAGGCAAGCCTAATCGAGCCTGATGCCATTCTATTGGCGCACCCTGTGCCGGTGGATAAACTACCCGGGTTTATGGACGGTCTTGTATCGGTGCAAGATGCAGGCGCGCAATATGCGGCAGAGTTTCTGGACGTGAAAGAGGGAATGCGTGTACTTGATGCCTGCGCAGCACCTGGCGGCAAGAGTGCACATTTGCTTGAGACTGCATCGATAGCACTGTTTGCCTTGGATAAAGACCCTTTGCGTCTGGTGAGAGTGGATGAAAATATGCAGCGTCTCCAGCTCAGCGCAAAGTTGCTGACGGGCGATGCGGCACAACCCGAAGACTGGTGGGATGGTCAATTATTTCAACGGATATTGGCCGATGTGCCCTGCTCTGCCACGGGTGTGGTACGCCGCCACCCCGATATCAAGTGGCTACGTCGGCCATCGGATATAGAAAAATTTGCGCAACAACAGCAACAAATATTGACTGCATTGTGGCCACTACTGGAGCGGGGAGGAAAACTACTTTATGCAACCTGCTCAATATTCGAAGTTGAAAATCAACAAGTTATCCAGGAATTTTTGATGCATCATGCGGATGCTAGACAGTGCCAACTGGCAGCAACAGACATGCAGCAAGGACAACTACTGCCAAACGAGCAGCACGATGGCTTCTTTTATGCATTGTTACAAAAGAACAATATAAATTATTAAATATAATCAATGAGTTACGATAATGGCAATGTTTAAGCCAGACACACTGCTAGTGCTTACTTTAAGCATTTTATTGCTGAGTTCTTCTGCTGCGATTGCGGATAGTATCGTCGTGCGCAAGGTTGAGATTCGAATGACCGAAGAAGGTTATCAACTTGCCGCCAACTTTGATATCAAATTAAGTCTCCTGATTGAGCAGGCCCTGACATACGGCATCACTCTAAATTTTTTAAGTGAGTTTACGTTGACGCGGCAGCGTTGGTATTGGTTAAATGAGCTCGCCTTTAAAACAGAAAAAACAACCAAGCTCAGTTATAGCGCGTTAACGCGTCAGTATCGAATAAAGCGCGGTAGCATATATCAAAATTTTGCTAATTTGGATGATGCGCTGCGGGTACTGGGTAACCAGTCCTCCGAACCAATTCCGGTAGAATTGTTAAATCGGAGTAGTGGCTATATTACATCACTGCTAAAAAATAATTCTGCCTATACCGCCAATACCAAAATGAGATTGGACGTAACGCAATTACCCAAACCGTTACAGGTAAATGCACTGACCAGTGATGAGTGGAAACTGGATTCAGAGAGGTATAGCTGGATCCTCGCGCCTGAAGAAATTGCCCTAGCCAGGAAAGGAATGCAGTGAAATATTTGATTATCATCAGCGGAATAATTGGCGCATTGCTGCTCTATTTGTTAGCGAGTGCTAGTACGAATACTGATCTGTTCACGCGAAATTACTATACATTGCTGGCCTTGGCTGGGTCGCTGGCTTTGTGTCTGAGTGCGCTGGTTGCTTATCAACTTTGGCAATTACGCAAAAAAATCAAAGCGCATGTTTTTGGTGCGAAACTCACCTTACGTCTGGCCCTGTTTTTCTCCTTAATCGCAATATTACCCGGCTTGCTGGTGTACACCGTTTCAGTACAATTCCTGGGGAAAAGCATAGAGTCCTGGTTTGACGTGCGTGTAGAGAAGGCTCTGGAGGGAGGTTTGAACCTAGGGCGCAGTTCATTGGACAACGCTCTGCTGGAATTGGCAAAAAAAGGCAAATTCATTGCTTTATTGCTGGCGGAACAGCCGGTAGAACGACATGCCAAAACCCTGCATAGATTGCTCGATGAAGGCGCAGCACAAGAGGCTGCCTTGTTCAACATGAAGGGCCAGTTGCTAGTTCAGGCCAGCAGGAGCAATTCATTGCCCTATTCACCTGATGCAGCAATGTTGCAGCTAGCCCTCAAACAAGGCCAGTTTAATGTAGTGGATAGTCTGCCTGATAACTCTTTGGTGCTAAGGGTGCTGATACCGGTGGACTCTACATCCCCCTGGCCTGGAATCAGGATGTTGCAGTTGGTGCAGCCAGTGTCAAATCAGTTGGCTGATGACACTGCTTCAGTACAATCGGTGTACCGCGATTATCAGGAATTATCCCTATCGCGCGTCGGTTTAAAGCGACTGTATGGCATTACCTTGACCTTATCTTTGCTGATTGTATTGCTAAGTGCCGTATCGGCAGCTTTTTTTCTGAGTGCGCGCTTGAGCTCGCCGTTGGCTGCGTTGGCTGAGGGCGCGCGTGCAGTCGCACAGGGCGATTTTAGCGGCAACTACCCGGTGCAAAGTCGCGATGAGCTAGGCGCATTAACGGGTTTGTTTAATCAAATGATCTCACAGTTAGACGATGCGCAAAAATTGAGCGAACGTCAACAGCGCCTGCTAAATAAATCAAACGCCTACCTGGAAAGTGTACTCACCCATCTATCTTCAGGCGTGCTGGTGGTAGACGAACAGCTACGTTTGCGCTCGGCAAATACCAGTGCCGAACATATACTCGGTGTGTCGCTGCTGGAGTTGCGTGGGGTACCATTATTAACAGTGAGTATGCGGTATAAATTACTGCGTCCGTTTACAGAGGCTTTAATACACGAATTTGAGGATGCAACGAAGAATGTGTGGCAGCGTCAAATCGAACGCATGAGCAAGAATGGCAACCAGATTTTATTATTGCGCGGTACACGTTTGTCTTCAATCGAAGAAACGGGTTATGTCGTGGTGTTTGATGATATTACGCACCTGTTGCAGGCAGAGCGTCATGCGGCATGGGGTGAAGTGGCCCGGCGACTGGCGCATGAAATTAAAAATCCACTTACACCAATCCAGCTTTCTGCGGAAAGATTGGAATACAAATTAAGCGATAAATTGAATGAAGATGATGCCAAGTTATTACAAAGGGCGACACAAACAATCGTTAGTCAAGTGTCAGCAATGAAAAAAATGGTAATGGAATTTGCGGATTACGCACGCGCTCCCGCAGTGCAGTTGTCGCCATTGGATATGCACCAGCTGCTTAATGAGGTGATGGGTTTGTATGAAGCCAATAGTAGCCCGATTACGATGCAATTAAATGCAAAAAATCCTAAAATTAATGGTGATGGAACACGTTTGCGTCAAGTTATCCACAACTTATTGCATAACGCACATGATGCGTTGAAAAACGTAGCAAATCCTCAAATTGTGTTGCGTACCGAAAATATAAAAAATAACATAAAGATGAGTGTGCTCGATAATGGTAGCGGATTTCCAGAGCATATTGTGTCGCGCGCTTTTGAGCCTTATACGACAAGCAAAGACAAGGGCACTGGATTGGGTTTACCTATTGTCAAAAAAATTGTTGAAGAACATGGTGGTTCGATCTCGATTGAACCAAGAGATACAGGCGGCACCTGTATCAGTATTATTTTTCCGTTGTTGGTAGTTGAAGAGGTGGCAGGATAATGACAGGCAGGGAAATCCTCGTAGTAGATGATGAAGTAGGTATCCGTGAATTGCTGTCTGAAATCCTATTTGATGAGGGCTATCAGGTACATATGGCTGAAAATGCGCAGCAGGCACGCGAATTTCGCCTGCACAAAGTGCCTGATCTGGTATTGCTCGATATCTGGATGCCTGACACTGACGGTTTGAGTTTGCTCAAAGAATGGGTGGCGCAAGGATTGTTGACGATGCCGGTTGTAATGATGTCCGGGCACGGCACCATAGAAACGGCGCTGGAAGCAACTCGCATAGGAGCTGCAGACTTTTTGGAAAAACCCATTGCCTTGCAGAAGCTGCTCAAAACGGTAGCCACGGTGATACAGCAGGGCATCAAACAGGAGCAGAAGAAAATTGAATCCGTAGAAGCAATAGAAAGAAGAGTAATCAAGCAGTTTTCTCTGCCTCTCGATTTGCCCTTGCGCGAAGCACGCGAGTATTTTGATAAGCTATATTTCAATTACCAGATGGATAAGGAAGGCGGCAATGTTACGCGGGTAGCTGAAAATATTGGGATAGAACGTACGCATTTGTACCGCAAACTCAAACAACTTAGCATTAAAATGCACAAAAAGGGGAGTGAAAATGATCAATAACCCCCCCTTAGGGGTAGTTGCCCAAAATACTGTGGTGCGGCATAATTAAAAGTTGGTGCAATAAAAATACAATTTAACCCCTAACAGGGAAGTTCTTAGGAGGCAGTAAAATGGCTGTGGCGAGAAATGTAAAACCCCCAAAGTTCAACGATACGACAGGCGCTATTCGCGCCTTAGCGATGGATGCGGTACAAAAAGCTAATTCTGGTCATCCAGGTGCTCCTATGGGCATGGCTGAGATCGCCGAAGTACTGTGGAATCATCATTTACGCCATAACCCTGCCAATCCCAAGTGGGCTGACCGTGACCGTTTCGTGCAATCGAACGGCCATGGCTCTATGCTGATATATGCATTGCTGCATTTAACTGGCTACGATTTACCGATGGAGGAAATCAAGCGTTTCCGCCAACTGCACTCTAAAACACCGGGGCATCCAGAATACGGCTACACCGTAGGCGTTGAAACCACTACAGGCCCCTTGGGTCAAGGTATCACCAACGCGGTTGGTATGGCGATGGCTGAAAAGTTGCTGGCTAATGAATTTAACCGTCCCGGCCACGAGATCGTCAATCACTACACCTATGCGTTTATGGGTGACGGTTGCCTGATGGAAGGCATTTCCCACGAAGCCTGCGCACTGGCCGGTACTTGGGGTCTGGGCAAGCTGATCGCGTTCTGGGATGACAATGATATTTCTATTGACGGTCATGTAAGCGCCTGGTTTACCGATAACACTCCGATGCGTTTTGAAGCCTATGGTTGGCACGTAATTGCCAATGTAGAAGGCCATGACCCCGTTGAACTCGATGCAGCGATAAGAGCAGCCAAACTTGTAACAGACAAGCCTACGCTTATTTGCTGCAAAACAGTAATTGGTGCAGGTTCACCAAACAAAGAAGGCACCCATGATGTGCACGGTGCAGCACTTGGCGACGCTGAAGTAGCCGCTACCCGCGCGCGCATCGGCTGGAACTACCCCCCGTTTGAAATACCAAAGCATGTGTACGAAGCATGGGATGCACGTAGCAAGGGCGCAGACCTAGAAAAGCAGTGGAATACTACTTTCGCTGGATACCGTGCAAAATTCCCTAAAGAGGCGGCAGAATTTGAACGTCGCATGGCAGGTGATTTGCCGGTAGATTTTAGCAAGCATACTGCCGAAGTGATGAAGCAGGTTAACGAAAAAGCAGAATCAATTCCATCGCGCAATGCTTCTCAAAATGCGATCAATGCTTTGGTTCCAGTTTTGCCTGAGTTTTTGGGTGGATCAGCCGATCTTACCGGCTCCAACCTGACGAACTGGGTAGGCTGCACCAAAGTGGATGCGAAGAAACCAGGTAATTACATCAGCTACGGCGTACGTGAATTTGGTATGTCGCACATCATGAACGGTATGTGCTTGCATGGCGGTTTACTACCATTTGGCGGTACTTTCCTGATGTTCTCGGAATATGCACGCAATGCCTTGCGCATGGCCGCGCTAATGAAGCAACGTGTGATTTTCGTATTTACCCACGACTCCATCGGTCTGGGCGAAGACGGCCCGACTCATCAGCCGGTAGAACAAACTTCAACATTGCGTTATATCCCCAACATGGATGTTTGGCGTCCATGCGATACAGTTGAGTCCGCAGCTTCATGGATTAACGCAGTAGAGCGCAAGACAGGCCCATCTTCATTGATCTTCAGTCGTCAGAAACTGGCCTTCCAGAACCGCGATGCAACACAGATTGCGAATATCCGCAAAGGTGGTTACGTATTATCTGAAGCTGCCAATGGCAAACCTCAAGGCATCATCATTGCAACAGGTTCTGAAGTTGGCCTTGCGATGGATGCTCAAAAAGCACTGGCAACAGAGGGCATCAATGTTCGTGTGGTTTCCATGCCTTGCACCAACTTGTATGACCGTCAGGATCAAGCTTACAAAGACAGCGTCTTGCCCAAGGGCATGAAGCGTGTCGCGGTGGAGGCAGGTATAACAGGCTTCTGGTACAAATATGTCGGGCTGGATGGCGCAGTTGTAGGTATGGATTGCTTCGGTGAATCCGCCCCCGCACCTGAACTGTTCAAACATTTTGGCTTTACTACTGACAACGTAGTTGCGACAGTAAAGAAAACAATCGGATAAACCAGGCGGCGACCTCGTTGCGGTGAAGCTAACATGAGCGTAGCGAATGTTAAGGGTCTTCAGACCCGGCTATAGCCACAATGTAGTGAAAACCTTAAAAAGCATACTATAAAGAATTATTAAATTTAAATTAGAACGGGAGTTTCAAAATGACAATTAAAGTTGGTATCAATGGTTTTGGCCGCATTGGCCGTATGGCATTCCGCGCAGCTGCAAAGGATTTTCCTGAAATTGAAGTTGTTGCTATCAATGACTTGCTTGAGCCAGATTACTTGGCATACATGCTTAAATACGATTCAGTTCATGGCCGTTTCAATGGCGATGTCAAAGTAGATGGCAGCAATCTGGTGGTAAACGGCAAGAAGATTCGTTTGACAGCAGAACGTGATCCAGCAAATCTAAAGTGGAAAGAAGCGGGCGTTGATGTTGTTATCGAATGTACCGGCTTCTTCCTGACCAAAGAAACTTGCCAAGCACACATTACTGCTGGCGCAAAGAAAGTTGTTCAGTCAGCTCCTTGTAAAGACGATACACCGATGTTCGTATATGGCGTAAACCACAGCAAATATGCTGGTGAAGCGATTGTTTCAGCAGCTTCATGCACTACCAATGCTTTGGCTCCCGTAGCCAAAGTATTGAACGACATCTGGGGTATCAAGCGTGGTTTGATGACCACAGTACATGCGGCAACTGCTACACAGAAAACAGTAGATGGTCCGTCAAATAAAGATTGGCGTGGCGGTCGCGGTATTTTGGAAAACATCATTCCATCTTCTACCGGTGCAGCAAAAGCAGTCGGCATCGTTATTCCAGAGCTGAACAAGAAGCTGACAGGTATGGCATTCCGCGTTCCAACCTCAGACGTTTCAGTTGTAGACTTGACGGTTGAACTGAACAAGCCTGCAAGTTACGAAGAAATCTGTGCCGCAATGAAGGCAGCGTCAGAAAGCGGCCCTTTGAAAGGTGTGCTGGGTTACACCACAGAGAAAGTTGTATCTACTGACTTCCGTGGTTACACCTGTCCTTCAGTGTTTGATGCTGAAGCAGGCATTGCGCTGGATCCAACTTTTGTTAAAGTTGTGGCTTGGTATGACAACGAGTATGGCTATACCTGCAACATGATGCGTCTGGTTGCTCACATCGCCAAGTAAAAACATCGTGTGCTAGGGCTGACGTCAAGTCAGCCCTTTTGTCATTAAAAAAGGAAACAAGCATGTCCGTAATTAAAATGACCGATCTGAATTTGAAGGGCCTTCGTGTCCTGATTCGTTCAGATCTCAATGTGCCAGTTAAAGATGGCAAAGTGACTTCTGATGCTCGAATTACTGCATCTATGTCAACCATCAATTTTGCCCTGAAAGCAGGTGCACGCGTGATGGTTACTTCACACCTGGGTCGTCCTGAAGAGGGCGTTTATTCAGAAGAAAATTCACTTAAGCCTGTTGTAGACGTCATTGCAGCCAAACTGGGTAAACCCGTGCGCCTGATCAAGGATTGGGTAGGCGGCGGATTTGAAGTGGCTGAGGGTGAGCTGGTAGTGCTGGAAAATTGCCGCTTTAACAAAGGCGAAAAGAAAAACACTGACGAAACTTCCAAGAA
>JBCKTV010000015.1:0-48510 GCA_038925365.1 Gallionellaceae bacterium
TTTAAATACCTAAATGGAAATTTTTTAGCTATTCTGAACCAGAAGTCATAGTCCTGGCCGAATTTAAGTTTCTCGTTAAATAATCCCATTTCATCAAATGCCTTGCGCGGGACAAGGAGAGTGCAGCCATTAATCTGGTTGCTACCCACAATTTCCGCCGCCCGAAACTTAAGATCCGAGCATGCCGAGTGCTGAGTCAGGTACATTATTTTACTTGATTCGATGAGGTTGTAATTATTTGAATATACAACTATATCGGGGAACCCTAGCCTGGAAAGAAAATCGATCTGTGTCTTGATTTTATGTGGGAAATATAAGTCATCGTGACTCAGCCAAGAAAAATACTGCCCGCGCATTTTATCAATACCAAGATTGAGAGCAGTCGCCACGCCTCCATTTTCTTTTTTGAGATACTTCACGCGATCTGAATACAAGGCAACAACCTGGTCAGTCGCGCCACCATCGTTAGACCCATCATTAATTACTATTATTTCAATATTCTTATACGTTTGACTTAAAGCGGACTCTATCGCTTCGGCTAAATAATTAGATCCATTATAAACTGGTATTATTATACTAACTAATGGTTGCATTTTCATGTTGATTTATTTGGTGGATTCAAGTTCGAAGTGCAACAGCGTGTGCCTCAACAATATCACTATAGATGGCCATAAGTCGCTGGGCAACCGCACTCTCGCTATAACGCATCTTGCACGCGGCACGAATTCCAGCAGCGTCATATTTATGTCGATTTTCATAAACATAACGCATTGCGGCTGCGAGACTGGACACATCGTCGATCGGCACAAGCACACCATCTTGCTCGCGTACAATAGATTCAGGCCCACCGCAGCGCGTGGCGATGACTGGTTTGCCCAGTGCCAGTGCTTCGATTACAACGACGCCAAAGGTTTCATAGCTGCTTGATAAAACAAAAGCGTCCGAAGCAACCATTTCTTTTAAAACCTGCTGACGAGAGAGCTTGCCGGTCAACTTGATCCGGTCACTAACTCCCAGTTGAGAAGAAATATTTTTTAGAGCAAGCATTTCCGGCCCTTCACCACCGATAGTCAGAGTTACATCCAAATTAAATTTAAAAACCTCTGAGAAAGCTAAAATAATATTTGTCTGCTTTTTTATCTCGGTCATCTTTGCAATATTTATAAATTTAAAATCTTTATTGTTTATACGTAGCGGTAGTGGATAATCACAAAAATCCTTATTCACCATGTTGGGCATCACGCCCCAAGAACGACTTTTGTCGCCCAGCATCTTATCTAACAGCAAAGCAAATTCACTTGAAACAGCGAGTTTTACTTCTGCGAGAGCAACAATATTATTTGCAAAGGATATACCCTGAGCCGAAACCAATCCACAAGCGAAAGCTGAACTGTGTTCAGTTATGACAAACGGTATCGAATATCTTTTGTAAATTTCTGCCGCCAGCACTCCCGCGTTAAATATCGAGTGAACATGAATAACATCAGGCTCTCCGTGCACTGCAATATATTGCTCATACAAGCGACAACCGTGTCGAACCCAGAATTTTGAAGCCAGAGAAGGAACGCGCGGAAACCAGTTCATCCCGTGCGAACGATATGTTGCTATACCTTCATCGTTCTCGACTTCTAGCCCTGACTTCCCTGTAAATATTGACCGCCAATTATGCAGAGAACGTAATTGCGGAGAAATCACTCCAACCTTACAGCCCTGCTTTCGAAGGGCTTGCGCCTGCTCACGAAAGAAGCTGCCAGCAATATCTTCTTGATACGTTGGATACCAAGATGGAATGATTAAAACATGCATAAAACTCCGATTGGTACGATCGTGTTACCTAATATGAGCAACTAGGAACTGAAACGGCATTACCCATTAATTTCACGGGCGGGAACACCAGCTATTATCTTTCCACTTGAAAAAGACTTTGTAACTACTGAATTTGCACCAACTACAACATCATCTCCAAGCGTCACTCCTTCACGTATGAAAACATTGTCACCTATCCAGCAGTTATTACCTATGATTATATTTTTTTCAACATGAATAATTGGACCATCGTCATTATTTGTTGGCTTTAATTTTGAATGAGTAATTGCTTTTATTGAAACGTTATAGCCAATGGCACAACCGATGCCGATAGAAACACTTGACGAAGGGCCGCAGGAGAGATGGCCATTATTTATATACGTGTGCTTACCTATCAAAAAATTATTTTTTGGCCCATTTAAATTGGTACCTACACCGAGCACAGCAGCTGCGTTAACTCCAGGATATTGACGCATTCTGTATAAATGTGCGCGTCGAGCTGAAAATCGAACAATAGAATCAAATATCCATGCGAGACGGTCTATTATATTATTTATCACTATTTTCCTTAATCGGGTTTATGGCATGCTTTTGATCCGTAATATTCAAGTACGGTTCCATTGTCCAACGGATCACCTGCTACGTCACCTCATCACCTGACGACAAACTGTCCTGTTCATCGGCCAAGGTTGGCTGCTTGTTCAGAGGAATCTGGTAATGCACCTCCGTCGTAATGCTGGCTGCCTTTAGTTTTGTTTGCAGCACTTCGCGGTTATTCGTCCGAATGGTGTTTGCGCAAAGACAGTGGTGTTGTGCGGCTCGATGTATAGCATGGTGTCAATGCCGACCTAATTGAACAGTTGCTCATAGCTCACGGCAATCTGCTGGTGCAACTCAACTTCCTTTTCAAAAATGCCGAGTTTGGGCCGCAGGATGGCAGCTTGCAAGTTGTCCACTCCGCTGCAGTGTGATGGCTTATCGACTTTGCAATCACGTTTGACGATGAATTTTGTGGAAATTCGTCCATTTTTATCTTTGTTCGAGTGGGTTTAGATCTATTAACGCGACTTTACTTTTTCTGCGCAGCAAATACAGTGAATTGTAGTAAACACAATTTATTGGGTAGGAGGAACTAACCGACCACTCCGTTTGATTTATAAAGAGCTTTAAATTATCCCACACTAATAAAATATTAAATATAATCAATACGCTAGACCATGCTGCGTATCTAAGCCCAACATGCTTCTAGATATCCTCATAGATTGCTTTTACTTGCAGGATCATTTCCTTGAATAGTTATATTGCTTCCATCAAGCACATAGCGTCGTCCAGTCGCTGCACATGTCGCTATCGCCTGTCCATGCAGAGGTAGTTCAAGTCGCTCGCCGTGTTGGCTCATCCATCCAATTTGTTTGGCGGGCACGCCAACCATCAGCGCGTAATCTGCTACGTCTCGATTAACCACCGCACCCGCGCCGACAAAGGCATATTCGCCTATGGTTGTGCCGCAAACGATAGTGCTGTTAGCGCCCAAGGTGGCACCCCTCTTCACTAGAGTGCTGCGATATTCGTCTTTGCGCGAAACAGCGGAGCGCGGATTATATACGTTGGTAAATACCATGCTGGGGCCGCAGAATACGTCATCTTCCAACGTGACATTGTCATACACAGAAACGTTGTTCTGAATTTTTACGTTGTTGCCGATCAGCACCTTGTTGCCGACAAATACGTTTTGTCCAAGAGAGCAACGCTCGCCGATTTTCGCACCACCGCAGATGTGCACCCAATGCCAGACACGGCTGCCGTCGCCAATCTGTGCGCCATCGTCAACAATGGCCGTGGGGTGAATAGTGATGCTCATGGGGTTTTAGTAATCCAGTGGCAGGGCAACCCGCTTGCCGTCACGGGAAGAGCGGTATATGGCGATCAGCAACTCCAGCGCTTTAAGTCCCTCTCGGCCATCGGTTTCGGGCTCGGCTTCGCCACGCAGGGTCTTGATCACGTTGTCGTAGTAGAGAGGATGACCCAAACCATAGACCGAGGTGGTCTGATAGCTACTGCTTGCAACTTCGGCATCTTCGGGGCGTGTATCGGCAAATTCCCAGGTCTGGATCTCATTAACCGCCACACCACCAACACGAACCGTGCCTTTCTCCCCCAGGATGGTGATGCTGCCTTCCATGTTCTTGGGATAGGTGAGCATGGTCACGTTGACAGTGCCCATGGCACCGCTGCGCCAGCGCACGGCAACCACACCGCCATCTTCAGCTTCGATATCGCGAGCCTGGGTGGCGGTGTAGGCCATGACGCTTTCCACCGGACCGATCATCCAGTCCAGCAGGTCGATGTAATGGCTGGCCTGGTTCATGAAAGCGCCGCCATCATATTCCCAGGTGCCGCGCCATTTGGCGCTGTCGTAATACGCTTGCGGCCGAGTCCAGAAAACATTCATCGCCACGGCGTAAATTTTGCCGAAACGGCCTTGTTCAACGGCGCGCTTGAGCAGCTGCAGCGTCGCGTTGCGGCGATTTTGATGGATAACAAAGAGGCGCACGTTGGCATCGTCACAGGCTTTGACCATGCGCACACCGTCGTGCCAGCGAGTGGCCATGGGCTTTTCGGTCATGACATGACGACCGGACTGAGCCACTTGGATAGTTTGTTCAGCGTGCAGGCCGCTGGGCGTGGTCAAAATCACCAGATCAGCGGTGGTGGTTTTCAGTAATTCGGTCAGGCTACGATGGCCTATGGCCTTAGTGCGGGTAACTGCTTGCGCCAAGGCTGCAGGGTTTACATCGCATACGTCAACCAGCTCCACTCTGTCCGCATGTTGTTCAATGGCGCCAAAGTGATTGGTGGCGATCCGCCCGCAACCTACCAGAGCAAGGCGAATTTTTCTGTCAGTTATCGAGGAGTAGTTGTACATGAAGTAAGCCTTTAAAGTTTTATGTGTTGCAGCTAGCAGCCTGCCGGATTTAACTCGCAACTCATTGAGTTATAAATCAAATTTGGATGGCCGCGCTTAATAAAATATTCAATATAAACAATCAGTTACGCAAAGAATGCTGCCTAGATCTAACAGGCTGCTAGAAATCTACAAACGAAATACGGTGAATCCCGCGTCAACAGCTTCGTGCCGGTTATACAAACTCTTTACATCAGCCAACACAGGCAGATTTCCCCGGCAAAGCAAACGCAGATCAGCGGGAGTTAGGCTTCGATATTCGTTGTGACCTACGGCTACGACTAGTGCGTCCACCGGATGCTCGGCATCTACCCTGCCAAGGTGAAGACCATATTCATGCACAACGTCTTCGGCCGCGGCCCAAGGGTCGGCCACTACCACCTTGATGCCCCACGCTTCGAATTCCCGCACCATGTCTACTACTTTGCTGTTGCGGATGTCGGGGCAGTTTTCTTTGAAGGTAATGCCCAGCACGCCTACGCGGCAGCGCGGCACGTCCATACCGTTTTTCAACATGCGCTTGATGGTGTTGCGTGCCACATAGCGCGCCATATTGTCGTTGATACGGCGCCCTGCCAAGATGACTTGAGGGTGGTAACCCACTTCCTCGGCTTTATGGGTCAGATAATACGGATCCACGCCTATGCAGTGCCCACCGACCAGCCCGGGGCGGAAGGGCAGAAAGTTCCATTTGCTTCCGGCGGTCTCCAGCACGTCGAGCGTGTCAATTCCCAAGCGTTCAAAAATGACAGACAGTTCGTTTACCAAAGCGATATTGAGGTCGCGCTGGGTGTTTTCTATGACCTTGGCAGCTTCTGCCACCTTGATGCTGCTGGCTTTGTAGGTGCCGGCGGTGATGATGCTGCCGTATAAAGCATCGACCGCGTCAGCCACTTCAGGTGTGCTGCCGCTGGTTATTTTCTTGATCTTGGTCAGAGTGTTAACTTTGTCGCCGGGGTTGATGCGCTCGGGGCTGTAACCGCAAAAGAAGTCCACATTGAACTTTTTGCCGCTGAACTTTTCCAGTACAGGCACGCACACCTCTTCGGTGGCACCGGGGTATACGGTCGATTCGTAAATAACGATGTCGCCTTGCTTGAGCACCTTGCCCACCGTCTCGCTTGCCTTGATCAACGGTGTCAGATCGGGGCGACTGGCCTTGTCGATGGGTGTGGGCACTGTAACGATAAATATATTGCACGCTGCCAACGTTGTGGGGTCGGTGGTGAACTTAAGGCGTATGGCTTGCGTCAGCTCCTCATGCGTAGTTTCTAAAGTGCGGTCTTCGCCAGAGCTTAACTCCGCGATGCGCTTGCTGTTGATGTCAAAGCCGAGTGTGTCGAACTGCTTGCCAAATTCAACTGCAAGCGGCAGGCCAACGTATCCTAGGCCTATGATGGCGATTTTTTTGTTTTTTAGATTCATGAGTGACAGGTCAAGTTGCAGGTTGATGTAACTGGCGCTTCAAGTTATGCGGGCGTTCTATCAAACTATCGGTTTCAGGTATTTTATCTGTACGTAATTCAATCATTATATTTCATATTTGATTAATAATGGTAGTCTGAATTCCTTTACAGAGGCACCTCTAAAAATTCATATTTTGTGAGCACTCCCTTCACGGAAGGCCTGCTTACACCAGCTTAAAATCATACCGATACAGCCTTTACCGACCTGATTTTCTAAGCGAATTTTCTGACTCACTATCAATGCACGCAAACTACTCCGTCTTCCCGGCGATATGTTCAATGAATTTTTTGGCATCCATCAAAGGCAACGGGCGCTCTTCCATTCCCATAAAGCGTTTCACCGCTCTGGCAATAGACATGGGTGACTCAGGATCAAACGTCTGCTCCGGATCTAGTACGTCGCGCACATAGTCCAACTCCGACGCCAGCACCGGCAGGCCAGCCTGCCGCGCCTCGATCAACGGCAACCCGAACGACTCGAGGGTCGAAGGGTAGATCAATGCGTCAACATTCTTGTACAGCGCCAAGACTTCACCATGCGACAGCACGCCCATATTCGTAACCTTTAATCTATATCGCTGGCGCACCTCTTCGATCTCGCGGCATAACGTTCGGAAACGGGCTTCATCCAGAGTCAACCGTAATGAGGGGAACAGCCCTTCCTCGGCCAGCAGACGCCACGCCTCGATCAATTGGTGATGGTTCTTGTACGGTTCGCCGGACGCCACATACAAGAAATCACAACTCTCCCTTCTTCGTTCCTGCGTCTGCGAGGATCTTCGTGCATAGCCATTGAAGTCCGCCATAAAGGGAAGGACGCGCACCGGCACCCTTCCTTGCGTTCTAGCCTCCAGTAACCTTTTCATCGTGGGCGTTTGCACGACAAACTCATCGACAATGTTCACCCTGTTGTACAACCACAAGCGCTCAATTGTTATCCTTACCCTAAGCTTCAGCGGCAAATTATCCAGCCGGATATTGTCAATCAAACAGCGATTTTGAAGGAATACCACTACACGACCGCGCAGCTTGAGAATCGGAGGAAGATTGCCAAAACAGAGAACAATGTCCCCGTAACCCACGGTTTCAGCAAGCCAGCGCTCCGCTTTTAATCGCTCGATCACCGTGGGTTTTACCCTCTTTAGCTGCATACCTTCCGGCATACCATCCGGTATCGGCATCCGACTATCCAACAACGCGAGCGCCCCGGATGAATCCGGGAGCGCCCTGAGCAACGCATCCAGCAAAGTGCGCCCGCCGCCCTGATGAACGTTCGTCGCATGAATGACTAATCTGTCAGACACGGCTACCCCATGCAAGCAAGAATTGCCGAGTATCACGGGTTGTCTTTAATCTAGATTGTCCATTAGACAAAAAACCCACCACTCCTGCGCAGGCGGGAATCCAGTTGATTGAAAAACACCCAGCGAAGCGGGGCGACATGTCGGTTTTGTCTGCTTCGCAGCGTGTTATATTGCTGGATTTCCGCCTGCGCTGAAATGACGAAGCTAATGGACAATCTGGGTTTAAGTATTCCACTTTGCACACGTTAATATAATCCCTCAATTGATGTTCAACCATTTGCGCATCGCCAGCTTCATGATCTTGTCACTAGTTATGGAACTAGTGCCTTCCATTAACGCGTCCCCTCTACGAATAACGAATCTTCTACGCGATTATCGAGAACCGCCAAGTTGGGAGTAGTGCCTTGCTGAAAGGTGCAACGTCTTACATCCTTGAATCCAGTTTTTTCCAGCACCTCTCTAAGTAACGGGAAGTCGTACATGTACTTATGTCTGGCATAGTGGCTATCATCATCGGCAAAGAAATACTGGGTAAGCATTTCTTCCTTCTTGCCCATGCCATATAACTTCACCGCGTATTCCAAGTCGGGGACCGTAACCCTTACAGTTGCACCCGGCTTGAGTACACGATAACTTTCGCGCAGCAGATTTTCTGCATCTTTGCGCGACAGGTGCTCAAGAAAATGCGATGAATAAATAAAATCAACGCTTCCATCATGCAAAGGTATGCTGTAAGCAAGATCGTGGTGCATGAAAGTATTGCCTTGCAGGATGCTGCAATATTCATCTTCACTGTAATACTGTCTCGCTCCCGAAAGCCGATAGGCGATCTTGTGAAAAAATCCCGGGAGATTCGCAATCAATGCATTAAGGCTACCATCTATATTGATCCAGCCAGGTGCGATTGCCAGCCCACAGCCTAGATTCACCTTGATCTGTGCAGTATGTTGCGCAGGGATTGCTCTTTTCCGTCGACGATTGATCTTCCCTATTAAACTGGTTACTCCATCCACTACCTGGCGCATTATTCTCATTCAGTACTCTCCTGTTGCATATTCATCCATTAAATACCATGGGCACGGTGGTTTTCCTGCACCTCTCAAATTCGCCTCAATACATTCCAGCATATAAGATGCCGCTATTTCAGGCGCCAATTTATCCGCATAAGCACGTGCCTTTTTCTTCCAGCCAACAATTATTGTTCTGTCGTTGGCCAAAGACTCAACAAGCTCAACTAGCGCTGTCATGTTATTGGGATCAAAGACCGAGCCGGCACCACTTTGGGCAACCAGCGCAGAGGCTCCAGCCTTACTGCTTGCAAGAACAGGCACGCCCTGCTGCAAAGCCTCATTCACGACCACCCCCCAGCCGTCATATCTACTAGGCACAATAAGCAAATCATAATATACCATCACCTTTTGCGCCTGGCCAAAGGGAATAATACCGCAATAATTAATATTGGGGGAAATGGCTAGCTGGGAGTCAGGCCTGCCCGGTCCATAAACATCCAATCTAATGAGGATATTTCTCTCCTGACATAGCGACGCGACCCGTGCAATAGTATCGATCCCTTTTCTGGAAATTAATGCCCCGACAAATACAAGCCGCAATACACCTTCCGGATCAGGCTGCGCCGCCCCTACTTGGTGTTGTTGGGTAGGGATAAAATATCCGAATGGATAGATATTGCGCACTAAAAAACCAGCCTTCCCAAACTGTTTGACTGCCTTAGGCGAAATCCCAAAAATTGGGGCAATGCGTTTCCCAAGAAACTTACCGGCAATTCCGTAACATAACGGTCTAAGCTTGGTAAGCAGCCAACCTTTTAATTTTCCGTGGTCGGCCAGATAGCCGTCCTGCGTATCGCCATACGGCTCAACAACCAACCCTACCATCCTTCTTTTCCATACCGCGTAAAGCAACAGCAGAAAAAACCGGCGGCTTGCCCACAGCCCGCTGAATAGGTGCACTGCATCCGGATTATCCCGGATCAACTCCATCCCGGTCGCCAACCAACCTCGGCAGTGGAGCACGGTTACTTCCAAATCGCTCCAATCCGGCTTGGCCCAGCCCTGCTGCTTCCTTTCAGCCAGCTCCTCTACTGCTGTCACGACCTTAAGTCTCGTTCCAGGCATTTTTCCAAGCGCCCTTAGTAGGTGCACCTGGTGCTCGGTGAGGACTGCCTGCCAACTAATAATTTTCATGATTTGTCATCTAACACCCTCAGCGTCATCAAACCTTTCTTGACATAGAATTTGAAGTATATCCAATACTCCAACAGCTTTAAGACTAACCTGGGTGCCACTTTGTTCTTCTCTTTTATTTTTACCTGCTCCCTGAGGTGCTCGAGCATCCGGCCCGTTCCGACCCCGCCTTCCCGCCAGGCAGAAAACACGATGTCTTTCAGCTTAACTTCCGGGAAGTGCTTGTAAGCCCTCAACAGATGTTCATAGTCCATGGTAAAAATATTGTCCGTATCGAACAAACCGTACAATTCGAACATTCTTCTGTGCGTAAAGAGCGCCTGGTGCGGCAAAGGCATCTTGAATAACAGGGAGCGTTTATTGAATTTCGAGGTGTAGTGCTTGGGGGCTATCCAGATCACCTTTTCTTCTTCGGTTTCCGTAACCCTCTGCACTCTTCCGCAAATCAGCATATCGTTTTGGGCATCAACCCCAAGCATCATTTCACTGACTACGCTGTCCGAAACCGGATAATCACCAGCCCCCTGGAAATTAAAATAATCTCCAGCTGCAAGAATAACTGCCTTGTTGAAAGCATCGCTTATGCCCCGATCCGGCTCGCTAACCCAGTAATTGATAGCATGCTCATACTTCCGGATGATATCGATTGTTCCATCTGTAGATCCCCCATCAACAATGATAAATTCCAGATTTGCATAATCCTGCTTCAGGACGCTTAATATTGCTTTTTCAAGAAAGGTCGCACTGTTAAAAACGGCCATCAGGATACTAACCAGCGGTTTCCCGGGATGCGATACCTTGAACAAACCCTGGGTTCGCAGCCCCCCTTCTCCCTGACGTTGCGCATTATGCGCGAGAACCTGGCAGGCTTGCACCTTGTTTCCGGCAGGGCCAGTTATTGACGGAGAAATATTGGTCAGCATGCATGTCGTTGCATACTCTTTTACAGGCGATCCAATCATAAATATTTAAATAATGGCAAGTTTTGATGGCGCACTTTAATCAGAATCACCGCAAGCAACATTGTTATTGTCACAGCCAACTTAAGGTACCAGTAACCCTCCCCTAAAAAATGGGTAACCAGTAAATAAGCCCCGTTGTTGGTATAAGGATGGACGATATAAACCAGCATGGACTGGCTACCGAATAGACTGATAACTATTGAAATCGTTTTCAGTGGCGCTGATGCACCAAGATTCACGTTATAGATCAGATAAATAATCAAAAAAATTACAGCAAAAGTGTAGGGCAGTGTCACAAAAATATGGTCAACATTCTTTGTCGCCATATCCAGGCGTGGCATGCCTCTAAAGTAAATCATCAAAGCCACAAGCAACGCGATCAGCACGGCCTGCCATATTGATGCCGTAAGAATTTCTTCTTTATGTCGATTAAAAACAGACCCCATGAATACCCAGGGCAACGCTACCAACCCTTTATCCAGACCAAATGGCAAAGTAACGTCAATCAGGTTGGCAAACAAATACGCACACAACACGCACAGCATAAAAATTAGCAGATCATTAATCTTCAGGTATTTTATTAAACAGTAGCTCAACATCCTTGCCCAAAACAATGCGGGCAAGAACCACAAGACCATCCCGTAATGCTGCAGGCGCGAGGAATCCATCCAGAACAGTAAGCCAGTAACATTGTGAAGCAAATCTTCCAATGGCCGGTGTAACAAGATATTTTTGAGATCGTTTACCAACAGACCCAATACCCCGAAAATCAAATATGGAAAAATCAGCCTGACGAAGTTCTTTTGCAGAAAATTGCTGGCTGGATATGTGGTCTTAATAAACACTCCGCCTAGGAAAAAGAACAGGGGCATGTGAAATGAAAAGATGGTTGCGCCCAGCGGCGAGGCAATGTGCCCCAACACCACGAGCAAAATTGCCAACCCCTTTACTTGGGTAATTGAGTTGCTGAAAATATTATTGGTCATAGGAACCCCTGATTAGCCACGATGTTTAGCGGAATCACACATGCGATAGATGACCCCGTCCACATGAATGGTATGAGGCCAATTTAACATGGCTCCAGCCTTTGAATAATCGGCTCGTCCAACCAGAATACCTGTAGGGCGGAGTAGTGTTTGATCAATTTCAACGTAGCATTCCCAATTTAGCCAAAATTGATCAAATACTTTTATCAACAAGTGCTTCAAAGCGAGACCAAATTTTGTCCCGATAGATATTAAAATCAAGTTTTTTGACAAAGTAATCTACCGCGTTATGCCGATATTCATCATGACTTATTTCGTCTAAACAATCCTTGATTTGTTCTGTCCGTTCAACAACGCAACCAAATCGAAATTGCCGCGCCTCTTTAGCGTACACCCCCACCTCATTAAGGATGACCGGGACGCCATACCTCAAATAGGTACTAATTTTTCCCGAAGCCAACCCTAGGTACTCCAAATTTTTCCCAATGTAATGACCATAATAAGACTTTCCGTATTCTGGTTTATAAAAGGCCAGCCCCACAGTAACCCCAGTAAGGATACTACCCATATCATCTACCATCTCCGTCGCCGCATCGCTAATAAAAATCTTGTGGTCAAGTAAATGTGTGAAAGCAGATAGCTCTCCAGCTAAGAGCTCACGGGTACGTCCGTAGCGTGCATGTACAATCAGAACCCAATCATCTGACCAGTCGGCAATGCATTTCAATATTCGATCTGCCATTGTCCAATTATCGAGAGAACCAATGATAATCGCTACCAATTTGTCATTGGGAATTCCAAGACGGTCCCGAAGTCGATCAACTTTTGCTACCCCGATCCCGGCCGATGCGAGAGGCAGCAAGATTTTATTTAATGGATTAAGGAGGTTTTCGCGTTGCAGTTGCCCTGCCCGCACATCATCCTGAACCAGCCAAGCAGCCACACCCTTTGATGCTTCCCTCTCTAACGACTTGTATCGGGCAGATGTTTCACTTTCAAACATTATTTCAAATGAGATATATACATAAGGAGTCTTCGTGATTTTATTGAGGACACTCGCCTCAATCAACCCATGCCTATCCACGCCTATGATCAGGTCATATTTTTTGTAATAAATAAATTTTTCTACGAGAACTGATAAGAACACCAATGGCCGGAAACAATATCGGTCAAATACCAGATTTTTCCATCGTAGTAGATTTCTCCCAAAAGGCAGAAAACGGATACCTTCATAGCCAAGCATGGATGCGCCAGATTTTGAATAGCGAAGATCGATCTCACAGCCCTTTCCCAGCAGCAAATCAATGATACATTTTAGTGAGGGGTTGTTAAATGCATTACCTTCCGTATGGATAATCAAAACTCGCTTTAAAGAATTTTGCTGGGATAGTGCCTTACTCATTTCTTTGTCGTAAAAAATAAACCGGCCCAATCATCTTGGTTTAATTCCTGCAATTTCATCCAGCCAAAGCTTTTGAAATCAGTCCATATCTCCGCATCAGCAAAATACAACAACTCTGGCAAGAACAAATACCGCATCCGGTGTGTCTCCCTCACTTGCTCGACCTTCTTCGTGGCTTTCACTTCGATGAGCACGGTGTAATTCACATCCACCACATTCTCGTTAACATGAAGCTCCGGCTCGGCAATGCGAGTGACTTTAATCTCCTCGTCTTCCAGCCGTTTGACGCGCGCTTCCGGGAGTTGTGTTAGTACAGCAGGCCCATACCAGAAATCAAACAAAAACAAACCACCTGGTTGCAAATGAACCGAGGCCGTTTCAAACACGGCTTCCAGGTCTGCATTGGTGATCTGGTAACTCATCACATGAAAAAGCGAGATTACGGAATCGTAAGTCTCGCCTGTGCGCACGGTGCGAGCATCACCAAGCCCGAATGACAGCCGCGCCGCCACTTCGGGTGGCAAGGTTGACTTGCGCGCATCGGCGCGGGCGAGCATAGACTCGCTCATGTCCACACCGTGGACGGTATAGCCCATGCGCGCCAAGTGTTCGGCATGGGCGCCCGTGCCACAACCCAATTCCAGAATACGCTTTACTTGCGGCGCCTGCTTGCGGATATGCGAGGCGACATATTCCGCCTCGCCCGCGTAGTCCTTGTCGCGGTAGAGCAAATCGTAATAACGCGCATAGGCGTCGAAGACTTGGCTCATTGCAAAATTTCCTTTACCGCTGTGGCGGATACTTCTATTTGTTCGGCGGTCAACGCCATTCCACTGGGGATGTAAAACCCACGCCGGGCAATGCGTTCGGCTACTGGGTAACTTTCACCGTCAAACAGGCCCATCTTGCGAAGCACCGGTTGCTCGTGCATCGGCCAGAAGAAAGGACGCGAACCAATGCCCAGCTTGTGCAACCGTGTCATGGCTTCTTTGGCGTCAAATGGCACGCTGTCATCCAACACCATGCCGTACACCCAATAGATATTGTCAGCGTAATTGGTATGCGCCAGCGGCAGTTGAATGCCCGGCGTGCCAGTGAGTAACTTAGTATAGCGCGCCCCCATTCGGCGCTTGATCTGCACAAACTCATCCAGCCGTTCCAGTTGCGCCACGCCCAGCGCCGCTTGTAGATTGGTCATGCGGAAATTCCAGCCCAGCTCGTCATGCACAAAACGTTGTTCGGGTTGGAAGCACAGGTTGCGCAGGGAACGGCATCTCTCGGCAAGCGCGGGATCGTCTGTCACGATCATGCCGCCTTCGCCGGTGGTGATGTGCTTGTTGGGGTAAAAACTGAAGGTGCTGATATCGCCAAAACCGCCACAGGGTTTACCCTTGTAAGTTTGGCCATGCATCTCGGCGGCGTCCTCGATTACTTTCAAACCATGTTTGCGCGCCAGTACCAGCAGCGGCTCCATATCCATCGGCAGGCCAAAGATATGCACCACCATGATGGCCTTGGTGCGGGGCGTGATGCGCGCTTCGATCTGTGTGACATCCATGTTCCAGGTCACCGGGTCGCAATCCACCACCACCGGCACTGCCCCGGCGCGCACCACGGCGGCTGCGCAGGAAATGATGGTGAAGGTCGGCATGATGACCTCATCGCCCTGCCCAATGCCCAGCGCGACCACAGCGGCATCCAGCGCCACCGATCCATTAGAAACCGCCACGCCGTACTTGCGCCCCATGCGCGCGGCGAGTTGTTCTTCAAACTTCTTGATGAATGGCCCCTCGGACGAGATCCAGCCGGTGCGAATGCACTCGACCAGATACTTTTCTTCGTTGCCGTTGAGCAGTGGTTCGTTGACGGGAATGAATGTTGGTTGGCTCATAAGTTACTTAACAATGCGAATTTGTTCTGAAGAAATGGGAGAGAAACGCGTTTTATCTGCCTCACCCGCATAAGGCCCCTGCTTGACCTCAACGATCTCGCTGGCTTCCAGCATTTCAAAGCCATGGCCGCCAAAGGCTAATAACACAATGTCGCCCTGATTCAAGATACGGCTTTCCAAATAGTTTTGATCATCATTGTAAAAGTCCACGCGCACCTTACCGGACTTGATGATCAACACCTCTTTGGTGAACTGCACCTCGCGCGCCACCGGATTATGTACATGTGGCGGGATGACATAACCCTGCGGACGGTTCATGTAACCCAATTGCTGTGAAAACTCGTTAGGGGTAAAAAACTGTATGCCCTCGGCGTGATAATTGGCACGAAGGATAATCGCAAGAACTTCTTCACGTTGGCAAATATGCTCAATCATGGTGTTGACACTCCAAAAATATTCTTCTTGATAGCCTCAAGAAAACCCCTGCCAAATTTTATATCGGGCTCCAGATAATTACCCTCAGCCCATTCATTCCAGGCTTCAACAAAAATGATTTTTTCATCAGGCTTTCTGTGCTCTATTTTTTTCAACGCATTCCTGATCATCAATCCAAATTTTTCCGGATTAGCATTAACAATCACAGAACCTCTGGTACCACTTCTTGCAGTATTATCCCAGTTAGGCGTAATCACGGGATATTCATTTTCTCTTAATGTTTTTTTCTCGAGAGCTTTGATCACATCATCATATTGAATGATCCTTCTCGGATATCCAAATAAATGCTGCTTCATAAGCGATAATAGTCTGTTGAATTTGCTTTGCTTTGGTATTTCAAAAGGATCAATCCGGGCTGAGCCATCAAATCCAGGCAGGTCATATTCAGCATATGTGGCCCCAACAAAATATATTCCATCCAACCCCTCTTTCAGTGCCAGCTTTTGCCAAAGCTTCATGAATTCGGTCATATAAGGGTGGTCTGTAGGAGCATACATAAAGAAAAGAGGTTTATTATGAACCCTTAAATATCGCGGATCTTTGAATGCATCAAGAAGCGAATAGAAGTGCTCTGTATCATCATGCTCACCTAAGTATTTCTGCTCCAACAACTGAGTCTTCTCCATACCATACCAGATGCCGGTCCAGCTCGCATTTGCCCAGGCCAAGCAAAAGGGAAAGTCCGGCTTGCCGGATTCGAGCACCTCTTTGAATGGGCGTTCTAGAATCCGCTTACCCTCACCGAACCAGTAATGCCAATAACAAAAAGCTTCGACACCATACTCTTGAGCCAATTCAGCTTGCACATCTCTTGTTTCAGGAACACGTAGATCATAAAACCCAAGTTCAGAAGGTAATATAGGTTGATAGTGTCCGCGGAACATTGGTTTTGCTTTTGTGACGTTCGTCCATTCTGTAAAACCTTTCCCATGCCATTCATCATTCTCAGGGATTGGAAAGTATTGTGGTAAATAGAATGCAATTATTCGTGCTTTTTTCATTGAAATATCACTATCATTAAATTTGGATTAACGACTCGTGCTTCGTAGTTTTTTAATGCCGGAAAAACAGCTTATTGCGGTAAGAAAAATGAGGTAAGCAAGTGCACCTGCGGTTAACCACCCACCAATTGGAAATGCAAAAAGTATAAGCAGTGTATGTCCATTAAATGTTGCAATGACTGAGTAACCTTGTAGGATCAATTTATATAACCAAGGCGCTTTGTGAATTAGATAGCCAACTAAATGACTACGCTCTCTCAAACGGCTCCTGCCTTTACCAAGCTCCGTGATTGTATTATTTGCCTGTAGCCATTTATTTTTATCTGCTATGCATTTTAAATCATGTGACAAAATCTCGGCATAGTTGTAAAAGAAAATAAACATTGAACTCAAAATCCAAAATAGTAAATTGTCAAAACGAATTCCTACACCAAGGGCTAACAGCGATATTTTAAACGTATCACTCATGTGATCATAACGAAATGCCGATTTCGATACTCTATCTGTCATTCTTGCGACAGTTCCGTCGCAAAAATCCAGCAACACCGACACTCCCCAAAAAATCGAAAACCAAACCCAACCTTCATCATAAATCAGCGCAATAAAGGCAAGTATTGAAAATACCAGAGATTGCGTTGTAATCTGGTTTGGACTCAAATGAAGCTTGTTAAGCAAAACAGCAAATGGGTATGCAATCCTGTACATCAGCAACTGGATAACGTTAGCTCTAGGAGCCACATATTTTTCAGAAAATATCCGGTTAATAATTATTTTCATAAATCAATATATTATATTTTCGACACAGCCAACTTGCTAGCAACTACACGGCCTACAACTGGATCATCGTTACCGAATGATGCCAGACCCTGTTTTTCTATTGAGTAATCCAATTTAAAGCCAATATCTAAAAGCTTCTTACAGAATTTCTGGAAATCTACAAATCTACGGTAATGATCAGTCACTCTTTCTGTCACACTAAGTTGCTCCCCTTCCTTTATTAGAGGGTCATGTGTTGTCCTAAATTCCAGAAACAGCTTCCCACCATTTTTTAGTAATCTCCATGATTCATGCAAAGACCTTGTCTCAGCTTCTTCAGACATGGCATGTATCACAAATCTTGCATAGACAGCATCAACTTCATTGGGCAAGCCTGCAATTTCAGTACCAAATTCACCATGTAAAAAGTCTATATTTAAGATCCCCTCTTGATCTGCTCTTGTCCGATTTGAGTCAACCACCACTTTAGACTCATCGATTGCTGAAACTCTATGCGATTTGGAAAAATAGAAGGAATCTCTGCCATTGCCACAACCAAATTCAAGAATATGACAGTGTCTGTCAAGGAAATTTTCTTTACAGAAAAGTGCAAATGATGAAGGACTGATTGGAGCTTTTCTTTTTTGATAATAAGAATCCCAGTAGTGGGTTCTATTTGTATGTATATCGCCAACCAATTCAACTCGTTTAGGCAGGCTTTTTGTCAAATTACATTTTGAATATTCAAAAACAATTAATTCAGCAGCTATTTTGGGTGTATTTTCTCCATGGTTATCTATAATCAAATCTGGATTCGTTGGCTCTTCAAAGCCTTGCGTAAGCAAGGCTGAACTCATACCTTTATCTTTTGCGGCTTTATATAGTCCTTTCGGATCTCTTTCCTGGCGAATTTCCAGTGGAACATCAAGATAAACTTCAAAATATTTATCATTTGAATTTCGATTTTCTAACCTTACCGATTCAAACATTGCTACAGTCGCAATTACAACAGTAACACCACAATCTGAAATTTTCTTGCATAGCCGTCCATATACATTGGCCAATTGCCTTCGATCTTCCAACTCATGCCCGTAACGCTCACCAAGAATACTTCTGATTTCGTCACCATCTAGCAATACGACTGAAATATTTTTTTCTTTCAATTTTTCACTTACTAAACGAGCTATAGTAGTTTTACCCGCCCCTGAATATCCTGTTATCCAAATTAAACCGCTACCACTTTGATTGTTTTTGTGATTCATTTAAAATGCCCATATAAAAACTTATTAAATTTAACCCCAGATATATATAAAACGATCACGCATTTCATTTCAATACATAACTATCTGAAATAGACCTGACACCGACTGATTTTCGCCACATTGCCATAGTTGCCATATTAACCAACGTGTCTTGCCAGCTCATTTCTTTCGTTTGCCTATTATGTATGTTCATACCCACTGTATCAATTTCCTGTTGATACAATCCCACTGCTGTCTCTATATGCACTTCCTGAATTTCTTTAACCCCTGTTTGCTTCAGGAATATGCTCGTAATGCCGGGCCCAGCCCCTCCTGGCACCCATGGTGAAGGAATATATATTGACCCCTTACTTCCAAATATCCTCAGATCATTTCTATGCTCAATACTAACTCCAGTAGATACTTGGGCAAGAATATCACCTTGAAATCTCATATTGGCTATTGCCCACTCGTCATATTCACTATCGTATCCGATATGAGCCATTCCTTGAATTTCTAGTGGCAAAATTGAATCTTTCCCATTTTCAATACTGGCAATTAATCTTGCCATGGATATAGGGTAGCACCCTACATCCAGAATCCCTCCACCACCTGAAATTTTTCTTGATTCAATCTGAGTAGAGTCAAAAAAGGCGTGGTAGCAAAAAGATGCCTCTATTAACCTTACATCACCAATAACTTTATTTTGAAGTAACTCAATCAGCTTTTTCGTTTGCTTATGACATCTATACATAAAACCTTCCATGTAAAAGACATCATTTTTCTTAACGGCCTCGATTACCGCAACCGCACTTTCATAATTTATTGCACAAGGTTTTTCACAAAGAATATGTTTTTTGGCTTCTGCTGATTTTATAGACCACTCTGCGTGTAAATTGTGTGGCAGTGCTATACATACTATGTCTATGTCACTATCTTTAAGTAGCTTTTCATATGAACTGAAATATTTTTTTACACCATGTTTCTGTGCAAAAGCTATAGCAGATTTTTCATCTCTACTTGCGACACCAGACAATATTCCAGTAACTGACGTTTTAATTGCTGCAGCGAGGACATTTGCAGCATTTCCAGTTCCTAAGATGCCCCAACGATGTTTGTTTTCCATATTCTGTGTTTAACGTTTGCAACTTACAAAATATAAGCTTCTACCTAAAAATAGTGTACCAGTGGATTTTTTGGAATTAAAATCAATTACACCTTAACCCAGGATTTCTGAATAATATCTTTCTCATTTATATTTCTGACATTTGAATTAAACCACCGTTTTGGCGCATACACTTTTTTAGCTGGATTATTATTTAACCAAGCCCCCCCACCAACTGAAAGAACTATTCGCAATAATATTGTGCTTACACAAACCCATCAAATACAGATCTTCATAATTAGTCTCTGCTGTATTATGGTCTACATACACAACGGGGTATTCCAATTTCAAATTGTCCTTGACTCACTGCGGATCATCACTAAACACAAAAAACTTCAAGTTTTTTTCTTCAGCACTCAACTTTTCTATAGCTTTGCGATAATGCTCAAAACTCAACGCATCAAGAATTTGATCACTGTAACCGCCTAAATTATAGTCACAACGTCGAATTTGTAAGCTTGCAGAATTCGACTCACTGATTAGCTTTGATATTTCAATACCTCTATCACTTATATTTGTTTTTACTTGCAATTCATTTCTGATAATTTCAGATATATCTAGAAAATATTTTTCAGACTGCCAATATCCTTTTAATAATATCCCATCAGTTATTGATTTATAGTCGGGATCAAAATGAAAATGTCTTTCTTTAAACTCCTTCGTTGTCAGTAGATCATCCGCCGTTGCGAAACTCTCAATAATATTAAAGTAGGAGCACGCCCTGCGTGCGATTCGCACGCAGGGCGTGCTCCTACAGGGGACTTAGTTCTAATGGAAAATCTGGGTTACACAAGGATACTTTGTGTTTGAGCTGTTTAATCGTTCTAGCTTTTGAGCTAAATTTAATCCCCATTTTTATTCAACTACCAGTCTTGAATAGCAAAAATTATGGGGATATTCTGGATATTTAATTGACGGAATCACGTTTTTATTTCTTTATATAGACTGCTGCCCATAAGACTTTCGGACTTTTACCAAGAGAAAATACCGGACTCAAATTATAAGCATATTTAAATCTCATCTTTAACTCCCTAGAATAGGAAGGATAGATTGATTCAAATTGATCCTCTGATGCAGCAATAACTAAAACACGATCAACTGTATTATCGTTCAATTTATCACTTAATGAGATAGGTATTCCACCATCATTTCCATGACCCCAAAAGGTTCCCCATCCAATATTAACCGTTTTTTCACCATGATATACATCAGGTTTAAAATGCCTAATTGCTCTGGCCGGATACTCCCCTAGAAGCACTAAATCAATACTTTGGTAATCAATCTTGTTTATCAATGCATATAGGTTTGAACGATTCTCTTTAATTAAATTAAATCTGTAGACGGCAGCGGTAAAAGCCACCACAAGAAAGATAATCGAGAATACTCCCATCGATCTTCCATAAAATTTTCCCATGCCCAATAGCTGGACAATATTATTACTCGACCACCAACAGAAATACCCAAGCATTGTTAATACAGGAGGCAACAGATAGCTTGTATAGCGCACAGTACCAAATGGGTATAGGCCCAACAATCCACCAACGGCAATTACACAGAATATTGTCGAAATATAAATCAATGTAAATAGCACTGGCGTATCTTTTTTTAAGAAAGAAAGATACGCACTACCTTGCCTGCCTTTTTTGTACAGGACGTAGACAATTAAAACTGCGAGTAACATTGCAGCTATTACTAAACTTAGATTCAGTGGTCGAGTTAACTCCCCAAACAGTTGAATAGAATTGTTGCTCAGGAACTTCATTGCACTTATGCCACCATCCTCATACGAGGAAGAAGTAAAGAAATAAGGATCCATGTCTGGCCTTAATTTGCTTCCCATATTCGTGAGTGGCTGCAGGGTGTATATAACAAAATAGCAAACTGGAATTAGAAATAGCCCCCATAAAGACTTCAAATAAGACCAAGCAGATTGAGCATTCCTCGTTTCTGGATACTTATAAATTCTATAAACATATACTGATACTATTCCCATAATAACTGGCACGGTCATAGTCAAATTAGAAAAAAACGCTGCGGGAACTATTGCTATTGGTATCCAGTACCACTTGATATTTGCTCGAATATTCTGCGAAAAATGAATGAATAAGAAATATAAATATGAAGACATTAGCAAGCTGAATGAATAATCAAACATAGAATAGCTAGCAAGATAAGTTGCATGCCCATTAAATATCAGCAGACCAAGTGTAAAAAATATCCAATAATAATAATTATTGAAGTAAATCCGGCCACCCACATAGAACGTAACAATAGTTAACAAATTTGCAGCTATAGGCCACCATAAGTAATGGTAGAGCTCGCCGCCATGCAGCCTAAATGTCAGCCAATAATGAATTCTCTCTGGCAGCGCGACCGCACTTATTGTTTTTGTATATTCGCCAAATGACTTCTCAACGTCAAACATTAAAGTGTAACCATCGACGTCCAAGGAATCGTGATACAACATTGTCAGCCTTGTCATCAATCCAACCAACACAAGGCAAAGCGTCACCAACCCGATGGGGTTTTTCAACAAGGAATATTTCGCCTCAGGATTCATATTCATTTCATAATGCCCTCATTCTACCGTGACTATGTTCAATCAATTGTTAGGTCTTTGCAAGTTTCCACAGAGGCTAAGCCGCCCACAAATAAGTGCTTTGCATTTCCTAGTCATATGTCCATAAACTATGCAGCAAAAAGCTTATCGGCGTCACAATACCAACTACTCCAGCCATACCGTACCAATAGTGCATACCATAAAACGCTGCCATACCTGAAATAGAAATAGCGAAAAGGAGGCCAATCATCGAAACAACAATAAAGCGGAACAGGTTTTTCCCATGACAGGCACTGGAAAAGCTCCATCGGGTATTAATTACATATGAAAAGAGGGTTGCGCTTACAAAGGCAAGACCATTTGCAAGGGGCGGCGTCATCAATACACTGCGAATAAGTATGGTTGCAACGAAAACGTGAAGCCCAGTCACTAACATCCCAACCAGAGCAAATCGATACATTCTTAGCGAAAAACCGATAATCCCACGCGCGTTACTTCTCAAGACGAAGAATAGCCAACAATGAGATGCCGAACGAAAAATTACGCTTAGCCAACCAAAAGCACTCCGCACTAAATAATTGGCACAGCGCCCAATTGATTGCTCGACAAGGCTTCTTGTTTCCGACTGAAGAAGAATTGCCAAATAAACGCCCCATAAACCGCACAATAACTACCAGCGGGGAAAGGAAAGTGTTAAAAAACGAAATTCTGTCTATTGCAAGGCCAGCGGCAGCAATTTTTAGCCGAAGATCACGTTCAGAGTACCGTCTTTTATGGTGCAAAAACTCATCATGCGCTCCCCATAACCAAGAGTGCGCTGGAACTGTAATTAAGATGCATCCATCATAAGCAAGTAGTTTTTTTATTGCCATGAGAGTGCCTACATCTTCTTCAATATGTTCTAGGACATCAAAAAGGCAAATGAGGTTGAATTTCTCGCCAGGAAATGCAATATCATCAGGGCAGCGACCAGCTCGAATATCGAAATATCCTTGAGTTTTAGCAGCGGAAATGGATCTAGCCGTCGCATCCATTTCCAATGCACTGACCCTACCAAAGGTAGCCAGCATCTGTAGATTGCCCCCCGTACCCGATCCAATTTCTAGAATTTTTGCGTCAACTGGCAAATCAAATTTGGATATCAGGGTCGATAACACGCAACGACGTCCAACGAACCACCAGTGCTGAGCTTCTGTTTCTGCCATTTCAAGATAAGCTTCAGGATTCATCGTGCTCACCATACTGGCGACGAACCAGATAAACTGGTCGTTGCTTAGTTTCAAGATAAATTCTTCCAATATACTCGCCAAGTATACCGATGCTAACCAATTGGAGGCTACCCAAAAGAAGCACTACAACCAGTAAAGAAGCATAACCTGGCACATCAACCCCGAGTACAAGCGTCTGGACAATAATGAAGGAGGCGTAACTAAAACTTGCAACGGTGCCTATAACACCTATGTAGGTCCATATCTTCAAAGGAGCTGCGCTGAAACTACTGACACCTTCAAGCGCAAAATTCCAGAGTTTCCAAGCGGAAAATTTCGTATGTCCTGACGCGCGGGGATTTCTGGCATAGTCGACAATGACGGTGTCAAATCCAATCCATGCAAATAACCCCTTCATGAATCTCTGTCTTTCAGGCAGTTGCTTCAGCGCATCAATTGCCACACGATCCATCAATCTAAAATCGCCCACATTCTCAGGAATTTTTACGTTCGACATTACGTTATGAATTCGATAAAAAAGCTCGGCGCTCTTTCTTTTCATAAAGGTATCAGCACTTCTATCAACTCGACGCGCTAAAACCACCTCTGCTCCTTTTCTCCATTCATCAATCAGGGTGGGGATTAATTCAGGCGGGTCTTGCAAATCTGCATCTATTGGTATGACTGCCCCACCTGACGCAGCATCGATTCCAGCAGTCAGTGCTGCTTCCTTGCCAAAATTCCGCGAAAGCTCTATGACACGGAAACGCATATCGCGACCAACAAGGCCTATTAGTTTCGTCAACGTTTTATCACTGCTCCCGTCATCAATGCATATGACCTCAAATTGTATATCGGACACACCGTCAAGAATAGGGGTTATACACTGATAAAATGCTTCAACACCATTCTCCTCGTTGTAGAATGGCACGACAACAGATACAAAGTTTCTCTTCTGTGCCACATTGTTTTTTTCTATCATTTTCATAATCCAGTTCCGGCACAACATTCCCGCGTATTACCTGTTGTACAACATTTTTTTAACCTAGATAATTTCCTTCATAAAATACAAATAGTAAGCATGCTGACTATCACGAAATTAGAATGTCGCACCGTACCCTCCTCTTGCTGATGATTGTGGCTGGATACATCTCAAGTTGTGACACAAAGACTCTTAGGCGCAACATGCACAAGATTTCCCAAATCAACAGATGAATCCAGTAAAAGAGGATCTTTAAGAATTTCTAACAATTTTGAATGATCCGGATGATCTGGCAATTGAATAGCGTAACGCGCATATTCACTGTCTGAATATGTCCCCCAATTTCTAAGATAAGTGAAACTAATTGTATCCACTCCAAGTTTTTTTCCAATTAGTACTAAAGGGATCATTTCTCGATAGTTCTCCTCTTGGACTATCATATTCAAATTCAGGGTGATGCCAAATGTTTTTCTATCCGGCATGGTGGCAAGATACTCAATATTTTTTATCAAGTTATCGAAATTTCCACCGAGACGTAACTTTTCATAAGTCGCCGAAGTAGCTCCATCAATGGAAATCCCGATACATACAACTCTATTTTTTACTTCACTAGGCAAGCCCTTCCATTTCTTTTCAGTCAACGCAATGCCATTAGTCTGAAACCTAATCTTGAGATTTGGATATTTTTTCCAATCGGTTTTAGTGATGATGGATTCATAAAATCTGCTCGCGAAGGGATCTCCGTCACCAGCAATATGAATAAGCTCCAGTTTTGGCCCAGCTTCTTCCATAATGGAATAAAAAAGTGCAGTTTGACGCACTACTTCATCTTCGCCCATTTTTTTCATGCCTTCACGACATGACGGGCATTCCAAATTGCAGGAATAGTCGTTAGCTAGGCTAAGAACTTTTAACCCTTGCGTCAAAGTAACTGATGATTTTTGTATTATTTCCTTGAGTACGGGGTCTTGTACTTCGCTCTTTTTTACCAGATTGGAATCAAAATTCTGCATTGACCTGCATTTTTTCTTATCGCAATAGGAGAAAGTCCCGTCCAGCATAGACCCTCGTAATTTCCGGGAAATATATGAGTTCCACACTTTTTTGAAAGGTGCACGATTAACATTCCCAATATTCCCAATATGAGACGGCAGATAACAACATACGTTAAGCTCTCCACTATTCGTAAGTTCCGCAAACTCAAACGGCAATTTGCATATATATTCGCGAAATTCACCCCCGTGATCAAATTTTTTAAATTTGCGGTACAAATTCAACTCTTGGCACATTTGATATAGAGATTTCACCCAACCAACTCTTTTCAAAAATTGCCAGAAAGCAGTTTTTTTTAGCCTACACAATGTCCCTTTTTCTGGAGGAATTTGCACTATCCTTATAATCTTTTTCATATTCACACTTCCCTTATGTTCTCAAATCCGTTGCCGAGAAACTGGATAAACCCAGAACCATCTCAGCCATTTTCCAGTCCCACTCGGTATCAATATCAATACTTTCCTCCGGTTTCTCAATCACCAAGGGGGTCATCTCATCACTGTAAAACGATTTACTCCTACGCAAATCATCAGGCGTGAGGAGATAAAATGCACCATTGACCACATAGGCAGGAGGAAGGTCCTGTGATCGCAGGTGCAGACCGCCCCCGTCAATAAAGGGGCGCATAGTTTCTCCAACGACTTGAAAGCACCACATTGGATGAGACTCGGCGAGGAAAATTCCTACTACAGGCCGGTGTTGATGCAAACGGAATTGCCCAATCCCTCGTAGCACGGTATCGCGACTGCGAAACGGGGATGTAGGCTGCAATAGCAGCAGCCCATCGACAGCCCCCCTCTCACTCTCATACCAATCAAGCGCATGCAACGCAACATCCACCGATGTTGCCGTATCACTCGCCAATTCTGCCGGTCGCAGCCAAGGAACTAACGCGCCCGCATTGCGTGCAACCTCTGCAATGGCAGCATCATCAGTCGAAATCAGGATGTCGCAGATTTCTGGGATTCTCTTGGCGACATCAATGCTCCATACGATCAAAGGACGCCCACCCAAGGGACGAATATTCTTTCCTGGAACCCGTTTCGATCCGCCCCGTGCGGTTATCAGTGCAAGAATTCTCATAAGCTCAAAAACCTCCGCAGCACTCTCAAACCCACTTCCCCGCTCTTTTCCGGGTGAAACTGGCATCCGAAAACATTTTCTCGCCCGATGGCTGCAGAAACCACCCGCCCACCGTAAATGCAATCCGCGACACGGTGGTCTGGACTGCTCGGGTTTGCCATGAATGAATGCACAAAGTAGACCGCTTCACCAGACTTAACTTCCTGCAACAGTGTGCCATCCCAACTCTCTATGCCTTGAGGCAATGTCAGAACATTCCAGCCAATGTGCGGAATCTTTTGCGGATACCCGTCTGTAGTGGTTGAAGGAACCGGAACCACCCGCCCCGGAATCAGACCGAGTCCTGGGGTGATGCCAAACTCATCACTCTCGTCGAGCAACATCTGCATACCCAAGCATATCCCCAGCAACGGGACACCACGCGCAGCGACTTCGCGCACAACGGCATCCAGCCCATCGCGACGCAGCCCGGCCATGCCATCGGCAAAAGCTCCCACTCCCGGTAAAATCACCCGTGCCGCAGAAAGAATAACATCGGGATCGGCGGTCATCGTCACCACCGCGCCGCAGTGCTCCAGGCCACGGCGCACGCTAAGCAGATTGCCCATGCCATAGTCGATCACAGCGACTTCAGACGTACTCATAATTTCTCACATCAATGCCCGCAGCTTGCGCGACGCGGCGGATATCACCCACAGTGGCCCTGCTGTAATGCAGTATGTCGGCCATGGCAACGGCGTCCGCCTCACCCTGCCGAACTGCATCGATCAAATCTTCCGGCTTACCCATGCCCCCACTGGCAATCACCGGCACCGTCACTTCCTGGGTCACGGCTCGTATCAATGGGACATCAAACCCCTTGCGTGTGCCTTCCCGATCCACAGAGGTCAGAAGAATCTCGCCTGCGCCCAATTCGACGCCGCGCTTGACCCAATCGATCACATCCAGCCCTGTACGCTCGCGACCATTATCGGTATAGACCTCCCAGTGATCGCCGACCTGCTTGGCCTCGATGGAAAGAACCATGCACTGACTTCCAAAGCGTCGGGCAATGTCACTGATGAGTTTCGGATTGGCCACAGCAGCCGTATTCACCGCCACCTTGTCCGCACCGCACCGCAGTAGGTGAGTTGCGTCATCCACCGAACGAATCCCGCCTCCCACGGTCAGGGGCACGAAAACATTTCGGGCTGCACTTTGGACGATGTCGCTCAGGCTGTTGCGCCCATAAAGACTCGCCACGCAGTCCATATAGATCAACTCATCGGCTCCCTGCTGGTAATAACGCAACGCATGCTCGTTCGGCGAACCCATCACGCGTAGCCCTTCCAGATGGATGCCTTTAATCAGATTAGGCCCCTTAATGTCGAGCCGGGCAATGAGGCGGATGCTTCTCATCGAGCAGAATTTACTCCGCTCTCGTGCCAAACCGCATGGCGCAATTTCCATTCGCCATTTTCATTTACCCATAGATGGGGAGAACGGAACTTGTCGACGGTAGCGTGAAATTCTTCTTCAGTTAACGAGATGTATTCCAGAAATTCCTTGAAGTATTTCTTGGGGAACTCCTGATCATATTTTCGTGCAAGCTGCACCCCTTCTTCGCGTGTGATCTTGCCATTACGAATTTCCTGAGCGGCATCATAAGTAGCACGGCCAATTCCAAATTTGATGAGCGTCGTGTAGTAATGAAACATATCGATTCGGTCATCAATGCTGCTGTACTTCGAATACGTACCCTCGGTTCGCTCACTATTTGCCTGAAAACCGGTGTTCTCGACGGCGTAGTAGTAACACTCTTGCGGATCCCACTTCAGGTAGTAACCCAAATAGTGGACTTCGACTCCCTTGCTTTCGAGATAATCTCCACTCGGAGGAATGTAGGGGGCGAAGTCATTTAGCGTGAATTGTTTTTCTGCCAGAATATCCCTGACGGGTTTCCCGCCCAAGAACATTTCCTCTGGATTGCCCACCGAGAAAAATTTTCGATCCATGATAGGCTTGTAATTCTCGTCCGGATTGTTGCCGTATTCGGCCTGATTTTCTCCATACATAACCAATTTGACGCCAAACTTTGCCGCCATGTGCGGGCCGATTATGCGCTGACCCACAATGAATGGCTGAAATGGATGCAACAGATTTATAAACGCTTGGCGGGTTAAATAACGGTGAAGTCGTCCATTGGGCGTGAACAAAATATTGTCCAGCCCGCCAACATGTATCCAATTCTCGAAATTCTTCCAGCCGATCTCGGTGTACTTGTGCGGCGCCCAAGTCACGGTAAGAGGATTCATGCCGTATTTATATTTGAGTACGTGCGACGTAAAGGCACTGTCCTTGCCGCCGCTGCCGGGAACGATCACGTCATATCCGCCATCGCTACGACGATGTTTGTCGAGCAACTCGACCAGATCCTTCTCGCGCCTTTCCCAGCTAATCTGCTTCTCTTTTACCTCATGATAACGACAAGCATCACATACACCATGCTCGTCAAAACCTATCGTGGCTTTCTTCTCATCATGCTTGTGCCTGAACTCGACCGTCGAGCTTGGCCTCTGATTTGAAATAATGCAGTGTTTGCAGAAAATAACTTCTTCTGGAAGCCCAAAGAAAGCCTTCATTTGTCACCTCCATATTGAGCGACGACCAATATACTGTCAGACAACCCTTGGTCATCAATGACCTGTTGTATTTGTGGTGCAATCCCAGCGATAGCTGACCAAACTGAATTGGGGCCCAATCCCTGATTAGCGCCCGCACTACAAATCAAGTCAAAGAAATCCTGCCCAAAGTACCATTTCCCAACCACATTAAAACCGGTTTCTTTTAATAGCGCATCTATCGAGTTTTCAGAAAAAATATGCAGGTGGTCAGGCGGATATATATGGCGGCAGGCCATATCAGGGAATAGCTCTGCACTTAAGGAGCTAAGCGATGGGTGCCTAGGCACTTCAAATACTAAGAAGCCCTCCTTCAAGGCGCTTGCAATGTTTGCCAGAAACCCCTTTGGGTCTGGCAAATGCTCCAAGACATTAAAAAGAGAAACGACTTGCGCATCGCACAGCAAGCTCGCTGAATTCTTCTCAGACATGGCCTCATTTAATACTTTCATACCTTTCGATTTAGCGAAATTGCATTCCTCCAAATCACTTTCCACGCCCAAGGCTTCCCAACCCAACTCTCCTGCAGCGAGCAGAATATCGCCTGCTCCACTGCCAATGTCTACCCATTTTCCAGACTTATTTATTCCAAGTTTGTTTATCACATCTTGGACAAAATTTACTTTTGGCCGCGCGATATTCTCCAGCCTTTTTAAAAACAAATTTTCATCGAGATAGATTTTTGATTGGGCAGATTTTAGTAAGGAATCGGATCTGTAAAGATTTTCTATCGCAAATGCATTTGGGGGAGTTTGGCAGTATATATGCCCGCAAAAACCGCACTTGCCATACGGGTAACCAAAAACAATCGTATAGGTAGAAACTTCAGCTCTATCACAAATTGGGCAAGCATCTAAACGGTTTAAATTGCCTTTCATTCTATCGGCAAGATGTTTCTGATCCAAAGCAATTTCCTTGCGCCACTCAACCCCTCTGTCCAGCACTCTCATATCGAATGGCTTGCCATATTTTATAAGCACTTTATCTGATATTTTTTTCATATTACTTATCCTGCATGCTATTAATGAAGATTGAATGATGCCAATTCACATTTCTATGGCTTTAACCTGCGCCCATCAAGACACCTGATCTACAAAAACCTTCTGCACCGCCACCGACCAAAAGGTGGAGCTTTTTACTATCGTATGAAATTTCTCATCACTACCGCCATTGCCAAAAAGTTGAGAAGCGCGCTTATTCATCGTGCGCGCCTGATACAACGCTTGCATGATGGCATCAGGCTCAATTGGCACGTTCAGAACGGTGTCACACTTCACCCGATTATGCTGGCGTGTGCCCAAATTTATGGTGGGCACACTGAAATGAGGCGCTTCTCTTACGCCAGCGCTGGAATTGCCAATGATTAACCTCGCATTTTTTAACGCCGTCAAGAAATATTCAAACCGCATTGAGGGGTAAATACGGATCTGGGGCAAGCCTTTCAACCTGGCATACTCGTTTATTATGACATCGGTTCCAATATCGTTATTCGGATAAACCACGATGTAATTCAATCCAGATGCGATCACTTGGCTTACAACAGTATGTATCTGACGACGCAAATCTTCCTGCTCCGTGGTCACAGGATGAAATATCAAAATTCCATATTCGCCAAACTCGAAACCGTAATGCCGCTTAACTTCATCAATGGTCGGCAGGTTAGTTGAATTCATCACATCAACATCAGGGGATCCTATTACATGAATGTTTACCAATCGCTCGCCCAACTGAGCCAGTCTGACCTTAGCGGTATCGTTTGACACAAAATGTATATGCGATAACTTTGAAACTGCATGGCGAATTAATTCGTCAACCGTTCCAGATACTTCCCCACCCTCAATATGCCCAACCAATATATTGTTCAATGCGCCAACTGCCGCACCAGCCAATGCCTCAACACGGTCCCCATGCACAATAATCATATCTGGCTTTATCTCTCTAATAAAATCCGAGAGGCCTGATATTGTCTTTGACAGTATGTGATCCATACTGTCGCTGGCATTCTGATTAATGAACTTGTAAATATTTTTAAATTTGGCTTTTTCTACTTCTTCACAGGTATAGCCATATTTTGCAAGCATGTGCATCCCAGTAACAAAAACATGCAATTCACATTCCTCGTCATTCTGAATTTTATACATGAGGGATTTCAATTTTCCGAAATCCGCTCTTGTTCCCGTCAAAAAGACAATTTTACGTTTCTTGATTTCAGTCATATATCTTACCCGTCTAGGCAATATCGTCCATATTTAAATGAGTGTCCGCAGGCAAATCTCGGATAGCCTTTTTTCCCAGCACCTCCTCAAAACGCTCCGCTGGAATTGCTCCCGTACCTGGGCGTTTTACCCAAATATTATTCTTCGTAAACAACTCCCCCGCCCGAATTGGCGCAATGGATACCACAGTAGCAAAAGCAAAATCCATCGTAACCTGCTCTTCTTTTACCGGCCCTTTAGTGCCGCCAATTTCCAAGTATAGTATCCGGCTCGCTTCAATCAATTCGCGGCATTTTTCTGTGTCCATCGAACACACAATGTCCGGCCCCAAGCGGTTCATGCTGTCCGTAAAATGCCGTTCAACGATACTGGCCCCAAGCGCGATGGCTCCGAAGCAGGCGAGATTGTTCGTTGTGTGATCCGACAAGCCGACAATTGCGCGAGGGAAAGTTTTAGCCAGCTCCACCATCGCACCAAGCCGCACCAAATGGGGGGGAGTGGGGTACAAGTTGGTCGTATGCAGCAAGGCATACGGCACCCCATACTGTTCAAAGATATTGACTGCCTTGCCAACACTCTCGATCGTGTTCATGCCGGTGCTAAGAATAATGGGCTTGCCGAATTTGGCAACATGTTTGAGCAGCGGATAATTGTTGCACTCACCCGAGCCTATCTTGTATCCGACCACCTGCATCCGCTCCAAGCGATCAGCCGCAGCACGGGAGAACGGAGTGCTCAGAAAGATCATCCCCTTCGTCTCGATGTACGCCTTGAGTTGACGTTCATCTTCTTCAGAAAGCGCGCAGCGCGCCATAATGTCGTAGATTGATTCCTGTGCATTTCCAGGAATCACTTTTTTGGCCGCACCACTCATTTCATCGTCGATAACATGCGTTTGATGTTTTACAACTTCGACACCCGCACTCGCCGCAGCATCAACCATTTCACAAGCGACATCCAAGCTCCCCTCATGGTTGATCCCTATTTCGGCCAATACCAACGGAGGATGTTTCGGCCCGATTAGCCGACCTCCCAAATTAATTTCAGACATGCTGCATATCCTTAAAGGTTCCTTTGATATTGGTGTCGACACAGGTGTCAATTGACAGTCTATTATTTCGCTTTTTCCAAAAGGTGTTGAATCATAACTTCTGGATTGCCAATATTGGCGTTAAGAAAAGCTGACCTGGCATTTTGCACAGCACTGCTGCGCCACCATTGCCCTGGATTGTCTTTGATTCGATTAACGAAATCCGCTGCATCTTCCGGATTGGTTTGGCATATACCTGCATCAATTAAAGCATCGAAAAATCCCATATACTTTTCTGTAATTAAATATGCATCTTTATTAAAAATAAATATGGTTGGGATGTCTGCAATAATAGATTCAAGATAAGTAGTACTTAAATAATTAGTAACTACCAAGCGTGACCGCTGTATCAACGACACCCCTGAGACAGGGAAATTATCATCATAAATTTTTGCTTTACTTAGATAAGGTGACAAAACAAAAGCTTGATCCCAGGCCAGCCAATCTCGCATAAACCGCAATGGATATGAACGTATATACGTTTTTCTCAGGGCTCCTTCTCCAAGCCTATTGAGAAAGCGTTGGTTTATAACAAGATACTCTTGTGCCCGGCAGGCCCCGGATTCACCATAGCCTGCATTTATTTCCGGTACATATGCCAGGGGTACTGACAAGACAAACAAAATCTCATGTTCTTTATCACACACGGCACCTTCAGCCACCCACTGGAATAAAGATGCGCCTCGAACAAGATTGGGTATCGATGAGTCTACCCAACCAAGAGTAACAAACTCATCAACCAATGGCGCGAGATATTTGAGACTATTACCCAGAAAAAAGTGAGCTAAGCAATTATGCTCACTATAAATATGCTTTACATTTCGATTTTGTAGTACGGCTAAAGCGAGCGATGTCTGTGAATGTCCAATCCACCACTCGCTCACTACCCAACGCAAATCTGAATATTTATCAAAATAGGAATTTAGTTGTGTGTAAACACTCGAAAAATCTTCAACAAAAATCTTGGGCATTCCGTGCCTAAGACACGCAAACGCGAATTTATCGAATCGATCAAAATCGGCTTCTTCCCGAACAAGTCTTTCTCTCAAATCCCATTGTGGAGTTGAAGCCGACAACGATATCTCAGGCAACGAAACCTCTTGAATACCTCCCCGACTCTTGAACTCCAATTGTTCCAAATGCTTTCGGGAAAAACTGGTTTGCATAATTCCGACTTTTGGGCTGCGGACGTGCAAGAGCCCGCGTGCAATTGCGCCTGGCAGAATCCTGCGTTTAATTCGATGCAATATTTGCCCTTGGGTAATACGCTGCCATAAGCTCTTAGTTTTATGGAGTGCAGGATCTGCATCTGTAATAGGCGAAGGCGCGCCACTATTCCAGGACGCAAATTGGCTTGGGTAATAAAGACCGCAATAAATACTAAATAACTGCTCTCGCCCGAAATCTGTATTCTGAAACATCTGTCTGTGCTCATCAAAATCTACCGGGGTACGATAAGATTCTTGACCAAGTACTCGACATTCATGAAGCATCGGCTTTAAGTTAATCTCGCATGCCGTATACAGGTCATAGCAAAGCGTCACATGACGCAGTATCGAGAGGGAAAACGCTTTCCTCCAGAAACGTGAACCGTGGTTTGAACCATGCAATTCATCAAGCCGTTGAGCCAGAATATCACTGTATTGATTAAATTTACGATCTACGAATTCATGATCATGAATAAACTCCTCACGCGTAGATCGTGCAACATCCGCCACTTGCACTTCAGCGTAGTCACCCAGTCGACCTTCCCTCTCTAGTACATGAACGATGTAAGGATCGAGCGCAAATAACTTCCTGGCATCAGGTAACCAAATGTCATGATAGGCGGAGACTACAAAATTTGACTTCATAAGCACATGCTTTGAGCAGAATTTAACTATTATTTTTCATGTACAGGTACTCAAAAAAAGCATTAGACCCAGGTCTGCAATTCTGGATTGCCTCTGGTTGCCTATATAATTTTCAGAGGTGCCCATAAGTCCGTACGGAGCAACAAACAACATCCCCAGCACCCAAAATGTGAGTTCCCAACCTAGAGTTGCCAAGGCATTCAACACAACTTGCGTTATGCTCAGACTTTTTCCATCTATAGATCCAACATATATCTACCATAGGTACGGTTGCTAACACCAACATTACCGCTGCTATGCCCTCCACAACTAATAGCATAAACAACAGGCCAAAATGCCTTGGGTAGCTACTCAGGAATTCTCTGAAAATCGCAACGATGCTGGTTTTTTTATTCACTGTAGCCACCATCGGTTATTGCGAAGAAATGAGGCGCCGAAACGGCCTCGAATCTCTCCATGCAGTGGAAGTCCCCGATAAGCATCATGCGCGTCCGTTGGGAATAGTTCCCAGAAACGTTGTTGTAACGAGTCATCATCTTCATGTGGCTGCCAAGCTTTATTAAGGCGCTCGTCCATTTCGATTACTAAGTCACGTATTTCTTCTGGCGTATTTTCGATGAGCAAAATACCTTTTGATTCATAATCTGAAGTGGCCATACAAAATCCAACGCCGTTGATTAAGATATCTCTGAGGGATAAATTTTTGTTGGATTTAATTGAGAAATGATGTTTTAAAATACCAACAAATTGATTAACATATGTAGATAAATATCCAATCGGCACCATATTCACATAAGCGATTGGTCGCCGAAAAATTAGTGGAACAGCATCAAATCCCGTCCCTACTGAGATACAGAAGGCGCACTTTGCGCCCAGATAAATGTCCATAAAATCGTTACGCATGCCATTGGTAGCATAGTCGATAATTTTTGGGTGAGCACTATTTATGGCCTCATGTACCTTAACTCCCATGCGGATTACATAATAGCCACGATCAGCCAGTGCCTCAGCAGCCAACACATAATTTTGAACATCACTATCGCGATAGTTGTGATAACTACAATCTCCCCCATAATGGTGTTTCAAATAAGCGCTGTCACGGACAGCAAGGCAAACGAATGGTGCCCCTAGTGGTATTCCCATTAATTGTAAGTTGGCTTGCCCTTTCGCATCCTCTTTGGCAGTGAATTCAAGATGCGGAGAAAATTTATCCAAAAGGTTATGTACATCTCGATCACTCTGAGTATTGTTGCCGATTTCATGAACTGCCCCGCTAGGGACCATACGATTGATGCGAGCAATTGGCGCCAGAATCCAAGCTGGCCAAACATGAAGAGTCCGTTTCCACATTTTTGCCAATTGGTAATTGCAAATTGGCATGTGTCCATAATAGAAAAGATCCACATGCTGCTGTATGGGCCAATTGATGCCTGCATCCCGCTCACACAAATAGAGTTCGGTATTGGCTGCGAAGTGGCCTATTCTTGAACTGACCAAAGCACCAAACCTCACAAGCAGCCAAGGTCTGATTATGCGAAGGGAGAGCACAACTGGGAGCGCTATAACATGCAAAGTTGATTTTAAAATAACCACCAAAACAAGTTTTATTACAAATTTGATTTTTCTAGTCAGAACCGAATACCCACCTCGCCTAATCTGAGAAATCTGCTCCGCAATAAAATCTTTCATATTTCAAGTGCCCTTAGTTTGTTAGCTTTTGCATAATTGTCGGGAGTGCCAACATCCAAAAATATATCTGATATTTCATGGCTAAAAATTTGCCCTTTAAATCGATGTAATACCTCCGTACTAAAGTCCTTCGCATAACGTAGATCCGATGCCATTTTTTCCAGTAATTCTGCAGAAAGAATATATACGGCCCCATTGGCAAGGTTACCCGGGGGATGCTTCACTTTCTCATGAAATCCAATAACAACTCCACTCTCATCCAACTCAACTATTCCACAAGAAGACGGATCGTCAGTACGGAATGTCATCATTGTCATGACACAACCTAATGGACGATTCATGTGTGCGCGCTCAAATGCAGTAAAATCTGCCAAGCAATAATTGTCGGAGTGAATTAACAACCCATATTCACCTTGGAAAAAATCCAAATTTTCAATCAAAGTGCCAGCAGTACCAAGCAAATGATTCTCGTGAACCAGCTTAATTCTTTTCCGAAGAGGGCTTTCTTCTACAAATGTTTGTACCTGATCCGCCAAATAATGAGTATTAATCAAGAATGGCCCGATACCAGCCTCAGACAATCGTTCCAACCATATCTGAAGTAGAGGCTTGTTTCCAATTGGGACTAGGCATTTAGGAGTAGTGTCCGTGATTGGTCTAAGACGCGTTCCAAGGCCGGCTGCCAACAGAAGAGCTTTCACTATTGTAATTCCCCAAGCAACTCACTAAGTTGCAAAGGTGTATTACCCACACGACCCACTTGTATGGCTGCAGCCAGTGAGCCTAGGCACGCGGCTTCCCAAATATTTGCACCGCTTGCCATGGCCATGGCGCTGGTAATTAACAGTGAGTCACCTGCTCCAGCTACGTCTTTGGGGTACGAATTAAGTGCAGGAATTTGGTCTGTGTCAAATTGACCAGCACCTCCTCTACCCGCATGAACCATGAGCCCCTCCTCACCCATCTTGAGCAACACATTCTTCGCCCTTGATTGCTGACGCAACGATTCTGTCAAAATAACTATCCCATCTTCATGATTTCTCGTACTGATACGCGCCTCGTGTTCGGTAGGTGTAACGAGATCCATGTCCTTAAAACGACTAATATCACCAACTTGCGAGGAGGATTGACTGTCAGCTGCCAACAGTATGTCGTGTTTTTTAGCAAGAGCTATAACACTCTCTACCAGAGGTTGAGGCAGGAAACCATAGTTAAAATCTGAAAACACTAGAAGGTTAGCACCTTCCAACACTTCTTCGAGCTTTTTTAACATAATGCCTTGTAGCTCAGCAGATATAGCGCCTTGATGGAGATGACTGACTCGTAGCAGGGTTTTGCCTTTGCTTCTATATCGTTGTTTGAGTGTAGTTGGGCGATTAGGATCACTCAGAAGCTCCGCCTCAACTTTGAAAGCTTTCAGTTTCTGAATGCTAAAATCTCGCGATTCGTCACAACCGGTAACGGATATGAAGCTAACCTTGGCCCCCAAACCAGCTGCGTGGGCAGCGACAATACCCGCCCCACCGATGAATTTAACTGTATCAATAGGTGTGACAACAATTGTCGGGTCTTCTTGAGACATCCCCAATGGCTGACATGTTATGTATTCATCAACAATCAAGTCTCCCAAAACAATTACTTTGAGTTCACTGAATTGCTCCAATAGTTGAGACAACCGAGAAACCTCAATGCGGTGCCTAGCCATGTATTCTGTAGGCAAGGCAATTGAATTAGGAACCAAATCCTTAAACTCACGCCGAATAAGGTCGAGTGATGAAAATACTGTCTCACCTGAACTAAAAAGCAGCTTGCCCCCATATATTGATACTGCGGCGGCTTCGGGGTTGTGCCTGCCTTCGTGTTCTTTACCTTTAACTACAATATCCGGTTTTAAGCGCTCAATTACTTTTGCAACTGGCTCGTCAATTACAAATGCTTCGTCAACATAAGAGTTGCTTAGCACACCTTCCAAACGCAAATGTTGCAGTACATGCGCTGCATTTCCAGCTAGTTGATCACCCTCGACAGCAACAATCAAACGACCACCACATTCCTTGGCGAATCTCAACAGTCGTAGATGTCCTGGATGAATGACATTAAAATGTCCCGATACAAGTACGGTCTTAGCGGGCATCAGCTAGATCAACTTTCAACATTATAAAAAATTTACATGGAGCGGCTTCGGATCCACACCCGATTTTATTTTCTCGATCCCTCTAGCATGCTTATCAAGGGCAACACTCACATAATGCTGTATTGGCAGTGTCCCCATCATTGTTTGTGCATCAAAAGCTGGGGATGCAAGGTAATTCATAGCGCGCCAGTAACGGTCTGAACGCCAAATATCGATAAAACGTTCTTCAGTGAAGTTCCCGATATGCAGTTTTGAATAACGTGCATTGAAAAACATTCCTGAAGGAGCAACTAACCCACTACCGCTAATCTGCAGAAGAAATTGTGGCCCGTAAAATCGTTTGTATGGCGGCTTGTCGCCGTCTTTGATCTTGTCCCATTTAACTATTATCTTTGTTTGTTCATTACTCATGGCCTCGGCTTGAGTCAATAAGCCGTGCAAGCTTTCATACTGGCTATAATCTATACCAAGCGTACCTTGCTCATCGTCGGAACAATGTTTAATGACCGCATAGTCCACTCCAAGATCTAAACCAAGTTGCGCAAAAGGTATAATTTCATCCTTTAGATTCGGCATCAATACCATCTGTATGCCAAGAGTAACCTTCAGTCCCTTCCTTTTTTTCAAATCTACGGCATACTTAATGTGACTTATTGCGCGATCAAATACTTCAGTGTACTCAGGACCTTTGTACATAATACGGGCATAACTTTCAGGGCGCCCTGCGGCCACGGTAAAACGCACCCAAGTCATATATGGCAATACCTCTTCAATTTTTTCCGGCTCCCATTCCCAGGCATTGGTGGCATTGCCTACATCAATACCCGCCTCTGCAGCGTGCTTTATAAACGGTGCATATGCCGGTGACAGTGTGCTTTCACCATCAGATACTAGCGAAACACTTTTAATCCCAACTGCCGCGAAATCATCAACAAGCTCTAGTGCATTTTTTGTCTTGATACTGCTGCGCGCTTGTGACTCCTGCATCATCGCATAGCAAAATGTGCACATTGCACCACATGCACGTGTCAGGGACATATCCACGCTCACAGGCGCAATCCTTTCTCCAGCCTCCCATGCTTCAACTCGATCCATGTGATACGAAAGTTTATGGGAATCGAGTATTAATGCACCCTCCCGCGTTTCAACCGCTTTACTCATGCTTTCACCTCAATTCCACGTAATTTTCGTAATGAACTTTTGTCCCCTAGTGGCTCAAGCCAAACAACAACTCCTTCGTCTATATTGGATTTCAGCAACATTTCCAAATCAAGCAATACTGTACCTCTTTCAGCAGCTTTCATCGCCTTTTCCAATCTAACGATAACTTGCCCGTCGTCCTTCGCAGTCACAAACTTGAGCAGACCAAGCATTTCAGGATTCAAGCGTCGAATTGCCAGGCTCATTGCCTCTAACCGCGCAGATTCTGTTAAATTCTGCCAGAAAGCTCCAACTGAAGGACTTGATAATGCTGCATTCGCAAATAAATTCATAACCGCTCCAATTAACTGTAAATTACTTTTCCAAAATATTGGCCCGCATTGAATCGACAAGTTCTATCAAAGCCAAATTGCTTGTTACACCCGCCTATTTCACGATCAGGCACAATGATATAGTTTAAATGCACTGGCAACGCGGATTGAACAACAATTTATGATTAAAAAGGCCCCACAAAATCGCGACTGGGCGTGTCGTGATTTCCTCTGGGCAGTAACGCTGAGCAAAGTTCCAAATACCCATCTGTTTTCCTATCGACATTCAAAATGTCTATTATTGTTTCGACGATTGTTCGCGGATCAGGGTAGAAACCATTGGTCATGAAGTGTGAGGTTGGCACAGGAAAGTCGGGGAGAGTAATTCGGACTGGAGCTGACTTGAGCGACTTAAATGCTTTCTCAGTGACCTGGCAAATCAATTCACCCGAAATGCCCCCACTTTGAAAAGCCGTATCCGCGACAATCAAATGCCCAGTCTTCTGTACAGAATATATCACCGAGCCTACATCCAACGGCCGAGCACTGCGCATATCAAGCACATCAATTGTAATGCCCATCTTTGCACTTAACGCCCTTGCGGCTTCTAATGCCTCCATTGCCATGTACGAAAATGCAGCTACAGTTACAGCATTGCCCTCATGCAGCAAGCGTGCCTTACCAATGGGAGTGCGGTAATAATCTTCGGGCACATGATCCACAACATTATGCAACCATCTATGCTCGATAAAAATGACTGGGTTATTATCTTCAATAGCTGAAATCATCATACCTTTTGCATCATGAGCAGTTGTTGGCATGACGACTTTCAATCCAGGCACCTGTGCAAACATGGCGTGAAGACTTTGGGAGTGCTGAGGTCCTTGCCCCCAACCTCGACCAATGATCATCCGCACTACCATAGGAACACTTGCCTTGCCATCGAACATGTAGTGCCATTTTGCAGCATTATTTACGAGTTGATCCATTGAAAGTAAAGCGAAATCTATCCGCTGATGCACCATGATTGGGCGCATACCTGTCAGTGCTGCGCCTATGCAAATTCCCGTCAAACCATTTTCCGACAAAGGCATATCAAATACGCGACTTTTCCCATATTTTTGATACAGCCCAGCCGTTGTACCAAAGATTGTTTTGGGATCGGGTACCCCTTCGCCAATTACAATTACATTGGCATCTGCCTCCATTGATTGATCAATCGCCTCACGAATTGCGGCCGCATAAGATAGTTTACGTAGCTTTTTATCAGGCATAGAGTTTACTCATGGCATCCTGCAAAGAAGGCTGCTTACTCGAAGAAGCAAAAATGAACGCCTCTTCAATTTCCTTTCTGATTTCAGATTCGAAATTTTGCACCAGCACGTCTACTTCAGGTATTTTTTCAGCCATCTTTAATTTGTAACCTTTAATGGGACAATTGCTTAATCCCAACTCCATCTCAACCACAGAACGATAATTGAGTTCATCGTCAAAATTTGGGCCGCAATGTTCCAACCAACGATAGGTTTCAAATTCCAAAAACTGTGGGCCATTACCATTTCTTGCATTATCTATTGCTTGCGAGGCAATATTCATAACCTCTTCCACATCATTTCCATTTCCAGAAACAGCCTCTATTCCGTGCGAAGCCGCCACTTTGTATATTGATCTATTGGGCTGCCGGTCATTGCGGCGCGTGTATACCGAAAAATCATTGTTTTCACAGACGAATACAACCGGAAGCTTATGCAACGCAGCAAAATTCATAGCTTCGTGAAGGACTCCTTCTTCAAAACAACCATCACCAAAAAAGACGACGGTGACTTGTTTCCTTCCTCTAAGAGATGCGCTCCATGCGGCACCTACAGCTAGCGGTACCGTTCCGCCAACAATGGGAGTAGCGCCCATAAAACCTACATTTAGATCAATCAAATGCATGGAACCACCTCGACCACCGCAACAGCCGGTTGATCGCCCGTACAACTCGGCAACCATTGCCTGCAAATCTCCGCCCTTCGCAAGATAATGACCATGTGCCCTATGGTTACTAAATATCAAATCTGTTTTCTCTAGGTTTTCGCAAACTCCAACAGCGATAGCCTCTTGCCCAATACACAGATGCATAGGGCAGCGCATTTCCTGTTCCGCATACCTTGCCGCCAAAGCCTCTTCAACGCGACGAATACGCAACATGGAACGGAATAATTTGGTTGAAGTAAACGCGTTCATTTGTTACCCAAATATTGAAACCATGCTGATGTAGCTTGGCCTATGCTGTTGGGATTCCATATTGGAGCATCTTTCCAATTATCAATACAATCGAGCATATTTTGCACTCCTACCTCAAACGGTATCATTGTTTTCCACCCTAGCAGTTTTGATATTTTGGTAACATCAGCAAAGGTACAGTCCGGCTCCCCAGGTCGCTTCGGAATGTAGACCACGTCACCCCCCAATAACTCGACTAATCTGTTAACGCTGTAATGTTGCCCGCTTCCAACGTTCATCGCTTCTCCACTGAATGATGAATTAGCCGCCTGAATGAACGCATCGGCCACATCAGTGACATAGGTAAAATCACGGGTTTGAGTTCCATCCCCAACCACTGTATATGGCTTACCATTCAATTTCTGCGCAAGGAACACCCCGAATACCGCTCCATATGCTCCCGACGTCCTAGACCTCGGGCCATATACGTTAAATAAACGCAATGAAAGCGCAGGTAGGTTATATGTTTTCGCCCAGTGCAAGACTAGCTCCTCCCCCATATATTTTGTAAGGGCATAAGGGTAAAGTGGTTGCGCTGGCGATGATTCTGGGGTTGGATATTGCTCTGGAATTCCGTAGCTTGAGGAAGAGGCTGCATAAACAAAACGCTTGACGCCCGATTCACGTGCGCACTGCAACACATTCAGCGTCCCAACGACGTTGGTTTGAAAGTATGCATCTGGATGCTCAATCGAGGGAACTATATCGGCAATGCCTGCCATATGAAATACCCAATCCACACCTTCGAAAGCTTGGGCAATTTCGGTCCTATTAATAATATTTGCGTTTACGAAAGTTAAGCGTGGGTTATTAACAAATGAAGCAATATTCTCCTTACGCCCGCACGCCAGATTGTCCACAATTACAACTTCATGACCCATCTGCAAAAGCTGCTCCGCTAAATGACTACCAATAAATCCACAACCGCCAGTTACAAGTGACCTCACAATATCATCCCATTAAATAAAATTGACATGAGGAACCGTGTGCTCCTCCAGTTTGTGCAAGTAACGGTTAACCTCGTCCATACGGCAGTTTTTGCGGCAATCCTTTATGTCGAGCTCCTTTTTAATGAAATTAAAATTGCTTTGCCGCTTTTCACCTTCCCAGATTTCTCTGAAAGTTTGCTGATTAATATTGCCGTATTCGAACCGCTTATCAAGTAAATAAGCACTGCAGCCATAAACCGCGCCATCCGCCATGATATAGCCCCAAACAAATGGGGTAGCGTAGCATTTGTCATAACGATCAGAGTTCATATATTTCTGCATTGCATGTCCGCGAAAGATCAGATTAAATTTATCTGTATTGAATGACTCCAGCTCTTTGCCCATTCCCATATACTGGCTATAGTCGATGGAGTCATATTGTTGAGTTTCACTAAGTAGATGCTGAGAGTATGGCTTGATCACGAGATAATCCAACCCAATCTCGTCCCTGCACAACTCAGCAAGCATCTTCATTTCGGATGCATTTTCTGGGAGAAGCAGCACTTGTGCGCCGATCGTACAAGCTAATCCATGCTCACGTTTTGCGGCAACCGCTCTTTTAAGATTGTCTATTACTCGATAAAAATCTTTTTCTTTGGTCCGATGGATTTTGGCATACGTCGGGGCTGTGCCAGCACCGATAGATACTTTTATCCAAGAGATCAATGGTAACGCCTCCTGTATAAATTGATCGGTCATGACTGTTGCATTGGTCGTAAACGAAACATCGATCCCCGCATCTTTTGTCATCTTGACGATCTCATGAATGCGCTTATGCAACATAGGCTCGCCTTCGCCTGCATACATGATGCTCTTGACGCCTAAACGGCCCATTTCAGGCAGCCGCTCTTTAAGCATCTCAACATCAAGCATATTTGTCTTGTAGCCAATATAGTCCACAGCACAAAACGTGCAACGGTGATTGCATGCGCCAACTGGTGCAATCTCCATATATATGGGATATACAGTTTTAGCTTTGTTCCAATCTGAACCAACCTCCAACAATTCTGCCACCCGCTTCGGGTGAAAAATTAGCTTGTGGCTATCAATAAGATATTCATCGCTCATTATAAACTTTACCTTTTATTTTAATCATGGTCACACAGCCATTGCATACACATATGGCCAACAATTAGCTGCAGATCTTCTGCTATTTGCATATCATCTACTTCAAAATGGATTGGAAATTTTGCAATTTCTTTGCATCGCCCACCTGAAAAACCGAGAATCGCAAAGGTTTGCATACCCAATTCATTTCCAGTTTCGATGGCTTTTACAATATTTGGAGAGTTGCCACTTCCCGACAATGCCAGCAAGACATCCCCAGCATTTCCTTTTACTTTAAGCTGCTCAGAATATATATGTTCAAAACCAATGTCGTTTGCAAGACAGGTTATCACTGCCGAATTTGAGCTAAGTGATTCAACTTTCATACCTTTGCCACGCTTAACTCCAGCACCATAGATAAAATCGTTCGCGATATGAATCGCGTTTGCCGCACTTCCTCCATTGCCACAAATATAGACTGACCGACCATTCAACCATGTTTCCAACAAGGTATTTGCTAGAGTAGGTATCTCATTGACCGCATTTTGAGTCAACGCAGATGTTAAACGCTGAACATAGCTTGATATGTAGTTATTCATTAATTAACTCTTGCATTAAATAGTTGCTGTATTTTTGTTGCGTTTGGTGCCGCAACTAGACCTACTTCCGTTATCAAGCATGTCACTAAATCTGCCGGTGTAACATCGAATGCAGGATTTCGTATTTTAACACCGTCAGCTGCCCAGCGCATGTCGCGAAAGCCCTTTACTTCATCGACCGAGCGCTCCTCAATTGGAATGTCGGCACCAGTGGCGATACTCATGTCGATGGTGGATAGTGGGCACGCCACATAGAACGGAATGTTATGACGCCGCGCCAACACCGCCACCATGTAGGTGCCGATTTTGTTGGCCACATCGCCATTGGCCGCCACACGATCTGTGCCGACAATCACTGCATCCACCTCACCGTGCGCCATCATATAGCCCGCCATATTGTCGGTGATGAGCGTAACCGGAATATTCTCCTGTACCATCTCCCACGCGGTAAGGCGCGCGCCTTGCAGAAAAGGCCGCGTCTCGTCGGCGATAACGGATATCTTTTTGCCAGCCTCCACCGCCGAACGTATCACCCCCAACGCCGTGCCCCACCCCGCCGTCGCCAGCGCGCCTGCGTTGCAATGGGTCAGCACGCGAGCACCATCCTTCAATAACGCTGCACCATGCGCACCCATCGCACGGTTGATGCGTATGTCCTCGACTAGAATCTCGTGCGCCTCCGCCAGCAGCCGTGCCGCGATCTCACTTGGAGTTCTTGTCGCAACGCTCTGCCACACCCGCCGCATCCGCTCCAGCGCCCAGAACAGATTCACCGCCGTCGGGCGGCTCTGTGCCAGCACGGTGAAGCCGGTTTCCATACCCGCATTAAAATCAGCACTTGATTTATTTTGCAACCGCAACGCTTCCAGCGCCACCCCATAAGCTGCCGCCACACCTATAGCCGGCGCACCGCGTACTACCATGCTGCGGATTCCCTCTGCCACTGAGGCGGCGGAATCGTAAGTGAGATAATTGAAGGCAGCTGGCAACACGCGCTGATCTATCATCTCCAGCCTGTTATTTGCCCAGCGCAGGGTTTCAATTTTCATTTATCAATGACCCTCAAACTCGCACAGCGCAAACACCTTATGCCCACGCTTCTCCAGGCGTTTGTGGCCACCGATATCCAGTAGATCTATCATGAAGCAGCACTCCACAATTTTCCCGCCCATTTTCTCAATAAGGATGACTGCCGCTTCCGCCGTGCCGCCAGTGGCGATGAGGTCGTCCACCAGCAGCACGCGGGTGCCCTTTGCAATGGCATCAATATGGATCTCGATGCGGTCGGTGCCGTATTCCAATTCGTAATCCTGACCGATGGTCTCAGCTGGCAGCTTGCCTTTTTTGCGTATCGGCACGAAGCCAACGCCGAGCGCATAGGCCAACGGTGCAGCGATGATGAAGCCGCGCGCTTCAATGCCAGCGATCATGTCGATTTTCACATCTTTGTAACGCCTTGCCAGCTCATCTATGGTGGCGCGCAAGCCTATGGGGTCTTTCAGCACCGTGGTGATGTCGCGAAACATAATGCCCTGTTTTGGATAATGCTTAACAGTGCGGACGAGTGATTTGATGGTCATTTCAACTCCATTTTTTATAATTGACAAATTTCTCTTGTACATCGTACATCTGCTGTGCGTTGAGAATATGCGGCTCGCCGACCTGCAGCGTGCGCCAGTAAATCTCACACAAAAATTCAACCTCACCTGCGATGGACAAGGCTTCATCCAAATCATTGCCTAGTGCGATCATGCCGTGATTGCCAAGCAGACACGCCATCCGACCTTGCAGCGCTTCCAGCGCATGGTCGGATAGCTCTTGTTCGCCGAACACGCTGTACGGTGTGCAGCGGATGTCACTGCCGCCAGCCATCGCCACCATGTAATGCACTGCTGGAATATTTCGGCGCAGGCAGGCCATGGTGGTGGCAAAGGGGGAATGCATGTGCAGCACCGCACCGATCTCACCGCGCGCAGCGAGAATGGCGCAGTGAAAAAACCACTCACTTGAGGGTTTTCCGCCTTGCAGCACTTTCCCGTCGGCCGCCAGTAATATCAGATCCTTCTCAGTCATTTCGCTGATCGGCAATGCGGAAGGCGTAATCAGGATGTTGTCGCCGCAGCGCACTGAGGCATTACCTGCAGTGCCGCGGTTCAAGCCCAACTCGACCATGCGGCGTGAGGCTAGTATCAGTCTTTGACGCAATGCTTGCTCAGTCATGCCTATCTTTCAACATCCGTCCCGCCACCGCATCGAGTTTTTTCATCAGCATGGCATCGCGCGCTTCCGGGGATGTGATCAGCGCATGTTGCAGGGCACTGCGGCAATGGCAGCTAGCGGCATGACTATCGTTCCACACTTTGGGAGCAACGTGTTTCACCAAGGTGCGCGCCTTGTCGGCATTTTCTGTCAGCACCTTGATGATCTGAACCACCGTGACGTCATCATGATCGGGATGCCAGCAATCATAATCGGTGATCATTGCCACGGTGGCATAGCATAGCTCGGCTTCGCGCGCGAGCTTGGCCTCGGGCATGTTGGTCATGCCGATCACGTCGCAACCCCAGCTGCGGTACAACTCGGATTCTGCCAGCGTGGAAAACTGCGGGCCTTCCATCACCAGGTAGGTGCCGCCGCGCAACGCTACTATGCCCGCCTCTTTTGCAGCTGCCTCGATGTGATCGCCCAGTCGCTTGCATACCGGATGCGCCATCGACACATGCGCCACCATTCCGCTACCGAAAAAAGATTTTTCGCGGGCGAAGGTACGGTCGATGAACTGATCGACGATGACGAACATGCCGGGCTTCAGATGCTCGCGCAACGAGCCGACTGCGCTGACCGAGATCACATCGGTAACGCCAGCGCGTTTCAGCGCGTCGATGTTGGCGCGAAAGTTGATCTCGCTAGGCGGTATCTTGTGGCCGCGCCCGTGACGCGGCAGAAATACCAGCTCAATGCCGTTCAATTCGCCAAACAGCAATTCATCTGAAGGCGCACCAAATGGCGACTCCACCTGCTGCCAGCGTTTATTGGTGAGCCCTTCAATGTCATACACACCGCTACCGCCGATGACGCCGATTTTTTTATGCCCCATGCTACTTCCCTGCCTTTTCAAATTGTATGAATAACGATGATCCGCAAATTGTCTGCGAAAGATTTGTTGTTACCACCGATCAAAATGGGTTACTTAAAAATCTCAGGGGCAGGCATTACATTTGACATTTTCACCCCCCTCTTTTCCGCCTGTTTCTCCGCCCGACTCACGGTAGCGAAACTCACACGAAGTTGTGTTCTGATTGCATCAGGCCGATTGTATGTTGGTATATAGACAAATAGCTTTTTCATACCGCCCCGCCATGGAGGCAATGGGCATGGTGATGATCGCCGCCTTGGCCTATGCCCTTAGCCGACAAGTCGGGGGCATCGGCACAGCACTGCCAGTGCTCGGCGCGCTGGCACTCGGCGCGCAACGTCTGTTGCCCGCCTTGCAACAGATCTATGGCGCTTGGGCGAGCATTGCCGGCAGTCATGCCTCACTGGCCGATACTATCGAACTGCTCGATCAGTCCCTGCCGGCGGAGCTACTGCAACCCGCTCCCGCGCCACTGCTCTTTCAGGACGCTATCCGCTTCAACGCTGTGCGCTTCCGTTATACCAGCGACGGCCCCTGGGTGCTGGATGGCCTCAATCTGACCATTCCCAAGGGCGCCCGGGTCGGTTTCGTCGGCAGCACCGGCAGTGGCAAGAGCACTACGCTGGACCTGCTGATGGGATTGCTGATACCAACCGAGGGTGAGCTGATGGTGGATGGTCAGCCCATCAGCGGCATCCGTGTCAGAGCCTGGCAGCAAACCATCGCCCACGTGCCGCAAAGCATCTACCTAGCCGACACCACTCTGGCCGAGAACATCGCTTTCGGTGTGCCGCCTGACACCATTGATTTGGATCGGGTGCAGCAGG
>JBCKTV010000016.1:0-44445 GCA_038925365.1 Gallionellaceae bacterium
AGCGGCAGCCCAGCGTATAGAGAGCGGCATTGAGGAAGCGCCCAAGCCTGCACTTGAGGCGCCAGCAGAAGTTCCGGATGTTGTGATTGGCGGGGTCAGTCTTTCGCCAGTATTATTCGGCATTGCAACGGATGAGGCTGCCGGAATTATTGAGACCCTGCAACGGCTGGTTACCACATTGCGCCAGAGTGGTGACCAGGGTGATGAGCCGGTTGTCAGCTACGATTTTGTTCGCGCTGCTCATACACTGACAGGTGTATGTCGCTCCACTGGATTTACGGATATTTCCGATTTGGCCGCAGCCCTTGAAGCGTGGCTGCAGGTATTGCTGGATGCAGCATCCCCACTAGACATTCTGCAACTGAATTTGCTGGATCAAAGCATCAACGGGCTGGGTGAAATGGTGAATACCTTGCGCAGCAAGCAGGAACCAAAAGCGCGTCCCGATTTGATCACCCGTCTGCAAATAAAAAAGAACCAGCTGAAGATTAGCACTGAAGAAGTGTCTCAGGAAGCGACACAAAATGACGATTTTGCTTTGGAGTGGCTCAGTCCGAATCTGGGAGCAGAACAGCTACCCACAATAACGCCAGTAGAGAACAAGACCTTTGATGAGGATGAGGATCTGGTAGCTTATGTACAGCGAGTAACACAAGAACATGCCAGTGAGCCGCTAGCTTGGCAATCAGCCGAAGAGTCCTCCGATAATATCAAAATTTTAAAATCTCAGGAGGGTCTGCAGGATGGCTCGGCTGAGAGCGAGATAGATTTCTTTGCCATGGATATGAGTGATCTGCAGATAAGCACCCAGAAACCCGTAGCAGAAGAACTCGCAGAGCAACCATTTGTATTTAATTTTGATAATCTGGGATTAACGCCATCTACACAGGAAGCCGTCACTCAGGAACTAGTCACACAGGATCCGGAATTTGATCGTACTGCTATGCAAGTGCTGCCAGAACTACTCTCAGAGTTGAACCTTGAAAGCAACGTTCAGACGCTAAAATCTCAGCCTTTGCGCCAGCACAAAGAGGATGCCGCCTACACGGTAGTTGAATTGCAAATGATGATGGATGCTGCCGTCTCCGCTGAAGTGTCGATTCCGCAGAAAACAAAAGCCGCGATGAAAACTGAATCTGAAATAACAGATGCAGCCCACGAGAACAAAAAGCGCGCAATTGAGGATGATCTGGATGAGCAATTACTGCCTATCTTTCTGGAAGAAGCAGACGGTTTGTATCCGCATCTGACCGGCGAATTGAGTGCCTGGCGCGAAAATACCGACAATGCAGAAGAAAGCCGCAACAACGCACGCAAGTTGCAACGCAGCCTGCATACCCTAAAAGGTAGCGCGCGTATGGCAGGTGCGATGCGTCTGGGTGAATTGACCCATAGGGCGGAAGATTGCCTAGATGCCGCAGTAGTTGCAGGTAACCAGGATGTGACACTACTTGATGAACTTGAGGGTTTTTTTGACCGCATCGGCAATGCGCTGGAAAAATTACGCAGCGGGGATGTCACGGAAGAAGTGGTTGAACCACTTGCTTTAGTGGTGGCAGCCAACCAGGGTGCAGTTAGCAGCAATGCGGAATTACCGGCAGAAGCCGCAGAAGAACGCAGGGAGTCGGCGGTATTGCGGGTGAGATCAGACATTGTCGAGAATCTGGTGAATGCAGCTGGTGAGATAAGTGTGGCACGTTCTCGTATGGAAACTGAGTTGAGCGCCTTTAAAGGTGGCTTGCATGATTTGTCGGGCAGTGTGCAGGGTCTGCGCAAATTGGTGCGCGAAATCGAGATGCATGCTGAAGGCCAAATGCAGGCACGTGCTGCCGTTGCCGGAGACAGTGCAGAGAAGTTTGACCCGCTGGAATTTGACCGCTTTACACGTTTCCAAGAGCTGACACGTTTTATGAGTGAAAGCGTGCATGACGTGCAGACGGTGCAGCAGGCATTGTTGAAGAATCTTGATGAGACCAGTGCCGCTATGTCGGCGCAGGCTAAGCTTAACAGCGGCTTGCAGCAGAGTCTGATGTCGATACGAATGCTGCCGTTCTCAAGTGCCAGTCAGCGCCTGTATCGTATCGTGCGTCAGACAGGTAAGGACCTTGGTAAAAAGGTTAACCTTGAATTGTATGGTACAGAAATAGAACTGGATCGGGGCGTGCTGGAAAAAATGACGGCACCGTTTGAGCATTTGCTGCGCAATGCTATCGTGCATGGCCTGGAAAATCCACAGCAGCGCGAATTAAAAGGCAAGCAACCCATCGGTAACATTACGCTGACTTTACGTCACGAAGGCAATGAGGTCGTGTTTGAATTCAAGGATGATGGTGCCGGGCTGAATATAGCCAAGTTACGTCAAAAGGGTTTGGAACAGGGCTTGTTGAAAGCGGATGAAGTTATCAGCGATGAAAAGGTGATGCGGCTGATTTTCGAAAGCGGCTTGTCAACGGCTTCAGAGCTGACAGAGATTTCTGGGCGCGGTGTGGGCATGGACGTGGTACTCAGTGAAATCAAGTCATTGGGCGGGCGCATAGACGTTGCGTCGGAGCCTGACAAGGGCACTTGCTTTACCATATACCTACCCCTGACCCTAGCGGTTATGAAGGCGTTGATGGTGCGTGCCGGCACTGATATTTATGCGATACCTAGTGTTATGGTGGAGCAAGTGCAGCAGGTCAAGCCCGTTAACCTAGTAGAGTTGTATCGTAAGGGAGAAGTCGAGTGGCAAGGCAAATCTTATCCATTGCATTACCTGCCGCGTCTGCTGGGCGACAAGGAGCGCACGCCTGATAGCAAGGTTTATAACGCTATACTGCTGTTGCGCAGTGGTGATCAGCGCATGGCACTGCATTTGGACGAATTGCTGGGCAACAAGGAGGTGGTTGTCAAAAACGTGGGCATTCAACTCGCACGTCTACCGGGAATCGCGGGGGCGACAGTGCAGGCCACGGGTAAGGTGGTGTTGATTCTTAATCCGGTACCACTAGCGCACCTAGTCACTCAGACGCAAAGGCAGGGCGACAAGAAGGTCAAGTTTGACCCTGTGCGGCAGACGCCGCTAGTGATGATCGTAGATGATTCCCTCACCGTAAGAAAAATCACCTCAAGATTGCTGACACGTGTGGGATATGAGGTTGTTACTGCAAAAGATGGTGTGGAGGCACTTGAAAAACTGCTTGATATGACACCGGATGTCATATTGCTGGATGTTGAGATGCCGCGTATGGATGGTTTTGAGCTGACTAAACAGTTACGGCGAGAGGCTAAAACAAAACAACTACCTATCATCATGATTACCTCGCGCACCGCAGAAAAACACCGTAACTATGCGCTGGAGCTTGGTGTAAATGAATATATGGGTAAGCCATATCAGGATAATGAGTTGCTGGAAGCCATTGCAAAGTTTGCGCCTCTGTCAGAAACAGTAACCGCACTCTAGAAGCCTCCTACGCTCTGCTTGGCATAGGACAAAAACACCCTGCGGGGTGTCGGGCTTGGGCAGTGATTTTAACGTAACATATTGATTGTATTTAATGTTTTATTCTGGGCGTTAATATTAATTCAATTTAAATCAATGTGATGTGAGTTAAGTGCGACAGACTGCCTTCTAATCTGATTGCCTCATTGAAGCAGAGTCGGTGAAACTGCACAATTCGTAGGATTAAATATCCTCCCAAGTACAAAATTTATTGGCTAGCGAACTAAAATATAATGTCACAGCTTGATCTCAGTCACCACTTCCTGATCGCCATGCCTGCCATGACAGATCCCATCTTTGCCAAGTCGCTGACCTATGTGTGTGAGCATAATGAGCAGGGTGCGCTGGGTATTGTGGTTAATCGTCCTATTAGTCTGACTCTGGGTGAGCTGTTTGCACAGATCCAGATACCGTTGAATCAGCTTGAGCTTGAGAATGTGCCTGTGCATTTTGGCGGGCCGGTGCAAACGGATCGTGGCTTTGTGTTGCATGAGCCGGCAGGAGAGTGGCAATCCACCCTGGTTATCAAAGGGCGGGTAGGTATGACAACCTCCAAAGATATATTGGAAGCAGTGGGATTGGGTACGGGGCCGCGCAATATTCTGGTGTCATTGGGTTATGCGGGTTGGGCTCAGGGGCAGCTTGAGTATGAGCTGTCACAAAACGCCTGGCTTAGCGTTCCTGCCACAGAGCATATCCTGTTTGAGCTGCCTGCCGCAGAGCGTCTGGCTGCAGCCATGGCTTTGCTGGGAGTGGATTACGCCTCGCTATCGGGAGATTCTGGGCATGCGTAGCTTAAAACTGTGACAGTTTTTCCAGAAAATGACGAGCAACTTGCTGCTGCCAAGCCGCATCAAGGTACATTGATGGCTTTTGATTTTGGCAAGAAGCGTATAGGAATAGCACTAGGCAATTCGATCGCACAAACCACACAGCCGCTTATCACCTTGCATGGTGAACAGAACGTGCAGCGTTTTACTGCGATAGCAGCGCTAATAAAAGAATGGCAACCCAGTGCATTGATAGTTGGCTTGCCGTGCAACGACGACGGCACGCCGCACGAGATGACACTACTTTGTCGCCGTTTTTCTAATCGTCTTAAGGGACGATTTAATTTGCCGGTAATGCTGGTAGATGAACGCTATACTTCTGCCTCGGCAAGCTCGCATTTGACTGAGATGGGTGTATATGGAATGAAGCAAAAAATACTTATCGATCAAGTTGCCGCGCAATATATTTTACTAGCCTATTTTGATGAACCTGGGATGGCCCTATCCGCATGAATAATCCGCAACTAAACAAACAGGGTGAGCTGCACCACTTGCTCTCCACCGAAGGTCTTCCTGCGCGCATCCTTTACGATATTCTCGATCGCGCAGCCGCCTTTGTGGATGTAGACGGGCGCGGTGAAATCAAAAAAGTACCACTTCTGCATGGGAAATCGGTATTCAATGTGTTTTTTGAAAACAGCACCCGCACCCGTACCACCTTTGAAATTGCGGCCAAGCGCTTATCCGCTGATGTGGTCAATCTAAATATCGGATCGTCATCTACCAGCAAGGGCGAGACCCTGCTCGATACGGTCGACAACCTGTGTGCAATGCATGCTGACATGTTTGTAGTGCGCCATGCGCAAAGCGGTGCCGCGCATCTGATTGCGAAGCATGTAGCCCCAGAAATTCACGTGATCAACGCCGGTGACGGTCGTCATGCACATCCGACCCAGGCCTTGCTGGACATGTTCACCATCCGCCATTACAAAAAAGAATTTCATAATTTGCGCGTAGCGATAGTGGGTGACATTCTGCATTCACGCGTAGCACGTTCGCAGATACATGCACTGACTACGCTGGGTGTGCCGGAAGTGCGAGTGATTGCACCGAAAACATTGCTTCCCAGCCATGTTGAGCAGCTTGGCGTGCGCGTGTTTCACGATATGGAACAGGGTTTGCGTGATGTTGATGTGGTGCTGATGCTACGCCTGCAGAATGAGCGCATGCAGGGCGCAACACTGCCCTCCGCACAGGAATACTTCAAGTATTACGGCTTGACTCAGGAAAAATTGGCGTTGGCAAAATCCGATGCAATCGTGATGCATCCCGGCCCGATGAATCGCGGCGTAGAGATCGATTCCGCTGTAGCGGATGGGGGGCAGTCGGTGATATTGCCACAGGTGACATTTGGTATCGCGGTGCGCATGGCGGTGATGTGCACCTTGGCTGGTGTTAAATAAAATATTCAATATAATCAAGTACTTACGTATAACTCCTGTTTCAATTAAACACCCCACAGGGTTCTTGTCCTATGCGAAGCAGGGCGTAGCGTAGGGGGCTGCTAGGCATTTGGAGACTGGGCATTAAGTATGAATATTCAAATTAAAAATGGACGCTTGATTGATCCGAAAAACGGGATTGATAAAGTGCAGGATATCTTTATCGCGGCTGGGAAAATACTGGCTGTGGGTAAAGCGCCGGCAGGTTTTGTTGCAGAAAAAATAATAGACGCAAACAAGATGGTGGTCATACCCGGCCTCATCGATCTGGCCGCACGCTTGCGCGAGCCGGGCTATGAATACAAGGCGACGCTCGAATCCGAGATGAACGCTGCGGTAGCGGGAGGCATCACTTCCCTGGCCTGCCCACCGGATACTGATCCTGTGCTGGACGAACCAGCTTTGGTAGAAATGCTTAAATATCGTGCCCGTGCCTTGTGTCAGGCCAATGTTTATCCTGTCGGCGCGCTAACTTACGGCTTAAAGGGGCTGGAGTTGACCGAAATGGCCGAGCTCTCCGATGCGGGATGTATTGCATTCAGCCAGGCAGATGCGCCGCTTACGGATACCCGCGTCTTGATGCGGGCAATGCAATATGCTGCCACCTTTAATTTCAGCGTCTGGTTGCGTCCACAAGACAGTTTCTTGGCACGCGAGGGGGTAGCACACGATGGTGAAGTTGCGACACGTCTCGGCTTGCCGGCAATACCAGTATGCGCAGAAACAATTGCACTCGCCACCATGCTGCAACTAGCGCGAGTGACCGGCGTGCGCTTGCACATCTGTCGCATCTCCAGTGCAGAAAGTGTAGCGATGATACGCGAGGCCAAGAAGCAAGGTTTGCCGCTTAGCTGCGATGTATCCATGAATCATGTTCACCTGTCCGAAATGGATATCGGATTCTTTGACTCCAATTGCCACCTGGTGCCGCCCTTGCGCAACCAACGCGACCGCGATGCGTTGCGTGCGGGCTTGATGGATGGCGTTATTGATGCCATCTGCTCGAATCACTCACCGGTTGATGATGATGCCAAGCAATTACCCTTTGCCGAGGCTGAAGCGGGTGCAACGGGATTGGAGCTGTTGTTGCCGCTGGTGCTGAAGTGGGCTCAACAGGGTAAGCACGCGCTGGCCGATGCGATCGCCAAAGTGACCGTCAATCCTGCACAGATACTGAATATTGATGCGGGGCATCTGACCATTGGAGCATCGGCAGATATTTGTATTTTTGATCCTGAGCACTACTGGAAAGTCGAAGCCGCAGCACTCAAAAGCCAAGGCAAAAATACTCCCTTCCTTGGCATGGAAATGCAAGGTAAGGTAGTGCATACATTGGTTAATGGCCAGATCGTTTTTCAAGCCGATAAATAATTGATCTAACCTCCATACTCTCACCCGCTTTTATGCATTGAAAATTGCTATGCGGAGTGACCATCTTCAAGCTGCAAATATCTAAAATATACGAAAGCATCATGAACAAACAATCCAACAACAATCCCCTCCTTGATTTTTCAGGACTGCCACGTTTCCCTGAAATTCAGCCAGAGCACGTCAGCCCTGCAGTAGACGAGTTGCTGCAACATAATCGTGAAATAGTTGAGCATTTACTGGCAGACACCTCCGCGCCAACCTGGGAAAATTTTATACATCCGCTGGATGATGCCAACGAGAAAATGTCACGGGCATGGGGGCAGGTTAGTCATTTGAATGCGGTGATGAACAGCGCTGAGCTGCGCGAGGTGTATAACGAAAATTTGCCGAAAATAACCGCTTACTATGCGGAGCTTGGACAAAACCTTGCGCTGTTTGCAAAATACAAAGCGATATATTCCAGCAAAGAATATGATGGTTTGAACGCAGCTAGAAAAAAAATTCTGCAACATGAATTGCGCGATTTCCGCCTAAGCGGTGCCGAATTACCCGAAGACAAAAAGGCCAGGTTCCTGGCAATACAGGAAGAAATGTCCGCGCTGTGCTCACGCTTTAGCGACAACTTACTGGATGCAAGCAATGATTACTCTTTGCAGATAACAGATAAGTCAGAGTTGCTTGGGATCCCGGAAGATGATCTGCAAGCTGCGGCAGAAACAGCAGATAAAATGATCAAGGAATTTGACGTGCAACCCATCCCTCAGCTAGCGAGTGGTGATGCTACGGCTAAAAATGGCTGGATGTTTACCTTGAAAGCACCCTCCTACATGCCGGTGATGCAATATGCGGAAAATCGTGAACTACGCGAAATATTATATGTAGCCTATAGCCAACGTGCCAGCGAATTTGGCAAAGCCAAATTCGATAATACAGCGTTGATAACGCAAATTTTAAAATTGCGCACGGAAGAAGCCTTGTTACTGGGTTACCAAAATTACGCTGAATTATCGCTGACCAGCAAGATGGCAAACACAGCTGAGCAGATATTGAAGTTTCTGCGTGAACTAGCTCAACATGCGCGGCCACTGGCGGAAAAAGATTTGGCCGAACTGCGTGCTTTTGCACAGGCAGAGTTGCAAATGGATGCCCTGCAGTCGTGGGATATCGCCTACGTTAGCGAAAAATTAAGACAGCAGCGCTATGCCTTTTCAGAGCAGGATGTAAAACAATATTTTCCTGAAGACGCAGTCATCGCCGGTATGTTTAACGTGGTGCATAAAATTTACGGCTTGAGCGTGCGTGTATCTACCGCCCCTGTTTGGCATGAGACAGTTCGCTTTTTTGATGTTGTCGACGCGGATGATCAGCTGATAGGCCAGTTTTATATCGATCTGTATGCGCGCAACAGCAAGCGCGGCGGCGCGTGGATGGATGATGCCATTAGCCGCCGCAGAGTCACAACTGGCTTACATATATCTGCTGCAATACAGACACCAGTCGCTTATCTTAATTGTAATTTTGCTCCGCCTGTGGCTGGCAAACCCGCACTGTTTACGCACGACGATGTCATCACCCTGTTTCATGAGTTTGGCCACGGCCTGCATCATCTGCTGACTGAGGTTGAAGATATGGGCGTGTCCGGAATCAGCGGCGTGGAATGGGATGCCGTCGAGCTACCCAGCCAGTTCATGGAAAATTTTTGTTGGGAATGGGATGTGTTGTGCGGCATGACGCGCCATGTAGATAGCGGAGAAAAATTACCGCGTGAATTGTTTGATAAAATGCTCGCGGCGAAAAATTTTCAAATTGGCATGCAGACTTTGCGCCAGATAGAGTTCTCAATTTTTGACATGCGTTTGCATAGTGATTTTGATGCCTTTGGCAACAACAACGTGCTCTCCTTGATAGCTGAAGTGCGCAAGGAGGTAGCGGCCTTGATACCCCCGGCCTATAACCGTTTTGCGAACAGCTTCTCGCATATTTTTGACGGTGGTTATGCCGCTGGATATTACAGTTACAAATGGGCAGAAGTTTTGTCCGCCGACGCATATAGCCTGTTTGAAGAACACGGCGTATTGAACGCCGAGATCGGTGCGCGCTTCCGCAAGGAAGTATTGGCGGTGGGCGGCAGTCGTGATGCGATGCAATCGTTCATCGCATTCCGTGGACGCGAGCCCAGTATTGATGCATTGTTACGTCACAATGGGCTGGTACAAGGACACTAGTCGCCAGCCGGACGGGGACTACGAATTATAGTAACGCATTGATTATATTGAATAATTTGCTTGCAACAGCACATAAAAATATTTATAAAACAGTGGGTTGTGAGTCTGACACCCCGTAGGGGTTCTTGTCCTATGCGAAGCAGGGCGTAGTGTAGGAAGCTACTTGTATGAATCAAATATTTGCTTACACGAGGTGAGAAATGAAAACATTGCTGCTGTCAATTTGCCTTTTGATCATTGCAATAAATAATGTTTCTGCGTCTAGCCTGTTCAAATGGGTAGATAAGGAGGGCAAGGTACATTATGGCGACCAGCCCGATGAGAGTGCGGTCAATGTCGAACAAAAAATATTTGTTGCACCTGCTGCGGATGGTGACAATTTGTCATATGGTGCGCGCAAGGCCAAGCAGGATTTTCCGGTTACCCTGTTTGTGGCGGGTAACTGCGGAGAAGTTTGTGTTCAGGCACGTGCTTTGCTGAATAAACGGGGTGTTCCATTTTCTGAAAAAAATTTGCTAAGCCAGGAAGATATTAATGTATTCAAAGCAAAAACAGGCGGAGAAGCGATACCCACTCTAATGGTAGGAAAAACGGTGATTAAGGGATTTGAAACCGGACTATGGAATAGTGAGCTGGATATTGCGGGCTATCCAAAAAACGCGCCTTACGGTTCGCGTCCAGTGCAAGCTGCTGCTAAACCAGTAGTTCCTGTAGAGCCCGCAAAATGAAGATTGTTACTTGGAACGTCAATTCTCTAAAAGTGCGTCTGGAACAGGTGCAAAACTGGTTGGCTGACAACCAGCCGGACGTGCTGTGTTTGCAAGAAACCAAAACGGAAGATGTCAACTTCCCGCTGGATGCCTTGCAACAAGCGGGTTATCACGTGGTATTCAGCGGGCAGAAAACTTACAACGGTGTGGCGATTATCAGCAAACATGCTATGACCGATGTGCAATATGGCTTGCCAAATTTTGAAGATCCGCAGAAACGCATGATTGCAGCGACAGCAAATGGTGTGCGTGTTGTATGTGTCTACATACCCAACGGTGAAAGTCTGGAATCTGACAAGTATCAATACAAGCTGGCTTGGCTTAACGCATTGCTGGTCTGGATTAAGGAAGAAGTTCAACGCCATCCCAGGCTTGCATTGCTGGGCGACTACAATATCGCACCGGAAGATAGAGACGTGCATGACCCAGTGAACCGGGCAGGCAATGTGCTGGTGAGCGAACCGGAGCGCGCTGCTTTTAAGGCGCTACAGAGTATTGGCTTGCGTGATGCGTACCGTTTATTCGAACAAGCAGAAAAAACGTACAGTTGGTGGGATTACCGCATGATGGGATTTCGACGCAATCATGGCTTACGCATAGATCATATTTTGATTAGTGCAGGGCTTAACTGTAGCGAGTGCAGTATCGACAAGACACCTAGAAAATTGGAACGCCCATCCGACCATACCCCTGTTTGGGCGGAAATCTCCTGAGGACTGCTATGGGCTCTTCTAGTAGCCTGTTGAAACTGGCCTGCATTTTCATAACGTATTGATTTTATTGAATAATTGATAGTATGCGCTCACAATTTGAATGTAAATCAATGAGTCGAGAGCTAAGTCAGACAGGCTGTTAATATGACACACGCGGTGCCATATATTAGGCTCAGAAACGAAATCCTAGCTGCAAAAATCCACCAACTTCACGTATATTATTGATAATTATGCTATTTGTGTAAACTGCCAGATCAACATGCACGCCGAAAGGCGAAAGCCCTAGGCCTAGTGACATGATGTTGCGTGCAGTGGTCACTACATCGACCCTATATCCTGCTCGCAGCTGTGCAAAATTCCACGCATTTAACTCTCCGCCCAGGGAAATGTGCTGGGTAGCGTTTTCAAGCCCGACAGGAACGTTGCGATATAGATCGGCATCCAGTGCCAGCGTAGTCCGTCGAGTGGTGTATGAAACCCCCGCTCGAGTTTGCGGAAAAAGGCGCAGGGTTGTCCCTGTAGCAACAGGAGTTAGACCCGCAACCGGTGCATTCTTGAATTCTAGATAATACGGGATGACATTTTTGATTACCAGGCCGGAGCGCCAGCGGTTTCTATGGTTTTTGGCGATGCCAAAATCAAAATTGAGCATGTTGTATATTGCTTTGTAATCATCGGGTTCTTTACTGGGCATTTTCAAGCCTATGGGAATTTCGTAAATCCGTGCCTGGACTATCTTAGGTGTAATTCCCAACGAAATACGCTGCCTGTTGATGTAGAGTTCGCGTGAAACTGCGAAGCCAGCTTCAATCAACAAAGCACCCCAGATGGTGATGGTGGATTTCAGGGTGGCATTGCTGAAATCGGGAACTTTGCATGCTTCTATTGCCGTCTTAGCATTAGCTACCGGAGTTACTACTGCTGCCCTCGACAGGCAAGCGACCGTGGATGTTAAAGCTGTAAGCTGTTCAGCATCATTGTATTGAAATGAGGCGGAAGCCAAGATAGTGGTAGTGGCAAGAAATGCAATGCCAAACTTTTTGTTTGGGATACCCATTACCGAGGCCAAATGTCCATCAAAGGTTAACGGTTTATTGCTCATGGTTTCTATCTCCAAAATCAATTGGGTTAGATTGTCAGCTACCGTGGCTGCGTTGTTTCCTACCGCAGCCACATTGTCTGCCGTAGGCGTGGTTTTGGCTGTAGCGATCACCAGATTCAGGCTCTCTATCGACTTTGTGAGATTGTCAATCAATGCCCCGTCTATTAACCTCATAACAGTGCCGATCAGATCCTTGGGGTCGGCTAAACGTACGCCTACTGACGGAAGTAGTAGCGTAAAGTCGTCGTCATACTGAGCGATAGACAGCAAGGCCGGATTGAATAAAGCAGCAGCCTCAGTACCGGCAACAGCAACACCAGCACCACCCATGGCCATGGAGCGTGCATCATATGAATAAAAAGGGATTGCTGATGCTGGGGCAGCGCCAAGCAGAATTACAATTGAAACAGCCACTCTGTAAAGTTTGCATGCCATTTCATATCCTCCTTCTTTGCCTTCAAGCTGTGATCATTAAACATTAATCAATAACAAATTGTTGATTAATGTTTATCGGCAGAAACTCAGGAAAGTTTAAGGAAGTTGCTGTGTAGCCATACAACGCCTACCTTTATATCAAAAAAAATGGCCCCCATTCCTGGAAGCCATTTTAGGGTGCTACAAAACCATGCTGTATGTTTTTATCTTACTTAGGAGCTTGCGTACTGCTAGTATTATTTTTTGGTAATTGGAGCGTGTGACAATATATTCTTCATGATCCCACGAGCCATTTCCGCGAGGTTCGGCGCAAAAAACCGATAGGATGCAATGTCTGTATGGGCTGCTTTCCAATAAACGGCACCAGACGCAACATCAATTACTTTAATGCCAAGACTCACTTCGGCCGATTTTTCGCCATCAACAGATAAAAATCCAAATCGAGTTACATCCACAACGATTATCGTATCACTGCGATATTCCTCACCGATTTTCCTGCTGAGCACAGTGTCGGAAACGCCGGTAATAGACAGCTTGGTAAGATAAGCAGATACGGCATCAGAAAGATTTTTATTTGTTGCCATCTGATTTCTAGATGTTGCAGGGTCTATGACTACTCCAAAAACGCCAGAAGTACTCAATACATCAGTAAGTATATTGTGGACTTGTTCCCCAGCCGTGTCATATCCGTCTTGCATTTTTACCGGAAGCAAAACAGTCGTTTGGGGACTGAATGTAGTGGCATTTATAGCTGCCTGATTATAATTAAGACTTCCACATCCAGTGAGAAACATCGCAACCATTGCTAGTAATACAAACGACCTAATAATGAAAAACATACAACCTCCTATTTTTAAATCAAGCATATGAAAAAATCTAACACAACATCATTAACGATAACATCTCTTTGTAAATTGCATATCAATCTTATGTCTGGTGTAACTCTATTGCCATAAAAGATGGCGAAATAAAAAACATTAAAATACTCGCTGTTTTGTTTGCGCCGTATGGGACGTAACGTAAGGCAGCAGAGAGTTTAGGGCGCCTCTAAAAATGCACACCTAGCTGGGCCGATACACCAAACTCTGTAATCTTATTAAGCTCTAGCGAATTGGCGGCAAGAGCCAAATCGGCATGAATTAGACCAAAGGGAGCTAAACCAATACCGAAAGTGTAGATATTGCGTGCGCTGTTAACCATGTCTACACGATACCCAGATCGTAGCTGGGCCCAACCAAAGGCATTTAACTCACCGCCTAGTGCTATATGTTGAGTCTTTTTTTCAAAGCCGATTGGATCGTTGCGGGTCAAATCCATGTCCATAGCAATAGTAGACCATTTGTTTGAATGTGAAACACCGATACGTGCCTGTGGATTGAGGATAAGTTTTTCTCCTGTGGCTTCAGGGAGTGCTCCCGCTGTAGGTGCTTTTTTGAAATCCAGCGTCTGAGGGATAACGTTTTTAATCACTAAGCCTGTAGTCCAACCGCTGTCGAATTTTTTTGCTGCGCCCAGATCAAAGTTGAGAAATTGGTATTGAGCAGTATAGTCATCGACGGTAGACGCAGTGGTGTTTGCATCCACAGTTGCATCAAGCAGTATCGCATTGACAATTTTAGGCGTTATGCCCAGCGCAAATTTTTGATTATTAACATAAAACTGACTGGATAAAGGAAGGCCTACTTCACCCAAAGCCACTGCCCTGAGGGCGATGCCTGATTTTATTGAGTCTTTATCGAAACTTGGTTTTCCGCAGGCTGTTGCTGCTGTAGGCGTAGCGGCGGTAGCTATGCAGTTCGTGGTTGTTGTTAATTTTTTGAAAGTTGGCGCATCTTTATATACGAATTTCCCCCCTGCCGCTGCCGTGGCATTAGCATAAATGGCTACACCTAAATTCTTGCTGGGTATGACAGCGACGACTGCCGTACTGGCATCTAAAATAAGTGGCTTGTCGCTCAAGGCAGATAATTGTGTGCTTACATCATTGATGACGGTCGTTGCAGTATTAGCAGCAGTTTTCATGTCCGAAAGACTTTTACCATCTAACGCGGTATTCAGAGTAGCAATGTTGCCGGTCAGCTTGTCGACAAAACCTCCTGACTTCGTTAAATCTATAGCGCTACGAATCAGGTTTTCTGTATCGGAAACCCCTATGGCAATGGTTGGCAGGATCAAAGCAAAATCATCTCCCTTTTTGGCTACCGAAACAAGCGCAGGGTTAAACATCGGGGCAGCAGCTGTGCCACCCACCCCCACGCCAGCACCTGCCATCGCCATAGAGCGCGTATCAAAAGTGCCGAATGGGATGGCTAATGCGGAAGAGCTGCACATCAAGAGTGCAGCCATTAATATTATATTTTGTTGCTGAAATTTGAATAACATAATATTCCCACTGTGGATATTCTAATATTGAATTGGTTATTTTTTGATATTAAATAGCAGGTTACAGGCTTTATTGCGGTGCGAAATAGAAATATTTTACAAAATATATCAGCTATATATAAAAATAGCTAATAAGCGAAAGCTAATGCTTAAACGACTAATGACCACTGTCACCCAGCGCCATTTCCTGAATTTTTCGCGTCAGCGTGTTGTGGCCCATGCCTAACAGGGTTGCAGGAGCGCGGAAAACAAAAAGGGAGCTTTCGCTCCCCTTGGTATTAACTGCTATGGCTGATTGTCAGAAAGCGTAACCCATGCCCACAGAGATAACTGGATACATAGTGTACTCCGCCATATCACTCTCTGCTTTCGCTACAGTGGATTTGGGTGCTCCGTGAAACATAATGCCAATATCGGTTTTTAACGAAAAGCCAGTATTGCTGGCGCGACCACTCCAGCCAAAGCCCAGATAGGGTGCCACCTTGTTGAATGTAAAGTTGATAGGGGGACCGTCTTCAGTCGAGCTGAAGATATTGTTATTGTAAATCACACCTCCGGTCAGGTGAGTGATGCCACTAAACAAATGCCAGTCGGCAAGCGCTCCAACACTTTGCAGTTTCAATGTTAAAGGCAGTATGTCAGGAGGTAATATAAAAGTGGCTTGGCTTAAAGCAACGCGGCCTGAGATATTTTGGCTAACAGGCATGGCAATCCCAACACCGTGTCCGAGAGTGGAAGTATATGCATATATATCTACTGTAGCGTTGGAAGTTTTAGCCTGGGCACTGAATGGTAAGGCAATGAATAATAAGACTATCAGGAGTAATTTTTTCATGGTTTTTCCTTGTGGGTAGCGAATAATATACTGAGCATACTTTATGGATATTTACATGATTGCATACGGCAATACCAAGTTTTCCATAGGGTTATTGTAACAGCTAATTCAGTTGACACTAATCGTTTCCCCCATCCAGCCCCATTTCCTGAATTTTTCGCGTCAGCGTGTTGCGTCCCATGCCCAACAGGGATGCCGCTTCAATACGGCGGCCAGCAGTATGCAGGAGTGCCTGGGTGATGAGCGTCGCTTCAAATTGTTGGTTTAAGCTCTCAAGAATATTATGATCTCCGCGTTGTAGTGCCAACGCCACTTGTTGTTTTAATGCGCTACGCCAATCGTCTCCTAAAGCTGGAATTGAGGCAGCTTCACGCCATTCTTGCGGCAAATCGGCAATTTCTATTTGTTGGGTAGGTGTCATGATCGTCAGCCAGTGACACAGGTTTTCAAGTTGACGGACATTGCCGGGCATATCCTGTGCGGCAAGGTAATTCAACGCTGTATTGCTGATCGATTTAGCCTCGACATTGAGTTCTTTGGCACTCTTTTGCAAGAAATATTTTGCCAGTAGCGGAATATCCTCGCGGCGTTCGCGTAGCGGTGGCAGGCGCAAGCGGATTACATTGAGACGGTGAAATAAATCTTCGCGGAACAAACCCTGCTTGACACGATCTTCCAGATTTTGGTGAGTGGCTGCGATAATGCGCACATTCGCCTTGATTGGTTGGTGACCTCCCACTCGATAATAGTTTCCTTCAGAAAGTACTCTCAACAAACGTGTTTGCAATTCAGCAGGCATATCGCCAATTTCATCGAGAAACAAGGTGCCGCCCTCGGCCTGCTCGAAACGTCCGCGCCGGGTTGCGGCAGCACCGGTAAAGGCGCCGCGCTCGTGGCCGAACAATTCGGATTCAAGTAAGTCTTTGGGGATGGCGGCCGTGTTGATAGCAATAAAGGCCTGTTCAGCACGCGAACTATGACGATGCAAGGCATGTGCCACCAATTCCTTGCCGGTGCCTGACTCACCGGTGATAAGTACGGTTGCATTGGACTGTGCCAATCTACCGATGGCACGAAATACTTCTTGCATCGCTGGCGCCTGTCCTAAAATATCCGGCGAAATTGCGTACTCTTCAGTAGGTAGATTTTTGTGCTGGCTTTGTACCAGTGCGCGACGAACCAGATCTACGGCGTGATCGATGTCGAATGGTTTCGGCAGGTATTCAAACGCACCACCCTGAAATGAAGAAACGGCACTTTCAAGATCTGAATAGGCCGTCATGATGATGACCGGTAGATTTGGAAATTGTTCGCGCAAATTTTGCAGTAAATCGAGTCCTGAGCGCCCCGGCATCCGAATGTCGCTGAGGACAATTTGCGGGGTGCTGTGTTTTAGTTCCGCCAATGCTTCATCGGCTGAAACGAAGCTCTTGAACGCGATAGCTTCACGCTCAAGCGCCTTTTCCAGTACCCAGCGTATGGAGCGGTCGTCGTCAATAATCCAGACAGGTTTCATGATAGATATCCATAGTAAAGTTGGGTCGATTAACGCTTTGATTTATAGAGAAGTCCAGACTGCTTTTATGTTAATATATTAAATATAATCAACATGTTACGTTAAAATATTAGTCTAGGCTATACAGTCGGATAGTGCCTTAAACAAGTGGCAGAATGACACTAAAACAGGTGCGCTCCGGTTCGCTGTCAAATTCGATACTGCCATGATGCTGGCTGATAAAGTCTTGCGCTAGTGTAAGTCCTAATCCATGCCCATCGCTGCGACCAGAAACCAAAGGATAAAAAATCTTGTCGCGCAAATGTTCTGGAATACCGGGGCCGTCATCAATGATCTGGATCATGATGGCCAATGTATGGCGTTTTTTCATCAGGGTGATCTGGCGGGCGATGCGTGTGCGCAACATGATGTTGCCTTTTCCATTCATGGCTTGCGCGGCGTTGCGCACCAGATTCAGAAATACCTGAATGAGCTGCTCCTTGTCGCCGATAAGATCGGGCAGACTGGTATCGTAATCTCGCTTGATATGAAGGCCGCTGGAAAGCTCGGCTAAAACGACGCTGCGCACTCTTTCTAGCACTTCATGAATATTGAGCGCACTAAAATGGGGCACGTGCTGTGGGGTGAGTAATTTTTCCATCAGGCTGCGCAGACGGTCGGCTTCCTGAATGATGACTTGTGTGTATTCGCGCAAACTCGGTTTGTCTAGCTCATGTTCCAGCAATTGTGCCGCCCCGCGTATGCCACCTAGCGGATTCTTGATTTCATGCGCTAGATTTCGCAGCAACAATCGGTTGGCCTGAGTCTGATCGAGCATTTGTTCTTCACGTGCCAGCTTTAACGGCCTGTCCATGGTGTGAAACTCAAGCAGCAATGCATAAGGATTGTCTTGCAAAGGCGTGGCAGTGCAGCTGAGATGAAATTTCCCGGCATGCCCGTAGCTACCCAAGATGAGGTCATGTTCAATATGGCTGGCATGCTCAGCGAGCGCTGATTTTATAGTGTTGAATAGTTGCTCGGTATGGGTGAATGCATGTTGTAAGGGATGATTGAGCAAATTGGTTTTGCTCAGACCGAACAGATTTTCTGCTGCGGGATTCAGGTAGGCAATGCGTGACTCTGCATCCAGCAGAATAATTGCTGTGTTGAGAGCATCCAATGTGGGCAGAAGTTGAGCGGACATATAATCAATTAAGCAGAAAGCATGCCAGGAGTGGACATTTGTGCTTCTATAGGAAATCAAAAACGAAAGAAAAATAAGGCGTAAAGCGGTGCTAGCAATCTCCTACGCTACGCATAGGAGAAAACCCCCTGCGGGGTGTCGGACTTAACTCATAACGCATTGATTTGAAGAGAGAATCGGACTGCCATAACGAGCAAAATATTCAATATAATCAATGTGTTATGTTATATCTATGTGTTAGCCGGACAGGCCGCGAGCAAAGCCGGAATGGAACTAATGCTGACTCTTCGGATGCGTCTACTTGAGATGCGACACTTCAGTTTGCAATGCTTTAATATTTTGTTCATGTAATGCAACTTCGTTCTGGGCAGATTTCAGTTTTTCAGTATATTGAGCTGTGCTGCGGTAAGGGTTCCCATCGGGTCCGACAGAGGTTTCAGGCTTGTTTTCAGTAGTCTTTAAATTTTGACGCGCCTTATCGAGCAACGCTTCTTCAGAAGCCAGCTCATCTTGTAAGATTACACGTCGTGTATTGTCACGCCTTTTTTGTGTTTGAAAATCTACCTTGGGGAAATCTTCGGGTGTCGAACGTCTGGATTCACGCGTACCCTGCATGGTAGGTACGGACTTGAGATAAAGTTTTGTACCACCCTTGCTCGGTTCGCTGGAATAAGTAACATGGCCATCGGCATCGACACGTTTGTAGATCTCGGCATATGACGATGTCGCGTGACTCAGACTCAATATAACAAATAGGTGAGATAGCTTCATGAAGACATCCTGATTCTGAAGCCCGAAGTATAGGTGATGCTTCAAATTGTGACAAACTTGCAGTTAATAGTTTTGTGCAATAAAAAACGGAGCCCAAAGGCTCCGTTTTACTTGCTACTTACCACTCGCTAGTTACAGGCTGTAGTACAGCTCGAACTCAACCGGGTGAGTTGTCATGCGCAGACGTGTAACTTCTTCCATCTTCAAAGCAATATATGAATCGATGAAGTCGTTGGAGAACACGCCACCACGGGTCAGGAACTCGCGATCCTTGTCGAGATGTGCCAAGGCTTCTTCCAGAGAGGAACAAACAGTTGGGATCTTTGCATCTTCTTCTGGTGGCAGGTCATACAGATTTTTATCTGCTGGCTCGCCTGGGTGAATCTTGTTCTGAATACCGTCCAGACCCGCCATCATCAGTGCGGTGAAGAGCAGGTATGGGTTGGCCAACGGATCAGGGAAGCGTGTCTCGATACGGCGTGCCTTGTCGCTTGCTACGTGCGGAATGCGAATTGATGCAGAGCGGTTCTTTGCAGAATAAGCAAGCTTAGTTGGCGCTTCGTAGTGAGGAACCAAACGCTTGTAAGAGTTTGTGCCCGGATTGGTAATCGCATTCAATGCCTTGGCGTGCTTGATAATGCCGCCAATGTAAAACAATGCGGTTTCAGACAGGCCAGCGTAGCCATTACCTGCAAACAGGTTTTTGCCATCTTTCCAGATGGACTGGTGTACGTGCATACCGGAACCGTTGTCGCCCACGATAGGCTTAGGCATGAAGGTGGCCGTCTTGCCATACTGGTGCGCAACGTTGTGTATCACATACTTCATGTATTGCGTCTGGTCGGCGCGTTTTACCAGTGTATTGAACCTAGTACCGATTTCGCATTGACCGGCAGTTGCTACTTCATGATGATGCACTTCAACTTCAATGCCGATTTCTTCCATCGCCAGACACATTGCGGCGCGGATGTCATGCAATGAATCCACAGGAGGAACAGGGAAGTAGCCGCCTTTTACCAAGGGGCGGTGACCCGTGTTGCCGCCATCGTACTCTTCGGATGAAGACCAGGCTGCTTCTTCGGAATTGATCTTGACCGCGCAACCGGACATGTTTACATGCCAGTTTACCGAGTCAAAAATAAAGAACTCTGGCTCAGGGCCGAAGTAGGCTGTGTCGCCTATGCCGGTAGACTTGAGGTAAGCCTCACCGCGCTTGGCGATGGAGCGTGGATCACGGTCATAACCTTTGCCGTCAGTAGGCTCGATTACGTCGCACGTTATAACCAGTGTAGGCTCGTCCATAAATGGATCAACATACGCGCTGGTTGGATCTGGCAACAACGTCATGTCGGAAGCTTGAATACCCTTCCAGCCTGCAATAGATGAACCGTCAAAAGCGTGGCCATCCGAAAACTTATCTTCGCCAAAGTATTTGGCTGGCACGGAAACGTGGTGTTCCTTACCGCGTGTATCGGTAAAACGCAGGTCTACAAACTTGACCTCGCCACCCTGGATAAATTTCATTGCCTCTGCAGCAGTCTTGAACATTATTGCTCTCCTAATAAACGTCGTAAAAAAATCGGTAATCGAAATGGTCAATGTTACCAGCATGAAACGTGCCAGCTATTGCTTTTGCTCTAACCGCACATTTTGCCATATTCACAGAAGAGGTGGATAAAATTATGCGCCCTAAAGCGGTGCCACAAATTAAGGCCGCGCACTATTTTGGTGCACCAAAGATTGGTGCGCCAGAAAAGTGAAGTTTTATGTGGCGGAAATAGTCGTCTTGCTGGGTAATGTCAGCGCAGGTGTTTAAAAGCGCTTTTATTTGTTCGTTATCTTGACAATAGCGTGTCGCTAAAAACAGCTCGGCATCGACTTTCCCGTCCAGATAATGCAGCACGGAATGTTGAATCGGCAACGCATTTTTACCCAGTTTCGCGCTTAAATGCTTCAGCAATAATGCACGTGAAGGCAAATGATCATTGGGTCTGGCCAACGCGTCGTCCTCGGGGTCAATATGTACCATCACATCCAGCACATGATGCTTATTGAGCACCGCCAACCTTGCCGATTCTGCGATGTAGTGCCCTTCCGATACGCTGATCTTAGGGTCGACGATGACGTGAGCATCAACCAGTGCGTTATCGGCCATCTTGCGAGTACGCAGTTCGTGCAGGCTGCGCACACCTGGGGTGGCAAGCAGCGTCTGGCGTATCGCTTCAACCTCTTCTTTATCCAGTCCGGTATCAACCAATTCGGACAGTGCAGCTATCGCAAACTTGACCCCCATATGCGCAATCATCCCGCCCACTACCGCAGCAGCAACAAGATCCAGAAAGGTATAACCCAGCAGGTTGCCACCTATCCCCACCATTACCACCAGTGAGGAGGCCGCATCCGAACGGGAGTGCCAAGCATTTGCTAACAGCATCTGCGAGCGCACGCGCTGAGCCACAGCACGCAAGTAGCGAAACAGACCTTCCTTAGCTAGCAACGCGAACAGCGCAATCCCGATGGTAAAAGGATGTACCGTTTGCACTTGTTCTGGATGCTGTAAACGCAAGCCTGCAGAAACAAGCAAAGCGACACCGATAATAGCTAAAGATAACCCTAAAATAAGCGTAGCCGCTGTTTCAATGCGCGCATGGCCGTATGGATGATTGGCATCGGCATGACGATTGCCATGCCGGTTGGCGTACAGAACCAAGATGTCGGACACCAGATCGGAAAACGTATGCAAACCATCCGCCATCAAGGCCTGTGATTTGCCAAAAAATCCCGCAACAACTTGCAATACCGTCAGCACCAGGTTGATGAGAATGCTCACCCAGGTGGACTTTCGTGCAGCAGCATAACGTACAGGATCGGCTGGCTCAAAAGCAACAGACTTGCTATGGCTGTGCGTGTGGATTTGATTTTTCATGATGCTTGTAAGATAGGGAGGTGCCGCGCAGAATAGCATTAGTGGGCAATTATATCGAGGAGATACCATGGGCAGAATTACTGAAATTTTGAATGTCGCGCAAGCTCGCGCTAAAGAAATGAAGCTCCCTTACGAGGGTGCGATGATGCCGGACGAAGCCTATGAAATAATGAAATCCGCACCGGGTGCTACGCTGGTTGATGTGCGCTCTCGTGCCGAGCTGGATTTTGCAGGGCGCATACCGGGGGCGGTTGAGATCGAATTGCTGACCTATCCCGGCATGAAATTAAATCCGAATTTTATGGCGGCAATGTCACAACAAGTGGACAAAGAAGCGCTGCTGATGTTTATTTGCAGAAGCGGCGGGCGTTCGCATAACGCAGCACAAGTGGCGACGCAGGCCGGTTACCTTGATTGTTACAATGTGTTGGCAGGTTTTGAAGGCGACGCCAATGCTGAGAAACACCGTAGTGTATTAAATGGCTGGAAGGTATTGGGTCTGCCGTGGGAACAGATCTAGCAGCCTGTCGGACTTAACTCGCAACTATTTGATTCATAAAGACACTAAGATTGCCTTTGTGAATAACATCAATATGTTAGGCTGGGTTAGTGGTATATCTAAGTCCGATAGAATGCTAGATAACACAGTTGTTACTGCGAACAGTTTGCCCCTTTTTTCCCTCACTTTTCCTTAATTATCTATAACAAACTTACTTGAGTTTACTAATATTACCTATATAATATGTAAATACGATAAACCTAGATAAGTTCTCTATAAATGGATCCTTTGTACAACCCTTTTTCTCCCGGTGCTGGCACACCTCCCCCAGAGCTTGCTGGCCGTGATGACATTCTTAATCAGGCTTTGATGGCTTTGGCACGAATCAAAAAAGGGCGAGCTGAGAAAAGCATTTTATTGATAGGCCTGCGTGGTGTTGGAAAGACCGTGCTTCTGCACAAGATCTCGGAAATGGCTAAAGAGCAGGGTTACAAAGCGGTAATGATTGAAGCTCATGAGAATAAGTCGCTCCCTGCTTTACTTCTTCCGTATTTGCGTCAAGTCCTTTTCTCTCTGGATAAAGGGGAAATGGTTAGCGCGAAAGTAAAGAGAGGGTTGCGTGTTTTGAAAAGCTTTGTTGGTGGTCTTAGGGTAAAAATAAATGAAATTGAGTTTGGCCTGGACATTGATGCAGAAAGGGGGGCTGCCGATAGCGGAGATTTAGAGGCCGACCTTGCTGAAGTATTTATTGCTTTGGGAGAGGCTGCGTTGGATCGTAATACAGCGGTTGCCATCATTATTGATGAACTCCAATATTTGAGTGAAGAAGAGCTTAGCTCTTTGATAATGGCTGTACACAAGGTGTCGCAAAAATCATTGCCGCTAGTGGTTATAGGTGCAGGCTTGCCTCAGCTAGTAGGAAAGGCAGGGCGTTCAAAGTCCTATGCGGAGCGTCTTTTCGATTATCCAGTGGTTGGGCCGTTGAAAAAAGAAGATGCAAAAAAAGCACTACAAGAGCCTGTACTTAATGAGGGTGTGTCTTTTACCGATGATGCCCTTGATGAAATTACACGGGTGACTGAAGGCTATCCATATTTTCTCCAGGAATGGGGTTATCAAGCTTGGAATATTGCGGAAAAATCGCCCATAGAACTTGAAGTTATTAAGAGAGCAACAGAGGCATCTATTGCACGTTTAGATCAGAGTTTTTTCCGTGTGCGACTTGATCGTTTAACGCCGCGAGAAAAAATCTACTTGAGAGCGCTCGCCGAGCTCGGTGCAGATCCACAAAGATCCGGTGACATTGCCGAAAAACTGGGAGTTGAAGTTAACCGGGTTGCACCTTTGCGAAATGGGCTTATCAAAAAAGGCATGATTTATAGTCCGGCGCATGGTGATACTGCTTTCACTGTACCCCTGTTCGAGGCGTTTATGAAGCGGACTATGCCTGATCTTCCGGTACCAAAAAATAAAATAACAAAAAAATAGGTATCGCCACCTTTTTTCAGTATGCATTCCTTGAAAAGGCAAAAGGCAGGTCTACTTTTGTACTGAAACCACGGAGTCAGTTCTAACATTCTAACAATCCAACATTTATTCTTGCTGCCATTTTTAATATATTAAAAATAATCAACATGTTATGCCAACACCCTTGTCTCAGCCCAATAGGCTGCTAGGGTAATTGTAAACGACTTTCCAGGCTGCAAAGGGCTTTACATGGTCGACCATTTCACCCAACCCATGTAATAAGTACCCAGCACTAGCAGGCCAAACACAATCCGATACCAAGCGAACACCACGAAGGTGTGATTCGAGATGAAGCGGATGAAAGCCCTTACCGACCACATCGCAGCGATGAAGGCGCTGACGAAACCAACTGCGAACACCGGTAGATCGGCCATGTGCAGCAAGGCCCAGTTCTTGTACAGATCATAAGCAGTGGCGGCGAACATGGTGGGGATGGCGAGGAAGAATGAGAACTCCGCCGCCGTCTTGCGCGACAAACCGAACACCATTCCGCCCATGATGGTCGCACCCGAGCGTGAAGTGCCGGGTATCATCGCCAAGGCTTGCGCGAATCCCACCTTGAGCGCATCCCGCCAGCGCATCTCGTCCACTGAGTTGATGCTCGGGTGATAGGCGCGCTTTTCCACGTAGAGGATGATGAACCCGCCGACGATCAGGGCGGTGGCGACGGTGATTGGGTTGAACAGCAGCGCCTTGATGGTGGAGTGAAACATCAGCCCCAGCACCGCTGCGGGCAAAAATCCGAGGAACAGTAAGCTGGCGAAACGCTGCGCCACCGGGTCGCTAGGCAGCCCCACCACCATTTTCCCTAGACGTTCGCGGTAATCCCAGCATACCGCCAGAATCGCGCCGAGCTGGATGACGATCTTGAATACCTTGCTGGTTTCGTCGTTATAGCCGATCAGGTCGCCGAGGATGATCAGGTGCCCAGTGCTGGAGATGGGTAGGAACTCGGTGAGGCCTTCAACGACGCCGAGTAGTGCAGCTTTCAGCAGTAGTATTAAATCCATTAGTTTTTACCAGAAATAGCATTACGAATAATTATAAAGTTGAACATATTTCAGCGATGCGTTGGTTTATTTGTATACGCTGTTCGTCACTCAGTTCAGGCCAGCGTGTGACCTCTTCAAATGTGCGTAGGCAACTACGGCACACATCGTCACCCAAGGCGGTGGTGCAGTGTCCAACACAGGGACACTCTGCCGTAATTTCCTTTGTGGCTTGGCTTGAATGCATAGAGGGATTATAGCGTTGGAAGCGTCGCTAGTTCCAGTTGCTGCAGCCACAGTAATGCGTGTTCGCGTGAGTCACCACACATTTCCGTTGAGGGTTGCAGGCTGGCGCAGAATGATGGACGCTGCGGCTTGCCGAATACGGCACAGCGATTATCGTCCAGGAGTTGCGCACAGCGCACCCCGGCAGGTTTGCCGTGCGGCATTCCTGGCAAGGGCGAGTTGATGGAAGGTGCGATGCAGCAGGCTCCGCAGTTAGAACGACATTGCATCTTATGCCTTTAATCCGAACAGTTGAAAATGCAAATCAGACCTTGTGATAAACCTCGGCACCCTGTTTTACAAACTCAACAGACTTGGCATCCATGCCTTTTTTTAGCGCATCCTGTTCCGATACGCCCTCTTTGGCTGCATATTCACGCACCTCCTGCGAGATTTTCATCGAGCAGAAATGCGGGCCGCACATCGAGCAGAAATGCGCGATCTTGGCAGATTCCTTGGGCAGTGTTTCGTCGTGGAATTCACGCGCCTTGTCCGGGTCGAGACCAAGATTAAACTGGTCGTCCCAGCGGAATTCGAAGCGTGCTTTTGATAGCGCGTTGTCGCGTATCTGTGCGCCGGGGTGACCTTTGGCCAGGTCGGCAGCATGTGCGGCAATCTTGTAAGTGATCACGCCGTCTTTCACGTCAGCCTTGTTAGGCAAACCTAGATGCTCTTTCGGCGTGACGTAGCACAGCATCGCGGTGCCGTACCAGCCTATCATCGCAGCGCCAATGCCGGAGGTGATGTGGTCATAGCCGGGTGCAATATCGGTAGTCAGCGGGCCTAAGGTGTAGAACGGCGCCTCGCCGCATTGCTCCAGCTGCAGATCCATATTTTCTTTGATCATGTGCATGGGCACGTGTCCTGGGCCTTCGATCATCACTTGCACATCATGCTTCCACGCAACCTGTGTGAGCTCACCCAGCGTTTTCAGTTCGGCCAGTTGCGCTTCGTCATTGGCGTCGTAGATAGAGCCGGGGCGCAGACCATCGCCTAGACTGAAGCTGACGTCATAGGCCTTCATGATTTCGCAGATATCTTCGAAGTGGGTGTAGAGGAAAGATTCCTGATGATGCGCCAGACACCATTTTGCCATGATGGAACCGCCACGCGACACTATGCCGGTCATGCGGTTTGCAGTCATCGGCACATAGCGCAGTAACACGCCGGCATGGATAGTGAAGTAATCCACGCCCTGCTCTGCCTGCTCAATCAGCGTGTCGCGGTAAATTTCCCAGGTCAGATCTTCGGCCTTGCCGTTCACTTTTTCCAGAGCTTGATAGATAGGCACGGTGCCGATAGGCACTGGCGAATTGCGAATAATCCATTCGCGTGTTTCGTGGATATGTTTGCCAGTAGAAAGATCCATCACGTTGTCTGCACCCCAACGTATCGCCCAAGTAAGTTTTTCCACCTCTTCGCCGATGCTGGAAGTCACCGCCGAATTGCCAATATTGGCGTTGATCTTCACTAGGAAGTTGCGCCCGATTATCATCGGCTCGACTTCTGGGTGGTTGATGTTTGCCGGGATTATCGCACGACCGCGAGCTATTTCACTGCGCACAAATTCAGGCGTAATTTCAGCAGGAATCGCTGCGCCGAAAGATTGCCCAGGATGCTGGCGACCCATCAGCTCTGCTAATTTCTTACCAGTAGGGCCGGAAGTTTTGAGTTCTTCCAGATATTCTTTGCGGCGCATGTTTTCGCGGATTGCGACATATTCCATCTCCGGCGTGATGATGCCGAGGCGGGCATAGTGCATCTGCGATACGTTTTTGCCCGGCATCGCGCGGCGCGGTTTACGCAGCAGATTAAAGCGCAGCTCGGCCAGCTCTGGGTCATTCAAGCGTTCTACGCCGTACTGAGAAGAGGGGCCGGCAAGTGCTTCGGTATCGTTACGTTCAATTATCCACGGCGTGCGCGGTGCAGCAAGGCCGGAGCGGATGTCGATTTTGACAGCGGGATCAGTATAAGGGCCGGAACAGTCGTAGACGTAAATGGCCGGGTTTTTTTCAGCGCCCATGCTGGCCGGGGTATCGGCCTGCGAAATTTCGCGCATCGGCACCTGAATGTCTGGGCGTGAACCGCTGACATAAATTTTGCGTGAATTAGGGAGAGGTTGCACTGCAGCAGTGTCAACGAGTGCAGTTTGGCTTAGGAATTTGGGATTGGCATTCATGTGTTTGTGCTCCAAAAAGTGAAAAATCGCAGGGAGCACATCACAGACTAGACTGGACGCTTCCCTACGACGGCATTATCCGTACAGGTTCAAAGGGTATTTCTCACTCCGCGCTGTTATTTAACGGAGACCCCCACGCAAGGGGTGCAAGTTACTGGAAAGAGGAGTTGAAAGCAAGTTTCTTGACAGGTCGTTGTCTATTGAGGATTATCTGGCGGCCTCCTACGCTACGCTCTGCTTCGCATAGGACAAGAACCCCCGGGGTGTCGTGCTTAACTCGTAAGGCATTGATTTAAAGAGACATTAAAAGCAAAGCTGCAAATAAAATATTCAATATAATCAATATGTTGCGTAAAGAAGCACGTCCAAGTCCTACATTCTGCTATGCTTCTGCTATATTAAATGCAGCTGAATTTATGCCCAGAATTACGATGATCACGCGTTCACAAGGACTAATCAAAAAATGTTAAGCACCGCATTAAAATTAAGTAAAGCACGTACCCTTAAATTATCCGCAGTGATTGCCTTATTGGCAGCGGCATGGGGAGTGGCAAGTCTGTCCGGTGCTAGTGTCGCCGAAGCACAAGTAACGAATGCGGTTTCTCGTGCCGCTTTGACAGTGCGCACAACGACGCTTAGAGATGAAAAATGGTCGCGTTTCCTGTCGGCAAGCGGCAGCATTATTCCCTGGCAGGAAGCCATTATCAGTGCGCAAATTCAAGGGCTGCGCATTGCCGAGGTGCTGGTCAGTGTGGGTGATCGAGTGAAGCAGGGCGATGTGCTGGTGACGCTGGATAACGTAGCACGTAGCAGTGATGTAGCCGATGTGGCACGCAGCATGCAGGGTCGCATTGTGGCACCGGATTCCGGCATTATCTCGCTGGCGAATGCGAATGTTGGCTCTTCTTTGCAACCGGGTGTTGAGTTATTTCGTTTGATACGCCAGGGCCGCATGGAGTGGCGTGCCGATTTGACCGCAGACGAGTTGATGCTGATACGCAAAGGCATGACAGCAGAAATCTCGGTGGGCGAGTCGCGCATTATTCAGGGGTCAGTGCGTGCAATTTCACCCACGGTGAATATGCAAACGCGCTTTGGCAGTGTGTATGTCACCTTGCCGGATAGCACAGGAATTATCGCAGGCGCTTTTGCGCGCGGTACGTTTGATATTAGCGCAGGCAAACGAAGCTTGCAGTCCTTGTCTCAATCAGCCGTGATGCAGCGCGGCAGCCAGACCTATGTGCTGGTTGTTGATATAAATAATGTTGTGCATGAACGTCGCGTGACGGTAGGGCAGCGCAATGGCGACCGCATCGAGATCAAACAGGGATTGAAAGCAAACGAGCTAGTGGTTGAAAGCGGCGGTGCTTTTCTCACCGACGGTGATGTGGTGAAGGTGTTGAAGCCATGAACGTTTCAGCCTGGTCGATACGCAACCCAATTCCGGCAGTACTTACTTTTGTCATGCTCACCTTAGTGGGTGTGATGGCTTTCAAGGCCATGAAGATTCAACTGATGCCGGATATCGACCTGCCGATGATCACGGTAATTGCCACGCTGCCGGGTGCTTCGCCCGAGCAGATGGAAGCCGAAGTGGCGCGCAAGATTGAAAATGCACTGGCCAGTCTGCAGGGGCTGAAACATTTGTATACCCAGGTCAAGGACGGTACGACCATCGTGTCTGCCGAGTTTCGTCTGGAGCGGGATTCGCGTCTGGCACTAGAAGATGTGCGCTCTGCCGTGTCGCGTATTCGCGGTGATTTGCCGCGTGAGATGGATGATCCGATGGTCAGTAAAGTCGAGATGAGCGGCAAACCTATCCTGACTTACACCATAGCGGCATCCGACATGAGCGAGGAAGAGTTGTCCTGGTTTGTGGACAACAACATGACTAGGCTGCTGCTGGGGGTCAAGGGCGTGGGGGCGGTCAGTCGGGTCGGCGGTGTGACACGGCAGATACGCGTGGAGCTAGATCCCGCCAAACTGTTGGCGTTGAATATTACCGCAGCCGAACTCTCCAGCCAGTTGCGCCAGATCCAGCTGGAAGCGCCCGGTGGGCGCACCGATCTCGCCAGTATGGAGCAGTCGGTGCGTACCGTGGCAACCGTGAAATCGGTCGAGCAACTGGCGCAGATAGAGCTCAGCCTGCGCGATGGTCGGCGTGTACGCCTGGATCAGGTGGCGAATGTGCGCGATACCATTGCAGAACGTCGCTCTGCCGCATTGCTCGATGGCAAACCGGTAGTGGGTTTTGAGATTACGCGTTCACTGGGTGCCAGCGATATTGAAGTAGGGAACGGGGTTAAACAAGTACTGAAAGAATTAACAGATGCAAAGCCGCAGATCGTGATTGAAAAAGCCTTCAATATGGTCGATCGGGTACAGGAAACCTATGAGGGTTCGATGGAAATGATCCTTCATGGTTCGCTGCTGGCGGTGATCGTGGTGATGTTTTTTCTGCGCAATACCCGCGCCACCATCATCGCGGCGACAGCTATACCGTTGGCTGTAATCCCCACCTTTGCGGCCATGTATCTGCTCGGTTTTAGCATTAATATGGTCACGCTGCTGGCGTTGTCGCTGGTGGTGGGGGTGCTGGTGGACGATGCGATTGTGGAAATCGAGAACATCATGCGCCACATCGAAATGGGCAAGACGCCCTACGCGGCAGCGATGGAGGCCGCCGATGAAATTGGGTTGGCAGTGATTGCCACCACCTTCACATTGGTGGCCGTGTTTCTGCCCACCGCCTTCATGAGTGGAATTCCGGGGCGTTTCTTCGTGCAGTTTGGCTGGACTGCGGCCATCGCGGTTCTGTTTTCGCTGATGGTTGCGCGTATGTTGACGCCAATGATGTCGGCGTATTTTCTCAAGCCGCATGCGGAACAGCCCACGCCACAGTGGATAGATATTTATCTTAAATGGGCCAGCTGGTGTCTGACTAATCGTAAAACTACGCTGCTTCTGACCGCCGTGTTTTTCTTTGGCGCGCTAGGCTTGGCTAAAACCCTGCCAACCGCATTTCAACCCAAGGACAACGATTCTCAAACCCAGGTGACGCTGACCCTGCCACCCGGCAGTACCTTTGGGCAGACCTATGCGCTGGCAGAAGAGGCACGTGAAATCATCCGCCAAAATCCGCATGTGACCTTGGTGTACACCGCGATAGGCGGCGGCGCCACCGGCGGCAATCCGTTTGAACCATCCGGTGCGGCGGAGGCACGCAAAGCCACTTTGTCGATTCAACTTTTGCAACGTACTGAGCGCAAGCTGAAGAAGCAACAAATCGAAGATCAATTGCGTGTAGCAATGACTGCGTTGCCTGGTGTACGTATCAAAGTGGGCACGGGTTCTTCTTCAGATAAATATCAATTAGTGCTCACCAGTGAAAATGGCGTGATATTGAATGAGCAGGCTTTGAAAGTAGGGCAGGATATACGCACCATTCCGGGTATCGGCAATGTGGTGTCCAACGCCAGCGTGCTACGTCCAGAAGTGGTGGTGCGCCCTGATTTTGCGCGTGCCGCCGATCTTGGGGTCACGTCTATCGCGATAGCAGAAGCGTTGCGGGTGGCGACCATGGGTGACTATGATCAATCGCTGGCCAAGCTCAACCTGCCGGATCGGCAAATTCCCATCGTGGTGAAGCTGCGTGACGATGCACGCCAGGACTTGCAGTTGCTGTCGCGACTGGTGGTGCAGGGCACGAAGGGACCGGTGATGCTGGGCAATGTCGCGACGCTGAGCTTGGAGAGCGGCCCGGCACAGATAGACCGCTATGATCGCCAGCGCAACGTCTCTTTTGACATTGAACTGGCCGGTCAACCGATGGGTCAGGTGCAGGCGGCGGTGCTGGCTTTGCCCGCAATTCAAAATCTGCCAGCCGGTGTGGAGATGGCAGCAATAGGCGATGCCGAGGCGATGAAGGAATTATTTTCCAGCTTTGGTTTGGCGATGATTACTGGGGTGCTATGCATCTACATCGTGCTGGTGTTGCTGTTCAAAGATTTCATGCAGCCAGTCACCATCCTGATGGCGTTGGTGCTGTCTATTCCGGGTGCGTTCCTAGCCTTGTACCTCACCAACACGGCAATCTCCATGCCATCGATGATAGGCCTCATCATGCTGATGGGCATCGCGACAAAGAACTCCATACTGCTGGTGGAATACGCCATTGTGTCGCGCAGAGATCGCGGCATGAATCGCGTCGATGCCTTGCTTGATGCATGCAAAAAACGTGTGCGCCCCATCGTGATGACGACGCTGGCGATGGGGGCTGGCATGTTGCCGGTGGCGCTCGAGTTGGGCACGGGCGATGGTAGCTTTCGTGCACCGATGTCCATCTTGGTCATCGGCGGATTGATCACTTCCACCTTCTTAAGTTTGCTGGTGATACCGGTGGTGTTTACTTATGTTGATGACTTGGTGCAGGCTTTTAGCAGGTGGCTTAAACGGAGAAATTCACACTCGACCGAGCAGAGGATTAATTGAGCACACAGGTCGGGAACGTTCGACAGGCTCAGGACAGGCTTGCTATACTCTGGGATTGCGAAAAGAATAACCTCAAACTGTGAAGGAATGAATAACATGGAACAAGCGCGCTTCAATATGATAGAGCAACAAATCCGCCCTTGGGATGTATCAGATGCACGAGTGCTGGAGTTGTTGTCTGTGGTCAAGCGCGAACAGTTTGTGCCGGCAGACCGACAGTCGCTGGCGTTTATGGACATGGAGATTCCACTCGGGTTTGGCGCATACATGTGGCAGCCCAAGCTAGAGGCGCGCGTGTTGCATGAGTTGAATGTGCAGAAGGTCGAAAGGGTGCTTGAAGTGGGTACCGGCAGCGGTTATCTTACCGCTTTGCTGTCGCGCTTGGCGGCACAAGTCGCCAGCGTGGAAGTCGTGCCCGAACTCAGCCAGCAGGCCGCACACAAAATGGCTGCACAGGGATTTGACAATATCCAGCTGGAAGTGGGAGATGCATCAAAGAGTTGGGGTGCAATAAAATATGATGTGATCGTGTTGACTGGCTCTGTACCGGTAGACCCGCAGGGATTCAAGCAACAATTGAACCTTGGCGGCCGTTTGTTTGCGATAGTAGGCGATGCGCCAGCCATGCAGGCCAAAGTGATTACTCGCTTGGCAAATGATGTGTTTGACAGCGTCACCCTGTTTGAAACAAGTATTGTGCCTTTGCAAAATGCGCCGCAGCCACAACGTTTCGTTTTCTGAGATATGGACACCCACGTAACTCATTGATTATATTGAATATCTTATCAATAGGTGCGCAAAATCTTTGTTGCAAATCAAGGGGTTACAACTTAAGTTCGACACCCTGCAGGGGTTGTTGTCCTATGCGAAGCAGAGCGTAGTGTCGGAGGCTGGTAGCTTAGGTGAAGTGTTCGGCATCCTTGAATAGCTTTCCTTGAGCGTCTTTAGCTGAGAGCGCCGGGCTAGTCAGCAGTTTCCAGTCGATCGCTAATGCAGGGTCATCCCAGCGCAGGCTACGCTCGTGCTCTGGGTACCAATAATCAGTAGTCTTGTAGAGAAATTCCGCTGTTTCTGAGATCACCACAAAACCATGCGCAAAGCCCTCGGGTATCCACAGCATGAGCTTGTTTTCTGCGGACAGTTCCAGGGCAACATGTTGCCCGAAAGTGGGCGAGCTTTTGCGTATGTCCACCGCCACATCGAGTACCGCGCCTTGCACTACGCGCACCAGTTTGCCCTGGGGATGTTGTATCTGATAATGCAAACCACGCAGTACATTTTTGACGGAACGCGAATGGTTATCTTGCACAAACTCCACCTTGCGACCGATCAATTCGTCAAACTGGCGTTGATTGAAACTTTCAAAAAAGAAGCCTCGATCATCACCAAAAACTTTGGGTTCGATGATCAACAGATCTTTGATGGCGGTAGCAATGGCTTTCATAAGGCCGATCTTTTTTCCTTGAGCACTTGCATCAGGTATTCACCATAGCCGCTTTTGATTAATGGCGCGGCCAGTTTTTCTACCTGCGCTGCATCAATGAACCCCTGACGATAGGCGATTTCTTCAGGGCAGGCAATCTTGAGTCCCTGGCGATGTTCTATGGTTTGAATGAACATGCTTGCTTCAAGTAAAGACTCGTGGGTGCCGGTGTCCAACCAGGCAAAGCCACGACCCATCATTTCAACAGACAGCTTGTTCTGTTCAAGGTAGATGCTATTCACATCGGTAATTTCTAGTTCACCACGTGCTGAAGGCTTTAGGTCTTTTGCGATATCAAGCACCGCATTGTCATAAAAATACAAGCCGGTGACAGCGTAATTGGATTTGGGTTTTAAAGGCTTTTCTTCCAGAGAAATGGCCTGTCCTTGGGCGTCAAATTCCACTACGCCATAACGCTCCGGGTCACGCACATGGTATGCAAAAACAGTCGCCCCGTCGGTGCGACTGGAGGCACTTTCTAGTTGCTTCTGGAAATCGTGTCCGTAGAAAACATTATCGCCCAACACCAGTGCCGAAGGGTCTTTGCCGATAAAGTCGCGGCCTATGACAAATGCCTGTGCCAAGCCATCCGGGGAAGGTTGCACGGCATATTGCAAATTCAAGCCCCACGCACTGCCATCACCAAGCAATTGCTCGAAGCGTGGCGTGTCTTGCGGGGTAGAGATAATCAGGATGTCGCGTATCCCTGCCAGCATTAAGGTGGATAGCGGATAGTAAATCATCGGCTTGTCATACACCGGCAACAATTGCTTGGAAACCGCCAGGGTTACTGGATGAAGGCGGGTGCCAGAGCCGCCAGCGAGGATGATACCTTTGCGATTTTTCATGATTTTTTATCCATTATTTCTGTGAGCATACGGGTAACACCTGCCTGCCAGTCCGGCAGATGCAGGCCAAAATTATTCTTAAATTTGGTGGTGTCCAGCCGTGAACTCAGCGGGCGTTTTGCAGCTGTGGGGAAGGCACTGGTGGGCACTGGTAGAACGTCTTCTGGGGTCATCCACATGGAGATTCCAGCATTTTGTGCATACTCAACCACCAGTTTGGCATAGCCATGCCATGAAGTTTCACCCGCTGCCGCTACATGGTAGAGACCGGCTAATTCAGGTTTTTGTTGTACGGTGCGTATTGCATGGGCAGTGATGTCAGCGAGCAGATCCGCCCCGGTGGGTGCGCCGATTTGGTCGTTGATGATGTTCAGTTCGTCTCGTTCTTGTGACAACCTGAGCATGGTTTTGGCAAAGTTGCCGCCGCGTGCGCCATACACCCAGCTAGTGCGAAAAATAAGGTGTTTGCAAGCTGATTTCTGTATAGCTTGCTCGCCTTCAAGTTTGGTTTTTCCATAGACGTTCAGTGGGCCCGTAGCATCGCTTTCTTTCCAGGCTAGGTCTCCGCTACCATCAAACACATAATCGGTAGAGTAATGAATGAGCCAGGCATTGCAACGCTGGGCTTCGAGTGCCAACGTGGCAGGTGCCAGTGCATTAATGGTGCGCGCAAGTTCTGCGTCACTTTCTGCTTTGTCCACCGCAGTATGGGCTGCGGCATTGACGATAATGTCGGGCGCTACTTCGCGGATAGTGTCAGTGAGCCCCTGCAAGTTGCTTAAGTCGCCGCAATGCTCCGCGCTATGCCTATCCAGTGCAATGACCTCGCCTAATGCTGCAAGACTGCGCTGTAACTCCCAGCCTAGCTGGCCATTTTTGCCGAAGAGTAAAATTTTCACAGAGCGCGCCCCGCGTAGTTTTTATCTACCCACTGTTTGTAACTGCCGGACTGCACATTTTGCACCCAGCCCGGATTATCGAGATACCACTGTATGGTTTTGCGTATACCTGTCTCGAAAGTTTCGGCAGGCTTCCAGCCGAGTTCGCGTTCCAATTTGCGTGCATCAATGGCATAACGGCGGTCATGGCCGGGACGGTCGGCGACAAAGGTAATTTGCTCTGCGTAGGATTTTTTATCGGTACGCGGGCGCAGTTCGTCAAGCAACGAGCAGAGGATATGCACGATATCAAGATTGGCTTTTTCATTCCAGCCGCCAATGTTGTAAACCTCGCCCAGCCTGCCTGATTCCAACACGCGGCGGATTGCACTACAGTGATCTTTGACGTAGAGCCAGTCGCGTATTTGTTGTCCATCGCCATACACGGGCAAGGGCTTGCCGGCGAGTGCGTTGACGAATATCAAGGGAATAAGTTTTTCCGGGAAATGATAAGGCCCGTAATTGTTAGAGCAGTTGGTGGTAAGAACCGGCAGGCCGTAAGTGTGGAAGTAGGATCGTACCAGGTGGTCGCTGGCGGCCTTGCTGGCTGAGTAGGGGCTATTGGGTTCGTAGCCATGTGTTTCAGTGAACGCGGGCTCATCTTTGGTAAGCGAGCCGTACACTTCATCGGTGGAAACATGGAGAAAGCGAAATGCGGATTTTTTTTCAGCAGTCAAACTAGACCAGTAAGTGCGAGCGGCCTCAAGTAGGCGGAAGGTGCCGACGATATTAGTCTGGATGAACTCTTCCGGGCTGTGGATGGAGCGATCAACGTGCGATTCGGCGGCAAAATTGATGATGGCACGAGGTTGATGTTCAGCCAGCAGTCGCTGTACCAAAGCGCTGTCGCCGATATCGCCGTGAACAAAAATGTGCTGTGAATTGCCTTGCAGAGTGGCGAGATTTTCCAGATTGCCAGCATAGGTGAGCTTATCGAGATTGATCACCGGCTCACCACTTTGCGCTATCCAGTCCAGCACAAAATTTGCTCCGATGAAGCCGGCACCACCTGTGACTAAAATCATTGTTTGCCTTTGATATTTACAACCCCCCAAGATGGGTGGTATGACTCATACCTTCCCATTTTACTTGAAATGGCTGGAGACAAATAAATGAAATCAACTGGACGGCACGCGAGCCTGGATAATTATTTCTAGAGCAAGCTTGGTAGCACCTTGATTTGCACTGACAAACTGTAAACCTGAGCTGCCCATTGTGGCTAAACTTTCCGCTTGCTTAAGCGCTTTCTGCAAGGTATCTATAAGATTTTCTGCATCCAAAACGCGCACTGCCGCGCCATGCTCTACCGCCAGATTACTCGCTTGAGTGAAATTGTAAGTGTGCGGCCCGATCAACACCGGCTTGCCAACAGCACAAGCCTCAATCAGATTTTGTCCGCCGAATGGCAATAGGCTGCCGCCGATAAACGTAATGTCGCAGGCGGCATAATAGGCAAACATTTCGCCCATGCTGTCGCCGAGAACAACTTGGGTATCTGCTGCAATGGGCTGATTTTCGCTGCGACGTTGAAAACGAATATTGTGTTGCGTAAGCAGCGTTGCAATTTCCTCAAAGCGTTGAGGATGACGGGGAACAATCACGCTAAGAAGATTGGGGACATCAATTTTTTTGAGTGCGTCTAGCAAGAGTAATTCTTCACCTACTCTAGTGCTGGCAGCAAGAAACACGGGTCTGTTTATACCAAACTGGCTGCGCATTCGTTTGCCAAGTTCCAGCATATTGAGAGGAGGCTCAATGTCATATTTGAGGTTGCCCATCACCGAAACATTGTGTGCGCCCAAAGAGCGGAGGCGAGCCGCATCTTCAATGCTTTGTGCAGCTACGGCACTTAGCTGGCTCAAACCGGATTGTGTCAAAGCAGGGAAGCGCGCATAACGCGCAGCAGATTTCTCAGAAAGCCGCGCATTGAGCAACAGCAAAGGTATCTTTGCACTATGGCACAGGTGTATCAGGTTGAACCAGATTTCAGTTTCCAGCAGCACGCCAACGTGTGGACGAAAGTGGCGCAGAAAACGCTTAACGGCAAACGGGTAGTCGTAGGGTAAATAAACCCGCCGCACCCTATCGCCATAAAGCTGCTCACTTGCATCGCGTCCAGTGGGTGTGGTGTGGGTGAGCAGTATCTGATGGTCGGGATAGGTGTCCTGTAGGCGCTGCACTAGGCTGGCTGCCGCCCGTGTTTCGCCGACTGAAACCGTGTGCAACCAGATGACGGGCTTGTCGCTACGCACAGGGTAAAACCCGAAGCGCTCTGCGATGTGGTGAAGGTACTCGGGCTGTTTGCGCGCGCGCCACAGCAGGTGGAAAAAAACATAGGGCAGCAGCAACCACAACAGGGCGGTGTAAATATGGCGTGGATTAAACATGTTTGAGCAACTGATTTAAGGCGGATAAAACCTCGCTGACCGATGGAGACAACCCTTTCCCGCCAAGGTTGACCGCAAGCTTACCCGCATAAAGCCCAGTCAGTCCGGGATTGGTGGCGGTGTAGATGCCGATGGTAGGAACCTTGAGCGCGGCGGCGAGATGACTTAAGCCAGTATCCACACCGACGACGGTATGAGCTTGCGACAGCAGCGCAGCCGCTTCGACCAAATCGAGTTTGGGAGTGCTGATGGCGTTCGGTATGGCGCTTGCCAATCGTTCACTGCGAATTTTTTCCTGCGCGTTGCCCCACGGCAAAACGAGCTGAAATTCTTGCTGGGCAAACTGTTTGCCCAGTTCGATCCAGTTGGACTCCTCCCATAATTTATCATCGCGGCTGGTGGCGTGCAGCAGCACGACATAGGGTGAAGATCGTGCAAGCCAGGGCAGTGCTGCAGCAGGTGCTTGAATACCGTATTCCGGCGCGCCCAAAGGGGTGTAGCCAAGAGCTAATCCGGCAAGCAGACGATTCCGTTCCACTGCATGCAGCGCTTTGGGCACGCAGAAAGTGCGGTCATAAAACAAGCTGGCAATGGGTTCGCGGGCGCTTTTCCAGTCCATGCCACAACGTGTATTTTTCACGCAGCGGGTGATCAATGCGCTTTTCAGCAAACCTTGAGTATCCAGTGCGATATCGTAATGTCGATCGCGCAAAGTGCGGCAAACAGTCTGAATTTCGCCGCGTGTAGCCCACCAGGATTTACGCCAGCGCCGGATGGCCACCGGGATGACGCGCCGCACACCGAGATGCAACGTGGGCAGAGACGCAAAACTTTCTTCCACCACCCAGTCGATAGTTGCATCGGGGAAATGTTTGCGGATATCCGTGACCACCGGGAGATTGTGCAGCACATCGCCCAGCGAAGAAGTTTTGATCAGTACGATCTTGGGCGCATTTTGCATATTGATTGAATAATATTAAGGAAAAAAATCTGAAACAAGCTGGTCTGAATTTGCAACTCATTGATTTATTGAAATATTCAGATTGCCGTCGCATATAAAATATTCAACATAATCAATATGTTGCATTAAAACGCCATGCCTAGCCCTAAACCCCGCAGGGGTTCTTGTCCCATGCGAAGCAGAGCGTAGTGTAGGAGGCTGCTAGTGAAATCAGCCCCGCTTATAGTCATCCTCGAAGCGCACAATATCGTCTTCTCCCAGATACTCACCAGACTGTACCTCAATCAGATAAAGCGGCTCCTCACCGATATTCTCCAGGCGATGCTTCACGCCCAGCGGAATATAGGTGGATTGATTGGCATGTAGAACGAGCAAATCTTCGCCGCGTGTAACACGGGCTTTACCGGAAACGACGATCCAATGTTCGGCACGCTGGTGATGCATTTGCAGGGACAGCTTAGAGCCGGGCTTAACCATAATGCGTTTGACCTGGAACTGCTCGCCAACATCGATGCCCTCGTAGTATCCCCAAGGGCGGTAGACGCGGCGGTGTATCAAATGCTCGGTACGTTCAGCTTGTTTCAGGTATTCCACCACCTGCTTTACATCCTGCGCGAAGTCCTTGTGCATCACTAGCACCGCATCGGCGGTTTCCACAATCACGATATCTTTTACGCCAATTGCGGCCACCATGCGGCTTTCGGCACGGATGTAAGAGTTGCGAGTCTCTGCTGTAAATACATCGCCGCGCACAGCGTTGCCATGGTCATCTTTTTTGCTGACCTCTGCGAGCGAGGGCCACGAGCCGATATCGCTCCAGCCTATGTCCACTGTGACCATCGCAGCGGACTGAGTTTTTTCCATTACCGCATAGTCGATAGAGTCACAAGGACAGGCGGCAAAGGCAGCCTCATCCAGGCGACAAAAATCCATATCGTGTGTACTTTGCTGCCACGCCAGTTGAGCGGCAGAGTAAATATCCGGGCGTAGGCGCTGTAACTCGCTCAGATAAACGGATGCCTTGAACACAAACATGCCGCTGTTCCAAAAAAAGGAGCCTGCGGCAAGAAATTGCTTGGCTGTTTCAAGGCTCGGTTTTTCAACAAAACGCGCAACAGCAAAACTGTTACTTGCCGCTCTCAACGATGCGCCGCGCTCTATGTAGCCAAACCCAGTAGCTGGGGTGTCGGGCGTAATGCCAAAAGTCACCAGTTTGTCCTGCTGTGCCAGATCGTTCGCCTCGCGGATGGCAGCGTGAAAACCCGTTGTGTCCTGAATCAGGTGGTCGGCGGGCAATACAAGCAAGATCGCAGCAGGATCTTTAGCCTGTGCAGCAAATGCAGCAACCGCCACAGCGGGTGCAGTATTTCGTGCTAGCGGCTCCAGTATGAGAGAAAGCGGCTGAATGTTGATTTCGCGCAACTGCTCGGCAGCAAGAAAGCGATGCTCGTTATTGCAGATCAGCAGGGGTGCAGCCATTCCTGGAAAGCCTTGCAGGCGCAAAAGCGTTTCTTGAAACATGGTTTTGTCTGTCACCAGCGGTAGAAATTGTTTGGGCAAAGCTGCGCGTGACAACGGCCACAAACGCGTACCAGAACCGCCGGAGAGAATTACGGGATAGAGCATGAAGGCTTTCTAATCATTAAACTAACAAAAATCTTGATGGGACACAGCTTGAATTATAATGCCCAATTCATGGTGCAGGTGAATTGCCGGTGTGGTATTTAGATTGAATAAGCTGGATGCCTTCATGGGAAAAAATAGTCGCCGCATCAATTTCTAAACCTTACTTTTCAAACATAAGCCCAAATGCACTGGTACGTAGTTTACACAAAGCCCCGGCAAGAACAGCGTGCTCTGCTCAATCTTGAGCAACAGGGGTACGAATGTTTTCTACCCATGATTAACATTGAAAAGCTGCGTCGAGCGAAGCTGAGCTTGGTAGAAGAGCCTCTCTTTCCGCGCTATCTGTTTATTCGGCTGGACGTCAGCCAATCCGGTAAAAGCTGGGGGCCTATCCGCTCGTCTCAGGGTGTTAGTCACTTGGTACGATTTGGCACAGAACACGCCAAGGTTGACGAGCGATTAATTCAAATATTGCAAACCCAGAAAGAGGCGTTAAACAATCAGCCGCAACGGCTGCATGAACCTGGCGAACGCCTGCTGGTTACAGAAGGGCCGTTTGCAGGACTTGAAGCAATCTACCAGATGAGTGATGGCGAAAACAGGGCAATGGTTTTGATCGAACTGTTAAGCCGGCCAGCGCAACTGCTTATTTCCCTGACTAGCCTAAGAAAAACCAGCTGAGATTGAGCGTAAACATTTAAACCGTAACATAAAAATGTATACACCATAAAACGGGTATGCTAGAGTTGCGTTCAATGCATGAACGTACTATTTTTTCATGCCTGCATCCCACTAACAAATGTTGCCGCGCTTGCTGATCGTGATACAGCATGGCGGTAGCGTGGGCAAAACACTCTGGAGCTCCACACAACTTGCTTGATACTGTTGTAAATGAAGAGAGTCACCTGAAAGTGCTGCGACTTTTAGAGTCGAATCCGCACATGAATCAGCGCGACCTGTCTAAAGCGTTGGGCGCAAGCCTGGGGAAAACTAATTACTGTATTAAAGCGCTGTTGGAAAAAGGGCTAATTAAAATGCAAAATTTCCGCAACAATCAGAACAAGCGGGCCTATGCCTATCTACTGACCCCTGCTGGGGTGGAAGAGAAGGCGCGCATCACCCTGCACTTTCTGAAACATAAAGTGCATGAGTACGAGCGACTACGCATTGAAATCGAGGAATTGAAGCGCGAAGCCGAGCAGAAGGGCTTGCATTAGCAGTCTCCTACCCTACGCTCTGCTTCGCATAGGACAAAACCCCCAGCACGGTGTCGGACTTAGATGCGCATACTTCTATAACGAATTGATTATATTTAATATTATATGCGTAGCGATAATTTAAATCCTACGGGTTCAATCACCGCCACCTTGGGGTGGGTTTATTGCAACTACGGCAGATGGCTGTGCACAAACGAAAGGCTGAAATGAGCAAAGTAAATAAAGTGGCATTAATCACCGGTGTAACCGGCCAGGATGGTGCCTATCTAGCCGAATTCCTGCTGAAAAAAGGCTATATCGTTCACGGTATCAAGCGCCGCGCATCTTCATTTAATACTGATCGTATCGACCACCTGTACCAGGATCCGCACGTCAGTAACCGCAACTTTATTCTGCACTATGGTGACATGACAGACTCCAGCAGCCTGATCAGGATTATCCAGCAGGTGCAGCCGGACGAGATCTACAACCTTGCAGCGCAGAGTCATGTTGCAGTCTCGTTTGAAGAACCAGAATACACAGCCAACTCCGATGCACTGGGCGCATTGCGTGTACTTGAAGCTATCCGCATCCTTGGGCTGGGCAAGAAAACGCGTTTCTACCAGGCTTCAACCTCAGAACTTTACGGGCTAGTGCAGGAAACGCCGCAAAAGGAAACCACCCCGTTCTATCCTCGCAGCCCTTACGCAGTAGCCAAACTGTATGCTTACTGGATTACCGTAAACTATCGTGAAGCTTATGGCATCTATGCATGCAACGGTATCCTGTTTAACCATGAGTCTCCGGTGCGAGGTGAAACTTTTGTAACGCGCAAAATCACCCGCGCCTTGTCGCGCATCAAGCTGGGCCTGCAAGATTGTTTATATCTGGGAAATATGGATTCATTGCGCGACTGGGGGCATGCCAAGGATTATGTCGAGATGCAATGGCTGATGCTACAGCAAGACATACCCGAAGATTTTGTGATTGCCACCGGCGTGCAATACAGTGTGCGCGACTTTGTAAATGCGGCCGCAGATGAAATGGGCATCAAGGTGCGCTGGGAAGGCAAGGGGATTGAGGAGAAGGGTTATGATGCGGCCGGTAAATGTATCGTGGCGGTTGATGCTCGATACTTCAGGCCGACTGAAGTAGAAACACTGCTGGGAGACGCAAGCAAAGCACGCGAAAAATTGGGGTGGACGCCTAAGATTACATTCAAGGAATTGGTCGCTGAAATGGTGCGCGAGGACCTTAAGGCGGCTGAGCGCGACGAGCTGGTGAAGAAGCATGGCTACAAGTCATTTAATCGCCACGAATAAGACTTGATGCAAACGGACAGCAAGATTTATATCGCAGGCCACCGCGGCCTGGTAGGCTCGGCCTTGGTGCGCCAACTAAAGACGCATGGTTATAACAATCTTGTTACCCGTACCCATGCGGAGCTGGATTTAACCAATCAGGACGCAGTTGGCAATTTTTTCTCCCAGGAAAAACCTGACTACGTATTTCTTGCCGCAGCAAAAGTGGGCGGCATATTCGCCAATAACACCTATCCGGCGGAGTTTATTTATCAAAATCTGGCGATCCAGACCAACGTAATTCACGAATCTTGGCGTAACAATGTCCAGCACCTACTTTTTCTGGGTTCATCCTGCATCTACCCGCGCGACTGCCCTCAGCCGATGAAAGAGGAATATCTCCTTACCGGGCCGCTGGAGCCAACCAATCGCCCTTATGCGTTGGCAAAAATAGCGGGTATCGAGATGTGCCACGCATACAATCGCCAATACGGCACAAAATACATCGCGGCAATGCCAACAAACCTGTATGGCCCGGGTGACAACTACGACCTAAACAATTCACATGTATTGCCCGCACTTATCCGCAAGATGCATGAAGCCAAGGAGCGCGGTGACAAAGAGGTGGTGGTGTGGGGAACAGGCACGCCGCGCCGTGAATTTTTATATAGTGAAGATATGGCGAATGCCTGCGTTTATCTAATGAACTTGTCTGACACAATATTTTCATCTCTTCATAACGAAGATTCTCCACCCTTGTTAAACATCGGTTGTGGGGCCGAAATTTATATTCGGGAGTTGGCCGAACTCGTTAAAGAAATCACCGGCTACACCGGACAACTGACTTTTGATAGCAATAAACCGGACGGTACGATGCGTAAATTAATGGACGTGAGCAAGCTGAAGCAAATGGGCTGGCAGGCAACTACGAATTTGCGCGACGGAATAACCATGGCTTACAAGAATTACCTGGAGGGTCACGCATGAATAAGCTTCTCGCAGGGGTACTGTCATGACAATAACTCGCAAAATAGCCATCGCAGGAACAGGCTACGTCGGGCTTTCTAACGCCATGTTGCTTGTGGAGCACAACGAAGTGGTCGTGCTCGATATCATCCCCGAAAAAATAGCCATGCTCAATCGCAAGGAGTCATGCATTGTCGATGCCGAGATAGAGGGTTACCTGAAAAACAGCCCCGTCCATTTGCAGGCAGCTTTCGAACCTACACGCTTTGCTCCCTCGTCCGCAGGCGTGGGGCTAGGGTGAGGTCTTTAATGAAACGCATCAAAGCCAAAGGCGTTGAATTCATTGTGTTTGAGCTAGCACTCAAAGACGCGCAGTTCTATCACTCCAAACCCATCATTGCCCTTCCAGTGAAGACTGTCTTTATATGGGAATGGATTAATGCGAGAAAACAAGGAACTCAGACTCCGTCCCCATTATTTGACCTAAATCAGAGGGAGTTTCGCCAGTGAAAGCCACTATCCACACAAGGAGCCTCCCAAATTTACTGATCCGTCTCTGGCATCACCTAACCCGCCGCCGTCAGCGTCAATTCGGGCTGTTAATGGGCTTGATGCTGGTCAGCGCGTTCGCAGAAGTCGTTAGCTTGGGCGCCGTATTACCCTTCCTCGGCATACTCATTGCGCCCGATCGGGTGTTCAGCCACCCTATCATCGCGGACGTGGCGCAGGTTTGGGGCATCACCGCAGCCGAGCAATTGGTATTGCCCCTCACCGTCGCGTTTGCCGC
>JBCKTV010000017.1:0-12500 GCA_038925365.1 Gallionellaceae bacterium
CGGGTAGTTTGTTCTTCCACAGTAAGATATTCATCCAGCTTGCTCGGGGGATTTTTCCCGTTTTTGGTTATTTCCGCCATTTCATGCCAATCCCTGTAACCATAGAGCTTCGCTGCCCCTTCCTGGCAGGTTGTAAGTTTAGTCGCAGGGAACAAGGCGCTAAGATGTTGTGCTACATGTTTTGGACGGGTCAAGCCTGTTAAGTAAAAACGCATGCAACAATCTCCTGGTGTGTGTCGGCGTGCTCATATTGTAAAAAAAGCAATTCTGTGCGAATTGTACAGGGATCAAAGGGAGCGCTTCGTTTTGTCTTCTGCTGGCCATAAATATTGCGATGCTACTCCTCCTATATCTAATCTTGTTATCATGGCAACCGTTCAAGTCAGGAGAGTCCGATGCAAATTTCAATTCGAAGCCATGCCGCCGCTGTTCTGCTTGTGTGCGGTTTGATGGGGTCACCGGTGTGGGCGGGTGAGGTAAGCGTTGCAGTGGCATCAAATTTCGCCGCGACTATGGAGCGCCTCGTTCCCTTGTTCCACAAGCAAAGCGGGCATACGGTGAAGGTGACCCTAGGTGCCAGCGGCAAGTTGTATGCGCAGATCAAGGGCGGTGCGCCGTTCGATGTACTCCTTTCCGCTGACGAAGAGATGCCCAAGCGTTTGCTGCAAGAAGGCTTGGCGGTCTCGGGTTCGCGCTTCGTCTATGCCACGGGGCGGCTGGTATTGTGGAGCGCACAGGCCAATTTCGTGGACGAAAAAGGCACAGTGCTCAGTAAGGGGAATTTCAACAAATTGGTAATCGCCAATCCCATCTACTCTCCTTACGGTGTAGCAGCGAAAGAGACATTAGTAAAATTTACGATGTGGAATGCGATACAGGGAAAGTTAAAAAAAAGCGACAGCGTCACTCAAGCTTATCAATTCGCTGCAAGCGAGAATGTCGATCTGGCTTTCATCGCGCTGGCGCAGATCATGCGTGACGGCAAGGTGGCTGGGGGTTCGTGGTGGTTGGTGCCGTCCGAGCTGCACAATCCCATCCGGCAGAGCGCGGTGCAATTGAACAGCGCGAAAGATCAGGTAGCGACGACAGCATTCCTGACTTTTCTGAAGAGCGAGAAAGCGAGGGTTGTGATGCACGGGTTTGGCTACGAGTTGCCGCGAGATTAGGATTTAGCCGAACAGTCAGGTAAAAATATCATGATACAAGAGGTGCGACAAAAGCTGTTATTGCCTAGTTGCGGTGATTATTTGAAAGTTGCCGAAGAAATACGTCGTGCGTTCGCATTTCCATCCGCCCATGGCTTGCAGGCAGTTGAGTGGATCATGCGTATCCCACAGCGCAAGGCCAAGCGGCTCGAACACCTTGAAGTAGCTCCAGCTCAAGGCGCGCAGTAGCCACGGCTGCGGACGATGGAATTCTGCAAGATAGAGCTTTCCTCCAGGCACCAGTACGCGTTTGGCCTCGCTCAGGGCTTGTAGCTTCAATGGGTGCGGTAGTTCATGCAGCAGAAAAAATATGACGTTGGCATCGACACTGCCGTCTTTTTGCTTCAACGCCGTCGCGTTATCTTCGATGAAATCCACTTTCTCCGAAAACTTACTCAGCTTGCTCTTGGCGTGAACAAGTTCGTTGCGGATGATATCCACGATCAGGACACGTTCGGCACCTGAGTGAACAGCCGCTTCCACTACCCTGGGGATGACGTTTCCAAATGCACATGAGGTAACCAGCAGCGTTTTATTGCGCATATCCGACTGTCTGAGCCCGGAGACAATTTTTGAAACCAGGCGGTGATACTGGAACAGTAATATGGCCGAGATGATGGGCTGAAAGTCGACCAATTTGATCAGCCGCATATTCGAATAGACCGGATATACGTGCGACTTTTCGCTGTCCAAATTCCCTGATAGTCCACGCAGCAGTAACGCCCCCCTAGTCACCACGAAGAAAAAAAGACTTGTAGCTAGCAAGAGAAAAATCAGGACGAAAACTCCGTTCATCATCCACGTGTTCATTAGGTATTCCTCCAATATTAATTTTACGAAAAGTCAGACTACAGTCTAGCTTCCTCATAATTAATTATTCAATATAATCAATATGTTACGCTAAATCCGCCGCATAACATGACAATCTGTTAGGGCTTACGCTCAAGGTTTTTACGATGACGGGCTTGCTCGGCGCTCAACTGAGCCTGCCGAGCTAAGTCAGCGGCATGACCCAGCACCCGCACCGCTTCTTGCGGGTTGTGAAAGCCCATGCTGTTCTCCGCGTCCACGAAGTCCCAGCGCATCTGTGCCGCACGGTGGAGCTTGCGTGCCGGAGCCAGTGCCGCATCTGTAGCCCCCGCCGCGATGGCCGCCACGATGGCATCAATGGCGTCGGACAGTCCAGCCTCGGCGGCCTTCATCATGTCGCGGGTGCGGTTCTGGATAACTAGCACTCGCTCCTTGAGATCGGCCTCGGGAATTTTGTGACAGGTCTGACAGGCATTATTGATGTTGCTGAGTGGGCTGCGCAAGTTGTGGTCGCTCACCTTCACGCCCCCCTCGCGGGTGTAGGGCATGTGGCAGTCGGCGCAGGCCACCCCACTCTTGTAATGGGTGGAGTTGGTATAGAGCTCATACTCGGGGTGTTGCATCTTGAGCATGGGGCCCTTGGTGAGTTCGTGTACCCAGTCTATGTGGTCGCTGTTGTCGTAGTGCTCTAGGATGGCCTCGACGGAGGTGCCCTTGGACCAGGGGAAGACGAGTGTCTTTTCTTCGCCCTTGAAGTAATACTCCACATGGCACTGTGCACATACGTAGGTGCGCATCTCCTGGCGGGTGGCCGTGGAGAGGTCAACACCCTTTTGCTGAAGTGCGTTGACCAAGGCTGGGCGGGTGATGCGCAGTTGCATGGTCTGGGGCTCGTGGCAGTCGGCGCAGGTGATGCCATTTTTGCTGATGTGGCCTTTGCTGACGAGTTCTTTGAGCGGTGTTTTGTTCATAGTTTCCCAGCTCATCGTCTGCATCAGCTTGGTGAAATCGCCGGTGTGGCAGTTCGCGCAGGTGCCGGGTTGGTTGCGCTCGGTGACGCGCTTGGTCTTTTGTTGATCGATAGCCGAATAGTAGTGGCCTCTATCCTCGTTGTAGTCGAGCGCGAAGGGGTAACCTGCCCATGCCTTCTTGAGAAAGGGCTTTTCCTCTAGCTTGCTAAATTGGGCACTCCCGCCAAAAGCGGTGCGCTCGTTGTTGAGCTGAGTCTTCATGAAGGAGTCGTAGTGGCGGGGGAAATTCTTGCCCCAGACTGCCGGGTCAACCTCGCCCTCTTTGATTTCAACGATCTTGCGCAGATGTTCGTCACCCTCGGCCAGGCGTTGGTTGATGTTGGTGAGCAAGAACCCCAGCCCTACCCCGAAGGCAATGGCCGCCACCGTGAACAGGGCGTAGATGCGGACTTTACCGTATGTTTTTAATATTTGTAACATCGCAGATTCTCCTATTTCATGGCTTACTTACTTCATGCCTTGGTGCCCCACGTTCCCGTGGCAGGCGGTGCAGTCCAAGTCATTCGGCAGATGCGACTTGGAGTTGATTAGAATCGGAGCCAGCACCGTACGGTGGCAGTCCACGCAGTTTTCCAGCGCGATACGCTTGTTACGCGCACTAATCACGATGGGTTCAGTGAAGTTGCCGGTGGTGAACTTTACCGCGTGGTTTATGCCGCTGTAGGCTTTGGTGAACCACTTGTTTACGAAAGCTTTGGGCAGGTGACAGTCGTTGCAGATGGCCCAGTTGCGATGTGAGGAGTGGTTATAGGATTCATACTGGTCGCGCATAATATGGCAGTTGACGCAGACGCTCGGGGCGTCACTGATATAGGAGAAACCATTGGCGCGGTAGAAGGTGTAGCCGCCTAGGCCGATGACTATGCTCAAGACAGCGACAAGCGCCATTCCCCAAGATACTTTCGACATGAATTCACCCTGTACTAAAATATTGAATACAATCAATATGTTGCGTTGAATTGCAAGTCTAACCTGGATAGGTTGCTAGCGTAGTTTAACGGCTTGAATGTCCGCCTTTGCACCTATACCCAGCGTCTTGGCATAAGACACGAAGTGGCCTCGCGTCGTGATGTTGTCGTCATGGACGGCGAAACCAACATTGTAAACTCCGCCTTTTTTCAGTGCCTTGTCATCTGCGTTGCTCAGACCCAGCGGGCGTATCATCACGACTGTCCAGATACCGTCTTTCCAGCTGCCAATGGCGTTGTTGTCGGCGGCTGAACCCTGGGCATCCTCGCGGCTAAGCAGATAGTAGGGGATCATGTCGCCTTCTTTCCAGGCCACGCTGGGATCAAACGCCACGGTGTTTTTCTCACGGATCAGGAAATGCTCAGCCTTGCGCAGTTGCTCAGCACTAATCGACTTATAGCCTGTCTTTTTTTCATCCCACATGAACTTGGGTTGTTGCGTCGCCTTGTCGATGTTATTGCTGAACATGTTCTTGCCGGCATCGAAGTTGCGGTACTCAAGGACGTAACCATCATCTGCCATACCAAGCGCATGGCTACGATAGGCACGCCACTGGATCAAATCAACAAACCCTCCCGCAGCCTTGATCTTGGCAATTTCCTCAACTGATTTGCCAGTTTTCCAGTCAGACGGATTGCTGCGCGTTTCTGCTAGATACTTACGCACATCGCTCTTTTTGATCGCACTCAGCAGGGGATTCGCCTCGACTTCTTCCTTGGTGGGCTGCTTGGCCATGCCGCGCTGGCCGTCATGGCAAGCCATCCAGCAACCCTGATTTTTAAAGCCGGCTACCTTGCCGTCATCAATCATGATAGACATGCGATCTTCATAGATGCCAGGCTGCTTGCCTTCCTGAACCACTTTGTCCAGCTTGGGGAAGCCGTATGTTTTCCACTCTTTGCCATCAAAGCGCAAATATTGATGTTCAGTGCCGGGGTAGGCGTTCTGAGTCTTCCACTGGAAGCGCAGATAGGCATTTTTGCTGTCATAAGCTGCTTGCACATTCAGCTCAACACTGCCGTTTTTGCCTGTCACCGGAGTCGGCTCCAGCGCATGTCCCTGCATGATTTTGCTGCCCTGAAGAACTTCTTCATCCACAGCTGCGTGACACGAGACACAGGCATCACCGCGCTTAACTATGGAGGCACCCTTGTGGGCAGGGCTGCGCAGCCATTCGTAGGAAGACTGTCCGGGATAGAACAGCTGGATTTTAGTGGCCGGAACTTTGGCCCAATTGATGGTCGCCGGATCAGCGGCAAAGGCGGAATTTGCAAACAGTAAAACAAAAGCTAGGATATATATGCTTTTTTTCATTATATTCACCTTTAAAAAGTTACGAACTTCTTACGGAAATGAGGGCATCTATTCCATTTAATCCTAGTTCCGGCGATGCTCCGGTTTTCTATTTCTATTTGTTTCTGTTTGAGCTTTTGCTGCCACACTGCGATTTCTAGCAAGCTGTCTGAATTAACTCGCAACCAATTGATTTGTGGAGATATTAAAATTATTGATTCCGATAAAATATTAAATAAAATCAGTGCGTTACGACAATTTGCACGCCAAAATAAGATAGGCTCGTAGGGTCAATATAATCACAGCAGGGCAGCGTGTCAACTTATGGAAGTCGGTAATTTCAAAGTTGCTTAAACTGCTTGGCTAATTTAAGGCTCTGACCTTGATAGTTTGAATTGATGTCTTGCCCATACAGAAGGTCAGGTGGTGCAGCCATACGCTCATAGCGCAGCCATCCAACTGTTTGGCCATGCTCAAGCAAGAAGGGTACCTCGTGTGAGCGCACTTCCAAAACGCCTCTGCTGCTTCCTGCTTTATTTATCTGGGCATTCCAACCGAATCCAGGGTCAAAAAATCCGGCATAATGAACTCTGAATTCACCAGCGCGGGTGTCATAGGGTAGCATTTCAGCCGCATATTCTGGCGGCACCGCGATCGCTTCTTTCGTCATGAGAATATAGAACTCATCAGGGTCTAGTATCAGCGACGATGTTTTGTGAAAACGGATGGGTTCCCAGAAATCCATCGGGTCGTAATCACGCCTTTCCAGGTCTACACGTCTGACATGTTTCTTTGCGCGATAGCCGATGATATTACCCACCTTGCCGGAGCCTACTAAATCTACGCTGAAAGGTAACATCCCTGATTTGATCGATTTCGCGTCTTTCTCATGGTCATTGGAATCGACAATCTGGCCTTCATCGAGTAGCTTTTTCCATTCTGCTGCTGGGATGGATTTCGCTTCTTCTCCGCGCAGGCGACGAAATCTAAGCTGGTTCAAACGAGTGCCAGTTTTTACCACGATACTGAAACTACGCGGGGCAATTTCTATAAATAGATCACCCTTATAACCCTCGCTTACCTGATCGAAACTCGTAGCGTAATCGGAAATTAAGCGCGTCAAAATGTCCAGCCTGCCAGTGGAACTCTTAGGGTTGGCGAACGCTGCTACGTCACTTTTTAAATTAATGGATTCTAGGAGAGGTATGACATATACGCGACCCTTTTCAAGAACAGCGCCTTTGCTAAGATCAATTTTAAAATCAGCAAACTGTGCATCGAGCTGAAGCAATTTCTCAAGCACCTTCATTCCCTTGCCCGGAAGAAAACTTGTATCTACGGGGTAAGCATAATCGCCAAGGCGCAGGTCTATGCTGGCGGGTTGGACTTGATCATGATCAAGTGGCATCAGCATTGTGCGGATCTCGCCACTGCTCAGCATTTCGTTAATCTTTTGGCTGGGAAGAATTCCGGTATAGTCGCTCATGCGCGTCGAAGTCACCAAACTAGGATTGGTCGTTGAATCGGACTTCATTGTCACTTCATTCATTAGATTTTCTCTTTTGTACTTTGTTTTGATGTTGTCGTATCAGAGAGTAAGCTTGGGATCAGGTCTGCTTCGTATGCTTTGTCGAATCGAGTGAATGCGCGATACACTCTGGCAGTATTTAGCATCTTCTAGTAAAAGCAGGTGTTACCTTTACTCCTCCTGCGCTTTCTGATCAAAAACTCTTTCGCATTCTGCCATTATCTGCTCGCCGATTTCGGAATGATAACGTAGATCTAAGGACTCTTGCATTTCATGGCTGATATAGAGCCCTGCTTCACGTGAGGTGGACTCAGCAATCTGCCTTGCCAAGGCATCACTTAAATTAGATAGATGTTTGCGCATTTCAAGAGGCATTTTTTGCTTGCTACGAGAAAGCCAGTCTGCTGCGAGTGTTGAGCCTTGGGCTGGGGTCATCCATATTGCATGTTCGTAGTAAACGGATAGGCGCTCGGCCACGAGGGCGTAGATTAAGGCAAGGGTGATACCTCGGTCTGTTGTAGATGGAGAGTTATGAGGCAGCATCGAAATATTTATTTAAGTTGGAGAGTTTATACAAAGCTGAGCTTGTACCATTTTAGCTTAGCAATCTATAAAATGGCTGTTTACAAGACTAGCTCATACTCACTCCTGTGAAAATAACGCGTGCATGCACGCTCGCCGTGGCCATGCAACTATGTCTGTATGTAATGTTGCGCATAGTGTAAATTGCTTACATTCGCCAGTCATTATCTTTGGTCATTATCTACAGAGGAGCTCCCATGAGAAATCTCATCATTATGTCGTGTGTTTTGTTGCTGCTTGCAGCCTGTGTTTCTTCGCCTCCTGCTAAAGAGGAATGGAGGGCCCCAATTCAAGCTGGTAGCACAAAACCCGATGCAGATACTGTGACGACAGCTACGACTACTACTATGATAGAGACAGCCGATTTTACGGAGTCTGCCAATGCTGCACAGCAGCAGGGTCTGCAAGACAAAAGTATTTATTTTGATGTTGATACTTTTTTAGTCAAGTCTGAGTACCGTGGTTTGTTGCAGCAACATGTTGAAATATTGAATGCACATCGCAAAGACACGGTCACGCTGGAAGGTAATGCAGATGAGCGTGGCAGTGCGGAATACAACCTGGCGATTGGCAATAAACGCGCTCACGCTGTGAAGATTCAACTGACTAGACTGGGTATTAATGCAGTACGTATTAATGAGGTGAGTTATGGTGAAGAGAAGCCGCGTGCGACTTGCCATGATGAAAGCTGCTGGCTAGCCAATCGCCGGGTGGACGTTGTGTATCGTTCGAATCCCTGATCAGCTCAGGTAAAACTTATGATTTTTACTTATCCCCATAAAGCTGTTTGAGCAGCATGTTTGCTGTTTGTTCCAATAGTGCCACATCCAGTGTGCCGATACATTGTTCGGCCATCTCGATGCCACTCAGTACCGAAGGACGTTCGCTTTCGCTTATTTCCCACTGCTCTGTTGCATCACCTCTGGTTCTCACTACAAGCAAGGTCTCAATTGCGCTATTCAGGGTGGAAATGGCTAGCGGAATTGTTGTCTGATGTTGTACCAAAGCAGATAGCACAACAGAGATAGCCGCAGACAGACGACTGAATGCAATCACATTAAATTGTCCGCTACATGCAGCCTGATAGGCCGCATGCATATCCATTGCATACATGTCCTTAAGACCATGGGTGATTGGAATGCGGAGGGGGGCTCCCTTGGCCTTGTTGTTATACGGTGGATTCATTTCGATTGCTCGTTAGTGGTATTTAATGTGACCGTGGGTATTGAATAATATGTTCATGAGCGCTGCTTGGACAAGATCCGCTAGCGCCAAATCAAGGTAATCAAGACGTAGCTTATAAATCCGCCCAGTGTGGCCATGATGGCCTAGCCTAGCATCAGTGGTTTACCCACCGCATTCAGAATTTGTTTTATATCACGAAAAGGTAACGCCTGCTATCATTAAGGTCATTAATCAATTCGTTCATTCACGAGCCCGTCTTTATGCCACGTCCGATTCAAGCCCGCATCGATCTTTCTGCATTGGAACGCAATCTGCATGTTGCTCGCCGTTTGACCAAGGCTCGCAGTTCGACCAGCCCCCGCATTATGGCGGTGATAAAGGCCAATGCTTATGGCCATGGTTTGTTGCACACGGCAGAGGCCTTGCAGGCCGCAGATGGTTTTGCAGTGCTCGATGTGGGCGATGCCGTGCGTTTACGTGAAGCGGGATATCGCCAAACTTTGTTGTTGCTGGAAGGTGTGTTTAAACCTGAAGATTTTTTACTGCTGGCCGAATACGACATTGCAGCAGTGCTGCATAGTCAGCACCAGCTTGCAATGCTGGATGCCTATCCGCGTCGAGGAAGTCTGTCGCTTTGGCTGAAGGTAAATACCGGCATGAATAGATTGGGATTTGAGCTGGAGGAGGTACCCGCCGTGATGGCCCAGCTCAAGGCGCATGCAGCGATACGTGATGTCACTCTGATGACGCATTTTGCCAATGCGGATCTGGCTGATGGTGTGAAGGTGCAACTGGAGCGGTTCAACGCTCTTGCCGCTGCATACAATATGCCTAGGTCACTTGCTAATTCTGCGGCACTGCTACGTTATCCTGCCACGCACGCCGACTGGGTGCGTCCCGGGATTATGTTGTTTGGCGCTTCTCCGTTTGTCGACGCCAGTGCTACAGATTTGGGTTTGCGTCCCGTAATGACACTCAGTAGCGAAATTATTTCAGTGCGCGAAATACAATCCGGTGAGCAAGTTGGTTATGGCGGAATTTTCCGCGCTGATCGACGCATGCGTATCGGTGTTGTTGCGTGCGGCTATGCAGATGGTTACCCGCGTCATGCGCTGACAGGCACACCGATTTTAGTGAACGGGCAGCTTAGCAGGACATTGGGGCGGGTTTCCATGGATATGTTGTGTGTTGATTTGTCTGCGCTGTCGGATGCAGTCATTGCTAGCCCGGTGACCTTGTGGGGCGAAGGTTTGCCGGTAGAAGAGGTCGCACAAGCTGCGGGCACAATCAACTATGAATTATTGACCGCATTGGCTGCACGCGTGCCGATCGTGGTGTAGGGGCTTTTGCGGATTTCCTTTAGCCAGCTTGCAAAACGTAGTATTACATGTCAAGGTAATGAACATGAAACCAACAATTGCTGAATTAGTGCATGGAATCGATGGGCTAGTGACATTGCCGGATGTGTTTGTGCGCATTAATGAGCTGGTAGAAAGTCCGGATAGTTCAGTTGCTAATATAGCGAATGCAATTAACCTTGACCCTTCTTTTACGGTGCGTTTGTTGCGCGTAGCAAATAGTTCCTTCTACGGCTTTTCTTCTTCTATCGACACCGTTTCAAAAGCGGTGTCGCTTATCGGCACCAGTCAAATTCGCAATCTTGCTTTATCTACCGTTGTCGCCAATAGCTTTGTCAGTTTGCACAATTCCCTGGTGTCGATGGAAAATTTTTGGCGGCATAGCCTGTACTGCGGTTTGGCGGCACGCAAATTGGCCAAACTGGCTGGCAAGTGCGATGCCGAAGCCATATTTACAGCAGGATTGCTGCATGATATCGGCGAGTTAGTGATTTTTAATCGCTTGCCAGCGCAGGCCAAAGAGGCGTTGCTGTTGGTATTGGATAGTGCCGATGAGTTGGCGATTTATCAAGCAGAGCAGCAGACTATGGGATTCGATCATGCACAGGTGGGTGCTGAACTGGCGCGGCAGTGGCACTTGCCAGGCATGCTGGAGGAATGTATCGCTTTCCATCATGATGTTAGTGCGGCGCAACGGTATCCAAGAGAAGTCGCCTTGGTTCATATCGCCAATATTGTTGCGCAGATGGCTGAAGTACAAACGTTTGATCCTAGCGATGTCGCGCCTGTTGACCCAGAAGCCTGGAAGCTAACTGGATTGTCGGAACAGATCATTGAAGAAACGGTGAGCGAGACACAGGCAGAAATTGCTGAGGCTGAAAAGCTCTTTTTTGGAAAGACCTAAGCTTGTTGTATCTTCATCGAAACCAATTGATTTGTAGAGAAATTAAAATTATTGCCGCAGACAAGTTATTCAATATAAACAACTAATTGCATTAATATCCATTAAGTTTTACAGAGTGCTTACACTTAGCTGACACAAAAATGACAATGACTCCGCCAACCCGAATTCCACTAGCTTTGCCAGGATTTGAGAATATCAAAAGAGACTGGCATACCAAATTTGAGACGGTTGCTTCACGTTTATTGCCTGGAGAATATTTTGTCACTATGCACGATGAGGCGATTTATACTACGCTGGGCTCATGCATTTCAGCCTGCATTCGTGATCGTGTTAGCGGCATCGGCGGCATGAATCACTTCATGTTGCCGATGTCGTCCAGTTCGGATAGCTGGAAGGCTGCGGATAATAGTGCATCAACCCGCTATGGCAACTTTGCGATGGAGCATTTGATTAACGACATCCTTAAGAATGGCGGCAAGCGCCAGAATCTTGAGGCGAAAATATTCGGTGGCGGACGCATCATCGCCAACATGACCGATGTTGGTTCGCGCAACATTGCTTTTGCACGTGATTATCTGGCAACTGAAGGATTGAAGATTACCTCCGAAGACGTAGGTGAAACCTTCCCGCGTATAGTGGCGTTTTTTCCTGCAAGCGGAGAAGTTCGAGTAAAACGCTTGCGTTCATTACACAACAATACCATTGTTGATATTGAAACCCAATACCTTAACACCATCGAGAAGAAACCGGTTAGCGGCGATATCGAGTTGTTCTGAAGGTGTTTCTTATTTGTATTGATGCCTTTGGGCTGCTGCCAGCATCGACATCAAAAAAGATGTGTAGGAAGTATTTTTAGCAAAGCAATGTTTTTGTTCTGTGGTGCCCCGAAGACGAATCGAACGTCCGACCTATCCCTTAGGAGGGGATCGCTCTATCCACTGAGCTACCGAGGCGCGACGCGCATTTTAACTTAGTTCGGCTTGAGTCCCAATAAGTATGTGAAAAAGATGCGGATGATCTGGCTTATATGGTTAACGAGTAGGTGTCACGCATAAAAATGACGGCATTCCTGTCATGTTAAAACTCCACCATAAACCGAGTAACCCTATGCTAGTAAATAGTGCTTCACCTGCGCCACGCAGGAGGGTTGGCACTTGGCTATGATGAACCCAGTTTGAGATGGATTGGGTAATGGTGACAAGACTCAGTCGAAATATAGTTTCATCCATAGCACCGCACCCGCCAGACAAACAGTGATACTGTTGGCAATTATAATAGGCCAAGAATTAAGTAGGATGCCATAAGCCAGCCACATTGCAACACCGCAAGTGAATAGAATATACATTCCAAGTGAAATATCTTTGGTATGGCGTGTTCTCCATACTTGCCATACTTGGGGAATGAATGAAGCAGTAGTAAGGGCTGCTGCGATACTACCAAGCCAATCGATTGTATTCATACAAAATGGATTCCATGGTTAAACACTATGCATCGGCTCTTCTTGCGAGAGCGGGTAATAAGCCATTTCTTATACGCAAGATTTCATTGTTAGTTTAGTGCTTGAGAATAAAACCAGTTGATTTTACAGCGCAAGGCGGCTGATTTTACTACACAGAGTAAGATGGCTCGTATTGA
>JBCKTV010000017.1:17500-42349 GCA_038925365.1 Gallionellaceae bacterium
GATGCTTAACTGCGAGACTGACAAGTCGAGCAGGTGCGAAAGCAGGTCATAGTGATCCGGTGGTTCTGTATGGAAGGGCCATCGCTCAACGGATAAAAGGTACGCTGGGGATAACAGGCTGATTCCTCCCAAGAGTTCATATCGACGGGGGAGTTTGGCACCTCGATGTCGGCTCATCACATCCTGGGGCTGTAGCCGGTCCCAAGGGTATGGCTGTTCGCCATTTAAAGTGGTACGTGAGCTGGGTTTAAAACGTCGTGAGACAGTTTGGTCCCTATCTGCCTTGGGCGCTGGAATTTTGAAGGGACCTGCTCCTAGTACGAGAGGACCGGAGTGGACAGATCTCTGGTGTACCGGTTGTCACGCCAGTGGCATCGCCGGGTAGCTATATCTGGAAGAGATAACCGCTGAAAGCATCTAAGCGGGAAACTCGCCTTGAGATGAGAATTCCCTGGGGGTTTAACCCCCCTAAAGGGTCGTTGAAGACCACAACGTTGATAGGTCAGGTGTGGAAGTCCAGTAATGGATTAAGCTAACTGATACTAATTGCCCGTGAGGCTTGATCCTATAACATTAAGGATTACAAGTGCGTAATATTGTTAAACGTTAACAATACAATCAAGAATTATTCTTTACTTCTTCCAAATTTCATCAGTAACTATCCGCTAGCGACTAGAAGCTAGTTACTGATAACAGTTATGTCTGACGACAATAGCAAGTTGGCCCCACTCCTTCCCATCTCGAACAGGACAGTGAAACGACTTTGCGCCGATGATAGTGTGGATACCCATGTGAAAGTAGGTCATCGTCAGACTCCTTACAAAGTAAAAACCCCTCCCGGTATTCCCGGTGAGGGGTTTTTATTTTATATGGAAAAATTTGCTTGCAAGATTTAATATATTAGAATATGCTTATAAATATGAATTGAAAGTTCTTTGAGTAACTTAATATAAAAGAGAGGTGAATTATGTATTACATCGTAGAAACCAGTAAGTCATTTGACCAGGCTGTAACAGATCTTGATGCTGCGGTAAAGAATCACAAATTCGGTGTTTTACATGTACACGACATTGGTGCAACTTTACGTGGCAAAGGATTTGAGTTTGCTGAGGAATGCAAGGTTTTTGAGGTGTGTAATCCTGGTCAAGCTTCCAAGGTCATGGCAATTGATATGCGTTTAAACATGGCACTGCCTTGTCGTATCTCTGTTTATACGGAGAAGGGCAAAACCAAGATAGGCATGATAGAGCCCGCGCAAATGCTTTCGATGTTGTCTAATGATGCTGCGTTGGCTGTCATTGCAAAAGAAGTTGAAGCTACCATGATCAAAATGATAGACGATACAAAATAACTGATGCGCTAGGCTAATGGTTTGCAGTTGGATCAACATTCAACTGTAGCCAATATTCCAGCAAAGCCAGATGCCATAATTTACTGCCTTGAATTCTGGTGAGATGTGCTTCTGGGTCTGCTAGCAATTTTTCAACATAAGCACGTTGAAAAAGTCCTCGCTTGATGCAGGTTTCTGATTTCAGAATATTTTTCATGAATTGCAGAAACTCACCACGTACATACTTAAGTGCGGGAACTGGGAAATAGCCTTTGGGTCTGTCGATTACGGAGTCTGGTATTAGACCTCTGGCCAAGGCTTTCAGCGGAAACTTGCCACCTTCTTTTAACTTGAGTTCAGGCGGCATTTTGGCTGCGAGTTCTACCAACTCGTGATCCAGGAACGGAACTCTCGCTTCAAGCCCCCATGCCATTGTCATGTTGTCTACGCGCTTAACTGGATCATCCACCACTAGTGTAGTTGCATCGAATCTCAGTACTTGATCGAGGAAGGTATCCGCTTTTTCTTTTTTGAGTTCATTCTCAACCAGTACCGATGTTACATCTGGCACATGATAAGCTGGATTTATCATCTCCAGATATTCTGCATGGTCACGATCAAAATAGTTGGAGCTGAATCGTTCAAGGTCGCTGCCGCTAGACTGATTCATTACGGGATACCAGAAGTAACCACCGAATACCTCATCTGCCCCTTGTCCCGATAGTACAACCTTAACCTCTGCCGAGACACGCTCACCCAACAAATAAAAAGCAACTGCATCCTGGCTCACCATGGGTTCTGCCATACTGGCCACGGCATCAGGCAAACTTTTTAACACTTCGCAGTTTGGAATTAGGAATTTGTGATGCCGAGTTTTAAAGTGCGCAGCTACCTGATCAGAGTATTCAAATTCATCTGCTTTTTCCTCAATATCGTCGATACCTTCGAAACCTACAGAAAAAGTAAGTAGATTTTCTACATGACCCGCTAATAATCCAACCAGCAAACTTGAATCCAGTCCGCCAGAAAGCAATACACCGACTGGCACATCAGATGCGAGACGATGACGTTCTACGGCATGTGTAAGAACAATACGCGTTGCCTTAAGCCAATCCTGCTCGGATAATGTTTGGCTGGGGCGGGTGGCATCCAGCGTCCAATATGTGCGCTGAGTTATTTCACCTTTAGACGATAGCGTCATCGTTGTAGCCGGAGGCAGCTTTTTTACGCCATTCAGAATCGTGCGTGGTGCAGGTACTACGGCATGCAAGGTGAAATGATGATGCAGTGCAATAGCGTCAATGCTGGTATCCACACCTCCTGCCGCTAGCAGGGCTTGCACATTGGAAGCAAAACGTAGATGCGATCCAGAAAGAGAGTAATACAGTGGCTTGATGCCAAAACGATCGCGTGCCATAAACAGCGTGGCCTGACGCATGTCCCACAACACAAAGGCAAACATGCCATAAAAGCGTTCTACGCACTTCTCTCCCCAGGCGTGATAAGACTTGATGATGACCTCAGTGTCGCCTTCAGAAAAGAAAGTGTAGCCCATTTCTATCAGCTCAGTGCGCAGCTCTTTGTAGTTGTAAATAGTGCCATTGAATACCAGGGAGAGCCGCAAATCTTTGTCTACCATAGGCTGATCGGCGCTGGGGGTCAGGTCGATAATAGCAAGACGACGGTGGCCAAAAGCCACGGGGCCGTCACTGATCATGGCTTCATGATCAGGTCCGCGCCGGGAAATTTTTTCCGACATGCGCTTGATAGTTGCAAGATCAGGAGAGGAGCCGTCAAAACGAATTTCACCGCAGATTCCGCACATAGTTAGCTATAGCCTTAATTAAGATAATTTGATATTGGGAGTCTTTATGTGGAGGCAATAGGCAGTGCGATTTTATCTACCACACGTCTCAACACGAAACTTGAATGTACACCTGTTACCCCCTCAATGCGGGTAATTTTATTCAGCAGCAATTCCTGATAGGCATCCATGTCGCGCACCACAACCTTAAGCTGATAGTCGGCATCCTGACCTGTAATTAGCAGGCATTCCAGTACGCCGGAAAGTTCGCTGATTTTTTTTTCAAAATTGGCGAAACGTGCTGGAGTATGTCTGTCCATGGAAATGTGTATCAACGCCATCAGCGTGAGTCCTAGCTTCTTCGCGTCCAGTTGGGCATGGTAACCGGCGATGATGCCTGATTCTTCCAGCGTGCGCACGCGGCGTAAACAGGGTGAGGGTGATAGGCCTATGCGGTCAGCCAGATCCTGATTGCTGATGCGTCCATTTTCCTGTAGTAGCTCCAGTATATGTTGATCATAGTGGTCGAGTTCCATAATTCTGCCTGAAATTAATAATTGTTTAGTTTTATTGCTATAAAAACTATTATTACGCAATTATATTGCTTATATTGATATTTTACTGGTTAATTTAGCAAGTATATTGTGCGTGTTATGGAATATTATTCTGTTTGTAATAATGCTTGTCACTAAATTCAGGCCGGGCACATACGGAGCAAAATCATGAAAGCATTTGACTACAATAAATACAAACCTATCGCCACGACAGCGATGCTCAATCGTCAATGGCCTAATCGCATTATCAGCAAAGCGCCGCGCTGGGCTAGTGTTGATCTGCGCGATGGCAATCAGGCCTTGCTGGAGCCGATGAACGTGGGACAAAAGCGGCGTCTGTGGGCGTTGCTGGTCAAGCTGGGCTTTAAGGAAATTGAAGTGGGTTTTCCTTCCGCCAGCAAGCCGGACTATGACTTCGTGCGTTGGCTGATTGAAGAAAATCAGATTCCAGAAGATGTGAATGTGCAAGTATTAGTACAGGCACGCGAAGATTTGATTGTGCGTACCTATGAAGCGTTAAAAGGTGTCAAGCGTGCGACCGTGCATTTTTACAACTCCACCTCAACAGTTCAGCGCGAGCGTGTATTCGGTATGGATAAAGCCGGTATTACAGCCATCGCAGTAAAAGGTGCAGAGTGGGTCAAGTACTACGCAGCAAAATATCCAGAAGTAGAGTGGACGTTTGAATATTCACCTGAGAGCTTCACTAATACTGAAATGGATTATGCGGTTGAGATTTGCGAAGCCGTGATGGATGTGTTTCAGCCAACACCCGCACAACCTCTAATCATCAATCTTCCCTCCACGGTTGAAAGTGCGATGCCCAATGTGTTTGCCGATCAAGTGGAATATTTTGCAACCCATATCAGCCGCCGTGATGCTATCATTTTGTCAGTACACACGCACAATGATAGAGGCTGTGCCGTGGCATCCGCAGAGTTGGCAATATTGGCCGGAGCCGATCGTGTAGAAGGCACCCTGCTGGGCAATGGTGAGCGCACCGGCAATATGGATATTGTCACCATGGCGATGAATTTGTATAGCCAGGGCATAGACCCGGAACTGGATATTTCTAACCCAGATGAAATCATCCAGGTGGTGGGCGAGTGCACCAGCATCCCCGTGCATCCTAGGCATCCGTGGGTAGGTGAATTGGTGTACACCGCCTTCTCCGGTAGCCATCAGGATGCAATCCGCAAGTGCCTGCAAAAGCAGCAACCGGACGAGCATTGGCAGGTCGCTTATCTGCCGATTGATCCCAAGGATATCGGACGCGATTATCAAGCCGTAATACGTGTCAACAGTCAGTCAGGCAAAGGCGGTGTCGCTTTTGTGATGGAGCGTGATTACGGTTTGAACTTGCCGCGCTGGATGCAGGTTGAATTAGCTCAGTTGGTGCAGAAGGCAAGTGAAGCGCACAGCGGTGAGATTGCAAGTGCCACCATCCATGCCATGTTCATACAGCACTTTGTGGCAGACCACACCCCATTGGCGCTGAATGGCTATCGACTTGAGCGTAGCAATGGGCAGGACTTGATCCAGGCGCAGATAGTGGAGAATGGAAGTGAATATTCATTGCATGGCAATGGTGAAGGTGCTCTGTCGGCGTTTATTGATGGTTGGATCAAGCATGGCGGGCAGCAGATCAGCGTGGTGGATTACAACGAACACGCAATCGGCGCTGGCACTAATGCCGAGGCCATCGCCTATGTGCAGCTCAACATTGATGGCCAGCGAGTGTCAGGTGTTGCGTTTGATCATGATACGGTCAGTGCATCTTTGAAGGCCGTGCTTTCGGCACTAAACAGAAGTATGGATAGTATGGACCCTGTGTAGTAAAAATGTCAATATATTCAATAAAATCAATATGTTATATATGAATTTAAAATGCAGGCAGTTGATGTGGAGAGGGATGCCGTTGTTCAAATATGCGAAATAAAAATAGCTCGTATGAATATATTTAGAAAATATTCAGTACGCAGGTTTAAGTTTTTCAGAGCTGATTTCATGGAATAGTTTGAATCTGCGCGCATCAATTTTTCCTGCGGCCACTGCATTTTGCAGAGCGCAATTGGGCTCGTGGGTATGGTGGCAATCGTGAAAACGGCACTTGCCAAGGTAGGGCGTGAATTCGATGAATCCCAGTTCGATTTCACCGAAGCTTAGATGATGTAGGCCAAACATCTGCACACCGGGGCAATCTATCAGATGGCTCTGCTCATTCAGATGGTACAGGCGTGCATGGGTGGTGGTGTGCTTGCCGGAATTGAGTGCGATGGAAATTTCGCGTGTGGCAGCCCGGGCTTCCGGCAGTAGGCCGTTTATCAGGGTGGACTTGCCCATGCCGGACTGTCCGACCAGCACGCTGGTATGACCTTGCAGGAAGGGCAATAACGGGGCTGCATTCTGGGTGGCAGCGACCTCAAGGATGCGGTAGCCAATGTTGTAATAAGCGGATAGTTGCTGGCGCGCAAAGTCGGCTTGCGCGATAAGGTCGCACTTGTTCAGCACGATCAGAACTTCAAGTTTTTGATCGTATGCGGCAACCAAGCACCGCGCCAGCAACTCGTCGCTAAATGGTGGCTCTGCCGCGACAACAATGATGATTTGGGTTACGTTGGCAGCGATTATTTTTTGCCGGTAGGCATCTGATCGGTACAGCAGCGAGGTGCGTGGCCGTATTGTTTCAATCACTCCCTGTGCTTCTGCGGTGGGGAGGATGTCGACTTGATCGCCACAAGCCACATCGCTCCTTTTCCCGCGCGTGAGGCAGGTGACAATTTCGCCACCCGGCAACTCGGCCAGATATTGCCGACCAAATGCGGCGATGATTTGTGCCTGAATACGCGTGTTCAAGTTTTGACCAATGCGTCAACTTTGGCAGCGCAGATAAAATCGTTTTCGGAGAGGCCGTTGATGGCGTGCGTAGAATATGCCACTTTGCATTTGTTGTAGCTGACGGTGAGTTCCGGGTGATGATCTTCCTGGTTGGATATCCAAGCTACAGCATTTACAAATGATATTGTCTGATAGTAGTTGTTGAAATTGAAGGTTTTGTCGATAACTTGATCATGCTGTATCCAGCCATCCAGTTGTTTCATCAGCGCGCTGATATGCTCCTGATTCAATGGCGGGGTCGCGGCAGTACAGGGAAGGCATTGCCGTGCGGACAGGTTGCCGGTGGTGTCTACATGGGTCGTCATTTGAACTTGTAAAATTTTTTATTCAAATACGCGCCAAGGTGCGCTTCATCCTCTTCGAATAACATCAGTCCTAGATTGCTTGAGCAGTTCGTAATCTGGGTTGCCAGTGATGCGGGGGTCTTAACCTTACGTTCTGCCCGCGTAAACATGGTATTCCCATCGCCGCCAAACTTGCCGATATGGCAACTATTGCAATTGTGCTGGTCGAAAATTTTCTTGCCGGTAGCCGCATCGCCTTTGGCAAAGGGTGCTGCCTGCGCTGTTGTGCTAAGTGATAATAGGATCAGAGTGAAAATAAATGTGACTTTCATAATGCCTCCTTACAGGGTTTGCAAACGGGAAATACGCAACATGGCGGGTGGGTGGGAACTGTAAAATTTTGAATACAGGGGGTCAGGTGTCAAGGTTGATGCATTGTCCTGGTATAGTTTGACCAGTGCGGTGACGAGATCGGCTGATGACGTTTGTTGCGCAGCGTAGGCATCTGCTTCAAATTCATGTTTGCGCGAATAAGCTGAACTGAGCGGCTGCAATAAAAAACTGAATATAGGTAGCACCATAAAGAAAAGCAGTAAAGCCATGGCGGTCGATTGGCCAGTCACACCAAGGTCAGTCACGCCTAGGCCAGCATAAAACCAGTCAGCGTGCATCAGTTGCGCCAGCAGCCACAGGAAAGCCAGGCTGACAGCAAAGGTGAGAGCTATGCGTTTTAACACATGGCGGCGTTTGAAGTGACCGAGTTCGTGTGCCAGCACCGCATCGATTTCGTTAGCGGTCAGGCGAGCGATGAGGGTGTCAAAAAATACGATACGCTTGGTTTTGCCGAAGCCGGTGAAATAGGCATTGCCGTGGGTGCTGCGTTTCGAACCATCCATTACAAACAGTCCTTGTGCGGTAAAGCCGCACCTAGTCAGCAATGCTTCGATACGCGCCTTGAGGCTTGTATCCTCTAGCGGTTGAAACTTATTGAACAGCGGCGCGATGAATGAGGGGTAGATGAATAGCAGCAACAGGCTGAATGAGACCCATACCGCCCACACATACAGCCACCAGTTGTCGCCCATACCTTCCATCAGCCACAGTATGCCCAGCAGCAGCGGCAGCCCAAGGATGCTGCCGATCAGCAATCCTTTGATCGCATCGAGCAGATAGAGTTTGAATGTCATTTTGTTAAAACCAAAACGGGCTTCAAGCACAAAGGTGCTGTACAGGCCAAAAGGTATTTCCAGTATTGAGCTGATCACCAGCACCAACACGATAATCGCCATGCCCTGCGCCAGCGGATTGCCGAAACTGGCGTGTGACCAGTCGGCAAGCAACTGTAAGCCACCACCGAGAGTAAATGCCAGTAACAGCACAGCTTCAAACAATGCGGTCAATATGCTCAGCTGAGTTTTTGCACGGGTGTAATCGGCGGCCTTTTGATGAGCGGCCAATTCGACTTGTGCGCTGAAGACATCGGGTACTTTATTTCGATGGGCTAAAACGTGGCGCATCTGACGTTGCGCCAACCACAACTTGATGGATGTGCTTAACAAGAGCGCTGCAAGGAACAGGGTGGTAAATAGAGGTGCAGTCATTTGTGTAAACTTTTAAAAATGGATGGATAGTATGATAGTCGACTGTTAGAGGTGCCCGTGACACAATACGCTTTCAAACGTTCTTCAAGGCATGACGAATTATGGCACAAAATCAGAATTACCTGATCTGGGTTGATATGGAAATGACCGGATTACTACCGGAAACCGACCATATCATTGAAGTGGCTTTTGTCATTACCGATAACGACCTCAATACCGTGGCCGAAGCGCCAGTACTGGTGGTGCATCAGCCGCAAAGCGTGATGGATGGCATGGATGCCTGGAACAAGTCTGCACATGGTAAATCCGGCCTGATCGAAAAGGTAAAAGCCTCATTGTTGAATGATGCTCAGGTTGAGGAGCAGATGATAGCGTTTCTCAAGGAATATGTGCCGATACGCACCTCGCCGATGTGCGGCAATTCAATCTGCCAGGACAGACGCTTTATGGCGCGATGGATGCCCAAGCTGGAAGAATATTTCCACTACCGCAACCTAGACGTGAGCACCTTGAAGGAGCTCGCCAAACGCTGGAAGCCAGCAATGGCTAAGGGCGTAAAGAAACATGGCAAACATCAAGCACTTGCCGACATCTACGAATCCATCGAAGAAATGAAACATTATCGTGAGCACTTTATCAAGCTTTAGTTTTCAGCACTATGCCGCATCTACTTGTTGACATTTCTTCTCATGGTTACGGCCTTATTGGGGATAATTTAGCTGTTTTTGAATAAAACACCCCGCAGCAAGCAGCCGGATATTGGCTAGGGCGTGCACGGCGCACCCTAGTAAAATACGCCCCAAGTGGCGGGTAATTTAACCCGTATAATTAAATCGCACAGAGGAGCTTGGCAACATGCAAACAATGAAAAAACCAACGGTAGTGGTAGTGGATGACGACAGCATGATGAGGGAAGTGCTCAGGGCCATATTGCGCAGTGAGGATTATTCGGTGATCGGCGAGGCAATCAATGGTAACGATGCAATTTCATTGTGCGAAAAATTGACGCCGGGCTTGGTGCTGCTTGATATCAATATGCCTAAAATGGATGGATTGCAGGCTTTGGAAGGTATACGCAAGGTAAGCCCGGGGTCTATAGTAATCATGGTGAGTGCGGATGCAACGATGGACAGGGTCAGTGAGGCAATGCAAAAAGGTGCGGCCGGTTTTGTGGTCAAGCCGCTCAATACAGCCAGTGTGCTTGACAGGATTAATCAGTGCCTCAAGGGCAAAAAAATCCCATAAATTTTCAAGTCCAGAGTTCAGAGCATGTTCGTGTATATGCAGTGGTAAAATAACAGCAACTATTAGAGGTATCCTTATATGTACTATGGGCTATACAAAGTTCCGACAATGGCGGCTGAAAAACAGCGCATATCTTGCTATGAAGATCATCGGAAAGCCGATGTGCGGGAAAACCTAATGCACGGTTTGATGAGTGAGGGCTGCTGCAAGTAGCTCCCTACTCTACCACGCACCAGGGTGCGCACGGCGCACCCTAGCAATACCCCGCTGCTGCTTTCGGTGGGGATGGTTATTAGTTAATTTTCTGTACTGTCATGGTGATGTCATGAGCCTACTTTCACTGATCTTTGCGCTGTTGCTTGAGCAGCTACGTCCCCTGTCCTCGCGTAAATATTTACTCGCGTGGCTGAGAGGGTATGCCGATTTTTTTCAGCGCAATTTTAATGCTGGCGAAAGCAGGCACGGTCAGATTGCCTGGATACTGGCAATGTCACTTCCCTTGATCAGCGCACTGTCCCTGTATTGGTTATTGGCAGCTATGCATCCCATTTTTGCCTGGGCGTTTTGCGTGCTGGTGCTTTATCTGACCATGGGGTTTCGTCAATTCAGTCATTACTTTACCGATATACATAAGGCACTGCGCAATAATGATCTGCCGCTTGCGCGCAGCCTGCTGTCGACCTGGCGCGACGAGCCATGTGATGAGTTGAGCACTGAAGAGGTGATACGTTTGAGCATCGAGGAAGCCCTGCTGGCTACTCACCGCAATGTATTTGCGGTGGTGGTATGGTTTGTGATTTTCATGTCGCTGGGCCTGGGCCCTAGCGGCGCAATTCTTTATCGCTTGGCGCGATTTCTGAACAGCCGATGGGGGCAAAAAGATAGTAATGAGCCTGTCAATATCGGTGAACAGGGTAATTTCGGCAAGTTTGCAGCGCAGCTTTATCATTGGATAGAGTGGTTACCGATGCGCCTGACCGCAGCCACTTTTGCGATTGTCGGTAATTTTGAGGATGCGATATATTGTTGGCGCACTCAGGCAAATAATTGGCCGGATCCGGAGGGTGGTATCGTACTGGCAAGTGGTGCTGGTGCCCTAGGCGTGCGTCTTGGTATGCCTGTGTCGCAGTTTGAGGTGATGATAGAGCGCCCCGAGTTGGGCATAGGTGACGTGGCAGATGTCGACTTTATGCAGAGCGCAGTCGGACTGGTTTGGCGCGCGCTGGTTTTCTGGTTGATTATGTTGCTGCTGCTTATGTTTGCCAGCATGACGAGCTGGGTTGGTGTATAGCGGATTTATCGGCCGCTCGAATTTAACTCGTAACAATTTGATTTGAATAGGAATTTAAATCAATGTCAATAATAAATTATTCAATATAATCAATGACTTGCGTAAGATAGAGCTTCTAAGTTAGACCGGCTACTAACCGCGCAATATTCCTCACATTGAGTTGTTCCCCAATGCTTTAGCTACCAGTTCCTGTACATCCTTAGACAAGCCTTTGCTGCTTGCCACTTTCTGCAACGCTTTCTGCATTTGTTTTTTCAGTTCAGCTGTGTATTTTTTCCAATGATCCAATGTGCGCACCAAGCGAGCGGCAACCTGAGGATTAAGCTTGTTGAGCGCAATCACCTGTTCCGCCCAGTAGGTGTAGCCGCTGCCATCTGCTGCATGGAACTGTGTAGGGTTGCCGTTGCAGAAACTGAAAATCAGGCTGCGCGCGCGGTTGGGATTTTTCAGGGTGAAGGCGGGATGGGTCATTAGTTTGCGCACGGCTTGCACATCGGTGCGCGTCGCCACCGCTTGCAGGCTGAACCATTTGTCGACGACCAGCGCCTCGCTTTTAAAATCTTGATAGAAACGCTTCAGTGGCTGGGCAGCATGGCTGCTGCCGGTGTTGATTAGCGCCATCATTGCAGCGAGGCGGTCTGTCATGTTGTTGGCAGCGTCGATTTGCGCGTGTGCCAGTTGTAGCGTAGTTTCATCTGCCCAACCCAGCAGATAGGATAGACATAAATTTTTAAGACCGCGCTTAGCGGCTGATTTGGCATCGGCGCTGTATTTTCCGGGCGTTTGGTTGGCTTCATAGGCGGCGATAAAATCCACCTTGAGTTTGTCCGACAAGGTGTTGCGCATAAATTGTCGCGCAGTGTGAATTGCCTGCGGGTCGATTACTTCGCACTGTTCAGCCAGCATGAGTTCAGACGGCAGCGTCAGCACCATTTCACGGAATGAGGGATCTAGTGTTTGATCGTTGAGTGTGGTGCGCATGGCGTTAATGAAGAGCGTATCTAGCGTTAGTTTTTCACCATCCTGCACTTGCTTGATCAGCTTCAGCAAACGCTGCATCGCCAGGCGCTGTCCAGCTTCCCAGCGGTTGAAAGCATCGCTGTCGTGCGCCATCAGGTGGGCTAGTTCGTGGTCGGTATAGTTGTATTCCAATTCAATAGGTGCCGAAAAATTACGCAGCAAGGAAGGCGTGGGTTTTCTGGTCACATTGTTAAAGATGAAAGTTTGTTTTTCTTTCGTCAGTTCAAGCACGCAGCTGGTGGGCACCGTGGTTGAAAATGCAGCACCTTCAAGATGCAAAGGCATGTCCTGACCCCGTGCATCGAGCAGACCTATAGCGACGGGAATATGGAATGGCAGTTTATTTTTTTGACCGGCTGATGGCTTGCAGCTCTGGCTCAAGGTCAATTCATAGCTTTGTTTTTCGGCATCGTATTTGCTAGTCACCTTCACCTGTGGCGTTCCGGACTGGCTGTACCAGCGTTCGAATTGGTTCAGGTCGCGGCCATTGCTGTGTGCCATTGCGGCGCGAAAATCATCGCAGGAAACGGCCTGTCCATCATGGCGCTCAAAGTATAGATCCATGCCTTTGCGGAAACCGTCGCGACCAAATAGAGTCTGGTACATGCGCACAACCTCTGCGCCTTTTTCGTAAATGGTCACGGTGTAGAAATTATTGATCTCTACATAGCTGTCGGGACGCACCGGATGTGCCATCGGCCCAGCATCCTCGGAAAATTGCATCTGGCGTAGCACACGCACATCTTCAATGCGTTTTACTGCGCGTCCACTCGCTGTACCCACCATGTCGGCAGAAAATTCTTGATCGCGGAATACGGTGAGGCCTTCTTTTAATGACAGCTGAAACCAGTCGCGGCAGGTGACACGATTGCCGGTCCAGTTGTGGAAATATTCATGTCCCACTATTGCCTCGATATTGGCGTAATCGGTATCGGTGGCAATGCTGGGGTTGGCCAGCACATACTTGGTGTTGAAAATATTGAGTCCCTTATTTTCCATCGCGCCCATATTGAAGTCGCTCACCGCAACGATCATGAAACGATCCAGATCCAGCTCCAGTCCGTAACGCTCCTGATCCCAGCGTATGCTGTGCTTAAGCGATTCCATCGCATGTTGCGTTTTGTCGAGGTTGCCAGGCTCTACCCACACTTGCAGCAATACTTTGCGGCCAGAATTCAGCTTGAATTTTTCTTCTTGGCATACCAGCTTGCCTGCAACCAGCGCAAACAGATAGGAAGGCTTCTTGAACGGATCTTCCCACTTGGCATAGTGGCGGCCTTTCGGCAAGTCACCTTGTTCAATCAAGTTGCCGTTGGATAGCAGCACCGGATATTTTTTCTTGTCACCGCGCAGCATCACGGTATATTTAGCCATCACATCAGGACGATCTGGGAAGTAAGTAATCTTGCGAAAACCTTCTGCCTCGCACTGAGTAAAGAAATTGCCATTCGACACATACAAACCCATCATCGTCGTATTTTTTTCCGGCTGTATCACCGTTTCGATTTCCAGTGTGATGTCATCCGGTGCATTCGCAATACGTAACTTCCCATCTGCTAGCGTGTAGCCACCTTGAGCGCGCCGAGTTAGCAGCTTGCCATTCATGCGCAAGGCAACCAGCTTGATACCTTCGCCCAACAACTCTACATCCTTGTTGCTGGAGGCTGCATTGCGCTGCATCGTAATGCGAGTTGCCACACGTGTTGCCGTTGGATCGAGGTCAAAGCCCATCTCAACGGTGTTCACCCAGTAGGCTGGTGCGGTGTAGTCGTGGCGGGAAATCGTGATAGGAGTTTTGTTTTGCATATTGATGTTGATCCGGAAATATACTTATAGATAGGATTTTACCAATTTGCTGAGCAGTCATGCCAGCTTAAATTGAGTACGCGTTTTCTCGGGGGAGGGGATTGCTGTAATGTTTACCACGCAGTAGAAATCTATAGTTTGCCGAGGTAGCCCCCGTAAATGACATGTCGGCTGACATCCTGCGGCCTAACCCGACCCACTCGATAGAAAATATAACTACTTGATTATATTGAATATTATATTTGTAGTATTAATTTTTATTGCTATTAAATCAACAATTTAAATATTCAAGTATTTCCAATGGTGTGTTAATGGAGGCGCTTGCCTGCCAGCTATCAAGATCTGCATCAGGATCGATATACCCAAATAGCGCAAGCAATGTTTTCATGCCGGCGGCATTCCCGGCATCTATATCGCGTTTGTCATCCCCTATATATAAGCAGTTTTGCGGAGCAACGCCCATGCTTCTGGCCGCATGCAACAGAGGCTCCGGGTGTGGTTTGGCATGGGCGCAGGTGTCGCCGCTCACCAGGCAGGCTGCGCGCTCGGCATAACCCAGCGCTTGCATCAGCGGTAGGGTAAAGCGATGCGGTTTATTGGTGACGATACCCCAGGGTAGGCCGCGTTGCTCCAACGTAGTTATGAGTTCTTTTATACCTGTAAACAGAGTGGTGTGGGCGCAAATATTGGCAGAGTAATGCGCCAGCAATGCGTCGCGTAAAGCGGGGAATTTCGAAGAATCCGATGCTACATTAAAACCCAGTTTGATTAAACCAGCCGAGCCATGCGAGGCTTGCAGGCGTGTTATTTCAATAGGCAGCGGCGGTAGTTGGTGCAAGCTGCGCACATGGTTGAGTGCTGCGCCAAGGTCGGGTGCGGTATCTGCAAAAGTGCCGTCGAGGTCAAACAGGACAGCTTGGATTTTTGTTTGTTGAATCACAGAGAAATCAGTCGCGGCGGCAGGCGATCATGTAGTTAACATCGGTATCGCGACCCAGTGAGTAAATTTTGCTGAAGGGGTTATAAGTCATACCGGTGATGTCGCTAACACCTAAGCCGCTGTTGCGACAAAACTGCGAGAGTTCGGAAGGTTTGACGAATTTTGCGTAGTCATGGGTGCCTCGCGCCAGCATGTTCAATACATATTCCGCACCGATAATAGCGAGCAAATAGGATTTTGGATTGCGGTTGAGCGTGGAGAAAAATACATGACCGCCGGGCTTAACTAGCGTTGCACAGGCGCGCACGATGCTTGACGGGTCGGGTACATGCTCCAGCATTTCCATGCAGGTAACCACATCGTAATGTCCTGGCTTTTCAATCGCGAGATCTTCCACTGCGATTTTGCGATATTCAACCTGTTTGCCGCTTTCCAGCAGGTGCAGCTGTGCTACCTGCAAAGCTTTGTCGCCCAGATCAATACCGGTGACCTGCGCCCCCAATCCTGCCATGCTTTCCGACAGAATGCCGCCGCCACAACCTACGTCCAGTACAGTTTTGCCGGCGAGATCGGCGATGTTGTCGATATATGCCAGACGTAAAGGGTTGATTTCATGCAGCGGCTTGAATTCGCTGTTGATATCCCACCAGCGGTGGGCGAGTTGGCTGAATTTTTCTAGTTCTATGGGGTCGGCGTTGATCATGGTGCGTGTATTTTTAATGTCTCTGGTAAATGGCTAGGGCATAGGGTAACCCATAGTGGCAGTGTTTGCACAGGGCGTCACTGATATTCCCATGTTCAGGCTGGGAGGGATGGTATTTTTTTTGTCACGGCTTGGGTGGGCATGATAAAATCAAAAGCTGTTTTGTAAGCTTTAATTTAAGGGCCACGTCATACATGGAACAATTTGCCAAGGAAATACTGAACGTCAGTCTTGAAGGTGAAATGCGCAAGTCCTATCTGGACTATGCGATGAGCGTAATCGTTGGACGTGCCTTGCCCGATGTGCGCGACGGACTCAAGCCGGTACACCGCCGCGCACTGTTCGCCATGCATGAGCTTTCCAACGATTGGAACAAGCCTTACAAGAAATCGGCACGTATTGTCGGTGACGTTATTGGTAAATATCACCCGCACGGCGACACTGCGGTGTACGACACCATCGTGCGTATGGCGCAGCCTTTTTCGCTGCGTTATCCGCTGATAGACGGCCAGGGTAACTTCGGTTCAGTGGACGGCGATAACGCGGCCGCGATGCGTTATACCGAAATTCGTATGGCGCGCATTGCACATGAGTTGCTGGCTGATCTGGATAAAGACACTGTCAACTTCGGGCCTAACTACGATGGCTCCGAACAAGAACCGCTGGTGCTGCCGGCGCGCTTTCCGAATTTACTGGTCAACGGTTCCACCGGTATTGCGGTGGGCATGGCAACCAACATTCCGCCGCACAATTTGAATGAGGTGGTAGATGCCTGTCTAGCCTTGCTGCAAAACCCGGAGATGGATATTGAAGCGTTGATCGAAATGATCCCTGCGCCTGATTTCCCGACCGCTGGTTTTATTTATGGCTTGGCCGGTGTAAAAGAAGGTTATCGCACCGGACGTGGCCGCGTGATCATGCGTGCGCGTACGCACTTTGAAGATGTCGATAAGGGTAACAATCGTCAGGCTATTATTATTGACGAGCTGCCCTATCAGGTAAATAAAGCCAATTTACTGATCAAGATCGGCGAGTTGGTGCGCGAGAAGAGGATAGAAGGGATTTCCGAAATTCGCGATGAATCGGACAAGGACGGTATGCGTGCGGTGATTGAGCTGAAACGCAATGAAAATCCTGAGGTCATTTTGAATCAGTTGTTCAAGATGACGCAACTGCAAGACAGCTTCGGCATGAATATGGTGGCTTTGCTCGATGGCCAGCCGCAACTGCTTAACCTAAGACAGTTCCTCGTGGCCTTCCTCCGTCATCGTCGCGAAGTTGTGAATCGCCGCACTATTTTTGAATTGCGCAAGGCGCGTGAACGCGGCCACACTTTGGAAGGTCTGGCTGTAGCACTTTCCAACGTGGATGAAATTATTGTGTTGATCAAAGCGGCAGCGACTCCCGCGATTGCTAAACAAGGTCTGATGGGTAGAGAGTGGCGTTCGGCGCTGGTCGAAGATTTGTTAAGCCGTGTTAGCGATGCGTCGCGCCCGGAAAATTTGGCGGCGGAATTTGGCATGTCCAAGCAGGGCAGTTACCGCCTTTCTGATACCCAGGCGCAGGCGATACTTGAGTTGCGTTTGCAGCGCTTGACCGGGCTGGAGCAGGACAAGATCGTCAGCGAATACCGCGATGTAATGGATAAAATTCTGGATCTGCTGGATATACTTGCCAGAGATGAGCGTGTGACGCACATCATCAGCGACGAACTGATTGCGATCAAGTCGCAATATGGCGACAAACGCCGCAGTGAAATCGTGACGCACACCCATGACATGAGCATGGAAGACCTGATTGCACCTGAAGATGTGGTGGTTACCCTGTCGCACGCTGGTTATATGAAGGCGCAATCGCTGGACGAATACACTGCGCAAAAGCGTGGCGGTCGCGGCAAACAGGCGGCACCGACCAAGGAAGACGATTTTATCGACAACCTGTTTATCGCCAATACCCACGACTATATCCTGTGTTTTTCCAGTTTGGGTCAGGTGTACTGGATCAAGGTTTACGATGTACCGCAGGGTAGTCGTACTGGCCGTGGCAAGCCAATTGTGAACCTGTTGCCGCTGGCAGAAGGCGAGAAGATCAATGCCATTCTGCCGGTGAAGGTGTTCTCTGAGGATCAGTTTATTTTCTTTGCCACCGCGAAAGGTACGGTCAAAAAATCTCCGCTTTCTGATTTCTCTAATCCGCGCAAGTCCGGCATTATCGCGATCAATCTAGATGAGGGCGATTTCCTGATAGGCGTAGCACTGACCGATGGCAAGCACGATGTGATGCTGTTCTCCGATGGCGGCAAGGCAGTACGTTTTGATGAAGACGATGTGCGCTCGATGGGTCGTGCGTCACGCGGTGTGCGCGGCATGAAGCTGGCCGAAGGGCAGCAGGTTATCGCGTTGCTGGTGGCTGAAGATGAAACCCAGACCGTGTTGACCGCTACCGAGAATGGCTATGGCAAGCGTACACCAATTGCAGAGTACACCCGCCACGGACGCGGCACGCAGGGCATGATCGCAATTCAAACCAGTGAGCGCAACGGCAAGGTGGTTGCAGCAACCCTGGTGAGAACGGATGATGAAATCATGCTGATCGGCACCAATGGCGTGTTGATCCGCACCCGTGTCAAAGAAATTCGCGAGATGAGCCGCGCTACTCAAGGCGTGACGCTGATCAATCTTGGTGCGGGTGAAAAACTTGCCAGTTTGAGCCGGATTGCAGAGACGGAAGACCCGCTTGCAGATGCTGAAGTTGGAGATGTAGGCGCAGCCGATATTGCTGGTGATGAAAGCGCATCATAACTATTTGGAATCAATAAAAGGAAACCGTAAATGACAGTCTATAATTTCAGCGCAGGTCCTGCCGTATTGCCAAAAGAGGTATTGCTCCAGGCACAGAAAGAATTGCCGGACTGGCATGGCAGCGGTATGTCTGTGATGGAAATGAGTCATCGCGGCAAGGAATTTATGGGCATTCAGGCGCAGGCGGAAGCTGATCTGCGCGAGTTGATGGGTATTCCTGCCAACTACAAGGTGTTATTCCTGCAAGGCGGAGCGAGCCAGCAATTTGCAATGATTCCGATGAATCTGCTGCGCGGAAAAAAATCTGCGGACTATCTCAATACCGGCGAATGGTCTAAGAAGGCCATTAGCGAGGCGAAGAAATTCGGCGCGGTGAATGTGGTGGCAACTGCTGCGGATAAAAATTTCTCCTATATCCCCGCATTCGACACCTGGAAGTGCGATCCTGATGCAGCCTATTTGCATTACACTCCGAACGAAACTATAGGCGGTGTGGAATTCAACTGGATACCTGACACAGGAACCGTTCCGTTGGTGGCGGACATGTCTTCAACAATATTGTCACGCCCGATTGATGTTTCAAAATTCGCTTTGATTTATGCCGGTGCGCAAAAGAATATCGGCCCGGCAGGAATGTGTATCGTCATCGTGCGTGAAGATCTGATTGGTCAGGTTCTACCCAATACGCCCACCATGCTGGACTACAAGACGCACGCCGACAATGATTCGATGTACAACACGCCGCCCACCTTTACTATTTATATGGCCGGTCTGGTGTTCCAGTGGTTGAAGCGCAATGGCGGTGTAGCGGCGATGGAAAAAACAAATATCGCTAAGGCCAAGCTGTTATATGACGCGATTGACGCCAGTGCTGGTTTTTATATTTGCCCCGTCGCCAACACAGATCGTTCACGCATGAATGTGCCATTCACACTGAAGAATGAAGCACTGGATGGCGAATTTTTGAAGCAGGCTGAAGCACGTGGCATGTTGCAACTCAAGGGTCACCGTTCTGTGGGTGGCATGCGTGCCACCATCTACAACGCGATGCCACTTGAAGGTGTGCAGGCTCTGGCCAGCTTCATGACTGAGTTTGCCCAAAAAAATAAAGTTTAAAAAATATCATGGCCAAAATGTTTAATATCTTAACCATCAACAAAATCTCTCCGCTGGGACTGAAGCGTTTCCCTGCGGAGCGTTATATGGTGAGTGCAGAGATGACCGAGCCAGACGCAATCATGGTGCGCTCGCAAAACATGCTGGAGATGGATATTTCCGCCAGCGTGAAAGCGATTGCTCGCGCCGGAGCAGGAACAAATAATGTACCGGTAAAAAAAATGAGCGCACGCGGGGTGCCGGTGTTCAACGCTGCGGGTGCAAATGCCAACGCGGTGAAAGAGTTGATCGTCACAGGCATGTTGTTGACCTCGCGCAATATCATTCCCGCGTTGAATTTCACCGCTGGCCTGACGGGTGACGATGCCACACTGCACAAGCTGGTTGAAGCGGGCAAAGCGAATTATGCTGGAATCGAGCTGCGCGGTCGTACACTGGGCGTTATTGGTTTGGGTGCGATAGGCCGTTTGGTGGCAGATGCAGCCATCGGCATGGGGATGCAGGTGATTGGCTTTGACCCGGAAATAACCGTAGATGCAGCTTGGAGCTTGCCTGCACAAGTGAAGAAGGCGCACAGCATTGAAGATCTGCTTAAGCAAAGTGATTTTGTCACCCTGCATGTGCCGTTGCTGGATGCGACACGCGGTTTGATCAATGAAAAACGCGTGCAGGCGATGAAAGCCGGTAGTGTATTGCTGAATTTTTCACGCGATGCCATCGTCGATGAAGATGCGGTACTTGCGGGGCTGGCAAGCAAGCATCTGCGCAGCTATGTGTGCGATTTTCCATCGCAAAAAAATCACGGTAATCCTGCGGTAATCGCATTGCCACATCTGGGCGCATCAACTCAGGAGGCGGAGGAAAATTGTGCGGTGATGGTGGCTGAACAATTACGCGATTATCTGGAACACGGCAATGTGTTCAATACCGTGAATTTCCCCAATGCAAGCATGCCGCGCGAGTCTGCATTCCGTATTTCCATAGCCAATGCCAATGTACCGAACATGCTGGGGCAAATTTCAACCGCGCTGGCGGCGGCAGGCATCAATATTCACAACATGCTGAACAAATCACGCGGTGACATGGCTTATACGCTGGTGGATACTGATAGCGCCACACCAGCAACTCTGATTGCACAAATTGCTGCGATCCCCGGCGTGTTAATGGTGCGAGACTTGCCATTGGGAAATTGAACCTTGAGTGATGAACTAAAAAAATTTCGCGTGCAAATTGACAGTATCGATGACGAGCTGCTCAAGCTGTTTAATCAACGTGCAAAACTGGCGCAACAGATAGGTCACGCCAAGAATGGTAGTGCTGTGCTGCGACCAGAGCGCGAGGCACAGGTGCTAAAGCGCATGGTGGACGCGAACACAGGCCCCTTATCGGGGCTAAGTGTGAGTACCTTGTTTACCGAAATCATGTCGCATTGTCGCGCGCTGGAAGAGCCATTATCCGTTGCGTTTCTGGGCCCACAGGGAACTTTTAGTGAGGCGGCAGTCGTCAAACGTTTTGGTCAGGCTTGTCACGCCGTACCGTGTGCTTCCATTGATGAAGTGTTCCGCAAGGTGGAAAGCGGCGAGGCCAATTACGGTGTGGTGCCGGTGGAGAATTCCACCGAGGGTGCGGTCGGTCGTACCCTCGATTTATTGATGCAAAGTCCGCTCCGATTGTGTGGCGAAGTATTGCTGGCGGTGCATCAATGCCTGTTGTCGCAAGATAAAGATTTATCAACCATCAAGCGTGTCTATTCGCATGCGCAATCTTTGGGGCAGTGTCAGGATTGGCTGAATACCCATCTAGTACATGCTGAGCGTATATCGGTCGCGAGTAATGCCGAAGCCGCATCACTCGCGGCAAAAGAAAAACATAGTGCGGCGATAGCTGGCGCACAGGCGGCAGAGCGATTTAATATTCCGCTGCTGGTTAAAAATATTGAAGACGACCCGCGCAATACCACGCGCTTTCTGGTGATAGGAAATCAGGATGTAGCTGCTTCAGGTCAGGACAAAACCTCGCTGGTGATGTCGGCGGTGAATCGTCCGGGGGCGGTGCATGATCTACTGGTGCCGCTGGCCAAGCATGGTGTCAGCATGAGTAAACTGGAGTCGCGTCCGGCACGGGCAGGGCTGTGGGAATATGTGTTCTTTGTGGATATTGAAGGCCACCAGACCGACAAAAAAGTGGCCGCAGCTTTGATAGAGTTGAAAGAGGTTGCAGCCTTTGTGAAAGTGCTTGGATCATATCCGACTGCTTTTATATAAGCACTTGATTATATTGAATATTTTATAAATGAACTACACTGAATTAGCGCCACCCTATATCCGTGCCATTGCACCCTACCAGCCCGGCAAGCCGATTGCCGAGTTGGAGCGTGAACTCGGTATTACGGGTATTGTAAAACTCGCTTCCAATGAAAATCCGCTGGGTGCAAGCCCCAAGGCGGTGGCCGCGATGCACGAGGCGATTGCCACGATTTCACTGTATCCAGACGGCAATGGTTTCGAATTGAAAGATGCGCTGAGCAAGCGCTATGGCGTGGCACATGCCAACCTGGTGTTGGGCAATGGCTCGAATGATTTGCTGGAATTGGCATCTCGCGCATTCTTAGCGCCTGGCGATGTGGCGGTATATTCAGCCCATGCTTTTGCAGTTTATGCACTGGCTACGCAGGCAGTTGGAGCGATAGGAGTTACCGTTCCGGCCAAGGAGTTTGGTCACGATCTGGAGGCGATGCTCAAGGCCGCAATCAAACATAAAGCCAAGATGGTGTTTATTGCTAACCCAAATAATCCAACCGGAACCTATTTGACCCCGGATGCATTGCGCGATTTCTTGCAGGCATTGCCGGTAAATATTCTGGTGGTTCTGGACGAGGCCTATAACGAATATCTGCCACCGGCACAGCGTTATGACAGCGTGAGTTGGTTGCAGAATTACCCCAATTTGATAATTTCGCGCACCTTCTCCAAGGCCTATGGTTTGGCCGGTTTGCGTGTAGGCTATGCCATCGCGCATGAACAGATTGTCGACATGATGAATCGTGTGCGTCAGCCATTCAATGTAAATAGCATCGCGCAGGCAGCAGCAGTGGCGGCCTTACATGATATGGATTTCGTTAAGCAGACCTATGAGTTGAATCAGCGTGGCATGCAACAAATTATTGCAGGCCTGACCAACTTGGGGCTGAGTTACATCCCTTCATATGGTAACTTCATCAGCTTCCGCATCGGTGGCGCGACGGCGATGTATCGACGCTTACTTGAATTGGGCGTGATCGTGCGACCGATCGCCAGCTACGATATGCCAGATTATTTGCGCGTGAGCATTGGTCTGGAAACAGAAAACGAGAAATTTTTAGCTGCATTGCAGCAGGCAATTAAGGAAACAAAATGATTATAGTAATGGGTAGAGATGTAACTGACGCGGAAATTGGCGCAGTCGTAAAAAAAATTGAATCGAACGGATTAACAGCTAATATTTCGCGCGGCATCGAGCGCACGGTAATCGGCGCGATAGGTGATGAGCGCAAACTGAGTGAGGAAATGTTTACCGCATTTCCCGGTGTGGAAATGGCAATGCATATCGCTAAGCAATATAAAATTGTGTCACGCGAATCACACAAAGAAAATACCGTCATTGATATTGGTGGCATCAAGCTGGGTGGCAATCAAATACAGATAATCGCTGGCCCCTGCTCGGTGGAAACTCAGTCGCAAATGGATCTTTCCGCACAGTATGTGCATGAAGCCGGTTGCCGCTTGATGCGCGGTGGCGCATTCAAGCCGCGCACCAGCCCCTACACCTTTCAGGGCGTGGGTGTAGAAGGTCTGGACATGTTCCGCAAGGCTGCCAGTAAATACAAATTACCTATTGTGACCGAGCTGATGGACGTCCGCATGCTGGATACGTTTATGGAAAACGATGTTGACGTAATCCAGATCGGTACGCGCAATATGCAAAACTTCGACTTGCTTAAAGAGGTCGGTCGCATCAACAAACCGGTGATTCTGAAACGCGGTATGTCGGCCACCATTTCTGAATGGCTGATGTCGGCGGAATACATTGCAGCGGGTGGTAATCACAATATTATTTTCTGCGAGCGCGGTATCCGCACCTTTGAAACCTACTACCGCAACGTGCTGGATGTGACGGCTATCCCTGTGTTGAAAAGAGAAACTCACCTGCCAGTGATTGTTGATCCGTCTCATGCGGGTGGCAAGGCATGGATGGTGGCGGCATTGTCGCAGGCGGCAATTGCTGCTGGTGCGGATGGTCTGTTGGTGGAGATGCATCCAAATCCATGCGAAGCCTGGTGTGACGCTGATCAAGCCCTGACCCCGGATGAATTGAAGAAGTTAATGGTCACGCTGGGTGCGATTGCTGGTGCGATTGGGCGCACGATTTAACTCCCTCGCTCACAAGAACCCCTACGGGGTGTCGGATTTAGACGTGAGTTTTTGTGCAGCACATTGATTATATTTAATATTTTATCCATAGCGCTAGTCCGAATAACTTTATAAAGCAATGGGTTGCGAGGGTGGGGGAAGTTCTTTGAGCGAGCCGCATTTCAAGAAAATTGTCATCTTTGGTGTCGGCCTGATTGGCGGTTCGTTTGCGCTTGCCTTGCGCAAAGCCAATGCGGTGCAAGAAGTAGTTGGGTTTGGCCGCAGTGCTGAGACGCTCAAACTGGCGCAACAACTCGGCATTATTGATCGCGCAGCTAGCGATGTAGCTGCCGAGATAGCCAATGCCGATCTGGTTTTGCTGGCAACCCCGGTAGGGCAGATGGCAGAAATAATGCAGCGCATTGCGCCACATCTCGGCGCGAATACTCTTGTGACCGACGGTGGTAGCACCAAGGGTGATGTGGTGGCATACGCTCGCACTCATCTAGGCAGCAAGCTGTCACAGTTTGTACCCTCACATCCAATCGCCGGAGCAGAAAAAAGTGGTGCAGCAGCGGCTCAGGCTGATCTATACTCGGGCAAGAAAGTTGTACTCACACCATTGCCGGAAAACAGCGCAGCTTCAGTAGACCGAGTTCGCAAGGCATGGGAGCTGTGTGGTGCAATGGTGAGCGAGTTGAGTGCAACGCAGCACGATAGCGTGTTCGCCGCTGTCAGCCATTTGCCGCATCTGCTTTCCTTTGCGTTGGTGCATAACATTGCGCAGCGTAAAGACAAAGACCTGCTACTGTCCTTTGCTGCCAGTGGTTTCCGCGACTTCACCCGCATTGCCGCGAGTAGCCCTGAAATGTGGCGCGATATCTGCATGGCCAATCGCGAGGCGCTGATGCGTGAGCTAATGCAATATGCCAACGAGTTACATGTTTTGTATCAAGCATTGGAACAGGGCGATGCCGCCAAGCTGGAAGAGGTTTTTGCTGAGGCTAGGAAGGTGCGGAGTAACTGGACGCCGCAGTAAGATTGTTGGAATTAGCCATGCCCCGTTCG
>JBCKTV010000018.1:0-41995 GCA_038925365.1 Gallionellaceae bacterium
CCACGCCAAAAACTAAACACAAACTGCGGTGTTACGGCTTGCATCGCGCCACACATTGAACCCATGAGGAAACTTTAGACACTCACTTTGGCGTGACGCAAACGGATGATGGGCATGCACACTAAACTACAAATAAAGATTTCAGTAAAACCTGCCTTCCAATTATTTTCAACTTAACGTTGTACAGATTTGCCTAACGTAAAGTAGACATCCTATTTGACGCAAGATATTACGTCAAATGGTTTCTATTGTGTTATCGCTAATTTGAAATAACAATATTATCAGATAGTTAATATTTTTTAGTAATGCCTAATAGCACTAGAAGGCACATCATCACTTTTACGCCCAAGCTGTTTGATAAAGTGTGCGGATAAGTTCGACTAAAACATTACAGCATTCGCATTGAACAGGCATATTTGGACTAGCAATCTGCCGAACTTAACTCGTTATCAATTGATTCAAAAGAAATTAAAATCAACGCAATGCATAAAGTATTTAATATAATCAATGTGTTACTGCAAATTGCGCGTCTAAGTCCGACATGCTGTTAGATTATACGCTTTGGATTTCTATAATGATTTGCATATTACTCGGCTGAAGGTTACGTAGCACTCGTTCAAATTTTTCTTTATTTTTAAAATCAGCTTCCGGGCTTAAACCATGACAGTTTTTCTCTGAGGCTTACAACACCACCAATAATGATCAAGGTGGGAGCTTGCAACGTTTTGACTTCAGGATTGCCCGGCAAGGTTGCTAGCGTACCGCTAACAACTCTTTGTTGGGGTGTGGTTCCCTGTTGTACGATGGCAGCGGGGGTGTTGTCTGGAAGGCCGTGTTTTATCAGTTGTGCGCAAAGCATTTCCAGCCCCTGGAGTCCCATATAAACTACGATGGTTTGCTTGGGGCGGGCGAGCATTTCCCAATCTAAATCCATGCTGTTATCTTTTAGATGCCCGGTTACGAAAACGCAGGATTGCGCATAGTCGCGGTGGGTAAGGGGAATGCCGGCGTAGGTTGAAACGCCGGATGCTGCAGTAATGCCGGGCACTACTTGGAAGTTAATTTTCTGTTCCGCGAGTTTTTCGATTTCTTCGCCACCGCGTCCGAAAATAAACGGATCGCCACCTTTGAGACGCAATACACGTTTGCCTTCGAGTGCGAGTCTGACCAGCAGCTCGTTTATGCCTTCTTGAGGCACTGTATGATTGCCGCGCATCTTGCCAACAAAAATGCGCTCTGCATCGCGGCGGGTCATTTCCAGTATTGGTTTGGAAACCAGATTGTCATACAGTACGACATCGGCTTTCTGCATCAATCTCAGCGCTTTGAAAGTCAGTAAGTCGGGATCGCCGGGACCAGCACCTACCAGGTAAACTTCGCCTACCGTTGTTTGTTCACCGCGACTTTCATTTTCCATCATTGTGTTGAGCATAGCCTCAGCTGCGGTTACGTCTCCGGCGAATATCTTTTCAGCGATAGGCCCTTCAAAAACATTTTCCCAGAAGATGCGTCTTTTGGCTGGGTTGATGACATGTTTTTTTACTGCGGATCTGAAGCGTGCGGAGAAGGTAGCCAATTGGCTATAGGCTTGCGGAATCATGGCTTCCAGTTTGCCGCGTAGCATCCTGACTAGTACCGGCGAAGCACCACCGCTGGAGAAGGCTACTATGATGGGGGAGCGATCTAGGATAGCGGGCATGATGAAGCTACAGAGACTCGGGTTATCAACCACATTCACTGGAATATTTTTCAACTTGGCATCTGTGGAAACCGCCACATTGGTTTCCTCTTCGTCCGTGGCGGCGATGACCAGAATATGCTGGTTCAGATGCGTTGCGTTATAGCGTTCAGCAATATGCGCAATTCCTGTCATGCCTGCGAAGCCTGGGCTTAGTGCGGGTGAGACTATCGTGACCTGTGCACCGGCTTGCACCAGCATAGCCGTTTTTCTTAAGGCAACTTCCCCGCCACCTACGACGAGACACTTCCTGCCTTTTACATCTAAAAAAATTGGTAAATAATCCATTTCAACCTTTGATGTTTTTCTGTGATTTTGCGCTTATTGTAAAGCTAGCGGGCTCCTACACTACGCTCTGCTTCGCATAGGACAAGAACCCCTGCCGGGTTTAACTTGCAACTCATTAATTGATAGAGATATTTAGATTGGCTTTGTGACTAAAATATTCAATATAATAAACATGTTACGTAAAAAACATTTAAGTCCGACAATCTGCTAGAGATAGCTCTTCCTTCTGCCTTTGTTTTACTTGCCTAATAAAACCGACAAATCGAGTAGCCCAGTGGCAACTGCCTACGCTGCGAAGATGTGCATAGGAAGCGAATAGATTTTTTCGGAGATAACCGTCGTTGGTGCCATCAACGCCATGTCCTCGAGTAACACGATAGGCAAATTTTGAATCTGTTGGTAGGTTCTCAAGGCTGGAGTAATGAAACTCATGTGCTTTGATATGCTGTTCATGTTTAGTAACTAGTGGCCAAGGGTGCATTTGGTTTTCAGTCAAATGCACATAGCCGCGCCCTATGGGTTTGTTGTGCATCATGACATCGCCAGGGATGGCGCCAACCATTGCATGTGTGTTTCCCTGGTAGGTAATTTGCCGGGATAAATACATCAGGCCACCGCACTCGGCATAGACCGGCATGCCGTCTTCAATGGCATTTTTGATGTCAGCGCGCATGGTGGTATTGGCTTCCAGCTCTGCTGCAAATATTTCCGGGAATCCACCGCCGATAAATAGCGCATCTACTTGTGGCAGCTGCTTGTCCTGAGTTGTGTCAAAGGAAATAATTTCAGCGCCTGCCGCTATCAGGGCATCGAAGTCATCCGCATAATAAAAGCCGAATGCTCGGTCTCTAGCAATGCCGATACGAACTTTTTCTGCGGAAGGGAAGCTATAAGCAGCCGGTAATTGAGATGTTGCGTAGGGTTCGAATTGTGTAATGGCGAGCAATTTATCCAAATCGACCTGGCTCTCAATAGCGGCACCCAAGGTCTCGATTTGCGCCGTTGCTTGTTTGGATTCACTGCTGGGCATCAGCCCAAGATGGCGCTCAATGATCGTCAGCCTATCGTCATGCTGGATAGCGCCAATGACGGGTACATCGGTGTAGTGGGTAATAACTTCGCGAAGTTTTGATTCGTGCCTGCTGCCGCCCAGATTATTAAGGATGATACCTGCGATGTTAATTTCTTTGTCGAAGGCTTGGTAGCCTAGTATTAGCGGTGCTATGCCACGTGTCATGCCGCGAGCGTCTATCACCAATACGACCGGTAGATCCAGCAATTTTGCCAAGGCTGCATTGCTGTTACTCCCATCCAGAGCCATGCCGTCGTATAGACCTTTATTGCCCTCGACCAGATTGTACTCGGCACTATTACGAATGAAGCTGGCGACTACCTCGTCGCGCTCCATCAGATATAAATCAAGGTTGTGGCAGGAACGGCCGCTGGCTTGTGACAACCACATCGGGTCGATGTAGTCCGGGCCTTTTTTGTAGGGTTGAACAGTGTGGCCGCGCTTTTTCAACGCGGCACAAATTCCAATACTGACGGTGGTTTTTCCCGAGGATTTGTGGGCGGCAGAAATCAGCACCCGGTTCATAAGGTCAAGCGTCGTTTTTGGCGGCTACAACGGCAGCGTCATGAGGCATGGTACGGAACACTCTGGTGCCGATCAATGTAATCAGAAAGGCAATCGCAAGGCCACCTGAAGCCAGCAGCACTTCCGGCAGGGATGGAATATATTTGCCGATTTGCCCATCGCCAAAACTGCTACTGACTTCATATCCGGGGAAAATAGACAAGGGATATGCCTGTCCGCCGATGATGAAAACATAGAGGAAGGCAAAGCTGCCTAGCACCGCCAGCATAGCGGCGCTAACGACTGATTTTGTGCCGCCCAATCCTGGTGTATAGAGCAGAACCAAGGGAACCAGGCTGCCCACGAGGATATAGCCACCCCAGAACAGCATGGGATAGATGCCACCATCGCGCAGGATGAAAAGTTCAAAACCTGTTTGCTTGGCAAAGTACAGGTTGGTCATGTGATAGGCCGCAACCAGATACATGGAACTGATGATAAACACGCCTAGCAAATTTTTCATGCGTTTCTGCATGGCAGGATCGAGTACTTTACCGTTCCATGCATACATTGCAGATTCAACAAGGAGGAATACCGCCATGCCCCAGGCAAAAGAAAACACGATGAACATGGGCAGCAGCAAGGCCGATGCATAGGCCTGACGTGCCACCAGGAAAGCGAATATCAGGCCAGTGCCGGAAGTGAGGATCACACGCCAGAAAAGCATGGCCAAACCTACAGGCTTTGACCACACGTTAAAGCGCTTTTCCATGGAGGTCCACAGATACACCACTGCCAAGCCAAAGAATCCGCTATACAGGAAAATATTCCAGGCAAATACTGAAGTCGGATTGAAATGGGTAGCTGCGACTATCATACGGTCAGGGCGGCCCAAATCCAGCATCAATACTGCCAGACCGCCAGACAGCAAGCCGATAGCGATGATGCCTGCCAGCGGCGTTCTGGCTTTGTATGGCGCTTGGCCGAAGACGCTGCCGATAGTGCCGATGTTGAGCACTCCCGAGGCTGCGACTATCATGAAGATTGCGAAGACGTGCGGTAAGCCCCACACAATCTGGTTGTTCATCCCGCTTACGATATGGCCATGCTCCTCCATTGAGTGCATGCCAAGGTAACCAAGAAACACGATAAATGCGCCTAATGCAGCCAGTGCGTAGAAATAACGTTCTTCATTGCGTGAAAAGGATGTTGATGACATGTGTTTTATATTCCTTCGTAGCGAATGCCAGTATTGAGACCAAGATCAGCCCTGATTTGGGTAGACGCGACAGTGCGAATACGCTTGCTAATTGCACTCTCAGTATCGTTCAGGTCACCAAACAGAATTGCATTGTGACCTGCTTTTGTACATGCCTCGGCACAGGCGGTGGTGTTGTCACCCTTGTCGATACGATTTACACACAGGTTACAGCTCTCAACTATCCCTTTGCCGCGCGGAGTTTCAGGTTTTTGATCTGTCAGCACTTCATGCACGAACGACCTAGCTTGATACGGACAAGCCATCACACAATAGCGGCAACCGATGCAAATATGTTGATCGACCAGCACGATGCCGTCCTCCCGTTTGAAGGAAGCTTGGGTAGGGCAGACATCTACACAGGGTGGTTCTTCGCAGTGCTGACACATCATGGGCAAGGAAGAGACGCGGCCGGTCAGCGTATCCTTGAGTTGCACCTTGCGTATCCATTGAGAGTCAGTCGGTTTGGTGCCACCAGAAAGTCCATGTTCGGTATTGCAGGCAGTGACGCAATCATTGCATCCAGTTTCGCATGAGTTGTTGTCTATCAACATACCCCAGCGTACCTTGTTGCTGACTGCTTCACCCGGGGCACGTCCGTGGGCAAGGTCAAACAAAATCATGCCGGGGGCAATGGCCAATCCGGCAAGTCCAATGGAGGATTTAGTCAGAAAATCTCTGCGGTCGAGATTGGTTTTTGTATCAAGCTTTACTTCACTCATTTGCGTGCCTCCGCGCTGACTTTTCGCTTGCTGGTATGGCATTCAAAGCAGTCCAGTTTTACGGCAACATAAGTATGGCAGCCCTCACAGAACGCTTCTTTGCTGCCGAGTACACTGTTTGTTTTAGTGCTGGCATGACATTCTACGCAGCCGGCCAGACTATGCTTCTGCCCGCGTATACCCTTGTGCACTGTTTCATCCCGCTGATGCTTGAGAAGATTCATGTGCAGCTTAATCATTTCCTTAGGGTCTTCGACGCACTGAACGCCACCACCTTTGCCGATATCCAGCTTAGGCATAGGCGATTTATCTGCCGCGAAAGCGCTTGTGGCGATTATTATCGAGAATAAAATCGCAGTGAGTCGAAGCACTATTTTCATTATTCACCCAAGCCCATTTGAATATAGCCGGTTGGGCAAACTTCTGCGCAGATGTGGCAACCAATACACTTGTTATAGTCGGTGTCTACATAGCGACCCAACGTAGATTTTGCTTTTGGTACACGGAAAACTGCAACTTGTGGGCAATATACCACGCAGTTATCACATTCAAAGCACATGCCGCAGCTCATGCAACGCTTGCCTTCTTCAATAGCCTGTTTTTCTGACAGTGCTGCAATACGCTCTTCAAAGTTGCCTAAGGCAGTTTGCTTGTCTAGCGTAGTAATATTACGCAGTAGCCTAGGGGTAAATGCAAAATGACCCAGGAATAATTCATCATGTGGAATGATGTAGCGTTCCGAACGGTTGTCAAAGTTATGCACGGCTGCGGTTGATGCATCCGTACCACGCATAGGTTCATGCGATTCTGTAATTGGCAGGCCTTTTTCAACCATTTTCCGCATCAGGTCAAACTGGTGCGCATCGATTTTTGGACGCTTGCCCAGATCTTTTCCTGCAAGGAATTGATCGATGCCATCGGCTGCAATAGAACCATGGCCAATTGCAGTGGTGAGCAAATGCGGCTTGATAACGTCGCCGCCTGCAAAGATTCCGGGCTTGCCGGGGATCTGGTAATTTTTGTCGGTTGTAATAGCACCTTTGCCATTGTCGAACTCTTCAAGACCGCTAAAGTCTACGGCTTGGCCAATAGCGGAGACGATCAAATCAGTTTCAATATCGAATTCTGAACCTTCAATTTTTTTGATGTCCAATTTGCCGCCAATAATTTTGGCTTCACATCTGGCTACGCGCAGCGCAGTGGCACGTCCATTTACTTTTACTACGCCAACAGGCATAAGGCTACCCTGAATCGAAATACCTTCGGCCAAAGCCTGCTCAATCTCATGCTTGTTTGCAGCCATTTTGTCGATGTCGAAAATCGAAATCAGCGTTACATCCGCACCTTGTTTAGCTGAAATTGAAGCAACGTCATGCGCCATGTGGCCCGCAATCGCTTTGTCTATATCAGAAGGATTTGATTTTTCGATATTACCAAGACGTCTGGCTACGGTTGCAACGTCGATTGAGGTATCGCCACCGCCGACTACGACAACACGTTTGCCCACATGCTGCAGACGACCCTGGTTGAAGGCCTCAAGGAATGAGGTTGCAGTTACTACGTTTGGTGCATCCGAATCAGCAATTGGTAATGCTCGGCCAGATTGTGCGCCCATACCCAGAAACACTGCATCAAATTCCTTGCGTATCTGTTCTAGTGTGATGTCTTTACCCACGCGGCATTTCATACGCGCTTTGATGCCTAAAGCCATAATACGATTTATTTCAGCATCCAGCACTACACGTGGAGTACGGAAACCAGGAATACCATAACGCATCATGCCGCCTAAAAACTCATGGTCATCAAATATGGTTACTTCATGACCTTTAAGGGCTAGTTGATATGCACAAGACAGTCCACCAGGGCCGCCACCTAATACGGCAACTTTTTTGCCTGTTGGTTTAGATGTGTTTATATAGCTTAGATTGTTTGCTGTAGCGTAATCACCTAAAAAATGTTCTACAGAGTTGATTCCAACATGATCCTCAACTTCATTACGGTTACAACCTGTTTCACACGGTGCAGGGCAGACACGACCCATTACAGATGGAAATGGATTGGCCGATGTCAGTCTGCGCCATGCATATTCTTGCCAAACCATACCTGCGGGCGGCTTTTCCGTGCCACGAGTGATGGCCAAATAGCCGCGAATATCCTCACCTGCCGGGCAGCTGCCCTGGCAAGGAGGAGTAGATTGAATATAGGTTGGACATTTATAGGTGTAACTAGACTGAAAGATATGATCACGTAAAGCCGGTCCTTTTGTCTCACCGTCTTTATAGCGGCGGAAATTTAAAGTTTTTTCTTTAGTTGTTACTAACATTTGCTATCACCTATAAATAATTAATGTATTTGTATTATTTTATTTGTCGCCCAGCTTGATCGCATTGCTGACCAGCTGATGCACACCACCAATCAAGCGGCGGTCGAATCCGTAATAGGGTAATACCTTGGTAAATTGTGCTTTGCAGATCGCACAGATACAGGCCATAAAATTCACCCCATGCGCATCTACAACGTGCTGTAGCGCTTCCATACGTGGCAGCGCACCTTTTACGCGCAGATCCAGCAGGTCGTCAGTCAATAAGCCACCGCCGCCTCCGCAGCAGAAGGTTTGTTCATGGGTTGTGCCTTCTGGCATTTCGTAAAATTTATTCGCTACAGCTTTGACAATATTGCGTGGAATTTCAAATTGGCCGCCATAGTAATCGCCCATGCCGGAACCACGTGCAACGTTGCACGAGTCGTGGAAGGTGACGATATGTTGATCATTTGCCTCTTTGTCAAAGGTGATGATTTTGCGCTCAGCTAAATCCCAAGTGAGTTCGCAAATATGCATGGGCTGTTTATAACGATGATCCAACTGCTGTTGCAGTTCAATCGCGTAAGGATCGTTTGCGCCGTCACCCACACCTATCAAGGTATTCCAGAAGCTGTAAGCGACCCGCCAAGCATGACCACACTCACCAACAACGATGCGTTTAACACCCAATTCAAGCGCGGCCTGGCGAATACGCAAAGCGATGATACGAGTCTGTTCGTAATTGCCGATGAACATACCGAAGTTACCGGCTTCAGACGACATGGAAGACAGTGTCCAGCTAATCCCGGCTGCGTGGAATACCTTTGCGTAGCCTATCAAGCTGTCTACGTGAGGTTCTGCAAAAAAGTCCGCAGAAGGTGTGATCAAAAGAACTTCAGCGCCTTTGACATCAATAGGGAATTTAATATCGAAACCGGTATCTTCCTTGGCGTCTTCTTCCAAGCCTTCCAATGTATTGATCAACGCATTCTTGGGCAACCCAAGGTTGTTACCAATTAAATGTACCTTGCCAATAATTTCATTGGAATATTTTTGGCCATATCCTACGGAGTCAAGAATTTCCCTTGCAGCCATGGTGATTTCAGCTGTGTCGATACCGTAGGGGCAGAACACTGAACAACGGCGGCACTCGGAACATTGATGGAAATAGTTATACCACTCGTCTAGCACTTCACGGGTCAGGTCGCGTGCACCAACCAGCCAGGGGAAAAGTTTGCCGGGGAGGGTGAAATAGCGGCGGTAAACGCTGCGCATTAGATCTTGCCTGGCAACCGGCATATTTTTGGGATCAGCAGTGCCAATGAAGTAATGGCATTTGTCAGAGCAAGCGCCGCAATGCACGCAAGCGTCCATGTAAACTTTCAGTGAGCGATACTTGCCCAGCAACTCGCCCATTTTCGCGATTGCTTTGTCGTGCCAGTCAGGTATATCAAATACAGGAAAACCTAATGCTTGCTGTAACTTGTCGTTGGCAACGAATGTCTTGCTGCTTTCCATTGCACCGGGCTGAATTGCTGGCGCAATGTTGAATACTCTGTACGGTGGTGCTTTGATTTCTATTGCCATTATTATTTCCCTGATTCCATTTTTGCTGCCCAAGGTGAAATGTGACGCTTGTCACGAGAGTTATCTACCTGGTTGCGGCTAGGGGAGAAAAATATTCCCGGCGCGTGTAGCAACTTGCTGAACGGAAAAATAATCATCAACAATGCAATAAGTCCCAGATGTAGATATATCATCCAGTCAGAGGGAAGGGTATTGATGGTGAAGCTCATCAATCCCATGAAGAAGTCTTTGATTGATATTACGTCTGTATGAGTGATGAACTTCATTACCAGACCTGAAATGCCTATGGTGATGAGTAAGAGTAGCATCAGGTGATCGGACGGCGTTGAAATATACCGAACACGATCCACGAATAAACGACGTGCCCATAGCCCCATCAGACCCGCAACCATCAGAAAACCGGCATAGAGGCCAAAAGGCTGAATGAAGATTACCCAAGACCACACAGGATCAATGAAGTAACGCAAATGCCGCAAAAGTACCAGGGCAAGGCCGGCGTGAAACATGGTGCTGAATAGCCAGGTCCAAAGTGAAGCCTTGAAAAGACTTTCAAAGATGAGGACTTCTCTGGCCATCAGCAAAACCACCCCGAAACGCGTACGCGGTGCCGGTGTGGTTGGAATTTTGAGTGGCGCTGGAGTTCGCGCATAGTCATAAATGCGATAACTCAGGCCAACAGCAAATAATCCCGCTGCAAAGTAAAAAAGAACTGCGAACATTATTGTCATGGTCATTCAGAATCTAGGTATTGAGCGGGATACGCGAAATTTAAAACAAAACAGCTTAGATGCAACCGGTTGGCTTTGGCAGACCGGCAACTTTACAAGCTTGCTTGCCTGGGCCGTATGGGAAAAGCTCATACAGATATTGGCTAGTACCTTTTTCGGCTCCAAATTTCTTTCCGATTGCTTTTGTCAGTACGCGAACTGCTGGAGCAATTTGGTATTCTTCATAATATTCACGCAGAAAGTTAACAACTTCCCAATGATTGTCTGTCATGTCCAGATTTTCTGTTGTTGCAATATATGCAGCAATATCCATGTTCCACTCTGCCAAATTCAACAGATATCCTTCTTCGTCGGTTTCGTAGCTTTTACCGTTAACATCGATTTGAGGCATTGTGTTTCTCCTAATGGTTAATTTGTTTTATTACAACACAGCTTACAGCCAGGACTGGCAGTTTTTGTTTTCAGCAACGAGCTCGACAAAGCCGCCATAATCAACCGGCGTAACGCCGTCGATAAGACGGTCAGCTAGACCGCGTGCTTCAAGATCAGGCATCAAGACATTAATCTTGATGCGTCCCATTGCCTCACGCACTTTTACTTCAAAAGCACTTCCTTTGGTGGCTGCATATACTGCATCTTCAATAAGTAAAATTTCTCCGCCATCAGCTGTGCGCAGACAGCTTTCGAAAGATCCGTTACTTAATGGTGATTTATTAATGATGTGAAGCATTTTACTTTTACCTTTCGAGGGAATTCAGACCGTCAGAAACTCAGAACTACGTCCTGTTCGCCCATCAGAGCACCCATTTCCTTGCTAGACAAAACAGTGACATCAACCAGCAAATCATCTTCTGTCAAACCGCGAGCATCCATGGATTCTTTTTCAACATACAGTTTTTCAACATCGTATCCATCAAGAGCGCGGAAAGTGGTCGAGAAGTTCTTAACCTCAATCCCCTTGGTTTGCTGCCCTTTTTTTAGCTGATAAACACCATCATCAAGAAAAACGAGTGAAACGTCCTGATCAAAAGCAGCTGTAATCAGTACAACCTCCAGTGATTCCAACGCGTAAATAGTCCCGTGAGGCGCTTTACGATTGACGAACATGAATTTTTTAATATCGCTCATATCTATCCCCTTAATCGCCAAATGTGACTAAACGATCAGTCAACGTGCCGGCTTCTACCAATTGACCAAGGCCTGAAATGCGAAAACCGGTTGCCAGGTTTTCATCTCTAATACCACGACGCATGGCTGCTGCAACACAAACAACCAGATCAACGCCATGTTCTTCCGCCAATTTGCTCCAGCGGTTGACGATATGACGATCATCCTGTGGCGGTTCAGTCAGCTTAGTGGCGTTATTCACGCCATCATGATAGAAAAAAACTCGCCAAACCGTATGCCCTTTGGCAATTGCCGCCTTGCAAAACAGATAAGCAGAATCACTCGCCTGATGCTGGTACGGCCCTTCGTTCACAACAATTCCAAATTTCATGCATTGTTCCTATTTAGAGTTGTATATTAAAACCGGATATGAGCACTTTGATTCAGGGAGGCACGTGAACCTCTCCAATCATCAATTAAGTACTTAGTAAACGGCAAGCCAGTTTTCTCAAAAAACTGTGGCCAGCCAATACGCTCTATCCAGTCAGACATACGCTCCCAAGGTCTACCGTCGTTCTTGTAAACATTGAGGATGTTTTTAACGACGATACTCACTTCAGGCCAACGCGGTGGATTGTTGGGAAGACCCGAGGCAACCATTTTCATGAAAGTTGGTTTTCCACGAGCGTTCGAGTTTTTGCCACCAACCCAGATCGCCAATTTTGAAAACTCTGGATCATTGATCTGCATTGGAGGGCAGGGTGGGAAGCAAGCGCCACAGCACATACACTTGCTCTCGTCAATTTCCAATGAAGGCTTGCCGTTAACCATCGCTGGGCGAATCGCCGCAACCGGGCAGCGTGCCACAACTGCTGGACGCTCGCAAACGTTGGCAACCATGTCATGGTTGATCTTGGGCGGCTTGGTATGCTGAATAATAATTGCCAAGTCAGCTTGTCCGCCGCAGTTGATCTCGCAGCAAGAAGTCGACAAGTGAACACGGTTAGGCATTTCTTCTCTTTTAAACTCAACGATCAAGTCATCCATCAGTGCTTTAACAACGCCAGAAGCATCTGTTCCTGGAATGTCGCAATGCAACCAGCCTTGGGTGTGTGCAATCATCGATATAGAGTTGCCGGTACCGCCAACTGGGAAGCCGTTTTTCTCAAGCTCAGCAATCAATGGATCAACCTGCTTTGCAGTTGAAACCATGAATTCAATATTTGAACGAATGGTAAAACGTACAAAACCTTCAGCAAATTTATCGGCAATATCACATAACTTGCGGATGGTAAAAACGTCCATTTGACGTTGTGTACCCGCACGTATCGACCATACTTCATCGCCAGTGTGAGACACGTGGTGCAACACACCCGGACGTGGCCTATCATGATATTTCCAATTGCCATAGTTTTTGATGAACTTAGGGTGCAGGTGTGGCTTGTTATCCGGAACGCCACTTTCTATTGGACGACGCAGTGCTGTTGTTGCCATTTTTTATGCTCCCTTTCCAGCTTGTTTTTTAGCGTTGATTTTTGCTACTTCATCATCCCAACCATCGGCACGAACGTAAGGATTGGTACGTGGGTAAGCAACCATATTTGCATCAACATCGATTTCCATAGCTTCAAGGAAATTGACCAAGCCGATACGTTCAATCATTTCACCGGTACGCTCATGTTCCAGCGCATTTTCTGCAAAGAAGTCTATGGTGCGTTGACCAAAGTCAACAAGCTTTTCCATGTCTTCCTCGGTTTCGAGTTTCATGAATGGGATGACGACTGTTCCGAACAAATCGCCAATCTTTAGTGTGCGCTTGCCACCCACTAGGATGCTTGCACCTTTATCAACACCTGTAGCCAATGAGCCTGACATAACATTGATGCAGTGCATACAACGCACACAATCCTTGTTGTCAATTTCGATGGCGTGCGTATCGTTAATTGCAACGCTGGAAATGTGCGGACCTTTTTTCAGGCTCTTGATTTGCTTGAGCTGCAATGTTTTGGTTGGGCAACGTGCCACTACGTCATTGACCAGTTCATCCATGCCGTGCTTGGCAAACCATGCTTTAGCCATTTTCTCGTCTGTGCGGATATTGTCACGCCATGTCCCGATGACTGCCATATCAGCACGCTGAATGGAGTTCATGCAATCATTTGGACAGCCTGAGAATTTAAACTTGAATTTATATGGCAAAGAAGGACGATGCATGTCATCCATGAAGTTGTTAAGTACGGTGCGATGAGCTGTTGCTTCGTCGTAGCAAGAATTCTCACAACGCGCTGCACCTACGCAAGACATAGAAGTACGTACCGCAGGGCCCGCACCACCAAGGTCAAAACCCATCTCATTCAACTCATCAAATGCTGGCTGAACATTGGCTGTTGTTGCACCCTGGAACATGATGTCGCCAGATTGGCCGTGGAAAGCGATTAAGCCTGAGCCATGCTTTTCCCAGATGTCAGACATTTTACGTAGTGTAGCTGTATTGTAATGCATGCCAGCAGGTGGCTGAACACGGATAGTATGAAACTCAGCTGCATCAGGGAAGACGGGTTCACCCTTGTCATTTTTGAGCTCTGTAAAGCGTGGAATAATTCCGCCGCCATAACCAAAGACGCCCACTGTGCCGCCTTTCCAGTAACCTTTTTTGGTCTGGTAAGAGGTTTCGAGTTGTCCCAATAGGTCAACTGCCATGTCGTTTGTTTCGGCTAAGCGCTTGATTCCAGTTACAAAACTAGGCCATGGCCCGCTCTCGAGTTGGTCAAGTTGTGGTGTATCATGCAGTTTTTTTGCCATGATGATTCCTTTCGTTAAACAATTTAGTTAGAGCCCAGACAAAATAGACTGGTGCACAGTTCGGTAAAAATTACACAATGGAAGCTTTGATCCTTAACGGCATCAAAAGTAAAGTTGATTTATTTGCATAACAGTTACTATTCTGTTAAGTAAGCAAAATCAAGCTCGTTTAGCCAGTTCGCAATCATACTTAATTTTTAATCGTATTAAATAACCCTAATGGGGGGGCATTAATCATCCTACGGTGTTATCAGACTGCACTCAGAGTTGTTATTGGCGCACAATTTGCGATTCCTTATACAAAACGATCTATATAATATCTTGAATGCATGATCGCTCCCATAGGTAATTTTTATGGCAAAGTTAAATTAACGAGGTTAAGATGCCCGAAATCATTGAGCTGGACAAGTTTAATCTACCGCTAGGTGGGCAAGTTGTGGAGTTGCAGCAAATTGATCATGTAGCAGGTGGCATGAGTCTAATGCGAATTCGCATACGCGAAACCAAGCGCTTTACTATTTTCGATGTCGATCCTGTAACAGCAAAGCAATGGGGAGAGGCAATGATAAAGTGGGCCGCTACCCAGACGGCAAATACTGATGGCAAATGAAACAGTAAGCCCGGCATCCATAATCGCTGAGCATGAAATGGTCGATATGGTGTTTGATCTGACAGGAACTTTGGTTACGGGATCTTTGGTTCCTGAAAATTATTCATTTGCTCTTTGGACAGAAATAGCCCGGATACTGCCATGGTTGAAGGAAGAGAAAAATGCTGGCATTCTTCCATTAAGAGGCTCCGTTAATGCTAACCAGATCTTGTTGTCTAAGCGTAGCAAGCTGATTTTGCGAATACCTGTAGCACGTGTTGATCAAACAGCTCAATTAACGGGCAAGCAGCTCAACTTCTGTGGGGGTAATTTAAATGTTGGCAAGGGCAAAGAGCGGCAACTGCTACCCACCACAACCTTGCATGCTTATATGGTGGAAAGCAATTTGGGGGAGGTAGAGTTTCTTGCTGATATAAAGCAAAAATTGCAAGCGATGAATGTTGCATGCAATTTAATCTGCGATAAATATCGGAAGATTGAAGATGCAGAGCACTCGTTGACTGGTTTTGGTCTTGTTTTACATGATCTCAAGCCGCAGGCGTCTATGCAAATTCAGCGCAGTGGCTTGGGTGGTGCGCGTCATTTTGGATGTGGTATTTTTGTGCCGTTCAAGGCCATTTCGGGTTTGGACTAAAGTTTTTTAATTTTATTAAATAGTACTAGGAGATTGAAATATGTCATACGTTGTTAACGGTGTAGAGCTTGAAACAGATGCTGATGGATACCTGCTTGAGGCAGACTTCAGTGAAGAAGTTGTCACGGTGATTGCAGCTGCAGAAGGTATTGAGCTGACACCAAGACATTGGGAGGTGATTAATTATCTGCGTGATGAATATCGTGAGGAGGGTTCAACTCCAAATTTCCGCAACATGCTGAAAGGTGTGCAGGAGTTCTGGCCTGAAGCGGACAGTAAAGCGCTATATGACCTGTTCCCGATCGGTCCATCAAAACAGGGATGCAAAGTAGGTGGTTTGACTCAGCCATTGGGTAAAGGCGGTTACTAACGTAACGTATTGATTATATTGAATAATATAATCATAAGGACGTAAGAGTGTCTTTGTAAATCAATGGGTTGCGCGTTAATTCAGACACCCCGCAGGGGTTCTTGTCCTATGCGAAGCAGAGTGTAGTGTAGGAGCTTGCCAGGTTGCTCTGCCCGCTGGGCGGACAATCTGGCAGTTTCTTTTGTGGAGTTAAAATGCGCTCAAAAATACGCGTAAAAAGTAATTGGCAGAAGAAAGACCACCGCCAGAAAACGCCACAGGAAATTGCTGGTGCATTGGCGTATATTATTTGGCGTACCAGCGACAACACGCTAAAAAATATACGCAAAGCGGACTTTGATATTGCTATTGGCCCGCAGTATTTTGCTTTTCTCCAAGAATATTTAATTTTTCTGGTGATGGTTGCAGACCGCATTGTGTACACACAGCTTAGCGAAGAAGGCCGCAATGAATTCACCGGAGCACTGGTGAATCGAATTGCCGAGCACCAGGCAGAAAATCAAGTGGAGTGGCTGGGTGGAACTTTGCGCGAATACAAAGACAGCTTTGTAGACGTTGTCAACCAACGTGCTGGTGAGTATTCCGATTTTCATTACACCGGTGTTGAATCATCCTTTTCGTTTATCCTGTATCTAGGCAAATGTATGCGCGATGTGGTGGATGAGAAGGATAAAACCTGGGTGGTCGATCAGATCATGGCAATCGAAGTGCCCGAATCTGTGGGCATACTGGAAAAAGCCATGGCAGGACTGTTTGACGACCTAGGCAAAGCGGAAAGTGTAGACGAAATAACTACCCTTACAACATGATATCGCCCTATGATTTAAATGCAGCATCTGCTTATCAGCGCTGGCGCGAGCGAAAACTTGAGCAAGCGCCCACTTCTATTGCAGAATTGATCGTAGAAATAAATGACCCGTGCAGCTTAAGCACAAGCGAACATGCTGAGCTGTTAGCCCGCTGCCAGCGTTCTAATATGGTGATTTATGCTGCAAAGCTACACTCGGCCGACAAGGAAATTCCACGCAAGATAGGCGCACAATTTGGCTTGAATCAGCTGGATGCCAACTTTCTGGCCGGAGAGGACGGCATCTCCGAAATCAAAGTCAGCAGCGAAAATGATCCATCACGTCTAGCTTACATCCCCTATACGAACAAGCCGATCAAGTGGCACACCGACGGCTATTACAATACCCCGCAGCGGCGCATACGCAGTATGTTGCTGCACTGTGTGCATAGCGCAGCTGAAGGCGGCGAAAATCGCATGATGGATCACGAGATGGTGTATCTGAAAATGCGTGATGCAAACCCAGAGTTCATTCGAGCGCTAAGCGCCAATGATGTGATGACCATTCCTGAGCGCACCGATGAAGAGGGTGTAGCTAGGCCTGAGCAAAGTGGTCCGGTGTTTTCGGTTGACGAGCATGGCAAGTTACATATGCGCTATACCGCTAGGACTCGCAGCATAGTGTGGAAGCAAGATGAGCTGTCGAGAGCGGCAGTGGCTTTTCTGGAACAGTTGCTTGCTTCAGATTCCCCGTTTATTTATAGCGCGCGGCTGGAATCAGGTATGGGGCTGCTGTGTAACAACGTGTTGCATGACCGTGCGGGTTTCAATGACAATCTTGTGTCACCTCGTTTGCTTTACCGGGCACGTTATTACGATCGTATTGCTGGCAGTTAGCAGCCTGTCTGACTCAGGTATATTTACACGTAATATGTTGATTATATTTAATATTTTATTCGTCGCATCAGTTAAAGTTACCCTGTAAATCAATGGGTTGAGAGTTAATCCCAACAGGCTGCCAGCAAACTAACTAACTGCGCCTGAGCCTTGCTGAAAACCTTTAAGCTTGACTGCGTATCTTAGGCACTTAACACCAGCCCCCAGGTAATTGCTACATTGACAATGCTCACCATAACAGCAGCGCTGCCAATATCCTTGGCACGTTTGGAAAGATCGTGGTTGTCCAGAGAAACGCGATCTACCACCGCTTCTATGGCTGAATTCAGCAACTCGATAATGATGACCAGCAGCACACTGGCGATCATCAATGCCTTGCCGATATGAGAGACCGGTAGCCACAATGCGAGCGGGATGAGGATGATGGAAAGATGGACTTCCTGTCGAAAAGCATCTTCGTATTTGTATGCCGTGCGTAGACCTGCAATCGCATAGCCGCAGGCACTCACAATATGTCGTAAGCCGGTTTTACCTTTATGCGGACTTTCCACTGTTCCGTTCCTCGTTTTATTTCAGCACTGCAAGCGCCGCGTCGTAATTAGGTTCCTGCTTGATTTCGCTTACCAGCTCGGCGTGCAATACAAGATCACTTTCGTCCAACACCAGCACAGCACGGGCAGTAACGCCGCTTAAGGCAGAATCGGCGATTTTCACGCCGTAGTTGCGCATGAAGTCGCGACCGCGCATCAACGACAAGCTGGTGACATTGTTCAAGCCTTCCGCCCCGCAGAAGCGAGCCATGGCAAACGGCAGGTCGGCAGAAATAACGAGTACCACGGTGTTCTCCAGCTTGTCTGCGGCTTCGTTGAATTTGCGAGTTGAAGCTGCACACACACCTGTATCCAGGCTGGGTACGATGTTCAGGATTTTGCGTTTACCGGAAAAATCCTTCAGTGACACATCCTTCAAATCTTTATCGACCAGTGTGAATGCCGGAGCGGTTTGTCCCACCTGAGGAAAAGTACCAAACAAGGTGATGGGTTCGCCACCTAAAGTGACTGCGGTTTTGTTAGATTTTTCTTTGGTCATGATGCTTCCTTATTTGTGAGTGTTGCAATGTAGGAGCAGGCATGGCCTGCTCCTACAGTTTAATTTGAATCTGCGTAGGACTCGATCGGTGGGCAGCCACAAATCAAATTCTTGTCACCACGCACGTTATCGATACGACCCACACTGGGCCAGAACTTATTGTCGCGCACCCAGTGTAAAGGATAAACCGCCTTTTCTCTGGAATAGCTATGGCTCCAGTTGTCTGCGATAACAGATTCGGCGGTGTGCGGGGCATTTTTTAGCACGTTGTCAGCTTTGTCGACTTTGCCTGATGTAACTTCGTCGATTTCTTTGCGTATGGCTATCATCGCGGCGCAGAAGCGATCGAGCTCTTGTTTCGATTCGCTCTCGGTAGGCTCCACCATCAGTGTATCCACCACCGGGAAGGAGGTGGTCGGGGCATGGAAACCATAGTCCATTAAGCGCTTAGCGATGTCGGTCACTTCCACACCTTCACTCTTGAAGTGGCGGCAATCGAGGATCATTTCGTGCGCACAACGGCCATTTTTACCGCTATACAAAGTAGGGTAGTGATCTTTCAGCATCTCCTTGATGTAGTTGGCATTTAGTATCGCAATGCGGGTGGCTTCCGCCATACCATCACCGCCCAGCATTTTGATGTAGCCATAGGAGATCAGCAGGATCAATGCGCTACCGTAAGGCGCGGCAGACACTGCATTGATGCCCTGCTCGCCACCGGTTTTAACCAGTGGGTGAGTAGGCAGGAAAGGCACCAAATGTTTTGCTACACCAATAGGCCCCATGCCAGGGCCGCCACCGCCGTGAGGGATGGCAAAGGTTTTGTGCAGGTTGAGATGGCACACGTCCGCACCGATATTGCCGGGGCTGGTGAGGCCAACCTGCGCATTCATGTTGGCGCCATCCATATACACCTGGCCGCCGTTGGCGTGAATAATGCCGGTGATCTCGCTAATACTTTCTTCGTACACACCATGGGTGCTGGGGTAAGTCACCATCAAACAGGACAGATCATTTTTGTGCGCCTCAGATTTTTCGCGCAAATCAGCCACATCGATATTGCCCTGCTTGTCGCACTTCACCAGCACGATTTTCATGCCACACATCGCCGCTGTCGCGGGATTAGTGCCGTGCGCAGAAGTAGGAATCAGTGCGACATTGCGATGCGTATCGCCGCGTGATTGATGGTAAGCCTGTATCACCAGCAAGCCTGCGTATTCGCCTTGCGCGCCGCTATTGGGTTGGAAACTCATCTTGGCAAAGCCAGTAATTTCGCTCAGTGCGCTATCCAAATCGGCAATCACTTCCTGGAAGCCTGCTGCTTGGTCTAGCGGCACGAAGGGATGTACATTTGCAAATTCCGGCCAGGTAAGCGGTATCAATTCGGATGCAGCGTTCAGTTTCATGGTGCAAGAGCCCAACGAAATCATCGAGTGCGTCAGCGACAAATCCTTGTTCTCCAGACGCTTGATGTAGCGCATCATTTCCGATTCGGAATGATAGCTGTTGAACACCGGGTGTTGCAGAATAGCGGACTGGCGAGTTTTGATCAGCGCATTTTGCTTGAAGATATGTTCCTCAGTCAGCGTGCTGGCAGCCTTGCCACTCACTTTTGCAAACACGGCTATGATTGCATTTAATTCATCAAAACTAGTGGTTTGATCAAGCGAAATAGTGAGTCCATTGTCGAGATAACGGAAATTGATATGCGCTGCTTCTGCCAAAGCACGAATATTTGTATTATCAGTCCCGCTAATTTTGATCGTGTCGAAATACACGCCATCATCCACTTTATAGCCCAGCTTTTTTAATTCGGCCGCCAGCGCAATCGCGGAGAAATGAACTTGTTGCGCAATGCCTTTTAATCCTTCCGCACCGTGATACACAGCATACATGCCGGCCATAATCGCCAGCAATGCTTGCGCGGTACAAATATTCGAAGTCGCCTTGTCGCGGCGTATGTGCTGTTCGCGTGTTTGCAAAGCCATGCGCAAAGCTTGCTTGCCATGTGCATCCACCGATACACCAATAATGCGTCCAGGCATCGTGCGCTTGTAGGCATCGCGGCAAGCAAAGAAAGCAGCGTGCGGGCCGCCGTACCCCATAGGCACACCAAAGCGCTGTGAGCTACCGACCACCACATCGGCACCCCATTCGCCAGGAGGAGTCAATAACACCAGGCTCAATAAATCTGCCGCTACTGCTGTGCTAACACCGTTTGCTTTAGCCTTGGCAACAAATTCAGCGTACTCGTGTACTTTGCCATCGGCAGTGGGATATTGCAGTATTGCGCCGAAAATACTTGCGTCTAGCGTCACGGTTTTAAAATCGCCTATCACCAGCTCGATATTCAAGGGCGCAGAGCGCGTCTTTAATAGAGCTATGGTTTGCGGAAAGCACTCATGCGATACGAAAAATTTGTTCGCACCATTTGCTGCCGCATCGCGAGAACGATTGTTGTACAACAACGCCATTGCTTCGGCTGCTGCAGTCGCCTCGTCTAGCAAAGAAGCATTGGCGACTTCCATGCCGGTCAGATCCATGATCATAGTCTGGAAATTGAGTAATGCTTCTAGACGACCCTGTGCAATTTCCGCCTGATATGGCGTATAGGCGGTGTACCAACCCGGATTTTCTAGTATGTTACGTTGGATCACCGCAGGCAAAATGGTGTTGTAATATCCCAGGCCGATATAGGTTTTGAAGTTTTTGTTCTTTGCAGCAATCGCACGCAAATGTTTGTGGTATTGATATTCAGTCAACCCATCTGGCAAATTTAGCGGCTTCTTTAGACGGATAGAGGCAGGTACCGTCTGGTTGATCAGCTCATCAACGGAGCTGGCGCCGATTTTTTTTAGCATCGCGGTAATATCATCAGCGCGTGGGCCGTTGTGGCGGTTTACAAATTTGTCAGTGGTAATCATGAGTTGGCTTCTAAAATTTATGCGCAAGATTAATATAATATTCAATATAAACAGCACGTTATGTAAAGCGCCGTGTCTAAGTGAGTCAGGCTGCTAGGCGCGTGTCGGTGTTGGAGCAGCGCCGTAACGCGACGAAATAAAGTTTCTAGTGTGCTTCGCTATCTACGTGGGTCTGATAGGTTTCTGCATCCATCAGCGCAGCCACATCAGCAGCATTGTCTGGCTTCATCTTGAACAGCCACGCAGCAAATGGATCGCTGTTGATTTTTTCCGGCTCGTTGGCCAGCTCAGCGTTGATCCCAGTGATCGTGCCCGCAACAGGCGCATAAATGTCAGCCGCAGCTTTCACTGATTCAACCACTGCGCATTCTTCCTTAGCTTTAACCTTGCGGCCCACTTCGGGGCTTTCCACAAATACCATGTCGCCCAATAACTCTTGCGCGTGTTGTGTAATGCCCACGGTGATGCTGCCGTCAGCTTCGGTCTTAACCCATTCGTGGGAAGTTGTGTATTTGAGATTGGATGGATTGCTCATGATTTTTCCTTAAGAAAGTAAATTTAAACTAAAGCTTTGCCGTTGCGCACGAAGGGATATTTCACCACCTTCGCGTTCAATAATTTATCGCGTACTGAAATTTGAACTATGTCGCCAATCTGCACTGCTGCAGGAACGCGTGCCAGTGCTATGGACTGATTGAGCGTAGGCGAGAAGCTGCCGCTGGTTACTTCACCATCACCATGGCTAGTTTTAACCGTCTGATGATCGCGCATCACGCCTCTATCCTGTAACACCAGGCCAACCAGTTTACGCGTAGCAGGCTGGGCGAGTAGAGCCGCCTTGCCAATGAAATCGCGCTCGCTTTTCAAGTCTACCGTCCATGCTAGGCCGGATTCGAGCGGGTTGATGGTTTCATCCATATCATGACCATACAGATTCATCCCCGCTTCCAGACGTAAGGTGTCGCGTGCGCCCAGACCTATGGGTTTGACCCCCGCATCAGCCAGCGCCTGCCAGAAATATGGAGCAGCTTTGACCGGCAGTACGATTTCAAAACCATCTTCACCGGTATAGCCGGTGCGTGCCACAAACATCGTGCCCATTTCCACTGCGTTAAACGGTTTGAGGTTTTCTGCAAGCTCCTGCAAGCCGGGCATGGCCTGCCATAATTTGGCCGCGGCATTGGGGCCTTGCACCGCAATCATCGCCAGGTCAGGGCGCGGCGTGATTTCCAGCTTGGGTGCGTGAGCGACTGCTTGTTGCTTAATCCACAGAATATCTTTTTCTGCCGTCCCTGCGTTTACGACCAGACGGAACCAGGATTCATTCATGAAATAAACTATCAGGTCGTCAATTACGCCGCCTTCAGTTTTAAGCAAGCAGGAGTAAAGCGCTTTGCCTGAAGTTTGCAGCTTGTCTACATTATTCGCCAGCAGATAACGCAAGAAGTCGCGCACGCCGTCGCCACGCATATCCACCACGCGCATGTGTGACACGTCGAACATACCTGCATCAGTACGCACCTGTTGGTGCTCTTCGACTTGCGAACCGTAATGCAGCGGCATATCCCAACCGCCAAAATCAACCATTTTTGCGCCCATCGCGCGGTGTGCGGCATTGAGGGGAGTGGTCTGGAGAGTCATTGTTTTTCTTTCAATAAATAAGCTAGGCACAAAATAAAAAGGCGCAGCAGAAAAATTCTGCTGCGCCCCATCTGTCCTCTTTACCTGAGAGATTACAACTTGCGTTGTGTGCCCCTTCGGTGGTCACAATGTGACTCTCTCCAGATTTGCCTAATCCAACGGTTCATGTGCCTGAGCGGTTACGGGTGTTGCGCCTTCGGCGGTGCGCCCCGGTTGCAGGGCTGCACGCTCTCCCATTGGTATGAACGGCAAACAGAACTATACCGGAAGCGCATGCAGGCGACAACATCAAACAAGATGCCATTCTACTTTATTCAATTTAATAAGGTACTTATAAAATAAAATGGAGATAAGTATCTTGTAGCCTTTCAGTAAAATCTGCCTTTCCATTCCCGGTGGTGTTTCAGCTTGTTGTAATAACTCACAGGAATCAAAATTGCATGGATCAATATTCCCAAAGGGAAAAATATAAAATAGAACACATTGATTTTATAATAAGACACAATCGAAGCTATCCACACGGAGACTAGGAGTAAAGGAGAAAAAAGTGCCAGAAAAAATATTCCAGAATCGATACTCCCGTCCTGATACAAAATCCACGCAATCACCGGGAACATGGTTGCACCAAATGTCTGCAAAAGCGAAGTGCCAGTCTGATAAATCAGGGATGGTATGGTTTTGGCATCCATTATTTCAAACATATTTTTGGCAAAACCTTTCCATACAGTAAATACACTGTCATACATTCTGGTATGCAGAAATTTATCAGCAAACAATATCCCAGTTTTTTTCCCAGCATGTTTAAAACGGCGGGCAAATTCCATATCTTCCATGACAATATTTTTAATGGCTTCGTGACCGCCCATTTCAGCATAGGATTTAGCATTAAACATGATGAACTGACCATTTGCTATAGAGTCAGGGCTATCGACATTTGCAATTTTGCTAAAATCCATACTGAGGGATATTGCAAAAAATATACCCGGCAAAAGAATTTTTTCACCCTGACTTTGCATTTGTTGGAAGGGAATGAGTGAAAGCATATCCATTTTATTCTGCATGCTGTAATTGACAACACTTACCAGTAACTCTGGAAGCATCATTGTGTCCGCATCCATAAAAACAAACCAGTCTGCACTGGCTTGTTTTATGCCGCTAAAGCAGGCGAAGTTTTTCCCCACCCACCCATCCGGCAATTTGGGAGCGTTAACCAGTTCGAGATTTGCATATTTTTTTTGCAGCTCCCTAATCAAAGGAACGGTATTGTCTTCTGAGTTGTCATTGACTGCAATTATCTGAATCTGATGGAGAGGATACGACTGGGACATAACTGACTCAATGCAAGCCACAACATTGTTTTCTTCATTTCTCATGGGAATAACAACAGTGATCTTAGGCAAATTGCTGATATCTTTGCCAAGCTGCAGCAGCTCTCTATTGCTCATGATTTTAACCAGTTTATAAAGAAGAAAAATTACAAACAATGTAAACAATAGATACAATATAATTAGAATTATCATATATGCTTTAATCCGGTCAGCTTGTAATTTTTAATTTCTTTGTCTCTTATTGAAACAATACTATTTGCTTCTGCCTTCATACAGGAATCTCCAGAATAAATGATGTGAATTCTCCCGCCTTGTATTCCAGACGGATCGTTCCGCCTAGTTGCGCGATCTTATTGCGAACTACATCCATCCCGGCGCCGCGCCCCGCCATCTGGGTAACAGAATCAGCAGTCGTTAAACCCGAAGCAAAAATCAACTCGGATATTTCGTCCTCTGACATTCCTGATTGCTGCTCATGAGAGATGATTCCCAATTTGACAGCCTTCTCCAGAATTTTTCCCCTCTGTAGCCCTCTGCCATCATCTTTCAGTGTTATGCGGCAGAAAGAATCGCTGCTGGTTATTGAAAGCGATATGATCCCAAGCTCATTTTTACCCAGTGCAATTCGTTCTTCCGGCATTTCAATTCCATGCCAGATAGAATTTCTTACCAGCTGTATGAGAACATCTTTCAGAAAAACTCTGTGCTTGTCCGGTATCATATTGTGATCAAAACTGTCGCTATCCAGTCTAATTTTTTTACCTAGTTCATTTGCAAGTTTAAATACTAATTTATTTAAGGCGCTCAGAACCACGGCTGAAGCATCTACACGGGCGGTTCCAAACTGATCTTGGAACCGGACAATTTTCTGGAGCACAATTTCCATTTCAACAATTATATTTTTGGTTTTTTCATAACCAATTGTCACTGGTGAAAAATCACCATTCTTCAAAACTGCCCCCTTCAATAAAGAGTGAATGACTTCCTCATATTCATGAGCAGTGTCAGCCAGAAAATTCAGATCCAGTAGTGCTGCATTCCCTTTAATGGAGTGTATGGAAGAAAATATCCCCTCGAGTCTGCTATTTAAGGGTTGTGCGGAACCATCTTCAGAAAGAATTTGATCTATCTGCACCAAATCATTGTTAGCAGATACAATAAAGTCAGAAAGAAGCGATGGTTCAACATTAATTAAACTAAAAACCATTTCCATCTGGGTCTTTTTCTGCTTTTCATTTTCAGCAAGCTTTAGCGCCATAAAGATTTTTTCAGTATCATCAATAACAGTTCCCATCAGATGAACCTGTTTATTTTCGCTGACAATTCTGACAAAGCGGAAGTTCAAAATCTTGACGCTGCCGCTAGAGGGCATAGAAAGATGCAATTCTTCCATTGGATTCATAATGCGAAGAGTTTCTTCATCTATGGCTGGATTGAACATCAGCTTCAAAAACTTGCGGATGTCATCCTTCGGGATGTCTCCTTCAAAAGGTGACAATAATGCGATAAATGATTTTTTTGAAAAATCATTGGTCTCAAAAATATTTATCATTGCCAGCGAATATTGGCTGCCAAATACATAATCGTCATTTTCCTTTGTTAAAATAAAAATTCCGTTCCTGACCGTTTTCAGGATGCTATCTGTTTCTTTTTTAGCCTCTGAAAGTTCCTTGGTTCGATCTTCAACGATGTGCTCCAGATTTTCAGTATAGTGCTTCAACTCTTCCCTGGCATTGCGGATGGAAACAACCATGTTGTTAAAAGAACCGGTTAGATATCCAATTTCATCATGATAACGAACCGGAACTTCCACATCCAGATTATTGTCATTTACCTTGCGTAAACCATTCAGTAACTCATCTAAAGGTCGCAGTAAATTGGTGCGGTAAAAGAGAGGCACCAAAGTTACTACGAGCAAACTTGCTAGCAATACATACCACACCAGCATGTCCAGTTGTTCAGAGATAAATTTACGGTAATATTGGTATGGATATCCTATTTCATAAATTTCATTATCTTTGCTAAAGAGATAAGCAACAATGAGCCTGCTTTCATTATTAGAATAATCCTTACGGTAAAACCGTTTTAGTAAACCGCGTTGAGTCAGTGTATCTGCAAATTGCTGATCTGAAATTTTATCTGTCTGATTGCCTAATCCGAATTTATCTTGCTCCTGCAAATAAGCGGGTGTGATCCATTCAGCAGCCGAATTTTTGATTTCATATGAGCCTGAAGACGGAGCCACTTTAACAATGTACAGTCCAAAGTTTGGCATGTTTTTGCTTTCAGATAAATCCTGGCTTTGCAAAAAGTTTATTTTCTGAATTTCCATCTCATCGAAAATAATTTCTGCCCTTGAAGAAATCATTCCCGACACAACACTAAAAGTCACCAACACCGACACCAGAAAGCCGGCAATAATTTTAATCATAAAAGTGATTTTATCTTTGGTGTTATTCAGATAAAAATTCACTAAAAAGAACAAGACAATTTCTGCGCCAATACTCATAACAATCATAGTAGTGTGCCATGAGATCACTTCATAGACTGCCAGCATTACAAATAAAACCACTACAGCCATATATAAAAATATACTAAAAATATTCCGTATCGAATTTGACACCGGATTGGTATGAGCAAAAGCCAACTTTTTGAAAAACTCAGCTGCATAGGCAATGAAATTTTTTAGAGTTCCTGCGGACTGATGGCCTGACTTTTTCCATTGAACAAACTTGCCGGTTAATTCAGCTTCGCTGTAAAGATGGATCTTTCTAAACATGACAACAAACGCCCAGCCCAATTGGATACCGATGATAATTCCGGGTACCGGTTCACTGGTAAACAGATAAAAGCCGGCAAGGAAGTCAAATTGTATTTTATTGAAAAATACAGAGTGGATGATATATTCCAGCAACGCTGCTACAGATAAAGCCATGAAAATCGGCAAAATGTATTTTTGTTCCTTAGCAAAATCATTCTGGGGGAAAGTATAGGCGTATCGTACAAAAAAATAGGATCCGAAAACGAATAGATGCAAGAATTGCCAACTGATAGTAGCGACAAAAGAACTTACAGTTGAAAGGAATATAAAAAAAGAAAAAAATGTAATAGAAGTAAAGAAAAGAAACAAGCCAAAATACTTGGTAGGATCAAGTTTTTTTCTTAACCAAACGAAATAAAGTGATATGTATACGAGTAGAAGTGCATTAGCCAGAAGAGGAATTGAAAATGCTGAAAAGTAAAATTCCATTTTCAAAGTCTATTTTCAGAGTGTATCAAGACCAACAAATAAATATGCGTTTTCGTTTTTCCAGCTGAACGGTATAACATATACTGGTTGGTTCAGTCTGGGCAGATGGATATTCTGAATGGAACCTGAAATCACCAACGGAACAGAAATGTGAAAACCACTGCCCAGGTTTTCTCTGGCATTGCCGGTAATTATGTTGGTGAACTCTCCCGCCATGTCAACGAGATCTATGTCCTCAAGTAAGTTCCCGCCTAAAACCATTTTGGCGATTTCCTTAATCATGTTTTTCGACAAAGTCACATAGACCGCACCCCGGTATTCGCCTGAAATTGATATGCAGGCAGTCATTTCTAGGAAAATGTCGTCCCCTTTTTTAACAAAGGGTACGCCGATTTCAGGTTCAGCATGATCATATTCCCGAAAATAATGCTTCAAGGATAGGATAAAAATATCTAGGTATTTTTGATTCATTTCTTATCCCAGTAGTTTTTGAAATGCGGCATTCAGCTTGTCTTCGGTAAACGGTTTCTGAATAAAACCGACCGCACCTCTTTCCATTGCATCTAACGCAGTACTCTTGTCGGAGAGACCAGATATGATAATAACTTTTACATCAGGCTTTAGCTTCATCATTTCGTCAAGCGCCGTCAGACCATCCATTTCCGGCATATTGACATCCATGGTGACGAAGTCTGGCATTTCTTTTTTGAATATCTCCAGAGCCTGTATGCCATTCTCGGCCTGACCAATAATTTCAAGATCAAGTTTCGATGCAAATTTTTGAATAGCACCTTTGAGAATAACTACACTAATATTTGAATCGTCTACAATAAGCAGCTTCATTCTACCTCTCCTCTATACCGGCAATAACCGCTTCTTTCCAGGGACTATTTTTTACCATTTTCCTCATGTTTTGAAGGGTTATAAACGGCTGATCAACAATTCCCATATTCACTACCCAGGATGGAATCCTTCCGCCGGGTTCACTGAGAACAGTATAAGTGACAGAAACCATATGATTTTCAGCAGGAACCAAAACCCAATCTCCTGTCAATTTTCTGATTCTTATCATATTTTCAGTGACAGGATAAGAATCCGGCGCTCCTTCAAATTTAATTGTCACAGTCCCATCGTTGCTCTGGGTCAGCGTATTATTTACAACTATATCCCTGTTGTTCAAAGGCCAGGGCAAATTGGTAATAGTGTAGGTAAGGGAGGACTTACCATTTTTCGTCAAGGTTTTGCCCGACTTGCTGTAATGAATCCATTTCTGGACAGAGTCCATATCCTGGATGAGAGCAACTGCCGCCGCCATACTTGATTCAATTTTCACTGTACCACGGAATTGTTCAATAGAAGACTGATCTGTTTTTCTGGTAAAAATGCTGATTCCATCAGAATTTTTACCAAGCTTCCATTCTTCTGCAATAACAGGCCCAGAAAGGATAAAAAAAAATAACACATTCGGGAGTAGTATTTTCATATTATTCATGATGATAAACCAATTCTATTTTTATCAATTTATTTGAGTTGATCATATTGTGCAACAGAAATTAATTTGTGATTTTTAACATCCCAAAGTATGTATGTAAAGGACTTGGCAATATCGCGCATTTTTATGCGTGTTACTTCTTCAAAAAGATGTGCATATTCACAATGGCATTCTGCAAGCTGGTAATTGGGTATGGTTGCGGATAAATGATGCACATGATGATAGGCAATATCCGCGCCAAACCAATTAATTACTTTCGGGAAGGTCAAGAAGCTGGTGCCACGAACGACAGCAGTATGATAATCCCAATTTTGAGTGTCGCTGGCGTAGGAATCTTCAAAATTATGCTGAATGGTGAAAATAATGATACCCGCAGCCCCTGCTAGAGAAAGACTGATGATGTATACAATGAAGAATGTGGCTGCACCAAAATACCAACTCGCTGCGAACCAGATGCTGAGCAAAACAATATTATTCAGCGTCATATGCAAATATTCCATTCCTGAGTTCCAGAATTTTGATTTGTACTCTGCAATAATTGTCTTTAACGGTATTTGATTGTTGTTGAACTTTTCCCCTGTCACTTCATATATGAATTTAATGCTGCCAAGAATCCAGTTAAAGCGTGGGCTGAAGATGAAATACATAAATGCACCAAGTGGTGCAAGGAAAATATTTCTGCTAAATCGATAGAGGTTTTGTTTCCCGGAAGGAAGTTTTTCGTAATCAGCTACCGTTAAAATGTTCAAAGGGCCACGATATTTTTCCCAGTTTCCATTGGTTGAGTGATGATAGTTGTGGTGCTGTGACCATACATATTGCGGCATACCTACAATTACCCCGGTAAAGAAACCACCGATAGTATTTAATGATTGTGTTTGAAATAAACTTTTATGGCCACAGTCATGCATTAACATGAAAATACGAACTATAAACAATGATAAAAGAAATATATAAATTGCAGAGAGCCAATAGGAAGTCGTAAGGCTGGTCATAGACAAGAAAAATAAAGCAGCATAAGGAACTAAAGTATTCAGAAATTGAATGCTTGCCTTGGTATTGCTGCGTACTGCATATTTCTTGATCATTCCCTGTGATTCGGTTTTAATTTTATTGGCTGAAATCATTTTATTTCTATCCTTTAGAAGCTAATTTTCTGAATGTCTGGGAGTTCATGATTGTTTGTTACCGAGGATAAAACAAAAAAAGTCGGTATCCGGCAGGTTTGAGGTCGGTAGTGTTGAGGTGCAGATTTATTGTGGATTCGCGATTGGCAGGGAAGCCTTGTGTGCTATCTTCTTTGGGCGGCAAGTATTCAGCCGGGGTGAAGATGCGGCGCGCAAGGGTATTATCCTGGAGGTCGGTCAGGGTGAGTTCAATGCTTGGATAGCCCATGGCGTAGGGTGCGCGGCTACGTAGCAGGGCGTGCAGGGTGATGATATTGGTTTGAGCTGGATCAGTTTCCAGTCCGGATGACTCAATGCTGATCAAGTCTACTTTTTGTGGCAGGGGAATTGCGCAATTGAGTTGCACGCAAATTTGCAGCATCACCGGTTTAATTTTGGGCAAGCGTGCTGCAATTTCAACACGGAAAAAATAGATCGCCTCCAGCACCAAGACGAGTCCAAATATTAGTGTGCCTATTGCCAGTAGGATGGGCGACGTAGGACGGGACTTGGGGGGCACGTAAACATCGGGTATGTGACTGAAGTCGTTGGCCAGGCGTGCAGTTGCTTGCGGGGAAATGGACACTGCGTTAGCTTTGTCTTCGTAGGGGTCGTAGACATCAAATAAACTAGTAGCGTTATCTATGTGATCGAGAGCCAGCGGTAGCGTAAGTTGTTGCGGTGGTGTGTAAAGGTTTTCAACTGCATTAAACACGGTTTGACATTGTCCGCAACGCACCTGTCCTTGGTGCGCATCGCGCTGCTCCTGGGTTATGTAGAAATAGGTACCGCATTGCGGGCATAGGGTGATGTCGCTCATTTTTTGATGCCCGACAAACATGCCCAACCGTCTTCTATCACAGCAGGGTTGAGGTTAAACCATTGCGAGTAGACCTGCATCACGTCGCTTGCCTGTTCGCTGAGTACGCCCGAGAGTACGATACGGCCGCCTTGACGTGTGGCACTGGCCAGCAATGGTGCGAGCATTTTGAGCGGATTGGTGAGGATGTTGGCAACGACGATGTCGGCGGGCTGAAGTTCACCATCGGGCAGATTGAATTCGGCCTTGACCTGATTGGCCAGCGCATTGTCGCGGCTGGATTGCACCGCTTGGGTATCCACGTCGATGCCGTATGTTTTGCCTGCCCCTAGCTTCATCGCTGCAATAGCCAGAATCCCCGAACCGCAACCGTAATCCAGCACGCTTTCGCCACCGCGTATGTTTTCATCCAGCCAACGCAGACATAAACGGGTGGTGGGATGGCTGCCCGTGCCAAAGGCAAGGCCGGGATCAAGCACAATATTGATGGCGGTGGTATCGACCGGGGTATGCCAGGTCGGCACTATCCACAGGCGTTGGGAGATGCGGATGGGATCGAACTGCGATTGCGTCAAACGCACCCAGTCATTGTCTTGTAGCGAGGTGACTTGATGCTGCGGAGATTGCTGTAAACCTGCTGCCAGTGAGGCTTGCAGCAGAATTTTTTCTACGTCTGCATCAGCTGGAAATAATGCGGTAACAGCATTGTGCAACCATAAGCTTGCAGTCGGTTCACCAGGTTCGCCAAAAATCGCTTGCTCTTGCGGGGTATCGGCATCCGCGTCGTGCATGTCTACCGACAGTGCGCCAAATTCGAGTAATGCTTCACTCAAGCTTTCCGCATATGCAGCGTCAGCACTAACAGTTAGCGACAGCCACGCCATTTTATTTTCCCTTGTTGCGCTCGGCCAACTTGTGTTCGAGGTAATGAATGTTGGTGCCGCCTTGCATAAATGCGGCGTCCTGCATTAATTCCTGATGCAGAGGAATGTTGGTGTCGATGCCTGCCACCGCCATTTCAGACAGCGCAATACGCATACGGGCGATGGCCTGAGCGCGATTGTCGCCATAGGCAATTATTTTTCCGATCATGGAGTCGTAATGGGGCGGCACCACGTAATTGGTATAGGCATGCGAATCCACACGTATGCCAGGGCCGCCGGGCGTGTGCCAAGTGGTGATGCGGCCAGGAGAGGGTGTGAATTTAAAAGGATGCTCGGCGTTGATGCGACACTCGATCGCATGGCCTTTCAACACCACATCTTTTTGTTTGAAACTCAATTTCTCACCGAAAGCGATTTTGATTTGCTGCTGCACGATGTCGATGCCGGTGATCATTTCGGTGATCGTATGTTCAACCTGCAAACGAGTGTTCATTTCGATGAAATAAAATTCATTATTTTCATACAGGAACTCGAAGGTGCCCGCACCGCGATAACCGATTTTGCGGCAGGCTTCGGCGCAACGCTCACCGATCTTGTCACGCAATTTTGCATTCAACAACGGAGCAGGTGCTTCTTCCAATACCTTCTGGTTACGGCGTTGCATCGAGCAATCACGATCACCCAGATACACCGCATTGCCATGAGTGTCAGACAGTACTTGAAACTCGATGTGTCGCGGATTTTCCAGGAATTTCTCCATGTACACCACGGGATTATTAAAGGCCGCTTGAGCCTCAGCGCGTGTAATGGCAACAGCATTGAGCAGTGCCGCTTCGGTATGCACGACACGCATACCGCGGCCACCACCACCACCGGCCGCCTTGATAATGACCGGATAACCGATGATACGAGCAATCTTGACGATAGCTGCAGGTTCTTCCGGTAGAGCGCCTTCCACGCCAGGTACACAGGGCACGCCAGCTTTGTTCATAGCAATTTTGGCGGAAACTTTATCGCCCATCAAACGTATGGTTTCTGGTTTGGGGCCGATAAACACAAAGCCGCTTTTCTCCACGCGCTCGGCAAAATCGGCATTTTCCGACAGAAAGCCGTAGCCTGGATGGATAGCCTGAGCATCTGTAACTTCAGCTGCGCTGATGATCGCAGGAACATTCAGATAACTGAGTGAAGAAGACGCAGGACCGATACACACCGACTCATCTGCTAGCTTGACGTATTTTGCGTCAGCATCGGCTTCTGAATGGACAGCGACAGTTTTAATGCCCATTTCACGGCAGGCACGCTGAATGCGCAATGCTATTTCACCGCGGTTAGCGATCAGAATTTTTTCAAACATTGTTAGTCTCCGCGAAGCGTCATTTTTTGTACTGGTTAACCGATGATGAACAAGGGTTGTCCGAATTCCACGGCCTGACCGCTCTCGACCAAAATGGCTTTAATCACGCCGCTGTGATCTGCTTCAATTTCATTCAGCAGTTTCATTGCTTCAATAATGCATAGTGTGTCGCCTACCTTAATCGATTGGCCAATATCAACGAAGGCTTTTGCACCTGGCGATGGAGAACGGTAAAAACTGCCCACCATCGGTGATTTAACAATATGGCCTTCAGGCTGTGCCGGTGTAGCTGGTGTGCTGGCTGACGGAGCGGCAGCAGCAGGTGCTGAGTGTTGTGGTGCTGCTGCATATACATGTTGAACGGCTGATGACGAGCGGGAAATGCGAACAAATTCTTCACCTTCCCTTATTTCCAGTTCTGCTATGCCGGAATTTTCTACCAATTCAATGAGCGTCTTGATTTTACGTAAGTCCATATTTAACTCCTAAAAAAATAATGACAAGAAAATAAGTTAACCAATACAAGCAGTTTACTTATCCTTGAGTAGCGCATATTGCAGTGCAAGTTCATAGCTACGAGCACCCAAACCACTGATCACGCCAACGGCGAGATCAGAAAAAAATGATTCCTTGCGAAAAGCTTCACGCGCAAACACATTCGACAGATGTACTTCAATAAAGGGAATTGCCACAGCGGCTAGCGCATCACGTAATGCAACACTGGTATGGGTGAAAGCAGCTGGATTGATGATAATGAAGTCAGTGCCATCAAGACGTGCTGCTTGCACTCGCTCCACCAAAACAACCTCAGCGTTGCTTTGCATGGTTGTGACAGTAGCACCGCTTTTGTTCGCTTGTTGCGTTAAATTATTGTTAATTTCGTCCAACGTGATGCGACCGTACACATCTGGCTCACGACTGCCGAGCATGTTCAGATTGGGTCCGTGCAGCACTAGGATGTTTTTCATTCGTGCATTTTGCCGTAAATTGTAGGGGTTTGTCCAGATTTTAGCTGAAATTAAGGGGTTGCTTATATATCTGAATGTGGTAACAGTAGTTGAGCATGGTTAGCGTAATGCCTTACCCATTCCTTCCCGTTTTAGCAACTGACAGCAGATTGGACTTATAAAGTGCACTTTACGTAACATGTTGATTGTATTTAATATTTTATAAGCGCCGGCAATCTAAATATCGTTTAAAAACAATATATTGAGAGTTGATTTCAACGGGCTGCAAGGTGCTCAGGATTACTTGTTGCTCGTTGCTCATGCTGTTTTTATATCACAGCGCCCTTGATCCTCTTCAGGAATTGTTCAGCATTCTGATAGCCGATCACACGATAATCAGCCAACTCTTTGCCTTCGCGATTAAAAAACAGAATGGCGGGCGGGCCGAATAATTGATAGCGTTGCAACAAGGCTTTGTCATCAGCGTTGTTGGCCGTCATATCGATTTTCAGGAGCAGGGTGTTTTTCAGTTGGGCCTGTACCCCGGCATCGGCGAAGGTGTTGTTTTCCAATTCCTTGCACGATACGCACCAGTCGGCGGAAAAATACAGCATGACGATTTTACCCGGTACTTGAGCGATGCGGGCATCAAGCTCTGCAATATTTCTCACTCGTTCGAATTTCAACTGGGTAGCTTGATTGCTTACTTGGCCGCCACTCAATGCACCAAGAGGGCGAAGGATGTCTCGTGCACCGGAAAGCGCGCCGATCAGCAGGGAAACTCCCAGCAGCAGAACAATAATGCCGATACCCTTGCGCAACTTGTGCCAGCCGTTGCTGTTGTGCGCCAAGGCATCCAGTGCGTGTAGGTAAACAGCAGACAGTATCAGCAATGCAGCCCACAGCATCATCACTACACTAATCGGCAACATGGAGGAGATCAGCCAGATAGCGACTGCCAACATCATGACGCCGAAGATATTCTTGATTGATTCCATCCATGCGCCAGCTTTGGGCAACAAGGCGCCAGCAGAAGCGCCTATCAGTAGAAGCGGTACACCCATGCCTATCGCAAGGGTGAACAGAGCCACGCCACCGAGCACTGCGTCGTGTGTCTGGCTGATATACAGCAGCGCTCCGGCCATAGGTGCGGCCACGCAAGGGCTGACGATAATGGCGGAAAGCGCGCCCATTACAAATACGCCGCTTAAATGACCTCCGTGCAATTTGTTGCTGGTGCCGGATAATTTGCTTTGCAGTGCAGACGGTAGTTGCAGTTCGTAAAATCCAAACATGGACAGTGACAGCAGCACAAACACGGCGGCAAAACTACCCAATACTAATGGTGTTTGCAGTGCAGTGGACAGCAGTGAGCCGGACAATCCAGCCGCGACACCAACAGCTGCATAGGTCACGGCCATGCCCAGCACATAGGCCAGTGACAACAGAAATCCGTGCATCTTGGTGATATGGTGGCCGCGTCCGACAATGATGCCTGACAGGATGGGTATCATCGGAAATACGCATGGGGTCAGGGCTAGCAGCAATCCTGCGCCGAAAAAGAATGCAACCACAAACCAAAAGCTTTGTTCTTTGAAAACCTGGGCAATCTGGCTGTTTTCAGAAGGCTCATTGCCGCGAGCCGGTGCAACGATGGCGGGTACAACACTGGCTTCCGTTTGAGCGGGAGCTATCAACGTAGTTGGAATTTTAGGCAAGTTTGGAGCCGTTGATTTAGTGGATGCTGCTGGCAACAGTAACTTGATCTCCTTGACGATAGGCGGATAGCACAGGCCGTTATCGCTGCATCCTTGGTACGTTGCTTCGAGGACTATGTTCTGAGGAGTGGTGTGTTTGTTGATCAGGGCAACTTCTACCTGGAACGACTGATGGAATACCATCATGTCGCCGAAATTCGGATCGTTTTTCAGGTCGCCTTTCGGCATTTTTATGTTGCTGATTTTGGCAGAACCGCTTTTGATATTGAAGCTTGTTTTGTCGCGGTACAGATAGTAACTTGGTGCAATCTTGAAGTTGGCAAGCAGTGTATTCGCATCGCTCACATTCACATCTAAACCAAACGCCTGATCAGGGGGCAGGAAAGCAACTTGCTTACCCCCGCCTAAACCGGGTAGCCGATCCAGCAGACTTTGAGCATGGGTAATGGGGGTAAAGAACAGGGCAAGTAACAGCAGAATACGCATGAATTTATTCCTTAGGTGCGACATTGGTTAAAGAGACTTCTTGTGTAACCCATTGCAGATAAGCAGGCAATCCGGCAACTACAGAGACAGCGATAATCTCTGGAAGTTCATAAGGATGTTGCGATTGTATTAATTCCTGCACGCGCGCATAAGCCGAGCGGGTGGTTTTTATCAGCAGGGGTATTTCACTAGCGATTTCCACTTTGCCTTGCCAACGATACACCGAGCTACATTCAGCCATAATATTCACACAGGCTGCGGCATGGTTTTCTAGCAGGCTGTGTGCTAAGCGCTGCGCGCTGTCGCGATCCGGCAGGGTAGTCACAACCAACAATACCTCATCCATGCTTAGTTAGCTCCAGCCCGAGCACAACGCACGCCCAATTGCATTAATTCGTCCCACACATCGCCGCTACGCAAACCTTTAATCAGCTTGTCTATCAGTGCGGCCTGGCGCAATGCGCGCTCGGCAAAGGCAGGGGAGAAACGGCGCGCGGCGCGTTCTACCAGTTTTTGTTTTACGCCCCACACCCTGGCATCCCGTAACGCACCCGCCAGGTTGCCGCTTTGTTGCATGGCACGAGACACTTTTGCCATGGTGCGGATGTCTTCTGCCAACGCCCATAATATCAGGACGGTAGCCGTACCTTCCTCGCGCAAGCCTTCAAGAATGTGCACGAAACGTGCCGCGTCACCTGCCAGCATGGCCTCGGATAATTTGAATACGTCATAGCGCGCCACATCCATCACCGCGTCCTTGACCTGCTCAAAAGAAAGATAGCCTTCGGGAAACAGCAAGGCGAGCTTTTGTATTTCCTGAAAAGCGGCGAGCAGATTTCCCTCTACACGTTGCGCCAGGAATGCCAGGGTATCGGCGTCGGCGGATTGATTTTGTCTTTTCAAGCGGAGGGTTAGCCAGGCAGGAAGTTCATTCAAGGCGATTTCATCGGCGGCTATCGTTACACCCTGTTCAGCCAGGGTGCCGAACCATTTGCTTTTCATTGTGGCAGCGTCGAGTCGCGGTAGTGAAATCAACGTCACGGTATCCGTATTGAGTTGCTGGCAATATTCCTGTAGCGCCTGTGCGCCCTCTACGCCGGGTTTGCCGGTCGGAATGCGCAGATCCAGTATTTTGCGTGTGGAGAACAAGGACATGCTTTGATTGCTGTTGCGCAACTCTGCCCACTTGAATCCGCTATCGGCAATCAACACCTCGCGTTCACTGCAGCCATCATTTCGAGCTGCCGCACGAATGGCATCGGCTGCCTCAATCGCAAGCAGCATGGCAGCACCATGTATCACATACAAGGGCTGTAAACCTTTGCTTAAATGACGCGGCAAATCTTCAAGAGTGAGCTTCATGACACAAATTTATTTTGTTACAGGTGCAGGAGAGTTTGCAGTATCAGATTGCTTGCTCTGTTTTTTGCGTAGTTTGGCACGACTGAGGCGACGTATCACCTGTTGTACCGCATCCGCACGCATGTCTTTAAATAGCAGTGCTTCCTCCTGCTCTTTTGCCAGAACCTCTGCACCGGTAAAAGTCAATGTACGTTGAAGCGAAATTTCATCTGCGGGTATCCAGTCATTCAACTGCTTGTCATAAGCACGCAGGGAAACGCGATAGCGCAGCTGAAATTCGCGCACCTGGCCTGCGCCTGAAAGCACAGATATTTGTTTATCGCTTGTTTCAGAGGTAATATCCAGCGTCAAATCAGCTTCGGCGGCAGTCGTCACCAGCTTGATTTTATATACCTCCAGACCGCTCTCAAGATCGACAACAAAAGGGCTGGGGGCAGCAGATTTAATATACAGGCTGGCAAATGAAAAAGCCTTGATCTGCGCATGGCGTCCACGCAGATGAAAGCCGCAGCTACTAAGCGATAGAGCAAGCAATATCAGAACAATTCGCGTCATTTAAATCACCACATTAATTAAACGTCCGGGTACGATAATCACTTTTTTTGCGACACCACCGGCGAGTAGTTTTTGCACCGCTTCATGTGCCAGTGCCAGTTGTTCCAATTTTACCTTGTCGGTATCTTTAGCCACCAGCAAGTTGCCGCGCAATTTACCATTTACTTGAATCATCAGTTCTATCTCGTCTTGCACCAGTGCGCTTTCATCCACTTGTGGCCATGGCGCATCAAGAATATCATCACTGTAGCCTAGTTTTTTGAAATCCAGTTCCTTCCACAATGCCTGCGAAATGTGCGGCGTGATTGGTGCAAGAAGTCGCAATAAAATCGATAATCCTTCGTGCACAAATTCTTCTTTCGTACCCGCCAGCCGATCCAGTGCGTTTAATATCTTCATTGCTGCCGAGACCACAGTGTTGAACTGGTGTTTGTCCATGTCTGCGTTCGCCTGCTTGAGCACAGTGTGGATTTCCAATCGAGTTCTTTTTTGTAGATCTGGAGTATTCGCTGAGCCTTCAGCATTTTTAACTCTTACGCCGAAGTTCCACACCCTTTTCAGAAATCGTGATGCACCTTCGACACCAGCATCATTCCATTCCAGTTGCTGGTCAGGCGGTGCGGCAAACATCATGAACAAGCGTGCGGTATCCGCGCCATATTGGTCGATGATGCCCTGGGGATCAACACCATTATTTTTTGATTTGGACATCTTTTCTGTGCCACCGATGATTACCGGCTTGCCATCAGCGCGCAGTGTGGCGCCTGTCGGGCGACCCTTGGCATCAGCTGTTACATCGACATCGGCCGGATTCAGCCAGAATTTTTTGCCGGATGTATCTTCGCGGTAAAAAGTGGGTGCAATCACCATGCCCTGGGTAAGAAGGTTGGTGAATGGCTCGTCGAATGTTTTAACAGAGGCTGCGTCAGGACCAAACACCCCCACATCCCGCATCAGTTTGTTAAAAAACCGCGCATACAGTAGATGCAAAATTGCATGCTCAATGCCGCCGATATATTGATCAACCGGTAACCAGTGGCGTGCACGTTCATCCACCAGACCTGTGGTGCAACCGGGGCTGGCATAGCGTGCGTAATACCAGGATGATTCAACGAAGGTGTCCATGGTGTCAGTTTCGCGTTTTGCCTTGCCACCGCATTTGGGGCAAACGCATTCGTAGAACTCCCGCATTTTAGCCAAGGGTGAGCCCGCGCCTGTGATCGTCACATCCTCCGGTAGTACGACGGGCAGTTGTTCATCGGGAACAGGTACATCGCCGCAGCTTGCACAATGAATGATGGGGATAGGGCAACCCCAGTAGCGCTGGCGTGAAATTCCCCAGTCACGCAGGCGAAATTGAACTTTTTTCTCGCCGAGTTTTTTGGCGGCGAGGTCGCCAGCGATGGCATCGAAGGCTGGCTGGAAAGACAGCCCGTCATACTTAGCGGAGTTTACACACACGCCATCTTTGTTGGCGTACCAGTCCTGCCATGCTGTGTTGCTGAAAGATTTATCCTTGACGGCGATGGATTGGCGAATGGTCAGTTTATATTTTCGTGCAAACTCAAAATCACGTTCATCGTGCGCAGGCACCGCCATCACCGCACCCTCGCCATAACCCATTAGCACATAGTTGGCCACCCACACCGGCATCCTCTCACCATTGAGAGGATGAATTACAAATAATCCGGTGTTCATGCCTTTCTTTTCCATCGTGGCCATGACAGCTTCGGCGGTGCCGCCGCGTTTGCATTCTGCGATAAAATCGGCCAAAGCAGAGTTGTCAGCGGCAGCTTGCGTTGCCAGCGGATGTTCAGCAGCCACCGCCACATAGGTCGCGCCCATCAGCGTGTCGGGGCGGGTGGTGTAAACTTTGAGAGTGGCAGTCTTGCCGATGCCTGCATCGTAGGGGAATTCAATGTCGCAACCATAGCTCTTGCCGATCCAGTTTCGCTGCATGGTTTTGACCTGTTCCGGCCATCCATCCAGTTTGTCGAGATCGCTTAGCAGCTCATCTGCGTATTGGGTGATGCGGAAAAAATACATCGGAATTTCGCGCTTCTCTACCAGCGCGCCGGAGCGCCAACCGCGACCATCTATCACCTGCTCATTGGCCAGCACGGTGTTGTCGACCGGGTCCCAGTTCACACTGGAAGTTTTTTTGTAAATTAGCCCGCTCTCAAACAAACGCGTAAACAGCCATTGCTCCCAGCGATAATATTCAGGTGTGCAGGTGGTCACTTCGCGCGACCAGTCTATCGCCAGCCCCAGGCTTTGCAGCTGCTTGCGCATGTAATCGATATTGGAATAGGTCCATTTTGCGGGTGGTACATTGTTTGCCATCGCGGCATTTTCGGCAGGCAGGCCGAAGGCATCCCAGCCCATCGGCTGCATCACGTTAAAACCCTTCATGCGGTGATAGCGCGCCAATACATCGCCGATGGTGTAGTTGCGCACATGACCCATGTGCAGCTTGCCGGAAGGGTAGGGAAACATCGACAGGCAATAGTATTTTGGCTTGTCAGAGGTGTCGCTGGCGCGGAAGGCCTGACGCTGATCCCAATGCTGCTGTGCAGCGTTTTCGATTTCTTTAGGGTTGTAACTCTGTTGCATGGCGGATTGTAGGAGCGGCTGTTAGCCGCGATATATGTTGAGGGAGGACTTTCGCGGCTAACAGCCAATCCTACAGGAAGAGTGCGGCACTACGACAAAGTTTATTTTCCGAGCTTGTCCTGCAGTTCTTGTCCGGTTTTTTCAATTGCACGACCGCTCTTTTCCAGCGTTTCGCCACCCAAACGCTTTAATTTTTCGTTCAGCGGTTCCTTGTAAAACGGATTGGCGGTCAAAGGGGTTTCGCGGCCAATATTGACGCCTAGCCAGTAGCCTATCGCCAGCCCGACGACCACGCCCAACACTATGATTTTTATATTTTTCATCATTATTTGCCCAATTAAAAAAACTTACTCTTGTGCTTCGCGTTCGATTTCTTCCACGGTAACGTGGCGCACGTCACGCCCCTTGACCATATATACAACATATTCGGCCATATTCTGCGCATGGTCGCCGATGCGCTCGATTGCCTTGGCCACAAACAGAATTTCCAGTGATGCTGAAATGGTGCGCGGGTCTTCCATCATGAAGGTGATCAGGTAACGCAAGAAGGCGCGAAACTCTTCATCGACCAGTTCATCCTGACGCACCACTCGGGCGGCCGCTGCAATGTCCAGACGCGCAAAGGCATCAAGCGCGTTATGCAGCATGTTCAGCGCCAGTTCGGCCGCATGCTTGATTTCGGTGTAACGCGGCAAGATGAGACTCTCTCGTTTGCTCAGCAACAGTGCCATGCGCGCGATTTTCTGCGCCTCATCGCCGATACGCTCAAGATCGGTAATGGTCTTGATGACCGTCATGATCATGCGCAGATCGCCTGCGGCAGGCTGGCGGCGCACTAGGATATGATTGCAGCTTTCGTCTATTTCGACTTCCATCGCGTTCACGCGGTGATCTTCTTCAATCACGCGTTTCATCAATGCCTCATCGCCTGTAGTCAGCGATTCAATTGCCAGCTTG
>JBCKTV010000019.1:0-41681 GCA_038925365.1 Gallionellaceae bacterium
CACACTCTTTGTTGTTGAAAATATAAAAATAGCGTGCAGTGAGGGCTAGTCTCACTGTATAATATTTCGTTCTTTAATTCGCAGGCTTTTCGAGCTGCTAAAAGCTGAGTAAATATTATGTCAAGCCAGAAAATTCGTATTCGTCTGAAAGCATTTGATTATAGTTTGATCGATAAATCTGCAGCGCAGATTGTAGAAACAGCAAAGCGTACAGGTGCGGTAGTAAAGGGGCCTATCCCTTTGCCTACCAAAATTGAACGCTTTGATATTTTGCGTTCTCCGCATGTCAACAAGACATCACGTGATCAATTTGAAATCCGCACACATTTGCGCATGATGGATATTATTGATCCAACAGATAAAACTGTTGATGCGCTGATGAAGCTTGATTTGCCAGCAGGTGTTGATGTAGAGATTAAGTTGTAATAGTAAGTAGTTTTTTTGTTGGTGTAGTGTTTGGATCGGCCGACCAATTGAAGTTGGCCCCTTAATAAAAGGAAATAAAAATGAGCTTAGGACTTGTCGGTCGAAAGATTGGCATGACTCGCATTTTTACTGATGACGGATCATCGTTGCCGGTAACAGTGTTGGACGTGTCCAATAACCGCATAACCCAGTGTAAAACTGATGCTACAGATGGTTATAATTCTGTGCAGGTTACATATGGTGTGCGTCGTGCTAGTCGTGTAACCAAAGCAGCTGCGGGTCATTTCGCAAAAGCGGGTGTTGAAGCGGGTAGTGTGTTGAAAGAATTCACTGTGGATTCAGCTCAGCTTGCTACCATGCAGACGGGTGGCAAGTTGGGTGTGGATATGTTCCAGGTTGGTCAGATTGTTGACGTAACGGGAACTACAATTGGTAAGGGTTACGCTGGTACGATCAAGCGTCACCACTTCAAATCGGGCCGTGCATCTCACGGTAACTCTAAGTCGCATAATGTCCCCGGTTCTATCGGTATGGCGCAAGATCCAGGTCGAGTATTCCCTGGTAAGCGCATGACTGGTCACTTGGGTGATGTGCAGCGCACAGTGCAAAATTTAAAAATTGTTCGTATTGATGCAGAGCGTCAGCTTCTGTTGGTGATGGGCGCTGTTCCCGGTTGCAAGGGTGGTGTCGTTATCGTGCGTCCAGCAGTTAAGGCGGGTGCATAATGGAAATTAAAGTTATTAACTCAAGCGGCAAGGCGTTGAAGAGTATTGTTGCCTCTGACGAATTGTTCGGTAAAGAATACAACGAAGCTTTGATTCATCAGCTTGTAACAGCCTATCAGGCGAATGCACGCTCTGGTAATCGCAAGCAAAAAGGCCGTAGTGAAATTGCGAAGAGTACTCGCAAGCCTTGGGCGCAAAAAGGAACTGGTCGCGCTCGTGCAGGTATGGCTTCTAGCCCTATTTGGCGTGGTGGTGGCAAGATTTTCCCTAACTCGCCTGATGAAAATTTCAGTCAAAAAATAAACCGCAAAATGTACCGTGCAGGTTTGGCATCGATCTTCTCGCAATTGGTGCGTGAGAATCGATTGATTGTTGTTGATGATCTGGTTTTGGAAACTCCAAAAACCAAGATCTTGGCGCAGACGATGAAGGATATGGGTTTCGGTTTGGATCGTGTTCTGATCATCACCGATAACATTGACGAAAATCTGTTTTTGTCTTCGCGTAACCTGCCTAATTTGTTGGTGCTTGAAGCGCATCAGGCGGATCCAGTTAGTTTGGTGCGTTTCCCCAAAGTGCTGGTAACGCGCAACGCAATGGCGAAAATTGAGGAGTTGCTAGCATGAGCACACAGAAATTTAACCCAGAAAGATTGATGAATATTTTGCTTGCACCGCAAATTTCTGAAAAAGCAACATACGTTGCAGAAAAGCACGGTCAGGTGATATTTCACGTTGTGTCAGATGCAACTAAGCCAGAAATCAAGGCCGCAGTTGAGCTTATGTTTAAAGTAAATGTAAACAGAGTTCAAGTGAGTGTTCTTAAAGGTAAGAAGAAGCGCTTTGGCAAATACATGGGGGCACGCAAGGATTGGAAGAAGGCATACGTATGCTTGGCTCCTGGTCAGGAAATCAATTTTGCTACGAGTGAGCAAGGGTAAATATCATGGCACTGATTAAACTAAAACCAACTTCTCCGGGACGTCGCGCAGTAGTGCGTGTTGTCACGCCGGGCTTGCATAAGGGTAAACCTCATGCAGCTCTGCTTGAGAAAAAGAACAGAACGGCTGGTCGTAATAACAATGGTCATATCACTGTGCGCCATATGGGCGGTGGTCATAAAAAGAACTACCGTATTATTGATTTTAAGCGTAATAAGGATGGTATTCCGGCAACCGTTGAACATATAGAATACGATCCTAATCGTACAGCTCACATTGCTCTACTTTGCTATGCAGATGGTGAGCGTAGGTACATTATTGCACCTAAAGGCGTACCAGTTGGAGCGCAGTTGTTAAGCGGTTCCGATGCACCGATTAAAGCGGGTAATGCTTTGCCATTACGTAATATACCTGTTGGTTCGACGATACATTGCATAGAAATGCTGCCGGGTAAGGGAGCTCAACTGTCTCGTTCCGCTGGTACTTCTGTGCAGTTGTTAGCACGCGAAGGAAGTTATGCTCAATTGCGTTTACGCTCAGGCGAAATTCGCAAGGTGCACATAGAGTGTCGTGCAACAATTGGCGAAGTGGGTAATGCCGAGCACTCTCTGCGTTCCATAGGAAAGGCAGGAGCAAATCGTTGGCGTGGTATTCGCCCTACAGTTCGCGGTGTGGTTATGAACCCGGTTGACCATCCACATGGTGGTGGTGAGGGTAAGACTGCAGCAGGTCGTAATCCAGTCAGTCCATGGGGTGTACCAGCCAAAGGCTTCCGTACTCGTCGCAATAAGCGGACAAGCAATATGATTGTTCGTCGTCGCTTTCAGCTTAAGGGGTAATTAAATATGGCACGTTCCATTAAAAAAGGTCCGTTTGTTGACGCACACTTGTTGAAGAAGGTTGAGACAGTGCGTGCGACCAGCGATAAGCGTCCGGTAAAGACATGGTCTCGGCGCTCAACAGTTCTGCCAACTTTTGTAGGCTTGACTTTCGCGGTGCATAACGGCAAGCAGCACATTCCGGTGTATATCTCTGAAAACATGGTTGGGCATAAGCTTGGCGAGTTTTCATTGACACGCACATTTAAAGGACACGCCGCTGATCGAAAAGCGGCAAAGAAATAAGGAGCCATGATGAGCACAATAGCAGTGGTAAAGGGTGTTCGCCTGTCGGCGCAAAAAGGTAGGCTGGTCGCAGATCAGATTCGCGGAATGGCTGTTGATAAGGCATTGCTGCTTTTGGCATTCAGTCCAAAAAAAGCGGCTGTAATTATCAAAAAGGGTTTGGAATCTGCAATCGCCAATGCGGAGCACAATGATGGTGCCGATATTGATGAATTGAAGGTTCGCACTATCTATATAGATAAGGCAACTTCGCTCAAGCGAATGATTCCTCGTGCAAAAGGCCGTGGCAATAGCATTGAGAAACCAACATGCCACATTACGATTATTGTCGGGAGCTAAGCAGATATGGGACAGAAAATTCATCCAATCGGTTTCCGATTGAGCGTCAATAAAAACTGGAGTTCCAAGTGGTACGCAAATAGTAAAAATTTTTCTGAAATGCTACTGAAAGATATTGAGGTTCGTGCGTATCTCAAGAAAAAACTTGCTGGTGCAATGGTTTCAAAAATTGTAATTGAGCGGCCAGCTAAAAATGCAAAAATTACAATTTATTCGGCACGTCCGGGCGTTGTAATTGGTAAAAAAGGCGAAGATATTGAATCTTTGCGCGCTGAACTAAAGAAGCGCATGGGTCTGCCTGATGTTGCTTTGAATATTGAGGAAGTGCGTAAACCTGAGATCGATGCACAATTGATCGCTGATTCAATTACACAGCAGCTTGAAAAGCGCATCATGTTCCGTCGTGCGATGAAACGTGCGATGCAAAACGCAATGCGTTTGGGTGCTCTGGGTATCAAAATCATGAGTGCTGGCCGTTTGAACGGTATTGAGATCGCCCGCACTGAATGGTATCGCGAAGGACGTGTGCCTTTGCATACTCTGCGTGCTGATATCGATTATGGCACCTCAGAAGCATTGACAACCTTTGGCCTCATAGGCGTAAAAGTATGGGTATATAAAGGTGAGAGTACAGGAGTCAAGGAAGTAACGGCCCCTGCAGCGGAACCTGAAAAACGTGTGAGAAAATCGGGGACTAAACATGCTACAGCCAGCTAGAAGAAAATACCGCAAGGAGCAAAAAGGCCGTAATACTGGCATTGCTACCCGCGGAAACAAAGTAAGTTTTGGTGAATTCGGCCTTAAAGCAGTTGGCCGTGGTCGTTTAACAGCACGCCAAATTGAAGCTGCTCGTCGCGCAATGACGCGTCATATCAAGCGCGGTGGACGTATCTGGATTCGTATTTTCCCAGATAAACCAATTTCACAGAAGCCAGCTGAAGTTCGCATGGGTAATGGTAAGGGAAACCCTGAGTATTATGTTGCTGAAATTCAGCCAGGCAAAATGCTGTATGAGATGGATGGTGTGGACGAGGTGATTGCACGTGAAGCTTTCCGTTTGGCTTCGGCTAAATTGCCTATTGCAACCACATTTGTAATTAGACAGGTAGGAGCGTGATTATGAAAGCTAGCGAACTTAAGACAAAATCTGTAGTTGAGCTGCAGTCGGAATTGCTGTCTTTGACCAAAGAGCAGTTCGGACTGCGCATGAAATTGGCTACCCAGCAATTAAGCAACAACAGTATGCTGAGTAAAGTGCGTCGTGACATTGCTCGCGTAAAAACCATAATGACTGAGAAGGGTGCGCAGTAATGAGTGCAACGAATACGAAGCGTACGCTGACCGGTACTGTGGTTAGTGACAAAATGGACAAAACAGTTACTGTTTTGATAGAACGAAAAATCAAGCATCCTTTGCTCGGCAAAATTTTGCGCGTATCCAAGAAATATCATGCGCATGACGAAACCAATGAATGTAAGCAAGGTGATGTTGTCTTGATTGAAGAATGCCGTCCTTTGTCTAAAACAAAAGCATGGCGTGTTTCTAAGCTTGTAGAAAAAACACAAGCTAGTTAATTGCGATAAATGCTTGCGCTTTGGCGCAAGCACACATATAATGCACGGCTTCGTTTCACCGTTGCTTGCGACGGCCTAACCCGAACGGGTTCCAAAACTAGCCGTCAAGAGCGGACAAAGTTGGAGATTAAAAAATGATACAAATGCAGTCTGTTTTGAATGTTGCTGACAATACCGGTGCTCGCACTGTTATATGCATCAAGGTGCTTGGTGGTTCAAGGCGTCGTTATGCGTCGATAGGCGATGTAATCAAGGTAAGCATCAGGGATGCCGCCCCGCGTTCTCGCGTTAAAAAAGGTGACGTTTATAGTGCTGTGGTAGTGCGTACAGCTAAAGGTGTTCGTCGCTCGGATGGTTCTCTGATCAAATTTGACGGCAATGCGGCAGTATTGCTGAATGCAAAATTAGAGCCTATTGGAACGCGTATTTTTGGCCCGGTTACTCGTGAGCTGCGCAATGAGCGTTTCATGAAAATCGTGTCACTGGCACCTGAAGTGCTCTAACGCAGTCAAGGAAAAATCATGAGTAAGATTAAAAAGAATGATGATGTAATTATCATTGCCGGCAAGGATAAGGGTAAGCGTGGGTCTGTTTTACGCGTGCTTGAAGATAAGTTGCTAGTTGGTGGTATTAATAAAGTTAAGAAGCATCAGAAGCCGAATCCGGTTAAGGGTGTGAGTGGCGGTATCGTTGAAATGGAGATGCCTATCCATGTTTCAAACGTTGCTATCTACAATGCTTCTGCCAAAAAGGCTGATCGCATTGGTACCAAGTTACTGGAAGACGGCACTAAAGTGCGTGTATTTAAGTCCAGTGGCGAAGTGATTGCTTAAGGAGGAATATAGCATGGCTCGTTTGTACGATTTTTACAAAGATACAGTGACAAAAGAAATGATGACGAAGTTTGGCTACAAGTCCGTCATGCAAGTGCCACGTATCGAAAAAATCACCCTTAATATGGGTGTCGGTGAGGCAGTTGCAGATAAAAAAGTAATGGATCATGCTGTTTCGGACATGCAGAAAATTGCAGGTCAAAAGCCAGTGGTTACTAAATCTAAAAAGTCGATTGCTGGTTTTAAAATCCGTGAAAACTATCCGGTTGGTTGCAAGGTTACTTTGCGTCGCGAGCGTATGTATGAATTTCTGGATAGGCTGGTTTCGATTTCGATACCTCGTATCAGGGATTTTCGTGGCTTGTCAGCGAAATCGTTTGACGGTCGTGGCAATTACAACATGGGCGTAAAAGAGCAGATTATTTTCCCGGAAATCGAGTATGACAAAATTGACATGCTGCGCGGGATGAATATTACTATCACAACTAGTGCGAAGACTGATGATGAGGCGAAAGCCCTTCTGAAAGCATTCAAATTACCATTGAAGAACTGAGGGAAAAATGGCTAAGGTTTCTGTCATTAACCGTGATTTAAAACGTCGTGAAACAGTGAAAAAATTCGCTGCTAAACGTGCTGAGTTCAAGGCTATTATTGGCAACTCAAAATCAAGCGAAGATGAGCGTACAAATGCTCGTCAAAAATTACAGGCTTTGCCTCGTGATTCCAGTCCGGTGCGCTTGCGTAACCGCTGTGCACTGACTGGACGTCCGCGTGGCGTGTTCAGCAAATTTGGTCTTGGCCGTATCAAGTTACGTGAGTACGTGATGCGCGGTGAGGTTCCTGGTGTAGTCAAGGCTAGTTGGTAAGGGTGAATTTATGAGTATGAGTGATCCAATCGCCGATATGCTGACGCGAATTCGTAATGCGCAGATGGCGGAAAAAGTAACAGTTGCAATGCCTTCTTCTAAGTTAAAGATTGCGCTCGCAAAAGTGCTGCAAGATGAAGGTTATGTGGATGGATATAAAGTTGTCAGTGACAATGGAAAGTCCACTCTTGAAATCGGCTTGAAATATTATGCCGATCGTCCAGTTATCGAAAAAATTCAGCGCGTAAGCCGACCAGGCTTGCGTGTATACAAGGGTAGTAAGGATATACCCCGGGTTATGAATGGTTTGGGTGTTGCTATAGTTTCCACATCCAAAGGATTGATGACTGATCGCAAAGCTCGCGCCAATGGAATTGGTGGCGAAGTTCTTTGTATCGTCGCGTAACGAGGTAAATATGTCTAGAGTTGCTAAAAATCCAATTGCGGTGCCGGCTGGTATAGAAGTGGTGCTTACTGCGCAGCAAGTTTCAATTAAAGGCCCATTGGGTACTTTGATTCAGCTTCTTAATAGCGATGTTGCGGTAGAGCGTCAAGGTGATACCTTGTTGTGCAAAACCACCAGCGAAACAAAGCAGTCCAATGCTATGTCAGGTACGTTTCGTGCATTGCTAGCCAATATGATTGTTGGTGTAACCAAAGGTTATGAACGTAAACTGACTCTGATAGGTGTTGGTTATCGTGCTCAGGCTGTTGGCGATGTACTTAACTTAAGCCTCGGTTTTTCTCACCCTGTGGTGCACAAAATGCCGCCTGGTGTTAAGGTCGCGACCACGTCGCAAACCGAGATAGTTTTGACTAGTACAAACAAGCAACAAGTCGGTCAAGTTGCTGCTGAAATCCGAGCATACCGTCCACCTGAGCCATACAAAGGCAAGGGTGTTCGTTATGCGGATGAAGTAGTGATTCTGAAAGAAACCAAGAAGAAATAATTGAGGCGGATATGACGAACAAGAAAGAAGCGCGTCAGCGCAGAGCACGCAAAACCCGTGCAAAAATTGCTGAGCAAAAGACTGTACGTTTGGCTATTAACCGCACAAATCAGCATATTTATGCACAAGTAATCTCTGCTTGCGGTGGCAAAATTCTAGCTAGCGCGTCTAGTTTAGAGGCTGAGGTGCGTAAAGAGGTGGCTAATGGCGGTAACGCCGCGGCTGCAGCAGTTGTGGGTAAACGCATTGCTGAAAAAGCAAAAAGTGCTGGAATCACTACGCTCGCGTTTGATCGTTCTGGTAACAGATATCATGGTCGCATTAAAGCGCTGGCTGAAGCCGCGCGCGAACATGGCTTGCAGTTCTAAGTTGGAGTGAATCATGGCTAAAGCGCAAGGAAGAATGCAACAAGAAGAACGTGGTGATGGCCTCATCGAAAAGATGATAGCTGTAAACCGTGTGACCAAGGTTGTTAAAGGTGGTCGTATCATGGGTTTTGCCGCACTGACAGTAGTTGGTGATGGTGATGGCACGATAGGCATGGGCAAGGGTAAGTCCAAAGAGGTGCCTGTTGCAGTTCAAAAAGCAATGGATGAGTCACGTAGAAAGTTGGTTAAAGTCAACCTTAAGAACGGAACTCTTCATCATGCAGTGATCGGTCGTCATGGCGCAGCAAAAGTCATTATGATGCCGGCTTCCGATGGTACGGGAATTATAGCTGGTGGCGCGATGCGCGCAGTTTTTGAAGCGGTAGGTGTGCGAAATGTTTTGGCCAAATGCATCGGTTCTAACAATCCATATAACGTAGTGCGTGCCACACTTAATGGGCTGCAAGCGTTGAATTCTCCCGCACAGATTGCTGCGAAGCGCGGTAAGAGCGTAGAAGAAATTACGGAGTAATCATGGTACAGGCAAAAAAAATTAAAGTCACATTGGTAAAAAGTGTGATTGGAACCAAAGAATCACACCGTGCGTGTGTTCGCGGATTGGGCTTGCGCAAACTGAATCAAACGGTAGAAGTTGAAGATACTTCTGCAGTGCGCGGCATGATTAATAAAGTGTTTTATCTGGTTAAGTGGGAGGCGTAATGGTACTCAATCAATTAAAGCCGGCAGAAGGTAGTAAACACTCCAAGCGTCGCGTTGGTCGCGGTATTGGTTGCGGTCTGGGTAAAACCTGTGGTCGTGGTCATAAAGGACAAAAATCCCGTTCAGGTGGTTTTCATAAGGTAGGTTTCGAGGGTGGTCAAATGCCTTTGCAACGTCGTCTGCCTAAACGTGGATTCGTATCTCTGACACGAAATGATACTGTCCAAGTACGCTTGGCAGACTTGCAGAATATGCCAATTGATACAATTGATCTTTTGTCTTTGAAACAAGCCGGTTTGGTATCAGCTCGCGCCCTTTCGGTTAAGGTTATTCTTGCTGGTGAAATTACCCGTGCTGTAAAGTTGCAGGGATTGCTGTTAACTAAAGGCGCTCGTGCCGCAGTGGAAGCTGCTGGTGGCAGCATCGCTGAATAAGGGTAGTCTGTGAACACTGCGGTCAAGGTAATTAAAAAAGCAAAGTACGGTGATCTCAGTCAGCGATTGTGGTTCTTGCTCGGTGCGTTAGTTGTTTTCCGCATTGGAACTTTTATTACAGTACCAGGAATTGATCCTGCAGCGCTGGCAGCGATGTTTGACTCGCAAAAGGGTGGCATCATGGGCATGTTCAACATGTTCTCTGGTGGCGCCTTAGAGCGGTTCTCGATATTCGCACTTGGAATAATGCCGTATATTTCGGCGTCCATTATTATGCAGTTGGCTACCCATGCCGTGCCTTATATGGAGCAGTTGAAAAAGGACGGCGAAGCAGGTCGCCGCAAGATTACGCAGTACACGCGTTATGCAACATTGGGACTAGCATTGGTACAGGGAATGGGAATTGCAATTGCATTGCAATCTCAGCCTGGTTTGGTTTTGAACCCGGGCACAATGTTTCTGGTTACAACAGTAATAACTTTGGTATCTGGCACCCTGTTTCTGATGTGGCTGGGAGAGCAGATTACTGAAAGAGGTTTGGGTAACGGTATTTCCCTGATTATTTTCGCAGGTATTGCATCCGGCTTGCCGAGTGCGATTGGAGCGACACTGGAAATGGCCAGCACAGGCGCTTTCGGCGCGTTCTCGATACCGATTGTTTTGTTTTTAATTGTAGGTGCTTTGGCCATTACCGCGCTGGTTGTATTTGTTGAGCGCGGGCAGAGAAAAATTCTCGTTAACTACGCTAAGCGTCAAGTAGGTAACAAGGTTTACGGTGGTCAAAGTTCACACTTGCCGCTCAAACTGAATATGGCTGGTGTTATACCTCCTATTTTTGCGTCAAGTATTATTTTGTTCCCTGCAACACTGGCTGGAATGTTTGCCACTGGTTCAGGTATGAATTGGTTAAAGGATATCAGTGAAAAACTGTCACCTGGCCAGCCGATTTATGTAATGTTTTATGCTGCTGCAATCATTTTCTTCTGTTTTTTCTATACGGCACTGGTATTTAGCCCAAAGGAAACCGCAGATAATTTGAAAAAGAGTGGAGCTTTTTTACCTGGAATTCGCCCAGGCGACCAGACAGCACGCTATATAGAAAAGATTATGTTGAGACTGACAATGGTCGGGGCAATTTACATAACTTTTGTTTGTTTGATTCCAGAATTTTTAATCGTAAAGTGGAATGTACCATTTTACTTTGGAGGTACATCATTGTTGATATTGGTTGTAGTAACCATGGATTTCATGTCCCAAGTTCAGTCTTACATGATGTCGCATCAATATGAAAGCTTGTTGAAGAAGGCTAATTTTAAAGGCGGGTTAACGCGCTAATGTCTAAAGAAGATGTTATAGAAATGCAGGGTGAAATTGTTGAATCCCTGCCAAATGCTACCTTTAGAGTTAAATTGGAAACCGGTGTAATCGTACTGGGTCATATTTCTGGAAAGATGCGCATGCATTACATACGTATTCTGCCCGGTGATAAGGTAAAAGTTGAATTGACTCCTTACGATTTGTCGAGAGCACGCATCGTATTTCGAGCTAAGTAATAGTTGTTAAGGTATTAAGGGGATTGAAATGAAAGTTCAAGCATCTGTAAAAAAAGTTTGCCGTAACTGCAAGATCGTTATACGCAATCGTGTAGTTCGTGTGATCTGCGCAAGCAATCCACGCCATAAACAACGCCAGGGTTGATTGAATAAAATCGCTGCTGGATGTTATAATTTTTTTTTGAACGAATAGGGTAGCTGCATGGCTCGTATTGCCGGTGTAAACATTCCAAATCATCAACACACTGTAATCGCATTAACCGCGATTTATGGTATTGGCTTAACTCGCGCTCGTGTAATTTGCGGCGCAGCCAGTGTTGTTTCCTCAACCAAGATCAAGGATGTCAGCGATTCCGATATGGAAAAGCTGCGCGAAGAAGTCGCCAAATTTACAGTTGAAGGTGATTTACGTCGTGAAGTTTCCATGAACATCAAGCGATTGATGGATCTGGGTTGCTACCGTGGTGTACGTCATCGTCGCGGCTTGCCTGTTCGCGGTCAACGCACCCGTACTAATGCGCGTACTCGCAAAGGTCCACGTAAGTCCATCGCTGGCGCGAAGAAGTAATTTAATAGAGGAATTTGATATATGGCTAAGCCCAGCACGCGAGTGCGCAAAAAAGTCAAAAAGAACATTGCTGAGGGAATCGCTCACGTACATGCTTCTTTTAACAATACTATCGTAACCATTACCGATCGTCAGGGCAATGCATTAGCCTGGTCCACCAGTGGTGGAAACGGTTTTAAGGGTTCACGTAAGAGCACTCCGTTTGCAGCGCAAATTGCTGCTGAAACAGCTGGTAAAGCAGCACAGGAATGTGGTGTAAAGAACCTAGAAGTTCGTATTAAGGGCCCAGGCCCTGGACGCGAATCGGCAGTTCGTGCATTGAATGCTGCTGGCTTTAAAATCACCAGCATTTCAGACATAACCCCAGTACCGCATAACGGTTGCCGTCCGCCGAAAAAGCGTCGTATCTAAATATTTGGAGCATAAGTCTTGGCTAGAAATCTCGATCCAAAATGCCGTCAGTGTCGCCGTGAAGGTGAGAAGTTATTCCTGAAGGGCGAAAAGTGTTTTACCGATAAATGTGCGGTTGAACGTCGTGCGTATCCTCCTGGTCAACATGGCCAGAAGAAAAATAATCGTCAGTCAGAGTATGGCGGCCAGTTGCGCGAAAAGCAAAAGGTTCGCCGTATATACGGCATGATGGAAGGTCAATTCCGTCTGACATTCAAGCGTGCTGATCAACAACGTGGTATTACAGGTGAAAATCTGTTGCAGAATCTTGAATCACGTTTGGACAACGTATCTTATCGTATGGGTTTTGGTGCGTCACGCTCCGAAGCGCGTCAGGTTGTGCGTCATAACTCCATTTTAGTGAACGGCAAACGCGTAAACATTCCTTCTTATCAGGTTCGTCCTGGTGACGTGGTTGAAATTGCTGAAAAATCCAAGAATCAACTTCGCATCAAGTCAGCTATAACTGCAGCAGAACAGCGTGGTTTTCCTGAATGGATTGATGTGGATGCTAAGGCAATGAAAGGTACTTTCAAAGCCTTACCACAGCGTTCAGAATTACCTGCAACAATTAACGAGCATTTAATCGTTGAATTGTATTCCAAGTAATCCACTCGGAGTCGGATATGTCAAATAATGAATTTTTAAAGCCTCGCATTATCGATGTTCAAAGAATTTCTGCCACCCAGGCTAAAGTGGTGATGGAGCCTTTTGAACGTGGTTATGGCCATACTTTGGGCAATGCACTGCGTCGCATATTGCTGTCCTCCATGCCTGGATATGCTGTGACTGAAGTAAAGATCGCAGGTGTTTTGCATGAGTACTCTTCTATTGATGGTGTACAGGAAGACGTTGTAGAAATCTTGCTGAACCTTAAGGGTCTGGTATTGAAATTGCATAACGCGACTGAAGCAACTTTGCGCCTGAATAAATCAGGTGCTGGTGTTGTAACAGCTGGTGATATTGAAACCAATGCTGACACAGATATTATAAATCCATCTCACGTGATTGCCCACCTAACATCGGGCGGCAAACTGGATATGGAAATCAAGGTTGAAAAAGGCCGTGGTTACGTTTCAGCAATTTCACGTCAAGTGCGTGGCACAACTCGTCCGGTAGGTCACATTTCACTGGATGCGTCGTTCAGCCCTGTGTTCCGTGTGAGCTATGCGGTAGAGAGCGCTCGTGTAGAACAGCGTACTGACTTGGACAGGCTCATTCTGGATATTGAAACAAATAATGCGATTGACCCTGAAGAGGCGATCCGTTATGCGGCTCGTATTCTGGTTGATCAATTCCTGGTGTTTGCAGAGCTGGAAGGCACTCCTACTCCGGTAGAGAAGCCCCAAGTTCCTAAGATAGATCCATTGTTGTTGCGCCCGGTTGATGATTTGGAGTTGACTCCACGTTCATCAAACTGTCTCAAGGCGCAGAGCATACATTACATAGGTGATTTGATTCAGCACAATGAATCTGATCTGTTGCGTACGCCTAATCTTGGACGCAAATCATTGAACGAAATTAAGCAAGTACTGGCCGAACATGGTCTGTCGCTTGGTATGAAATTAGATAACTGGCCTGCGCCAGTTGAGCAGTAAGCCAAATGTGCAGTAAGAAAGGGTAATCATGCGTCACCGTCTAGGATTAAGAAAACTAAATCGCACCAGCAGCCATCGTTTGGCGATGTTGCGCAATATGACTGTTTCATTGCTGCGTCATGAAGCAATTAAGACTACTTTACCTAAAGCAAAGGAACTGCGCCGGGTTGCCGAGCCTATTCTGACTTTAGGTAAAAAACCAAGCTTGGCAAACCGTCGTTTGGCATTTGCCCGTCTGCGTGATCGTGAAATGGTAACAAAACTGTTTGATGTATTGGGTCCTCGTTATGCAGCACGTAATGGTGGTTACTCGCGCATTCTAAAATTTGGCTTCCGCAAGGGAGACAATGCTCCTATGGCATTGATTGAGCTGATGGATAGACCTGCTGATATTGAAGCAGTGGAAGACGTTACAGAGTAAATAGAGATTATCTATTTAATAAAAATGCCGGATTTATCCGGCATTTTTTTTAATTTAAAATTGTTATGCTAGGCGGTTTCAATGTCCAAGTGCAACAAGGTTAAGTTTCTCAGCCCAGTAAACTTTGAAGTCAAAAGCGTCTTCAGGAAGGAATAGTTCTGCTGGGCATTTCCAGTTTAGCGATTTTCTGGGACGTGTGTTGAGTTTCCATGCGATGTCATCGAGTGCCTGTTGCGAGAAGCCGGAGAGATCGGAACCCTTGGGCAGATACTGACGCAGCAAGCCATTGGTATTTTCGTTCTGCCCACGTTCCCAAGGGCTGTGTGGATGAGCGAAGTAAACCTTGATGCCTGTGTTTTCAGTCAGTTTCGCATGTTGTGACATTTCTCGGCCTTGGTCGTAAGTGAGCGAGCGGCGCATGTCCACATCAAAGCGTTGCAGGATTGTGCCGAAGCCATCCGTTGTTGCCTGCGCGGTGCCGTTGTGAAGCTTCACCAGCGCGACGTAACGTGTCTTGCGCTCGACCAGCGTGCCGACTTGGGAGCAGTTACCTGCGCCCTTGATGTGATCGCCTTCCCAGTGTCCTGGCACCAGACGTTCCGCAATGTCGGCAGGGCGAAGGTCAATGCTGGTCATATTGGGAATCTGTCCGCGCCGGTCATCACCGCGTGTACGTGGTCGGCGTTTATTGTGACCGAAGCGCAGCAACGCAATTGTGTCGGTGCGCAACTCACCTTTGGGCATCGCGTAGATCGCTTGGTAAATTGTTTCGTGGCAAAGGCGGACGGGCTCGTTCATGCGCTTCAGTGTACCGGCAACCTGCTCAGGCGATAAGCCTTGTTGCAGTCCATCGCTGACTTTGCGCCACAGCGGATTGCCGACCACCAGCCGGCGCTTGACACGCGGCATGACGGACAGCTTTCGCGCACGCAGGTTGGCGCGGCTGGAAGCATAACCGCCTGCAATGGCTGGACGTCCAACGGAGCGGGCGACAGATGGAGCTTCCCAGCCATTGCGGGTAAGTTCACGTGTGACAGAAGAGCGGTGGCGTCCCAGACTTGCCGCAATTTCGGCAGGTTTGAATCCTTGCTGGAGTTGTGTTTGGATCAACGTACGGTCATCCAATGTGATGTGTTTGTATTTTTTTGACATGCAGCATTCTCCCATGAAAGAATGTTGCACTTGGAGTTAGAGCGCGCCCTACAAAATACAGGAAGAGTTGATATTAAATTCGGCGATCAAACAGAGCATTACTTCCCCTTGAAGAGTCGGATTTAAATCATAAGTAATTGATTTGTATAGAAACCTTAATTGCCAGTATTAATAAAATATTCAATATAATCAATAACTTGCGATTGTTTTTCCACGTGAGCAAATTAGACATAAAGCTAGCGGCAACAACAAATATCTACGATAGTCCGATGTACTCAGCTCATTTTTATATTAGAGTTGGAATTAACTTTCTTTTCCATGGCACGTTTCAAATATTCCCCAGTTACGCTATCAGGATTAGTTGAAATCTCTGTGGGTGAGCCCTCAGCGATGATACGGCCTCCGCCTACCCCTCCTTCAGGACCGAGGTCGATAATCCAGTCAGCAGTCTTGATGACATCAAGGTTATGTTCAATAACGACCAGTGTATTGCCCTGATCGCGCAATTTATGTATGACCTTCAACAACAGAGCAATATCATGAAAGTGCAAGCCGGTAGTGGGTTCATCCAGAATATAGAGCGTGCGTCCTGTATCGCGTTTAGATAGTTCCAGCGATAGCTTGACACGCTGTGCCTCGCCGCCAGAGAGGGTGGTAGCGCTCTGTCCAAGGGTGATGTAGCCAAGTCCGACATCCAGTAGGGTTTGCAGCTTGCGCGCAATGATGGGCACAGGCGCAAAGAAAGCGTGAGCCTGCTCTACCGTCATAGCCAGTACTTCATGGATATTTTTACCCTTGTATTTTATTTCCAGCGATTCACGGTTATAGCGTTTACCGTGGCATACATCGCAATCTACATATACGTCAGGCAGGAAGTGCATTTCAACTTTAATCACTCCATCACCCTGGCAGGATTCGCAGCGACCACCTTTGACGTTGAACGAGAAACGCCCAGGCCCGTAGCCACGCTCACGTGCTTGTGGAACACCTGCGAACAACTCGCGTATCGGTGTAAACAGACCGGTATAAGTGGCGGGATTTGAGCGTGGTGTACGACCGATAGGTGACTGGTCTACTTTGATGACCTTATCGAAGAAATCCAAGCCGATTATTTCAGCATAAGGAGCGGGTGCGGTATTGCTGCCATATAAATGTTGGGCAACGGCGGGATACAAGGTGTCATTAATTAATGTGGACTTACCTGAACCTGAAACGCCGGTCACACAAACCATGAGTCCCACAGGAAGATTCAGCGTGACATCCTTCAGATTGTTGCCGCTCGCACCTTTAATGATGAGCATACGCTCGGGATCCGGCGCACGATATTCTGTAGGTGAAGAAATGCTGCGTCGCCCCATCAGATAGTCACCGGTCAGCGACTGAGGGTTAGCGCATACTTCTGCAGGAGTGCCTTGGGCGGTAATAGAGCCGCCATGTTCACCCGCGCCTGGCCCCATATCCACCACATAGTCTGCGGCGAGTATGGTGTCTTCATCATGCTCTACCACGATTACGCTGTTGCCCATGTCGCGCAGGCGTTTCAAGGTGTCCAGCAAGCGACTATTGTCGCGCTGGTGCAAACCGATGGAAGGCTCGTCCAGTACATACATGACACCGGTTAAACCGGAGCCTATCTGAGATGCTAGCCGGATGCGCTGCGCCTCGCCACCCGACAGAGTTTCAGCGGAACGATCCAGAGATAGATACTCGAGTCCTACATTGTTGAGAAAGGTGAGGCGGTTGACTATTTCTTGTACTATCCTTTCTGCAATGGCCTGTTTATTCCCCGGCAAAGTTATTTTCTTAAAGAAGGTAAGCGCCTCTTTTAAAGGAAGTGCGCTGATCTGGAAAATAGCATGGTCAGCTACGCGAACATGTCGAGCCTCAAGGCGCAAGCGCGTGCCTTTGCATTCGGTACAGTTACAGTTATTTAAAAATTTTGCCAGCTCCTCGCGCACGGTCGGAGACTCGGTTTCCTTGTAGCGTCTTTCCAGATTAACAACGATGCCTTCAAAACTATGCTCGCGCAAAGTGGGTTTGCCACGTTCGTTGAGATAGCTGAAGGGGATTTGTTCCTTGCCGCTACCGTATAAAATAATCTGTTGAATGTTATCAGGTAGGCTTTCAAATGGACGTTCCAGATCGAACTCGTAATAGCGAGAGAGACCGTCAAGCATCTGGTAATAGAACTGGTTGCGCCTGTCCCAGCCTTTGATCGCGCCGGAACTCAAGGATAATTGAGGGAAAGCAACAATTCGCTTGGGATCGAAGAAGTTGATGTTGCCCAAGCCATCGCACTTGGGGCATGCGCCCATTGGGCTGTTAAATGAAAACAGGCGCGGTTCAAGTTCTTGCAGTGAATAATTGCAAATCGGGCAGGCGAATTTGGCAGAAAAAACATGCTCCTTGTCGCTATCCATCTCAACCGCCAGAGCGCGGCCATCAGCATGTCGTAACGCTGTTTCGAATGATTCAGCCAGACGTTGTTTGCTGTCAGGATTTACCTTTAATCTGTCGACCACGATCTCAACGGTATGCTTCTTGTTTTTTTGCAAGGCAGGCAGGTTGTCCATTTCGTACACCGTGCCATTTACGCGCAAGCGTACAAAACCCTGAGCACGCAGTTCGTCGAACAATTCTAATTGTTCGCCCTTGCGTTCCACCACCAATGGCGACAGGATCATGATGCGGGTATCTTGCGGAAGCTCCAACACATGATCAACCATCTGCGCAATACTTTGTGAGCGCAGCACAAGATCATGCTCCGGGCAATAGGGATCGCCCGCACGAGCAAACAACAAACGCAGATAATCGTGGATTTCGGTAACCGTGCCGACGGTGGAACGAGGATTGTGTGAAGTCGCTTTTTGCTCAATGGCAATGGCAGGCGACAAACCTTCGATTAAATCCACATCAGGCTTGGCCATCAACTGCAAAAACTGGCGTGCGTAGGAAGATAAAGACTCGACATAGCGCCGCTGCCCTTCGGCATACAGGGTATCGAAAGCCAGAGAGGACTTGCCAGACCCCGACAAACCTGTGATCACCACTAGTTTATTGCGTGGCAGTTCAAGATTGATGTTTTTGAGATTGTGCGTGCGTGCGCCGCGAATTGTAATGCTATCCATTGCCAAAATTTCCCTAGACTTTCGTCGGCTTCGCTAAACCTGCTAATATACGCGACTTTCCGTATGTACCCAAATATCAATTATGCAGCTTGACCCAGATACCATTATCCGAAGCGCGGATGCGAAAATTAAAGCCGGGGATTCCATGTCTCCGCTAGAGCTTCGCGCCAGCATGGGTCTTGCCAGCGTGTATGGCTTGCGCATGCTAGGGCTGTTTATTATTTTGCCCATATTTGCCCTCTATGCCGAGCACCTGCCAGGCGGTGAAAGCCCCTTGCTGATAGGCATCGCGTTGGGCGCTTATGGCTTGACCCAAGCCATTTTACAAATCCCGGCTGGCTGGTTGTCAGATCGCTATGGCCGCAAGCCGATTATCTATATTGGTTTGATATTATTCGTCATCGGCAGCCTGATTGCAGCCTCGGCGGACAATATCTACTGGATTATCGCGGGCAGAGTTATTCAGGGCACCGGCGCAATCAATGCAGCGGTAATGGCCTTGACCGCAGACCTGACACGCGAGGATCACCGTACCAAGGCAATGGCCATGATAGGCATGACTATCGGCTTCAGCTTCGCGCTCTCCATGGTGTTGTCGCCCCTGCTTTACGCAAGCATCGGCATGTCCGGTATCTTTATGATGACTGCCGTACTGGCAGTGCTTGCCATCCTGGTTATTGCATTCGTTGTTCCCAATCCAGCCATAACCCGCTTTCATACCGATACCGAGGCTAATGGCAAGCGTTTGGGCGAGGTATTGCACAACAAGGAATTGCTGCGGCTGAACTTCGGTATTTTTTCCCTACATGCGATTTTAATGTCCGTCTTTATGCAAGTACCATTCATGTTGAAGGATAACGGGCTGCATGTCGCTTACCACTGGAAAGTTTATCTTCCGGTGATGCTGCTGGCCTTCGTCTTCATGATTCCGCCTATGATATTCGCCGATAAAAAATCCAGGATAAAAGAGGTTTTTATTGGCGCAATTGTCTTGGCAGCATTGGCTCAATTGATATTGTTGATATTTAACGCGAGTGTATTCAGTGTGGCATTGGCACTGCTATTATTTTTTATTGCATTCAATTTGCTTGAAGCCATGCTGCCTTCGCTGATCAGCAAAACCGCGCCACTTGCCGCAAAAGGCACGGCCATGGGAGTCTATAGCAGCGTACAATTCCTCGGCGCGTTTATAGGTGCAACTGCCGGCGGCTTTTTAATGCAATATTTTGGCGGCAATGCTGTCCTCATGTTTGCGATTGTGTTATTGATATTATGGTTGCTGGTAGCCCTTGGCATGCAGTCTCCAGCGACAGTGCGCACCAGGCTGTATCCGATGCCCTCTATGGATGAAGCTGCTGCACGGCTGTTGCAAAGCCGTTTATCGCAACTCCAGGGTGTGCGTGAAGTGCTGGTGGTGGCGGCCGAACAAATGGCCAGCCTCAAGGTAGAGACGAGTGGTTTTGACGAAGCAGGGGTTGAGCAATTATTAAAAGGGGCATGACATGTCAGTAAACAAAGTAATTCTGGTGGGACATCTCGGTAAAGATCCCGAGGTTAGGTATATGCCCAATGGTGAGGCGGTTGCTAATGTGACATTGGCGACTTCCGAAACATGGAAAGACAAGACCGGCGAAAAGCAGGAGAAAACCGAGTGGCACAATGTCGTTTTTTACAGGCGACTAGGGGAAATTGCAGGGCAGTATCTGAAAAAAGGTTCGCTGATTTACGTCGAGGGCAGAATTACGACTGAAAAGTGGCAAGATAAAGAAGGCAAAGATCGCTACACTACCAAGATCGTTGCCAATGAAATGAAAATGCTGGGTGGAAAATCGTCGGGTGGCAGCAGTTTCGAAGTGGTGGAAAAATCGGCAGCAGCTTCTGAAGAATTTTCAGCCGCACCCGCGAGTAAAAAACCAGCAGCCGCAGCCAAAAGTAATTTCGACAACTTTGATGACGATATTCCGTTCTAGAATATACCTTAATTAGGTATGTAAAACATCAAACTAAGGCACCTGACAACAGGTGCTTTTTTCATTAAACCTAGTATTTGGATCCGTCAGATTTCTCCGGCTTGAGTGTGTTACACGCCTCACATACCTCGTCTAGCAGCCCCAGCCGAACCAGCAAGCTATGAACTTTGCAGCCTGCGCACACGCCCAATACGGTTTCCATCCACATGAAAGCTATGCATACCCATACCAGTACCCAAGGAATCCATCTGGGCATGTAGTTATGGGTAGTCGCCAAAATTTCACCCGAAAACAGGGTATTAACCCAGCCGGCAAAAACTTCTGGGTTGAAATAGATGAGGCAGACGGTGATAAGGCTCGCACCGATAGACCAGGCAAAACGCTTGGGAAGCAGGGGTTTCCAGACGGGCGCACTGCTTGTGGCAAGGAAGCTGCTAATCAAAATGGTCGGCGACAAGCGTGAAGTAAGGACAAACATGCCAGACAACATATCAAACAGTGCGTATAAAAGCACCCAAGTCTGCACGGAAAAGTCAAAGGTGCGCCGTAAGGCTTCGACGCTGTAGAGGATCCGTCCATCAACGTTGGTCTCAAACGTATCGGTAATGAGAGTACCCGTGACCTCCCAGCGGGAACCGTACACCGCATCGAAAAGTGTAAATCCTAGGTACAGGGGAATGATCAGCAGTATTCCGGCACGAATTCGCACAGCGGTGTCGTTAATAAAAAGTGTGTCTTCGCCTGGATCACGAAACCAGAGATTTTTGAAGACATCCGCGATAAATCCTAATGGTTTTGTAGGTAACATGGATGATTTCTTTCAGCGTAGGCAAAAAGTGGATGGATCACTTATAAGGATAGGAGGTTCTACGGTATATTTTGAAGTATCCAGTGCTTTTCATTGGTAGTCAATCTGGAAATTTTTGGAATTGGAGTCGAAGAAATGAATATTTTGATATGAGCGACAATTTTAATTCATCTAAAAATCAATTTATTACGAGTTGAGTCCGACACCCCGCAGGGGTTCTTGCCCTATGCGAAGCAGAGGGTAGTGTAGAAGGCTGCTAGCGATTTTATCAGTGTATCAATGTGTAGTAGTTTGCACGGAGGCGATAGCGACTTCAGAAAACAGGCAGTTCTAGGTTAAAATGCGCCACTGATTTTTGAAGGGATAATGAATGACACTGACTGCCGCCACCGCCGCGCAGAAGGCGCATACGCTTTCTGAAGCGATGCCCTATATCCAGCGCTTTTTTGACAAAACCATCGTCATTAAATACGGCGGCAATGCTATGACCGACCCAAAATTACAGGAGGGTTTTGCGCGTGATGTGGTGTTGCTCAAGCTGGTCGGTATGAATCCGGTGATCGTGCATGGTGGCGGGCCGCAGATTAACGATATGCTCAAGCGCGTGGGCAAGGCCGGTAAATTTGTACAGGGCATGCGTGTGACCGACGAAGAAACTATGGACGTGGTCGAGATGGTACTGGGCAAGGTCAACAAGGATATCGTCAACCTGATCAATCGTTATGGCGGCAAAGCGGTGGGTTTAACCGGGCAGGATGGCGCGTTTATTCGTGCGCGTAAAATGCTGCTGGAGAGTACGGATGAGCCCGGCAAGATGCTCGATATCGGCCTGGTCGGCGAGATCAGTTCGATCGATCCTTCCATAATCAACTTTCTTGATTCCGGTGATTTCATTCCGGTTATCGCGCCGATAGGTGTGGGTGAAGACTCAGAGACGCTAAATATCAATGCCGATGTGGTTGCTGGCAAACTGGCAGAGGTGCTGAAAGCGGAAAAATTAGTTCTGCTCACCAATACCCCAGGTGTGCTGGATAAGGATGGTAATTTGCTGACCGGATTGACCCCCAGACAAATCGACGAACTGGTGGCCAACGGCACCTTGTCCGGCGGCATGTTGCCAAAAATAAGTTCTGCATTGGATGCTGCACGCGGTGGGGTCAAGTCAGTGCATATTATTGACGGGCGCGTGGAGCATGCTTTGTTGCTGGAGATATTGACGGAAGAGGGCGTGGGAACGTTGATTAAGAGCAAATAACTTATTCGAATATTAACGTAGCATGTTGATTGTATTGAATATTTTGTCACTGCGACAATCTTGGTTTCTTTGTTAAATCAATGAGTTGGAGTTAAATCAGACAGTCGCGAGACAACTTTTTGAGCATGTTTTGGGTTGAATCTATTTAATCTGCGGATAAGGGTTTTATGAGTCTGGTGTGGATTTTTGATCTCGACAATACCTTGCATAATGCAACGCCGCACATCTTTCCACACATCAACCGTAGCATGACGGCTTATCTGCAACAACATCTGCAACTGGATGAGCAGGCAGCAAATGCATTGCGCGTAGACTACTGGCATCGTTATGGTGCTACCTTGAGCGGCATGGTGCGCCACCACGCAACTGACCCTGATCATTTTTTATGGCATACGCACCAGTTTCCTGAATTGACTAAGATGGTGGTGCACGAGCCGCAGCTACGCCAAGTTTTACTACGCTTGCCGGGAAAAAAACTGGTATTTTCCAATGCGCCGCAGCACTATGCACGCGAGGTGTTGAGGTTGCTGGGTGTGGATGATCTGTTTGATGATTTGTTTGCGATTGAACATACGCGTTACAAACCCAAGCCACAGATAGCAGGCTTTGTACGGCTGCTGCGCAAGCATCGGCTTAATCCTGCGCAATGCGTAATGGTAGAAGATAGTGCAGAAAATTTACACACGGCCAAACGCTTGGGCATGAAAACGGTGTGGGTGAGCGCTTCATCGCGCATGCCAGCTTATGTGGATGTGAAAATACAAAATGTGATGCAATTGCCGCGTATGTTGCGGCTGATTTGAAAAGGAAAAGATATGGCTGCCGCGAAACCGGGAGAACGCAAGCTGCAAATTTTACAAGCGGTTGCAGAAATGCTGGAGCAACCCAAAAGTGAAAAGATCACCACCGCTGCGCTGGCGGCGAAACTGGATATTTCCGAAGCTGCCTTATATCGGCACTTTGCCAGCAAGGCGCAAATGTTCGAGGGCTTGATCGAGTTTATCGAACAGACTATATTCGGGCTGGTGACTAAAATTACTGTGGATGAGAGCAGCGGTATGAAGCAGGTTGAGGCAGTGTTGGCCTTGTTGCTGGGCTTTGCGCAGAAGAATCGCGGCATGACCCGCGTGCTGATTGGCGATGCGCTGGTCAACGAAGATGAGCGACTGCAACAACGTATCAATCAGTTTCTCGATCGTATTGAAACCACCTTGAAGCAATCGCTGCGCATTGCAGTAAGTCAGGGCGAGCTGGAGAGCAACGCGGATATCAGTGCCTATGCCAACTTACTGGTGTGTCATGTAGTTGGACGCTGGCATCAGTTTGGCAAGAGCGGTTTTACCCGCGAACCGATGGCGCAATGGCCGCAGCAATGGGCGATCTTGTCGAGCAAGGTTAAATAGCGGTTAAACCTAGAAATGGCAATCAGCCACAGAGAACACAGAGCAGCAACGATGAGCTATTGAGCATTGCATAAATAAAAAAACCCGGATTTATCCGGGTTTTTTCACATCAGGTTTGCTAACAACGATTAAAAGCGGAAGCCAACCTTGAAGGATAAGGAGTTTGCGCCGCCTGTCTGGTCAGCTTCCAGTGCGTAGTTAATCAGAATCAAGTTCAGGTTGGCACCAATAAAGACCTTGGGCTGAGTGAAAGATTCACTCAAAGCTACGCCACCCATACCAGTGACATTGGCTTTGCTGTCTACCCAAACTTTACCCACGCCCACATAGGGGGTGAAACTCAGGAAACCTTTGGAAATGGAAATATCCAAGCTCTTGGTTTCAAAAGTCAGCTCCTCCACACCCGTCATTCTGGTCATTGCACCGCGAATGGCAATAGCAGGAATCGCTAATCCGCCACGGATGATTGCGTAGCGCAACTCCCCACCCATCAACTTAATGTTGGTGTCGGGGACGGTAGCCATAGACATTGCTACATCTAAACCGAAGGGCAGCCCTTTAGCTGCATGCAGCTTGGGAACAACCATTTTGGTGATATCAAGAGCGTCGCCGGTCGCCGTTTTTAAAACACTGCCGCTTTTGGATATGTCAGTAACAGTGGCTACTAGCCCGATGTCAAAGCCGATAATACCCAGCGGAGTGGCGGGGGTAACCGGTTTGTAGCTTAGTGCCGAGCCAAAATCTTCAGACAGCAGCCTGAATTGCTCTTGATTGAGTAACTTCAAAGCAGAGAATCCTACTGCAGATGCAGATTGCGAGAAACCGGCAAGCAGTAACAGTAATGGCAATAATTTTTTCATGGTTGACCCCTAACTTGGTTTATATAAAATAGCTTATCTTGTAACATATGCAAACGATAGACATGCACGTCTGAACCGCTGCCGTTACATGCCGACAGTAGAGCGCATCGGCCTGAAGACTGTCAAGTTATAAAGGCATTTCTATGTTGAAAATAGGAGATGTTTTAGCTGTCTATTCGACGCATTAAACTCGCTTGCTTAGCATCGAGTAATTTCTACTAGGGTTTTAACATGACTGACAAATTAATTATCTTCGACACTACCTTGCGCGATGGCGAACAAAGCCCGGGCGCTTCCATGACGCGCGAAGAAAAAGTGCGCATCGCCAAGCAACTGGAAAAGCTGGGTGTGGATGTGATCGAAGCGGGCTTTCCCGCCGCCAGCAACGGTGACTTCGAGTCTGTCAAAGCGGTAGCTGACGTCATCAAGGACAGCACTGTTTGCGCCCTTGCTCGTGCGATAGAGAACGACATCAAACGTGCGGGTGAAGCATTGAAGGGTGCAAAATCTGGGCGCATCCACACCTTTATTGCCACCTCCGCCATTCATATGGAAAAGAAGCTGCGCATGACGCCAGACCAAGTGGTGGAGCAAGCAGTGAAAGCGGTGAAGTGGGCGCGTCAGTACACCGACAACGTAGAGTTTTCGCCGGAAGATGCGGGGCGTTCCGATCCTGATTTCCTGTGCCGCGTGCTGGATGCGGTGATCAAAGCCGGTGCGACTACGCTGAATATTCCCGATACCGTAGGCTATAACTTGCCGCATCAGTTTGGCGCGCTGATACGCGATTTGCGCGAACGTATTCCCAATTCTGACAAAGTCATTTTCTCCGTGCACTGCCATAATGACCTTGGTCTTGCAGTAGCCAATTCTTTATCCGCAGTGTTGAATGGCGCGCGCCAGGTGGAGTGCACCATAAATGGCTTAGGCGAGCGCGCCGGTAATGCCAGCCTGGAAGAGGTAGTGATGGCAGTGAAGACGCGTCGAGATATATTCACCTGCGACACGCGCATAGTCACCACTCAGATAGTAGCAACCTCCAAGCTGGTATCCAGCATCACCGGTTATCCGGTGCAGCCTAACAAGGCCATTGTCGGTGCCAATGCCTTCTCGCATGAATCGGGCATTCATCAGGATGGCGTGCTCAAGCACCGTGAAACCTACGAAATTATGCGTGCCGAGGATGTGGGTTGGGGTGCGAATAAACTGACACTGGGTAAACTGTCTGGCCGCAATGCATTCCGTTCTCGTTTGCAGGAACTGGGCATCGCACTGGCGAATGAAGAAGCGTTGAATGCGGCTTTTGTCCGCTTCAAGGAATTGGCCGATCGCAAGCGCGAGATTTTTGATGAAGATTTGCAGGCGTTGGTGAGTGAAGTAGAAATTGCACTGGTAAGCGAACACTATCGTTTGGTGTCGATGCGTGCACACAGTGAAACCGGCATCATGCCCAAGGCACTGGTGCGTCTGAGTGTGGACGGTAAAGAGCAAGAAGCGGAAATGCAGGGCGGCGGCCCGGTCGATGCCACGTTCAAAGCAATTGAAGAAATTGTGCATAGCGGTACAGAGTTGTTGCTGTATTCGGTAAACAATATTACCAGCGGTACAGATGCACAGGGAGAAGTCACCGTGCGGCTAGCTAAGGGTGGACGAGTAGTGAATGGTCAGGGGGCAGATACCGATATCGTGGTGGCTTCGGCTAAGGCTTATTTGCATGCTTTGAATAATTTGCATGCCGGTGTTGAGAAGGCGCATCCGCAAGTTTAATCTCAGCATTTAGATCTTTTTTGTAGGAGCAGGCCATGCCTGCGAAAAGCTGTCGCAGGCATGGCCTGCTCCTACAGCAAGTTATGGAAAATATATTGAAACAAGGAAAGCAACATGGGCGCACAGTGGAAAGCAAGACATAAAGAAATAGCAGCTAATGCAAAAGGTAAAGTTTTCGGAAAACTGTCAAAAGAAATCACGGTTGCAGCACGCGGCGGTGCTGATCCCGATACCAATTCTCGGCTGCGCATCCTGGTGGAGCAAGCCAAAAGGGCATCCATGCCGCGCGAGACTTTGGAACGTGCAATCAAAAAAGGTGCGGGTCTGCTCGACGATGGCGGCAAGCTGGAAAAACTCATTTATGAAGGCTTTGCACCACACCGTGTGCCCATCATGGTGGAATGTCTGACCGACAATATCAACCGCACCCTCTCCAATATTCGCGTGTTGTTCCGCAAGGGGCAGCTCGGTGCATCGGGGTCAGTTGCATGGGATTTTGATTACCTAGGCATGATAGAAGCCAAGCCACAGAACAATGAGGCCGATCCTGACCTTGCAGCAATTGAAGCAGGGGCACAGGATTTGGAGCCGGGAGAGGATGGCAATACATGGTTCTACACTGAGCCAGCCGACCTGGATACTGTGTGCCGTGCGTTGCCTGATTTCGGATTCGTTATACAGTCAGCGCAACTAGGCTACAAACCAAAAAATCCTGTCACGTTGAATGATGCCGAGCGTGATGAAGTTGAAGCGTTTCTGGAAGCAATGGATTCGGATGATGATGTGCAGAATGTCTATGCCGGACAGGCAGGTTAAAACATGACTTCCAATCTCAAGCCTGTATACGGTCAAGAGGACACATCGTTCAACGCGGCGGGCGGCGTGGAGGGTCTTCAAAAACTGGTAGAAGATTTTTATCGAATCATGGACACCTTACCCGAAGCCAAGGTAATCAGAGAAATGCACCCGGATGATATTGCGGTGTCGATAGACAAGCTGGCGCGATTTTTGTGCGGCTGGCTTGGTGGGCCCAAGCGTTACCAGGAAAAATATGGTTCTATCAGTATTCCCGGTGCCCATGCACATATGGTGATCGGCGAGTCAGAAAGAGATGTCTGGTTGCAGTGCATGCAAGCGGCAATTGCACTGCAACCCTATGCGCCCGATTTTGCAGAATACTTGTTGGTGCAGTTACGCGTGCCTGCGGAGCGAGTCTTTCAAACTAGTCAAAAATAGAGTCAGACTTGATCAGCCTTTATGCCGCATGACAAAATATTAAATATAAGCAAGTACTTGTGATATTTCATTGGGCTGGTTGTTTGAACGGGCTGCTGTCATTCAACTCATCCATGTATTGCTCGACCCCTCCCGCTTCCCGCTGTAAAAACTCTTCCACTGCTTTTGAAAATTGCGGATGCGCCAGCCAGTGTGCCGACCAGGTGGTGCTGGGTAAAAAACCGCGTGCGAGTTTGTGTTCTCCCTGAGCGCCGCCTTCAAACAGGGCGATATTATTTTTGATGCAGAAATCAATAGCCTGGTAATAGCAGGCTTCAAAGTGCAGGCCGGGGTGGTATTCCAATGCGCCCCATGAGCGACCGAACAGGGTATCGTGGTTGTAGAAGTTGATTGCGCCGGCAATTGGCTGACCATTGCGCGAGGCGATGATGAGCAGGATGTGCTCAGGCATGGTCGAGGCTATACTTAGAAAAAATGCCTTGTTCAACGGCTGCGGAGAATTGTACTGAACATGGGTGTGTTCGTAACAGCGCACGAAAAAATCCCACTGTTCGGGGGTGATCTGTTCACCACGTACATGCTCAAAGGTGATGCCCGCATCGTTTACCTTGCGTCGTTCCTGATTAATTTTCTTGCGTTTGTCGCGGCGCATGCTGGCGAGGTAGGCATCAAAATCGGCATAGCCCGGATTCCGCCAGTGAAACTGCACACCGCGCCGCAACATCAAGCCTTGTTGCTGCATTTCCTGTGCCTGACTCTCGTAGGGAAACAGCAGGTGCAGGGAGGAGATGCCAGGCTGATGCGCCAGATCCAGTGCGGCACGGATTAGTTGTGCACGCACCTCGGTAGATTTGGCCAGCAGGCGTGGCCCGGTTGCTGGGGTAAAGGGCACCGAGTTCACTAGTTTTGGATAGTAACGCAGGCCGTTGTTCTTGTAGGCATCGGCCCAGGCGTGGTCGAAAACAAATTCACCATAGGAATGAAATTTCAAATATAGCGGCATGCCACCTATCAGTTCATCACCCTCCCATATGGTGATGAACTGCGCTTGCCAGCCAGTCTCGGGTGTGGCACAGCCGGTTTCCTGCAAGGCGCTCAGGTAAGCAAGTTTGAGGAAGGGATTGTTCTCTGCAAGCGCATCCCATTGCGCTGCTGGAATGTCTGCAATTTTTTCAATGATACGGATGGCTAAAAGTTGCACTTCGTTTTTGAATCCGCGTAGTCTTGATTGATGACGTTGCGCATGAAATAAATCAGGTCGCGGTAGTAGGCACTGAAAAAACGATGATCGAAAGATTACATCATCATATTTCCAGTAATACAAGAATTTTTCAAAGGCGATTTTCTGCTAAATTTTAAAGAGTAGCCATTACTTGACGCCAACGCTGCCGGCAACACTTTTATCCGCGTAATTTCCTTCAGCAGATTTGATTGCTGGAAGGTAACGCGCCAACTCGGTCAAAGCCAGTCCATAAACTTCACGCTTAAATTCAATGACATTGTTGATGTCCACCCAATAGTCGGTCCAGCGCCATGCATCGAACTCGGGATGACCTGAGGCACGCAAAGACACGTCGCAGTCACGTCCGACCAGGCGCAATAGAAACCAGATCTGTTTCTGGCCTTTATAATTGCCACGCGATTCACGTTTTGACCAATTCTGAGGTACTTCATAACGCATCCATTCACGCGTGCGGCCAAGTATCTCAACATGGCAACACTTCAAGCCGACTTCTTCATGCAACTCTCGATACATCGCCTGCTCTGGCGTTTCACCATACTGAATCCCACCTTGCGGAAACTGCCACGCATCCTGCCGGATACGCTTGCCCCAAAAAGCCTGATTTCTTTCATTCGTCAGTATGATGCCGACATTTGGGCGATAGCCTTCTCGGTCTATCATGTTATGCCCTATCAATTATATTAACGGGTGGATTGTTCCATATTTCAGGCTCGCTGAATAGCACTTATTCCAGCAACATCAATTGGCTTTAACGGAAATAGCCTTTAACGGTAAAATGACGCTTTAAAAAACCACTAATCAGCGAGCCCTAACATGCGTGTTTCACAATTTTTCATTTCCACCCAAAAAGAAGCCCCAACAGAGGCCGAACTAATCAGCCATCAATTGATGCTGCGCGCAGGCTATATCAGAAAACTTGCCAGCGGCCTCTACACCTGGATGCCCCTTGGTCTGCGCGTGCTACGCAAGGTTGAAGCGATTGTGCGTGATGAAATGAACAAGAGTGGCGGCATTGAGTTGCTGATGCCGGCAGTGCAACCAGCCGAACTATGGCAGGAAACTGGGCGCTGGGAGGTATTCGGCCCGCAGATGCTGAAAATTACCGACCGTCATGACAAACTGTTTTGCTTCGGCCCTACCCATGAAGAAGTCATCACTGACATTGCGCGTCGTGAAGTTAAGAGTTATCGCCAATTGCCGCTGAATTTTTATCAGATACAAACCAAATTCCGCGATGAAGTTCGCCCCCGTTTCGGCGTGATGCGCGCGCGTGAATTCCTGATGAAAGATGCCTATTCATTCCACGCCAATTTCGACAGTCTGCAACAGACTTATCGCGTGATGTATGAGACATATACTCGCATCTTCACTCGCCTCGGCCTGAAGTTCCGTGCAGTAGCGGCCGATACCGGCGCTATTGGCGGCAGCGGCTCGCATGAGTTCCATGTACTAGCCGATTCTGGCGAAGATGCATTGGCTTTCTGCCCCACCTCGGAATATGCAGCCAATGTAGAGCTGGCTGTAGCCGTCGCACCCGTCGAGCCACGGGGTGCAGCAAGTGAAATCATGCGCAATGTCGACACACCCAAACAAACCACATGCGAAGCCGTAGCCGAGTTGCTCGGCATTCCCTTGCAGCAAATGGTCAAGCTGATTGCAGTCATAGCCGAAGATAAACTCGTTATATTGCTGCTGCGCGGTGATCACTCCCTAAACGAAATTAAGGCCAATAAATTGCCTGGCCTAGCAGAATTCCGTTTTGCACGAGAAGATGAGATTCGTGATTTCTTCGCGTGCCCTCCAGGTTTCCTAGGGCCTGTCGGCATCGACCGCAAAAATACACGCGTGATCGCCGACCTAACTGTTGCCGCCATGAGCAATTTTGTAGCCGGCAGTAACAAAGCGAAATTCCATACGGCAGGTGTCAATTGGGGGCGTGACTTGCCCGAACCCGATCTGATCGCCGACATCCGAAATGTGATAGCGGGCGACCCCAGCCCCGATGGAAAAGGCACGCTGCAACTGTGTCGTGGCATCGAAGTCGGCCATATTTTCCAGCTGCGCACCAAATATTCTGAAGCGCTCAATGCCACCTACCTGGATGAGAATGGCAAGGTTCAATTCATCGAAATGGGCTGTTATGGCATCGGTGTTTCACGCATAGTCGCCGCTGCGATAGAGCAGAATTATGATGCACGCGGCATTACTCTGCCTGTTGCGATGGCACCGTTCCAAGTTGCCATCGCCCCGATAGGTATGAAGAAAAGCGAAGCGGTGCGTGAAGCTGCCGAAAAACTGTATCAGGAGTTTAGCGCTGCTGGCATTGAGGTGTTGCTGGATGACCGCGATGAGCGTCCTGGCGTGATGTTTGCCGACCTGGAGCTGATCGGCATTCCGCATCGCATTGTGATCGGCGATCGCGGTTTGAAAGATGGAAACGTGGAGTATCAGGGGCGCCGAGATACCGAAGCACAAATTTTAGACTTGCACAAAGTCTTTGGAGTCGTACAATCATTATTATGAACTCAACGATACATTTGAAGAAATTCCTTCTGCTGCTGTCTGTTGCCACAGCATGGGGCTATTTTTTCTCTGTAGCCTATGCTGGTGGGCAGTCTGAGGCTGCACTTTCTGCCAGTGTTCGTGCGGTATTGCAGCGCGCTGTATCAGATCAAGCCGCTCCAAAACTTGCATTCTCCTCTCACCAGGAAGCTCAATTTTGGCTAACCGAGATGTCAGTTCGGCTAAAAAATAAAATACCTGATGATGAGGACAGGCGTGATTTTTTAAGCACGGTGCATTATGAAGCGATGCGCGCTGGACTTGACCCCCACCTGGTGTTGAGCGTGATTGAAGTGGAAAGCGCTTTCAATAAGTATGCAGTGTCTATCGTCGGCGCTCGCGGTTATATGCAGGTCATGCCCTTCTGGGTAAAAGCCATAGGCACGCGAGAACACAATCTTTTTCACCTGCGCACCAACCTACGCTATGGCTGCACTATCTTGCGTCACTATCTGGATATGGAAAAAGGCAATCTGTATCGCGCACTAGGCAGATACAACGGCAGCTTGGGCAGGCCTGAATATCCTAACCTGGTCAAAACTGCATGGCACAAAAATTGGACTACGCCAGTGATGACCCGTTCAAAATTTCAAAGCAAGCCCGATCAGCTAGTAGTCAGTCGGGTTTCGCTGGCAACTCATTGATTTATACAGAATATAAAATTGCCGCCCATGGTGAAATATTAAATATAATCAATTGGTTACATTCAATGCCCCTGTCTAATTCCAACAGTCCGCTAGCAGAACATTGAAACGATAAGCGCTATTTTTTCGACTTTGAACGAATAAAGTCTTCTATGTCTTTTCGTGTCACCATGCCAGCCTGATAACTGACCAGTTTACCGGTCGGATCATAAAGATAGGTCGTCGGCAAAGCTTCAACTCTACCTATTTGGGGCAGCAAGCTTGTCGTTTCCCATCACAATCGGATAACTGATATCCATCTGTTTGACGAATGCTTGCACTGAAGCCATGGAAGAGCTCATTGCAATGCCAATGACCACAAAATCCTTAGACGCACGCTCGTTATGCATATCAACCAGCTCAGGAATTTCTTCAAGGCATGGCGGACACCAGGTCGCCCAGAAATTTACCAGCACCCACTTGCCTTTGTAATCCGATAGTCGCTGTACTTTACCCTGCATATCATTGAACATAAACTCGTTCGCTGCAACATTCAATGTTGTCAGTAACAGTAAGCCCAATAGCAAACAACGGCTGATCTTCATCATCACTTAATCCCTATAAAAAACTGCATCAGGCACCTCTTAAAATTCATGCTGTGTCATTCCCGCCCTTGATTAAACAGAGTACGCAAACTCACCGCAGTTGTTTTTGTATGATGCTCAGCCAGACGGGCTAGCCAGGTATTAACTCCCTCACAACTTTCCGTTGCGGGAGGCTTGCTTGGATCGAACACAAATAAACGGTAAAGTTCAATAGCTTGTACATGCTCAGGCGCACGCAGCATTGCCCAGCGATGTCCCAGTACCCGCTGCACCAGATTGATCGTTGACATTTTTTCCAGCAATTCTTCCAGCGAGTCATAACCCAGCAGCAGTTTTTTGCTGAGCTGGCTCAGGGTCTGGGTCTCACCAGTGCGCAATCCTTCACTCATGATTTTCAGTATGCACAATGAAAAATATAGTTTCACCTCGGGTGAGAGTGCATGTGCTCCGCTCTTACTGCGCCAGCTTGAAAGGGTAGCCGTCAATACGGCGCCTATCAATACAATCAGCCACGACAGGTAAACCCACAGCAAAAAAATTGGAACACTGGCAAATGCACCATATACCAGCTTATAGGTGGGGAAGTTGGAGATATACAAGGTAAAGCCACGCCTCATTGCCTCAAATGCAAGCGCAGATACCACACCACCTATCAACGCATGCCGCAGGGGCACGAAACGATTGGGAACCACGCGGAATAGCAATGCAAATGCCAGCGTTGTCAGAACAAGCGGAATCAGTTTGAGTATCACCAGCATGACTGATGAAAGGCCAAAGTGTCCTGCTGACATGCCGATCAACCATGAGGTCATCGACAAGCTGCCGCCTAGCAGTATAGGTGCCAGCGTCAGTACAGCCCAATACACCAGCACTCGTTGTATCACCGTGCGCTGCCGCGTTACCCTCCAGATTTTATTAAAAGCGCTATCAATGCTGTAAATCATCATCATCACGGTGACCGTCAGAAAGATGATACCCACCGCGGTCAGTCGGGCTGCATTGCCGGCAAACTGCTCCATGTAACGCGAGATTATTTTACCGCCCGTTTCCGGCAGCATATTTTCTATAACAATACTTTTGGTATGGCCCGAGAAATCTGTAAATTGCGGAAAAGCCGAGAAAATAGCAATCATAATGGTGATCAGCGGCACTAAAGACAACAAGGTAGTAAAAGTCAAAGTTGAAGCCATATCCAAGCAACGCTCCTGATGGAAGCGTGCAGCAATCAGCTTCACGAAGTGCAATGCATGCAGGCTTGGAATTTTCTTGATTAATTTATGCATAAAAATAAAGCAATGTTTTTACTGAATGGGGTAACTGAAATACAATGCTCAGCATGATAACCGACAAAGAAATTCTTGTACTGTATTACAGCCAGCATGGCGCAGTGCGACAAATGGCTCAATTGATTGCTCGCGGCGTGGAGCAGGTTCCCGGAGTGCGGGCACGGTTGCGCACCGTGCCCAAAGTATCCGCCACCTGTGTAGCCACCGAACCTGCCATTCCTGACTCAGGCGCACCCTATGCCGAGTTAAGCGACCTTGAAGAATGCATAGGCATCGCCGTTGGCAGCCCTACCCGTTTTGGCAATATGGCGGCGGCAATGAAATATTTCTGGGATGGCACCAGTTCATTGTGGATAAAGCATGCTCTGGTCGGCAAACCTGCCGCACTGTTCACCTCTACCGGCAGCATGCATGGCGGGCAAGAAACAACCTTGGTGACCATGATGATGCCCTTGCTGCACCACGGCATGGTCATCGTCGGCCTGCCCTATTCCGAACCCGAACTGAATACCACCCAGCAAGGTGGCACACCCTATGGCGCCAGCCATGTGGCAGGGTTGGCAAATGACCAGCCTATCTCGGAGGCAGAGAAAAAACTGTGTATTGCTCTGGGTAAGCGATTGGCAAAAACTGCGTTGAAATTGGCTTCCCCAGCAGGAGGGGATTAGGGAGGAGCACTCTCCGTCTTAAGATAAATATTTAATATTTTATTAAAGAGAGGTGATTTCTCTATGCCCTAGGCGCAAGAACGTTGCTTATAGCAAAATCAATGGCTTGCGAGTTAAGTTCGACACCCCGCTGGGGTGCTTGTCCTCTGCGAAGCAGAGCGTAGGAGACGGCTAGAACAATCAGTGTGATCGGCAGTTTAGATTGCCTGTAAATCTGTTTGATCTACATCGCCGGCAGGTGCTGGTTTTTCGATTCCACGTTGTACCATCACGGCAGCAAAAAATCCATCGGTGCCGTGCTTGTGTGGCAGCAGTTGCAGATAGTCGCCCATTTCCATCGGTATTTTTTGTTGTGCCAAAACTTCACCTGCGGGCAGCAGTTGGAACGTCGGGTGAGTAGACAAGAAGGCTTCGACGATACCCTGATTTTCTTCATGCAGCAGGCTGCAAGTGGCATAGACTAGGCGACCGCCTTTTTTTACCAGCTTGCTTGCAGCCGCCAGAATGTTAGTTTGTTTTTGCGTGAGCTCTGCCACGCTTAGGGGCGATTGGCGAAACTTGAGGTCAGGATTGCGTCTTAAAGTTCCCAAGCCGCTGCACGGGGAATCGACCAGCACGCGATCAATTTTTCCGGCCAGACGTTTTACCTTGATGTCATTTTCATGCGCGATCAGTAGCGGTTGTAGATTGCTCAAACCGGAACGTTTCAGTCGCGGTTTTAAATTGGCCAGACGCTTTTCCGAAACATCCATGCAGTAAAGTCTGCCCTGCGAGTTCATCATGGCACCCAGCATCAGTGATTTACCACCCGCACCGGCACAAAAATCCACCACCATTTCATTGCGTTTTGGCGCAAGCAAAAAACCGAGCAATTGGCTACCTTCATCCTGTACTTCAAATTTCCCCCCTGTAAACATCGGGCTTTTGTTGAGTGCAGGCTTGCCCTTGCAGCGTATGCCGATAGGTGAGTGAGTCGTTGCTTCGGCAGTGACGCCTTCGGCCAGTAAACCTGCCAGCACTTCGTTGCGGTTGGCCAGATGGGTGTTGACGCGCAAGTCCAGGCCGGCGGCCTGTTGCATGGACAAGCCTATCTCCAGAATTTCTTCATCACTGTAATGTGTACGCAGTTTTTCGATGATCCAGTCCGGCAGTTCGGCTTGTATTGACAAGGACAGCTCGTTCACCTTGATAGCCTTCAGATTTCCCAGCCATTCGGCTTCGGTCGCTTTCAGCAAGGGGGTGATTTCGCGCAGATTGTAGCCGGCGAATTTTACCCAGTAGGCGAGCGCTAAGCGGCGCGGGGTGGTTTGTTCGCCGCAGCCATGCTCAAGAAACAAGCGGTGACGCAGCACGCCAAATACGGTTTCTGCCACCAGCGAGCGTTCATTCGAGCCGATACGCTCAGCTTGGAAAAAATAGCGCAGTGAGGTGTCAGCTGGGTATTGCAGCGGCAAAATGGTGCGCAGGGCTAGGATAACGAGTTCTAAGCGGTATTCGGTAAGGAGCATGGGGAGATTACGTGTGAATTATTCATCCGAAACGCGGATGTCGGTGATGACCATATTGGCGGATACTGCGCCGGATTTGTCCAAGTACAGTATTTTAACCGGTAATAGGCGATATTCTAAGGCTAACCAGATAATCAGGCCGTCTTGATTCGGGCTTGGTACCTTGTACAGTGGAATGGTACGCAATTCCCCCATCGTGGTGTTGATCAAGGTTTCTTCACCTACAGCAATAAAATATTGATTGATGCTTCGGCCATTGCTCAATGCAATTGGGAAGTTTGCTAGGCTCAATGGCATTTGTGAAAGCTGATAAGATAAACTCAACATATCTTGCGCCTGTTCCAGCAGGGGGCTTGAAGTTCCATTTGAGAAGTGTATTTGATTGTTATCCCAATCAAAATGTGCAATTGAGGTCTGCATATCGTTGCCATCTACCTTGTCTTGCTGATAGTGCTGAGGCTGCAAACCAAATTTGGTGACCAGGCCAGTGCTGCTTTGTTTGAGGTAATAACTCTTGAAGATGCTTGCTATGCCGGTGGTTTTCGTATCGGCATGCAGGGTGTAACGTCCCCCCGAATTTTCCAGCACATGTTTTATCTCGCCCACCTTGAAGCCGCCGCTGCCGTATTGTACGGAGAAAGTTAGCTGTGCATGTTTGGGCAGCAGGGGAGGGCTGCTATTTGCATCAGACATATCTGGTGTAATCGATTCTGCTGCGGTAGGTGCAGTAGCAACGGTAGAGGCGGTGGTATCGCTCAATACCGGGATGGTGCTAGCAACAGTTTCTGCTAGCACTGGTGGTGGAATGGCTGGCTTTATTTTGGGTTTGTGTACTAGCTTTTTTGTCAGCTTGGGTAAAGCTTCAAGCTTGGCCTGCAAGGGTGGCAATTCGATACGGTCACTGGGTTCATATTTTGGCAATTGCCACAACAGCAGGCTATGTAGCAGCAACGAGAGTGCAACTGCCAGGGCGATGCGTTTAAAGGGAAAAGCTATTTCGGGTTTCACGGTGTAATGGAAATATCTGTCAGCACCTGGGTCAGTTTTACGCCTTTTGAATCGGTCACAATGATCTTGTATGGAAAATAATCGCGTTCGCTAGCCATCCATATTTCGTATTGCATTTGCTCGGCTAGCGGTGCATTGCTGATATACCTAGCTTTAAAACTCCCCATAGGCACGTGTATATTTTGTTCTGCTGCATTTAGGTTGAAGCTGTAGTGTTTTAGATTGTTGCCATCGGTGATGCCGAACTTGAATTCTGTCTGATGCGTTTTTACCAGCAATGGCAGGTGATACAACACGCTCAGCCTGTCCTGGGTTCCATTGGCAAGCTCTAAGTCATTGACGCCTTTGTAATCGGTATGGGTAATAACAGATTTCCCCCAGTTGAATTTGGCGCTGGAATTTTTGTGGGTATCGACTTCACGCGTTAATGAAAAACCGAGAGGAACCAGTCCTTGTGCCGTGATTTTCCCGTGGCTGATAATGCGTACCGTTTCAGGCTTGAAGCGAGCCAGCAGGCCGACTGCCTTAGTCACGCTTTCAATTTGATAATTGTCACCGCTACGAGTGAAAGTTTCGCTGATGTTGGCCAGCGTCATGTCAAAACCGATGACATCGTAACTTGCCTGGATTTTGCTAGCAGGCTCGGCAAACAAAGGTTGTGCAGCAATACACAGAAAAAGTGTTGCGATGGCGCGGCTTAAAATATATTTCATGGCAATATGTTTCATTTTAAAAAAACATTTAGCCACAGAGAGCACAGAGAAGATGCTTTGAGTACTGGCCTTCTCTGTGTCCTCTGTGATCTCTGTGGCTTGAACTGAGATTTTTAGCTTCATCGTCTTACTCCAGAGCGGGGGCAACAAGCACTGCACCTGCGATCTCGGTATGATTAAACACGACTTTTTCATCTGCATTTAAGTTGACCTGCCCGCTGCATAACCAACGTATGGCCTGCGGGTAAATAATATGTTCTTCCTTCAACACCCGTGCAGATAATGATTGCAGCGTATCGTTGCCGAGCACCGGCACGGCAGCTTGAATGATGATGGGGCCGTGGTCGAGATCGGGCGTTACAAAATGCACGGTGCAACCGTGAATTTTTACGCCGTCCTGTAATGCCCGTTCATGCGTATTCATGCCGGTATAAGCAGGAAGAAGCGAAGGGTGGATATTGATCAGACGTCCATGATAGCGATTGACGAAGTGCTCGGTCAAAATGCGCATAAAGCCTGCCAGCACAACAAAATCTGGCTGGTAGCTGTCTATCACGTCTGCTAGTGCTGTATCGAATGAGGCTCGGTCTGCATAGTCTTTATGCGCGACTATATGTGTTGCGATGCCATGTTGGTTGGCATATTCCAAGCCTAGTGCATCGGCACGGTTGCTGATTACGGCAGAGATTTGGCATGGTAGCTTGGCTGCAAGCAGCGCCTGCATATTGCTGCCACGGCCAGAGATTAAGATGACAATTTTTTTCACTGCTTATCGTACCTGGGTTTGGTGTTCATCCCCGATGCGTGCGCGTATGTGTCCAATCTGACTAACCTTTTCACCCGCAGCTTGTAGTTGCTTGATTGCCTTGTCGGCATCCTCCTTGCTGACCACAACCACCATGCCGATACCGCAGTTGAAGGTACGGAACATTTCCTGCGCGTCCACATTGCCCTGCTCGCGCAGCCAGTCAAACAGCTTCGGCGTGTCCCAAGTCTTGCTGTCGAGGTCGGCCACCACATTGTCAGGCAGTACACGCGGCACATTTTCGGTGAGGCCGCCGCCGGTGATGTGCGCCATGCCTTTAATGGTGAGTGTTTGCATCAACGCCAGCAGCGGTTTCACGTAGATGCGCGTGGGAGCCATGATGCACTCGGCCAGCGTGCGCTCACCGTCAAATTTGGCATTGAGGTCAGGATGGCTGCGTTCGATAATCTTGCGCACCAGCGAATAGCCGTTGGAGTGCGCACCATTGGAAGCCAGACCCAGCACCACATCACCCGGCTTAATGTGCTCGCCGGTAATGATGTTGGCCTTCTCGACCACACCCACCGCAAACCCGGCAAGATCGTATTCGCCCAGCGGATACATGCCGGGCATTTCTGCGGTTTCGCCGCCGATCAACGCGCAGCCAGCCTGTTCGCAGCCGTAGGCAATGCCTTTGATCACTTCAGTGGCGACATTCACATCCAGCTTGCCACAGGCAAAATAATCAAGAAAAAACAGCGGTTCCGCGCCTTGCACCAGAATATCGTTCACACTCATGCCAACCAGATCAATACCCACGGTGTCATGGCGGTTCAGCTCGAACGCCAATTTAAGCTTAGTGCCCACACCGTCGGTGCCGGAGCACAAAACAGGTTCCTTGTATTTTTTAGAAATCTCTACCAGCCCGCCAAAGCCACCGATGCCACTTAGCACCTCGGGGCGCATGGTGCGCTTTGCAAAAGGCTTGATATTCTCGACCAGACGGTCGCCAGCGTCCATATCTACACCAGCATCGCGGTAGGAAAGAGGGGTCTTATTGTTAGTTTGGTCATGTTTCAAGTTGAATTCTCGCTTTCTTCGGGATACAGTGCCGCTAATTTTTAATTTGTGGATTTTACCCGAAATGGCTACCGAACGCTTTATTGCACTGCAATGGATCGCGATAATCGCGGGTTTTGGCTGGCTGATCTACTTGCTGGAACCCATCCTTACCCCTTTTGTGGTGGCGGCCATACTGGCTTACATCTGTGATCCATGGGTGAGCAAACTGAGCGCACGCCAACTTCCGCGTGGCTGGAAATTGCCGCGCACGCTGGCGGCTTTGCTGGTGATGGCAATGTTGGTGGGCTTGCTGGCCTTGCTTATTCTCATCATGCTGCCGTTGCTGCAAAAGGAATTCAATCACTTTGTCACAAACCTGCCGACGCTGCTGGATGCAGCGCGTCTGAAATTACTACCGCTACTGCAACAGTATTTTAATGTGAATTTACAGTGGGACAATGAGGTACTGAAAAATCTGCTTAGCACCCACTGGCAGAGCGCGGGCGGGGCTGCGGCAAAAGTTCTGCCGTGGCTGGGCGGCAGCGCTGCGCTGCTGCTGGCGCTGCTGATGAATGTATTGCTGATTCCTCTCGTGCTGTTTTATCTGCTACGCGACTGGACGCGACTGCTGGCCTTTATAAATCGCGCCATTCCGCGACGCCTGCATGCAAAAGTGCTGGAGATTGCACGGGAAATCGACGCCGTTCTGGCGCAGTTTTTACGCGGGCAAATATCGGTCATGCTGTTGATGAGCAGCTTTTATGTGTTTGGCCTGTGGCTCACCGGCCTACAATTTGCGCTGCCGATAGGCGTGGTGGCAGGCATGCTGGTATTCATCCCCTATCTCGGTATGCTCACCGGCCTAGCACTGGCTACCATTGCAGCATTCACCCAGTTTGACCTATTCACCAGCATTGCATTGGTGTGGCTAGTGTTCGGACTCGGCCAAATGCTGGAAGGCATGCTGGTCACGCCTTGGTTGGTGGGCGACCGCATAGGCCTGCATCCCCTTGCCGTCGTATTTTCCCTGCTTGCGTTCGGCCAATTGTTCGGATTTTTCGGTCTGCTGCTCGCCTTGCCTCTGGCGGCTGCATTGCTGGTAGGTCTACGTCATGCCGGCCGTGGGTATCGGAACAGCTCTCTATACAAAGAATAATTTTAAATGACGCAAATGTTGCTGGGCATCTCGCCCGATTGGATTCCCACCTTCGATAACTTTGTTGCCGGACACAATGTTGAACTACTGTCCTCGCTAAATCATGCGCTGAATAAAACCCAGGCCGAGCGCTGCATTTATATCTGGGGTGATACCGGCAGCGGCAAGAGCCACCTTTTGCAAGCCGCCGTTGAAAAGGCACACACGCTCGGCCTGTCTGCCCAATACACCCGCGACACCGTGCCGGAAGCCGTTGAGCCGAAATTCATTGAGATGGTGGCGCTAGATGATGTGGAGCTGTTGGACGAGCCCGCACAAATTGCTCTGTTCGCCCTCTATAATCGCCAACGCGAAAGTGGCGGCATCCTTCTAGTCAGCGGCACCGCAGCCCCCGCGCATTTAAAACTGCGCGACGATCTGCGTACTAGATTGGGCTGGGGCTTGGTGTATCAGGTGCAACCATTGAGCGATGAAGAAAAAGCGCTGGCGCTGCAACAACATGCGTCTGCACGCGGCTTAGTGCTGCCACCCGAAGTTACTCAATACCTGCTGCGCCACGGCAGACGCGATTTACCCGCTTTGCTTGGCGTGCTGGATGCGCTGGATGAACACTGCTTGCGCCTGAAGCGCGCGGCATCGGTGCCACTGTTGAAGGAAGTGATGCAAGCTGAAAAAACCGAAAAAGTATTTAATACAACATTGGAGTAAGAAATTGAACCTAGCTTTATTTGATCTGGACAATACTCTGTTAAGCGGCGATAGCGACTTCGAATGGTCGCAATTTTTAATCGAGCAAGGCGTGCTTGACCGTGAATTATTCGAAGCAAAAAACCTGGAGTTTTACGAACAATACAAAGCAGGCACCCTGGATATTCACGCCTTTCTCGACTTTCAGCTCAAGCCACTGTCTCGCCACAAGCGCAAGGAACTGGATCAATGGCATGCAGATTTTATGCGCATCAAAGTTCGCCCGATGATGACAGATGCTGGGAAAAAACTGGTGGCCAGCCACCGCGCTGCCGGTGACATCTGTG
>JBCKTV010000020.1:0-40562 GCA_038925365.1 Gallionellaceae bacterium
GATGGCGGCTATGTCTTGGTTTACTGCTCTTGAGCTTGTCTCAAGTCTCGTATGCCAAGGTGGTCAATCTCGACGAGCTGCCTAGCGAACCAATCGGGCAATGGCTGGGGGTGTTGATAGAGGAGGGCGACGCGCTGACGCTGGCCGAGGTGATAGCATTACAACGCCAGGGCGCTTTTCGTCCCAGCGAGGTGGAGGTGCCTAAATTCGGCATAGGCTCACGTCCTGTTTGGCTGCATCTGGCCGTCGTGAATACGACAGCCGCGCCTCAGCAGAGGCACTTGCAAATGACGAGTTCCTGAATTGACCGCATCGATGTGTTTCAACTACAAGGTACGCGTGTAGCCGCACAGTGGGCGGCTGGTGATGCCGATGCCGCTTTGCAGCATCCCCTGCCAGGAGTAGGCTTTGTTTTTGACGTGCTGGTGCCACCGGGGCAAAGTAATTTCTATTTGCGCTTCGAAACCTCCGACCCCATGGTTCTACCCTTACGCCTGATCACTCCCGCCGAGCTTAGGGACACTCTAAGCATGTACAGCTACGGCTACGGCCTGCTCTATGGCATTCTGTTTGCCCTGGCCGCGTACAACATCTTGTTGTACGCGGGGCTGCGTGAGCGCATCTACCTCGACTATGCGCTCTACCTTGGCAGCTTTGTGCTACTCAATCTGAGCTACAGCGGGCACGGCTATGCCTGGTTCTGGTCGGATAGCGCCAGCTTTCAGCAGTACGTCGTGTTCATTTTGATGGTTGTATTCCCTTGTTTTGGGTTGCGTTTTGCCAGTGGATTCCTCAATCTCCGCCAGCATGCCCCCGCTGCTCACCGGCTGCTACGGTGGTTCGTAACATTTGGTCTGGTTTTGATCTCACTGACGGTGCTCCTGCAACAGCAGCAAGCCGCAGGACTGGTTGCCTTTGTATTTATGCTTCTCTTTTCGGTATTTATGGTCTGGCTAGGCGTAATCACCGTGCAACATGGCAATGTTGCCGGACGCTACTTCCTGGCCGCCACGATGATCGCGATGATAGGCAGCGCCGTCACCCCCCTCTCGGTGTGGATCGGGCTGCCTTTTACACAGCAAGCTTTCCAAGCCATAGCTTTCGGCATAGTCATTGAAGCCTTGCTGCTTGCCCTAGCGGTGGCCTACCGAATGCGCCAGATCAGGGACCAACTTCGTGGCAGCGAAGAGCGGATCAAGTCGCTGATCGATAATATTCCAGGGGTCATTTACCGATGCCGCAATGATGTTGACTGGTCGATGGAGTTTATCAACGATTACATCAAGGATATCTCCGGCTATCCCGCTGCTGATTTTATCAACAATACGGTGCGATCTTATGCGTCTATTATTCATCCTCTCGACGTCAAGCTGGTGGACGATGCTGCTCAGGAAAGCATACGAGAAAAGCGACATTACGACATTGAATACCGCCTGCTCGACTCCCAGGGCAGCATTCAATGGGTTAATGAAAAAGGCCAAGGCATTTTTGACGAGGGCGGGAAATTGTTGTATCTCGACGGTGTTATCTTTGATGTGAGCGCCAGAAAAAAGATTGAATCCAATCTGCTGAGTGCCAAGCTGGCCATGGCCATGGCCGATAACGCCAATGTGGCCAAAAGCGAATTCCTCGCCAACATGAGCCACGAGATTCGCACGCCGATGAATGGGGTGATTGGCCTCTCCCATCTGCTACTCCAAACCGAGCTGAACCCGATGCAGCGCGACTACCTCGACAAAATCCAACAGTCCTCCCACCACCTACTGGGCATCATCAACGAAATTTTGGATTTTTCCAAGATTGAAGCCAAGAAGCTGGTGTTGGAAACGCTGGATTTCGAACTGAACACGGTCATCAGCGATATTTCCGGCCTGCTTATCGACAGCACCAAGGCCAAGGGGATAGTGCTGGAGTTTGACATCGACCATAAACTCTCGCAACCACTGCAAGGCGACCCGTTGCGGCTGCGGCAGATTCTGCTTAACTACCTCAGCAACGCGATCAAATTCAGCCCTCAGGGTAAGATCATCGTGACCGTCAATATGCTAGAAGAGACGGCTAACGACTGCTTGGTGCGCTTCGAGGTGCAGGATAGCGGCATAGGCATGAATGAAGCTGCGGTGGCCAAGCTATTCCAACCCTTCTCGCAGGCGGATGCCTCGACCACGCGCACCTTTGGCGGCACCGGCCTTGGTCTGTCTATTAGCAAGCAGCTTGCTGAGTTGATGGGGGGCGAGGTCGGCGTGCACAGCCAGTTAGGCCAGGGCAGCGCCTTCTGGTTCACGGCTCGATTAGGCCGTGGTAAAGCGGTTTCTGTGCAAGCAGCATCGCCGCTGGCTGACCTGAGTGTGGTCAAAGGTGCGGCCATTTTGGTGGCTGAAGACAATCTTATCAATCAGATGGTGGCACGAGGACTGCTGCAACAAGCCGGCGTGGTCGTCACCATTGCAAACAACGGACAGGAGGCCATAGACTGGCTGCTTAAAGCGCACTTTGACTGCGTGTTGATGGATGTCAATATGCCCGTGATGGACGGCTTGGAGGCCACTCGGCAGATTCGCGCTAATCCGGCCTTGTCTTCTACACTGGTGATCGGCCTGACCGCCAGCGCCAGGAAAGAAGATCATGCACGCTGTTTAGATGCAGGCATGAATGACTTTGTGGGCAAACCGATAGCACCCACCCTGCTCTTCGCCACGCTTGCCACTTGGCTAGCGAAGCAACCCAGCCCGCGTAGGGCGCAATAACCAACGGGCATTGCGCCGCTGGTATTCCACTAACATTCGGTGCAATGCGCTACGCTTATTGCACCCTACGTGATTGAGCAGAGCAAACAAAGGAGAGGGGAATATCAATAAAAATCAGGTCTATAGTGATCAGAGCGATCAGTTAATCATGCCATATCAGCCTGCTTGGATTAGAAGGTGTGCTTATGTAACATATTGATTATATTGAATATTTTACAACTCAAGACAGTCTATTTTCTTTTATACCCTAAAGGGCACAAGAGCCTCTTCGAGGTAAATCAAAGGGTAGCGCATCAATTTCGCCAACCAAAACTCAAGCAACACACTCAATCTCCTTTTCATGGTTGGTAGTACGCGCTTCCTTTAGACTCATTTCATATTGGGAGAGGCTTACGCTTGAACATGCACATGCTCAGGTATAACATGTACGCATTCGTAAAGCAGGAGGCTTAATCATGCAAACACGCCTTACCGCCACCCGTCTGCGTGCCACCCTTGAAGCAACTGTATCTCGACACTCATATTCTGGTCTGGCTATATCAAGATGGCTCGGCGCGTATCACGCCGATGGGTGTGCGAGCCATTGAGGCTGCGGAACAGCTGCTCATTTCTCCTATGGTAGAACTGGAATTGACCTACCTGCATGAAATCTCTCGCATCAACTGTCCCGCTCTCACCATACTAGACAGTTTGCGCCGCGACATCGGGCTGGAAACCTGCAAGCAACCTTTCGCCGCCGTTATCGGCGAAGCGCTCGTACTCAATTGGACGAGCGATCCTTTTGATCGAATCATCGTCGCCCAAGCCGCCCATCGCGCTGCGCCGCTGCTAACGGCAGACCAGAATATACGCGAACATTATCCATCAGCTATTTGGTAGCGCTTTATTTCAGCCCGCGTAATGTAGCTCATGACTCTAGCAAAATATAGGGAACAAATAAATCTGTCCCCTTTGTTTGTTTGTCTTGCAGAGTGATCTACTGGTGATACACGGTGAGCGTATTGTTTAAGCGGGCAGCAAAATTTTATATGTATTATTTTTAACGTCGGCACTATCTTTAACGTTGACATTGGGGCGATTATGGCAAAGCAAGAACAGAATAAAAAACAGCTAGAACCAGGCGTTATCTATGCGCCGTGGGAACGTGCCTTCACACGGGTATTGACCCCGTTCGAGGAATTCATCCACCGTCAGACCACCAGCGGACTGTTGCTGATGGGCACTGCGGTAATCGCGATGCTGTTGGCGAATAGTTTTTTGGCGGATGCTTATCTGCATTTTATTCACACCTCGGCGAGCGTGCAGATTGGTAGCTGGTCTATCAACATGAGTTTGCATCATTGGGTGAATGACGGCCTGATGGCGCTGTTCTTCTTTGTGGTGGGCATGGAATTGAAGCGCGAAATACTGGTCGGCGAGCTGGCCGATATTCGTCAGGCTGCACTACCCATCATTGCCGCGTTCGGCGGCATGGTGGTGCCCGCGTTGATCTATCTGGCCTTTAATCCCAGCGGAGATGCGGCGCGCGGCTGGGGTATTCCGATGGCAACCGATATTGCGTTTGCAGTGGGTGCGCTGGTGTTGCTGGCCTCACGTGTGCCGAAGGCGCTGATCACTTTTCTAGTCGCACTGGCGATTGCCGACGACCTCGGCGCGGTGCTGGTGATCGCGGTGTTCTATACGCAGCAGCTGGCGCTTGATTGGTTGGCCGTGGCTGGCGGTCTGGTGCTGTTGATGTTCGCGTTTAATTTTGCGGGCATACGTAGGGTACTACCTTATTTTGTGGTCGCAATTCTGTTGTGGTACGCGTTGCTACAGTCCGGTGTGCACGCAACGCTGGCGGGTGTGCTAGGTGCCTTTGCAGTGCCAGCTAGATCGAAATACGACCCCGCTTTGTTTGGCGCGCGCATCACCGCCTTAATCAGTCGCTTCGAGGCTAGTAAACAGCAGGACACCAACATCATGACCAACGAGAAACTGTATGCGGTGACGCAGACGCTGGAAAATAACGTGCAAGGAGTGCAAACGCCGTTGCAACGGCTTACGAATGATTGGCATCTGCCGGTGGCCTTTCTGGTGATTCCGATCTTTGCCTTGTTCAACGCTGGCATCCCTTTACAGTTTGGCGCACTGGGCGAGACCTTCACGCATCCGGTGACGCTGGGCGTTATGCTGGGGCTACTGCTCGGCAAGTTTATCGGTATAACTGGCGCATGTTGGCTGGCGTTGAGGTTGGGTATCGCGCAGTTGCCAACTGGCACGCGCTTCAGCCAGATTGCAGCGGTGTCGGTGCTGGCCGGAATTGGCTTCACCATGTCTATCTTCATCGCCGAGCTTGCTTTCGCCGCGCAGCCGGAATATCTGCTGATGGCCAAGACCGGTGTATTGGCTGGATCCATGGTGGCGGGCGTCATCGGGTTTATCTGGTTGTGGTGGCTTGGACGTGTCAGTGAGTGATCTGCATATTCTGCGGGGTTGCATTCGCCCCTGACCTACCGACCCAAGCTTTCATTTTTGTTAAAATATTCAATATAATCAATATGTTACGTTAACTGCACATCTAAGTTCGACACCCCGCCGGGGTTCTTGTCCTATGCGAAGCAGAGCGTAGTGTAGGAGGCTGCTAGGGTGACGCTCGATATTGTTTTGATACCTCATGCCGATGTGCTGTAAATATTACATTTGCATCTGGAAAAATATTTCTATATTATTGGAAATATGAAATTAAAATCAGCGGTAAAAGCATTGTCTGCATTGGCACAGGAGTCGCGCCTCTCCATCTTTCGATTGCTGGTGCAGGCGGGTAAAGAGGGCATGCCTGCGGGCGTGCTGGGCGAAAAACTGGGCATTCCCGCAGCGACCTTGTCGTTTCATTTGAAAGAGCTGTCGCATGCGAAGCTGGTCAAGTCACGGGCTGAAGGGCGCTATGTGATTTATTCCGCCAGTTTTAACGAGATGGATAAGTTGATTGCTTACCTGAGCGAAAATTGTTGTGCCGGTGATGCAGCACAATGTGCGCCGCGTAAGATGTGCAAATAGTAAGTGGATAAAACAATTGGAGATGCGAAATGCAAACTGAAAAAATATACAAGGTATTAATCCTCTGCACCGGCAATTCCGCGCGCAGCATTTTAGGCGAAGTGCTGTTCAATACATTGGGCAAGAGCATGTTCAAAGCCTGGAGCGCAGGCAGCAAGCCTGCCGGAAAAGTGAATCCTGGCGCGCTGGAATGGTTGCAGCAGCAGGACATCAGCACCGAAGGTTTGCGCAGCAAAAGCTGGGACGAGTTTGCCGTTCCCGGTGCGCCGGAATTCGATTTTATTTTTACCGTGTGCGACAACGCCGCCGGGGAAACTTGCCCGATCTGGCCCGGCAAGCCCGCTACGGCACACTGGGGTATTCCCGATCCTGCGCATGTCGAGGGCGATGAAGCGAGGCGTGCAGCATTCAAAAAGGCAGGCGAACAATTGTCGCGCCGCATTCAGCTGTTTATGAATTTGCCGATTGAGAAGCTGGACAAGATCGCCCTGAAAGAAAAACTCGCCGAAATCGGGCGTATTAAGGATTGAGAGTTGATATCGTAATATATTGATATTATTGAATATTTTATCGGTAATCAACTGGAAAGTATAAGCATGAATTTATTCGAGCGGTATCTCACCCTGTGGGTGTTCTTGTGCATCATCGTTGGCGTGGTGCTGGGGCAGTTTTTTCCTGCCCCATTCCAATGGCTGGGCAGGCTGGAAGTTGCCCAGGTCAACATCCCGGTTGGCTTGCTGATTTGGGTGATGATCATCCCCATGCTGCTACGCATCGACTTCAACTCACTGCATGAGATGAGTAAACATTTGCGCGGCATTGGGGTTACGCTGTTCATCAACTGGGCGGTGAAGCCATTTTCGATGGCGCTGCTGGCATGGGTTTTTATACGCCATATTTTTGCGCCTTATCTGCCGGTAGACCAAATCGATAGCTACATCGCCGGACTGATCCTGCTGGCCGCAGCACCTTGTACCGCGATGGTATTCGTGTGGAGTCGGCTGGTTAATGGTGATCCAATGTTCACCCTGAGCCAGATCGCACTCAACGACACCATCATGATATTCGCTTTCGCACCTCTGGTAGCTCTGCTGCTGGGCATGTCCGCCATCGTGGTGCCGTGGGATACACTATTGGTGTCGGTGGTGTTGTACATCGTGGTGCCAGTTATGCTGTCACAACTATGGCGCAAACTGCTGCTGGCGCGCGGAGCCGATACGCTGGAGCGCACGCTGCAAGCCTTGCATCCGATCTCGATTTTGGCATTATTGATTACGCTGGTGTTGCTGTTTGGTTTCCAGGGAAAGTCTATCGTCGAACAGCCGCTGATCATCGCCATGCTGGCCGTGCCGATCACCATCCAGGTGTACTTAACTTCCGGACTAGCCTACTGGCTTAATCGCCGCATGGGCGTGGCATATTGCGTGGCGGGGCCGTCGACCTTGATCGGTGCGTCCAACTTCTTCGAGCTGGCGGTGGCGGTTGCCATCAGCCTGTTCGGTTTTAATTCGGGCGCGGCGCTGGCAACGGTGGTGGGTGTGCTGATTGAAGTGCCGGTGATGTTGTCGGTGGTATATATGGTGAAGCGCAGCAAGGGTTGGTACGAAAAAGTTTGATCGACGTTGAAATAGCATTTGAATTTTTCAGCGTTGTAGTTGCTTCCTATTTCATTGCGCTGCACAACGTTATAAAATATTGAAAAATCCAGAAAGGAAAAACCATGAGCAAATTAACTGACATAGGTATTTTTATATTATTGAGTTTTGCGCTGAGCGCTGCGGTTCAGGCGGCAGGAGAGCAATCATCCGGGGTTGCAGCGACCAAAACAGCGAAACGAACTGTAGCGGCTGTCGAAGTACCGGAGCTAAGCGCTGATGTAAAAATCCTGCTGGATCAGGTTGGCAAGCGCATCAGCAATATCAATACCCAAGAATTTGTTGCGATGATCAAACCTCAATCCAGCACGGTGGTGATAGACGTGCGCAATGCGGATGAAATAACGCTGAGAGGCGGCTATATTCGCGCTGAAAACTATTTCAATATTCCGCGTGGACTGCTGGAGTTTAGAATTGCCACGCTGGTGCCGGGCAAAGACACCCCTATCATTGTGTATGACGATTTTAATCAGCGCAGCCCGCTGGCGGCGGAGGCACTGGGCAGGCTCGGTTACACCAAGGTCAAAAACTATGCAGATGGTTTTTACAAATGGAAGCAGGCTGGCTTGCCAGTTAAATATAAGGACATGGCGCTTGATTCATTCCTTTACAGCAAGCCGGTAGAAGTAATACCCGGCGTGTGGACCTCGATCGGAGAAACTGGTCCGGGGTCATACGAAAACTCTGGGCATAACAACAATCTGTCTTTTATCATTACCGACGACGGGGTAGTGGTGATGAATTCAGGTGACAATTATCTGCTCGCGCAATCTTTACATGAAGAAATTAAGAAGTTGACCAGCCAACCGGTTAAGTATGTGGTGCTGGAAAACAGTCAGAGCCATGCGATGCTGGGCTCAAATTACTGGAAGGAGCAAGGCGCAAAAATCATTGCACACAAAGATGCGGCAAAAATTATTGATGAACATGGTGCCGCAATACTTGAGTCCATGCGTAGAAGTTCCCGTGACAAGGCATTCAAGACCGAGCTGTTCAAACCCGATATTGTCACAGGCGACAAGTATGAGTTGAACATGGGGTCATGGAAAATTGAAATCCTGTATCTGGGGCTATCGCATAGCCCCGGTGACCTTGTTGTGTGGATACCAGCCAAAAAACTGGTGATCTCCGGTGATGTGGCTTTTTATCAGCGTATGCCTCCGCTGTTTGATAGCACAAATACTGCCGCATGGTTGGAAACATGGAAAAAATTTGAAGCCTTGGGTGCCCAATATGTTATTCCTGGTCATGGCGTGGCAACCAATATGGAGGAGGTCACCAAGGTGACAAAAGGCTATCTGGAATTTTTGCGCGGCAAGGTGGCAGAGGTGATGAAAAATGGCGGCTCCTTGACGGATGCGTATGTAATTGACCAGCGTCCTTTCGCCTATCTCGATACCTACCATGATTTGCACCGACGTAACGTGGGTATGATCTTCCGCGAAATGGAGTTTTAGAAAATCATTGCACAACAAGCCGACACATTTGTGGCGTGAAAATGATGTGCCATAAAAATAATATCTCAAAAAAATAATATGTACGAAGTCAAACCTGAACAATCCGTCGAGCTGTTAAAACAACTGCATATTCTTACCCTTGACGGAAAGATGAATCAGGATAGCCGACGCAAGCTCAAACAGATTTATCATCTGTATCAATTTGTCGAGCCGTTATTGAAGGAAGTATTGAAGGATAGCGCAGCAATCAATTTGGTGGATCACGGCGCTGGAAAATCCTATCTGGGATTTATTCTGTACGATCTATTCTTTAAGTTGCGACATGATGCGTCGCATATATACGGCATTGAAACTCGTGATGATCTAGTTACTAAATCGCAAGAACTCGCTGCTAAGCTGCAATTTTCGCGTATGTCATTCCTGAATCTATCCGTGGCAGAGTCGATTGATTCAGATCTACTTCCAGAGCAGATCGATGTGGTGACCGCGCTGCATGCGTGCAATACCGCAACCGATGATGCAATTCATTTTGCACTCAAGCGTAAAGCCAAATTTGTGGTTCTGGTGCCGTGCTGTCAGGCTGAGGTGGCTGCGGTGTTGAAGAAAAACAAGGGTAAGCAGTTGGCAAAAAACGTGCTGCTGGAACTGTGGCGGCACCCGATCCACACCCGCGAATTTGGCAGCCACGTCACCAATGTGCTGCGTTGCCTGCAACTGGAAGCGCACGGCTATCAGGTAACGGTGACCGAGCTAGTGGGGTGGGAGCACTCGATGAAAAATGAATTGATCGTCGCGACTTATAAAAACCTGCCACGTAAAAATGCAGCCGATCGTCTGCAAGAAATGTTGAAAACGCTGGGATTGGAAGAGATGAGCGGGCGATTTTTTACGGAGCTTTAAAATTGCTATTGGCGTTGATCCGCAATCTTGCCCAGACGGAATGAATCGATAATACTGAACAGCCAGCAAATGATAATAATCCATGTCGCTATTTGTAACTTAAGAAATTCTGTTCCTTCGGGTTGTGCGGTGATTAAATTGGTGATGACTGCGGTATCGAGCGGGATTGTTCCAAGTGCGATTTGATCGGCGATGGTGTATGCCTGGTTCAATGAATAGCGAATCAGGTACAGCAATCCCAGAAACGAAGGTATAAAAAAGAACAGTCCACGCGGATAGCGATCGAGAGAGAAGAGACCTGTTCCCGGAAATACCAGACCTGATAATAATGCCGCTTTGATGGATTTTTTCATTGTTTTTTCTGAGTGCACATTGTGTGGATAAAAAATACCACAGCTACACCTGGGTGCGCAAAGCCATTATAGACAAAGGGCTGTTGCAACATACACATGTTTTTGAATGTTAGAATTCGGAATCTTAAAAATTAATTGTTACGAGCGGAATACACATGAATACGACACTGCCCTCCGATCCAAAATTACTCATGCGCTCGATTATTCAGCGCATTGCCACCGGCCCCGATCTGTCCAAGGATATCAGCCGCATTGAAGCACATCTGGGCACCAAAGCCATCATCGAAAAGCAAATCGACCCAGTGCAAGCGGGCATTTTCTTCATTGCATTACGCATGAAACGCGAGTCTATGGATGAAAATAGAGGTGTGCTCGACGCGGTGCTGGAAACGACAAAACGCGTGGTGGCTGCGGTCGATGAAGTGGTGGATATTGGCGATCCTTACGATGGCTATAATCGCTGCTTGCCCACGGCTCCGTTCCTCGGGCCGCTGTTGGCTGAGCTGGGTATTCATGTGGTCAGCCACGGTGTTGATCGAGTGGGGCCGAAATATGGCGTGACAGCACGTCACATACTCGCTGCCGCAGGTGTGCCGGTTGACCTGAGCCCGCAGCAGGCAGCAGCGCGTCTGGCTGATCCTGCGCTGGGTTGGACCTATCTGGATCAGGCGCAATCTAATCCCGATCTGCACAGCCTGGTGTCGCTGCGTGCGCAGATCGTCAAGCGCCCGGTGCTGACCACTGTGGAAGTGCTGTCTAAGCCCATCGCAGGGCGCAAAAAAACACACTTTATTACCGGCTTTGTGCACAAACCCTATCCGCCCATCTACGCCGATCTCGCCCGTATTGCCGGGTTTGATAGCGCCTGCATCGTGCGCGGAGTAGAAGGCGGCGTGGTGCCATCCCTGCGTCAAGCTGGACGTTATTTTCAGTATCACGAGATGGGGCCGGAAAGCGAAGTGGCGATAGACCCCGCAGCATTGGGCATTCAGCAGGAAGTGCGTGCAGTGCCGCTGCCAGGCTCGGTTGCCACTGCGGAGGGGGCTGATGAAATCGTTGCGGCTATCGATATTCCTGCCACGGCACGTGCAGCAGCAGAAGCGGGGATGCTGGCATTGCGCGGAAATAAAGGTGCGTTTTATGATGCACTGGTGCTGAGCGGCGCCATCATCCTGCACCATGTAGGCAAAGCCGCCAGCCTCGCCGATGCCGCCGACCAGATACGCGCCGTGCTCGACTCCGGTCGTGCAGCGAAGCGGGTGGCGTGATGAGCGAGTATGTTGCAGTTGCCGCTGCGGATGAGTTACAACCAGCGCAAATGAAGCGCGTTGTTGTAGGCGGAAAACGCCTGTTGTTGTGCAACTCTGCGGGCACACTTTATTGCGTGGATGAAATGTGCAGCCATGAAGATTATTCGCTCTATCTGGGTTGCATCAAAGACGGAAAAATAAAATGCTCGCTGCACGGCAGCTATTTTGATTTGGTCAGCGGCAAGCCGACCTGTGAACCTGCGGATGAGCCAATACGCACCTATCCGGTGAAGATTGAAGCGGGACAAGTGTGGGTGCAGCCCTAGCAACATGTCCGGATTGGATGTGTTTTGTGTTGCAACGTATTTATTACATTGAATATTTTTCAATAATAGGCGGTTTTAAGTTTTTTATAAAACTATGAGTTGCAAGTTAAGTTCGATACACCCGCAGGGTGTTCTTGTCCTATGCGAAGCAGAGCGTAGTGTGGTGTGGTGTGGTGTGGTGTAAGAGACTGCTAGCGCTCGCGCAAGGCTCGCTGGCCCGCCTTATTGATGGGCTTGAGCAGGTAGTGAAGTACGGTTTTGCTCCCGGTCAACACATCCACTGTGGCGGTCATGCCCGGAATCGCCGGCAGCAACTTGCCTTGAAACTCGATGCCGTTCACGTTTGTGCGGACGTGCGCGATGAAGTAGGGATCGCCCTGCTGCGGCTGGATAGAATCGCCACTGACGTGAACTACGCGCCCCTCGATCCCACCGTAGATGCTGTAGTCGTAGGCGGTTATCTTCACCACCGCCAGCTGGCCGACCGACACGAAAGCAATGTCGATGGGCTTGATCTTGGCTTCCACGAGCCAGTTGTCTTCCACTGGCACGATCTCGGCGAGCGGAGAGCCAGGCTGCACGACACCGCCCAGCGTCTTGTTTGGTATGACTTTTACCAGCCCCTTGACCGGTGAGCGCACCTCGGCGCGGCTTACGCGGTCCTGAAACGCAGGGATCGTTTCCTCCAGCTTCGCCAGTTTACCCTTGGCTTCGGCGAGTTCCGAAGCGGCTTGGCTGCGGAATGCGAGCTCGTTGTCCTCCATTCTCCTTCTCGCCTCCTCGATCGCCGCCTGGACGCGGGGTACGGTGAGCCGCGCGCCATCCAGATCCGTGCGAACGCGCGCCGCTTCGCGCTTCAGTCGCAACAGCTCGACCTGGGATATGATGCCCTCCTTGACGAGCGGGGCAGTGATGCTGATTTCTTTTTGCAGGAAGCCGAAGCTTTCGTTCAGCCGTTCGGCACGCGTACGAATCTCGACAAGCTCCTGCTCTCGCTGTGTGAGCTGCTCGCGCAGGATGCCGTTCTTGTTCGTGAGGTCGCGCTGCCGGGCGAGATGGAGCGCGACTTCGTTATCGTCAAGCAGCGGCGCGTCCTCCGTCACCTTTGCCGTCATTGCAAGGGGTGTGCCTTGCGACTCGGCGGTGAGGCGGGCGATCCTCGCTCGCAGCGCCAGGATTTCCTGCTGGCTGCCCTGTAATTCGGACACGAACCGCGTAGGGTCGATGCGGAACAGCACCTGATCCTTCTGCACCATTTCACCTTCGCGCACCAGGATCTGCGAGATGATCCCGCCCTCGAGGTTTTGGATGTATTGGGTCTGGCTGGAGGTGATGATCTTGCCTTCGCCGCGCGTTACCTCGTCGATTTCGGCGAGTGCTGCCCACAATAACCCGGCCGCGAAGAAGCTGCCGATCGCGATCAGGATCCAATGGGAGGCGGGCTGTAGCCCGCGATCCTCAACCGCCAGTTCTTCGGGCGTCCACGGCCGTGGCATGAACCCCGCCCGAACCGGGGGCTTCGCGTTCATGTCAGTGCGCCCTGCGGACTTTTCTCGACGCGAGAGCTTCGAGATCAATTCAGATTGTTCCAGCGCTAGGGCGAGCGTGACGCGCAATTCGTCATCGTTCCAGGGTTTAAGAATGAACTTGTAGACCGCCCCCTCGTTAACGACTGCCATGATGGCGGCCGTATCCGCGTGCCCCGTCAGTAAGATGCGGATCATTTCCGGATGCAGCGTCTTGGCCTGGCGTAGCAGGTCACCGCCGTTCATGACCGGCATCATGTAGTCTGTAATTATTAAATGAAAGGGAGCGTGGCGCAGCAGTTCCAGCGCTTCCTTCCCGTTATTGGCAGTGACAACTTGATAATTTTCCTGGCGTAACACCCGTTGCAAGGCGTTCAGCACGTTTGGCTCGTCGTCCACAAGCAGAATGCGGTACGGGCTAGAGGTGTTTTTTTCCACTGTGGGTTTCGCGTCCATGTCAGCGTGCCACCGGGACTTTGCCCGACGCGAGAGCTTCGAGCACCTTGTCTTTCGGCCCGTAGGCCATGACCTTGCCGCTGTCCACCACGAGCAGCGTGTTGACGAGGGAGAACAACGATTCGCGGTGTGTGATGACGAGGAGCGTTTTATCGCCGAGTTCGCGCAGCAACCGGTTTTTCAGCCGCTCCTCGGAAGAATTATCCAGCGAATGCGTGGGCTCGTCGAGCATGAGAATCGGCGGATTGGTCACCAGCGCACGGGCCAAGGCGATCGTCTGGCGCTGCCCGCCGGAAAGCGCTTCGCCCCGCTCGCCGACCGGCATGTCGAAGCCGAGCGGATGCCGAACGAGGTGCTCGGACAGCCCCGCGAGCGAGGCCGCCCGCAGTAGTGCGTTGTCGTCCACGCCCGGGGCGCCGATCATCAAGTTGTCGCGCACGCTGCCCGAAAATAGCACGATGTTTTGCGGCAGGTAGCCGCAGTTGCGGCGCAGATCGACGGGATCAATCTGGCGCGAATCGGTGCCGTCGATGAGGATGGTGCCGCTGGTAGGCTGATACAGCCCGAGCAGCAGCTTGGCGATAGTGCTCTTGCCGGAACCGACGCGTCCGATGATGCCGACCCGCTCTCCGGCGCGGATCTTGAAGGTGGCGCCGCTGAGCGAGTCCATCTGCTGCCCGGGGTAGCGGAACACCACGTTGCGGAATTCAATGTCGCCGCGCAGGTACGGGCGGTGCACGAAAGTACGGTCGCGCGGTCGCTCGAGCGGCGCCTCCATGATCTTATTGAGCGCGTCGAGCGCGCTCATCGCCTGGTGATAGCGAGTGAGCAGAGCCGCGATCTGGGTGAGCGGCGCGATCGCTCGGCCCGAGATGATGGTACAGGCGATGAGTCCGCCCAGGGTGAGCTGCGTATCGGCGACGAGATATACACCAACGGCAAGTATTCCAACCCCGACGGCCAGTTGCACCCAAACGGAGAAGTTCACGGCGAATGCCGACAGCAGGCGCGAGCCGAGGCTCTCGTTCGCGACGTAACCGACGAGACTTTCCCACTTGCGTTGCAGGTGCGCAGCCGCGCCCAGGCTTTTTACCACCTCTATCGCCCCTAGGGTTTCGATCAGCATAGCGTCCTTCGCCTCGCTGGCGGCGAACACCCGCCGGATGCGGTTGCGCAGCGGCGTCTGGATCAGCAGCCCAGCGAGGACAACGATTGGGATCGCCGCCAGCGGCACCGCGGCCATGGCAGGGCCGCCGACATACCAGATCACCGCGATGAACAGCAGCACGAAAGGCAGGTCGATGAGCGAGGTTATTGTCGCTGAGGTAAAAAATTCGCGCAGCGATTCGAACTCGCGCACGTTGTTGGCGAGCGTTCCCACGCTCTGACGCCCGGAGTCGAGGCGCATGTTCAGCACCTGCTCGAATAGCGTTGAGGACAGCGCGATGTCGGCACGCTTACCTGCGACATCGAGGAAGTAACCGCGCAGCGTTTTCAGTAGCAGGTCGAACAGGTACATCACCAGTACGCCGATCGCGAGCACCCAGAACGTCTCGAAAGCCTTGTTCGGCACCACGCGGTCGTACACGTTCATGAAGAACAGCGGCGACAGAACCGTGAAGATATTGATCAGCACGCTTGCCGCCGCGACTTCGCCGTAGATCGGCCAAGAACGGGCGAGCGTTCCCCAAAACCAGTGGTGCGTGGTGGTCATGCGCTCGCTAGTCGTACCCGCCGCGAAGCGCGGCGCGCGTCCGAGAAAGATCGCGCTGCCGGTGTAGTCGGAGGCAAGTGCCTCGAGTGAGACGGTCTTCTGTGATGTGGGCGCCGCGCTGGTGATGATGTCGGCGCTCTCGCCGGTTTTCGCAACCAGCACGCAGACATCGCCGTCGCGTAGCAGCAGCAGCGCCGGCATCGCAAGTCTGGGGATACGGGGCAGTTCGCAGCGCTTCAACGTCGCTGAAAAACCCGCCCGCTCGGCCGCGCGCACGCACAGCGACGGCGACAGGCGGTCGTTCTCGATCGGCAGCCCAGCCACGACCGCCTCGGCGGAAAGTGGCATGCCGAGAATGCGGGCTGCAGCGGAAAGGCAAACCGCAAGCGGATCCAGGGACGCTGCGGAAGGCGGTTGCTCCGTAGAGACGTTATGTAGCGTGGCGGAGCTCATCGCGGCTTGGCCCCCTTGCCGTCTTCCCGTGGCGTATTGGGGGCGAGCTTGACGTCGAGCTGTTCAAGCCCGCGACCCATGCCGGAGAGCAGCCGGTAGACGCCCGCGGACACGGCGTAGTCGGCGGTGATCTGGCTGCCACGGGCGTTGAAGGCTTCGTTTTCCGCGTTGAGGACATCGAGCAGGCTACGTTGCGCGACGTTGAATTGGATCAAGTAGTCCTTGACCACCTCGACGCTTATATCTGCGTAGCGCTGGATCTCGGGCAGGCGCGCCCGGTCGCTCGCAAGGCCCTCCCAGGCCTGCCGCACATCGTGCTCGAGATCGTTCTGCACGCGCACGAGTCGTGCCGCCGCCTCGTCGCGTCGCGCCTCGGTCTCGCGGATGCGAGCCGCATCCGCACCGCCGCGAAACAGGTTGTGCCGCAGCATCAGCATCGCCGTACGGTCAGAATTCGTGCCGAGCACACCGTATAGATCGCGGTTTTGCGAGGCACTCAGCTCCAGTGTAACGCGCGGCCAGTAGCGGGAACGGGCGAATTCGCGGTCGGCTTCGGCGGCCTTGAGTTCGAGCTGCGCCGAGCGCACCGCCGGGTGGTGGGCGAGCGCACTATCCACCGCAGCCTGTGCGCTGACTGGAACCACCGCCAGCGGCGTTTCGCCTCGCAGCAGAAGCCCGGCCGGCCGGCCAGCGAGATTGCGGTAGGCGGCCTCGGCCTGCTCGAGCTGGCCGCGCAGCTGTATGAGCGAGGACTGGGCAAGTGCTAGGCGCGCCTCAGTCTGCCAATTGTCCGATCGCCGCCCCACGCCTACTGCCGTCCTGCGCATGGTCTGCTCCAGTGTTCGTCGATGTGCGGCCGCGTTTTGCTCGGCGAGCGCGATCAGGGCGCGTAAGCGCAACACCTCGAAGAAGGCTTGCGCGGTGCGAAACGCGATGTTCTCCGCTGTCGTCGCGAGCTGGGCGTAGGCGGCATCCGCCCGGGCTTGTTCGCGCTTCACTTGGCTCCAAGCGATGCCGCCGTCGAACAGCAGTTGCGTCAGGTTGAGCTGTGCTTTGGTGCGATCAAGCGACTGAGGACTGCTTAAGAAACGGGTACCTAGGTTTTCGGTCAGCTCGTGGCTGCGCCCCAGCGTCGCATCGAGCGAGGGCAGGAATAGCGAGCGGGCTTGCGGCACCGTTGCCGCCGCCGCGTGCCAGTTGGCCCTCGCTGTTTGCACCTCTGGGTGTTTGGCGATCGCCTGTGCAACAGCGTCGGTCAATGTTTGCGCATTACTCGTTGCACCGTACAGCACGAATCCGACGGTAGCGGTGCCGGTGATCCAGTTCCTGATGAGCCCACCTTGCATCAATACATTCCTTTGTAATTTATCAAGATGGTCCATTAGCAAAAAACTCCGTCATTCCCGCGCAGGCGGGAATCCAGCGGAATAACATTCCGCGTAGCGGGCAAAGCAGTCATGCTGTCCCGCTACGCAGGGGTGCTTTCAATTAACTGGATTCCCGCCTGCGGGGGAATGACGAGGCGTGGGGAAATCTTGGATTAAACGATCCCCGGCTGTTTCCGCGAATAACGTGCTCCAGTTGTATTGCATGCTACCACGAAAAAAAGCAGGGCGACTTTCATCGCCCCTGCTTTTCTACCTCTTTTTATCAGACTCCTTAGAGCGCGTAGTTCGCGGTATCCAATTGTGTCAGCGTTGCATTGGTCAGAGTTACCAGCAACACCGCAGAGGCCGCGCCGTCTTTACCATCCACGTCGATCATCACCTGGGTGTTGCCATCGGCGTTCACAAACTGGACGTAGCCGTCGCTGAACGCGTTGCTGGAGTTGGCACCGATGCTGGTGATCAGATCCTTCAGGTCGAGCTTGTCCCCATCTTGCATGCTGAAATCAGTGATCGTATCGTCGCGGTCGTTCATTGAAAGATAAGTGAACGTGTCCGCATCGCGGCCGCCAGCCATCGTGTCGGCGCCATAGCCGCCAATCAGGGTGTCGTCACCGCCATTACCGTTAATAATATCGCTTCCCGATCCGCCATACAGGGTGTCGTTGTCTTTTTGCCCGTGGATCTTGTCGTCGCCAGAGCCGCCATAGAACAGGTCATTCCCTTGACCACCATTGTAGATGTCATCACCAGCGCCACCATACATAATGACGTTGTTGCCGTTAACGTTGCCGCTGGTGGCGTTGGAGGCGTTAATTACATCGCGTTCGGAATTGCCCAATTCATCAAAGTCGTTCGGGTCGCCGCCCATAAGTACCAGCGGCAAACTCGCCTCGACCTGTGCCGGCGCGTCGGTCGCGCCGTTGATGGTGACGGTGACCACATAGTTAGCGCTGCCATCACTGGAAACCGCGGTGAAGGAATCGGTTAGAGACTGGCCCGTATTTAGGTTCTGAATCGCGCTCTGACTGTTGCTTGCAGTGTAGGTCCAGTTGCCCGCAGCATCAAGCGTGAAGGTGCCGTATTTGCCCGCAACGCTGCTCTGCGCTGTGAAATTGGACTGACCGGTGTCCACATCGCTGATGGTCAGTGCGCCGCTGGACGTCAGGTTCGGTGTGCTCGCATCTTCGGTCACGCTGGCGGTGCTGACGCCGCCGATAACTGGCACATCGTTGGTGCCGGTGACGGTGACGGTAATATCTTGGCTGATCGATCCGCCGTTGCCATCGCTGATTGTTACCGTAAAGGTCTCGGTCACGGTCTGACCTTCAGCCAAAGATTGCGTAGCGCTGTTCGCCACCGAGTAGTTCCACACCACCGTGCCGTCACCCACGCCCGTGGCCGTATCCGTCACCGAAGCAGTTAACTGGCCACCCAGCGTATTGCCCGCACTGGTCGCCACGCTCGTGGTGTGCCCGTCCGTGAGATCCACATCATCAAACGTGATCGTTCCACTGCTCTTTAGATTGCCATCGGTCACCGCAGCGTCTTCTTTTACCGCGCCGTTGGTGAATCCTACAACCGTCGGCACGTCATTCACGCCTGCGATTTGCACTGTCACGGTAGCCCAACTGATCGTCCCGTTGGCCATCTGGATGGCGTAGGTAAAGCTGTCCGTTCCGATCTCGCCTGCCGCAAGAGACTGGAAGTTGGCCTTGCTGGCATTAGTCATGGTGTACGAAATTTTCCCGTCTGCCGTGATCTGTATCAATGCGCCGAATTTGCTGAAGTTGTCCGCGCCCACCCCGTCTCTCGTCAATAAATCCTGAGGCGCGTACGGTCCTTTGGCACTAGCGGCAGCGCTGCTACCATCGTCGAGCGAATAGAGCGTCTTGGCACCGCCGCCCAGATCGTTGGCCATCACATCCAGAATGACAGTGCCCGAATCTTCAGTGAGGCCCGTGTTAGCAAACATGTCATCTCCAGCTTGTGGCGTTCTGCCGAACGAAGTGATGATTCCTGCATTTGTGATTGTGCTCATGATATTCTCCTTTGTGTTTTACGTTTAGATAACTAAATGAAGCTTTTTAACAACCTTTCGTATTTCAACTTTTCAACTTTGTTTACAATTTTTCAACATGCGATCTAACCGCCGACCGCTACGTGACTTCCTTAAACTTGTTTCAGCCGCAATTCGGTGATCTTCGCCGCCATTCCGACCTTGCCGTCCTGCTGCTCGTTCAGTTGCTCTACCCGCACGACCTGTCCTTGGCATTTCATCATCATTTTTCCCCAAGGACCGTCGAACTCGACTGAGAATCTGATCTCGCTTCCCGGTTGGTAATTCACTTCAGTCTCAAAGAACACGCCCGAGGCGCTGATATCCCGTGCAATACCCAAGCCCTGATCCAGTTGGATCGGCAGTGTCGTCGGTAACCGCTCTTCCCTTGCGATATTGGCTTTAACAGATTTCATCGCATTGTTCCTTATAAAGGAGTGAATATTAATTGTATTATTGTCTTGTATAATCAGATATTTGAATCATACATTATGGATTTTTCAGACGGTTCTATGTTGCGCTCGTGCACCCGAGGTGCGCATGAACGTAAACAGCCTTTTTTCATAGGCTGTCTCGCCTAGACGAAGCAATTGTTAGGTAGGAGGAACCTCCTGTGTAGTGAAGGACTATCTTCCTGTTCTCTGGCGGCTGAGCAATCAAGGGTTGGATACTCGGAGTCGTCTGACCTGCTGGACAGATCAGAGTTGTGTGGTAGCCGAATCAATAGGTATAGGGTGCTTCTAAAAATTCACATTTCGTCATTCCCGCGAAGGCGAGAATCCAGTCTAATCAAGCATCTGGTTTCCCCACCTTCGCGGGGACGACTGCAATTTTAGAGCACCCTGAAATTAAGAGTGACTAGGTGTGGTCATCATTACTGACTGCTGGGTAATCACGGGTTCAGATTTTTGCTTCTGTGATCTGGCGCAGGTCGTGCTTGTTGGCGTAAACGTACAGTTCGAGCCGGTTCGCCACCCCCAGCTTCTCGTAGATGGAGGTGAGATGGTTGTGCAGAGTATGCTCGGTGATGTGTAGCATCTCTGCGATGACCCTGTTAATCGCTCCCGCCTGATTCATGATCGCGGAGATGATCTGACGCTCCCGCGTAGTGAGGCTTGATATCTTTTGGCGCTCCGGGTTCACTGTCTCAGAGGCTCTCTTGCGGGACAATTCGACGAAAATTCTGCCTATCGCTGCAGGGTCGAGCCAGAGTTCGCCTTGATGGACTTTTGCTATGGCCCTTAGGATCTCCTCGGGGGCACCCTCTCTCCCAATCACGCCAAAGGCTCCCGCCAGCACAGCATTGTCATGTATAGATGTGTCGCGCAAGCCGGTGAGCAGCAGGACTCTTGCTTTAGGTTGGGAATTGGAGACCAGCTGCGGTAGTATGTTCAGCGTATTTTCGCCGTCGAGATCTATATTCAGCAGGATTACGTCTGGATGGGTTTCTACGGCGAGCTTGAGAGCCTCGGCGCAACTCGTCGCTTTTCCCACGATTTCCATCCTGATTTTTTCGCACTCGATCAGCCTCTCCAATGCCCAGAGCATGAGGAGGTGATCGTCAACGAGCAGGATCCGAATGGGTTTCAGTGGCGATGGCATGAGGTAAACGCGTTGTCTGTCACGCTGGATATTCTGGATATTCTGAGTATTATAGCCCCCTCGGTCAAGACAATAATGCATCGAGTTTAAGATGCTCGCCTTGTACAGTAGATACAGCTTACGGTGCTGACCGCTGTGCTAGCCCATCGTAGGGTACAAGCAACTGATTTAAATGGAATAAAAATTAACGCCGTTAAATAATATTGAATATAATCAATAAGTTATGCAGGCAAGAAGGTATAAACCTGACAGGCTGCTAGCTTGGACTTACATAACAGGCCACGTACTGCAAGTGACAAATCCTCTGGATCTTTCGTGCCAGTCTTCTGTTGCACCGCGTACCATCTCAAATACCAGTAACGCATCCTGGTTCAAATTGAAGTGTTCATTCAGTGTGCTATTCAACTGTGAATAAGTCATCACGGCGGCATCTGGCGGTAGGCGAGCAGGGGCGAGCCAGTGCAACCGCGACGGGATAATCCAGCAGCTGTCGGTTGATGTTTGCGGCACAGGTTCACATGAGTGGCGACTCCACCAGCCATTTAAATGTGCAGGAGAAACGCCAGCTATCGGCAGTCTGTTTGATGTGGATGCGTGATAAAAAAGGTAGCCTTTAATAAAGGCCTGCGTCTTGTCCAGTATTACACCTAGTGGTAAAGCATTTGATCCGGCGGGGGTGTGTCCCAAACGAAGTTGATGCTCAAATACACGAGCCAGTTTGAGATCCAGTCTGTCGCGGGCACCCGGGCCGATGAAGTTGTGCTGTTCGGTGCTTGCTTCGACTTGCAAGTAAAACTTAATTGCTGCTTCCCAATGGCACAACTCTCCACTTGCATTGCGAAACAGAAAATCATATTCGCCCACAGTGCGTTGCTCATCCCGCACTTGCAGATTGGTGGCAATAATTTGGGTATCCGGCATGTGCGTCAGCCAGAAAGCAATCAGTGTTTCAAAGTAATGCCCAAGACGGCGGGTGGGTCGCGCGGCGATAAACTGATGCAGTGGCAGCGGTTCCTGCTCCAGGCTTGCAAGCCAAGTAGTGCTGCGTTGCATCTGGGCGTTGCACCAACCATCGTCCACAACCCGATTGCGATAGGCGGGATAAGCTGCGTCAACTAAGCCAGGTGAACTCATGACCCACGCAAGATCACGCACAGCCGGATCGTGCAGGGTGTCGATATGGGCGGGGTGCATATTTTTCAGCAGTCAGTAATTATGAATAAGCGCTACATTTCATGCCGCATTAAATAATACTGCATGCCTCATCAAATGACAGACGCGGGCTGCGCGGGAAAACCCCAGCAGGATCACCATAGCCCAGGTTGCACAGGAAGTTGGATTTCACCTGAGTGCCGTCAAAGAATAATTTATCCACCATCGCATTGTCAAAACCGGACATCGGGCCGCAGTCCAGACCATAAGCACGAGCAGCCAGTAGCAGGTAACCCCCTTGCAGTGTGCCGTTGCGGAAGGCCGCAGTAAAAGCAGTTGCTTCATCCTTGTCGAACCAGCTACGCGCAGTAAGATCATGCGGGAATAGTTCCCCCATTTTTTCGTAGAAATGCATGTCGTAGCCTATAATGGCAGTCACCGGCGCTGCCATAGTTTTGGCGAGATTCCCTCCCGATAGCGCCGGTCTGAGCTTTTCCCTGGCTTCATTCGATTTTATAAAAACAATTCGTGCAGGCGAACAATTTGCCGATGTAGGCCCCATACGCATGGAGTTGTAAACACGGGTAAGCAGTTCATCGGAAACCGGGCGATCTTGCCAGGCATTGTGTGAGCGTGCAGCGCAAAAAAGTTGGTCTAAGGCAGATTGATCGAGGATGGATGACATGATGTTTCCTTATATTAATGGATGTTGCTTGTAATTATCAGGCGCACTGCTAAAGTCAGCAAGGTTACCATTCATGGATAATGTTTGTCTGTATTCAATTGGCGAAATATTTAAACTACCACGAGGCTGATATGGCTAATTCTTCAATTAACATTGCTCCCAAAAAATACGTCCGCTCGATTATTTCTGCATCGACCTACCTGATTACAAAAATGGCGTTTTATCTCGCGCCGAATAAGGCGGCACGCTTGATGCGTAAAAAAGGTTTTTCAGTCAAACCCTATCACTTGAATGCAAAGCAGCGGGCATTGCAGCAGCAGGCACATGGTTTTTATTTGGAATTTAATCAAAATAAAATCAAGGTGTTTGAGTGGGGCGCAGGGCCGGTTGTTTTGCTGGTACATGGCTGGGGTGGTCGCGCCTTGCAACTGGATGCGTTCGTGCACTCACTGGTGGAGAAGGGCTTCAAGGTGGTTGCATTCGACCATAAAGGTCATGGAGATAGTTCATCCAACTTCAGCAGCTATCTTGAGATAGTGCGCAGCACTGATTTGTTGCTTGCGCACTATGCGCAAGATTTATTTGGCTTGATTGCGCATTCAATCGGCTCGAATGCAGCGTTTAAAATAAGTGAGAAATTCGAGCGTAACTTGAAAATTGCAGTGGTTGCGCCGCTGGAAAATTTTCCGCGCTTGCTTGAGCGTATGCGCAGAAGAATTGGAATTTATGAAAAACTATTTGCGAATGTGATAGTGCAAATCGAAACAGATACCGGCTTGAATTTACTTGAGCAATGCAATTTGAATTTAGAAAAAATCAGCAGGCATGAAGTGCTGCTGGTGCATGACAAATTTGACCGCATCAATAAAATCAGCGCCAGCTATCATATTCACAGCAAGCTGCCAGGCTCAAGCCTGATGGAAACGGAGATGCTTGGTCACTCTCGTATTTTGACCAATCATGATGTGGTGCGGAGGGTGGTGGCGCACTTTAGTTCAAATCCCCCCTAGCCCCCCTTTGGAAAAGTGGGGAACCAGACAAACCTTGAAGGTGGCATATTCCCCCCTTTTCCAAAGGGGGGCTAGGGGGGATTTAAAGGTTTCACTCAACATGATCAGGCAGATTGGCGGATACAGGCTGCGCGGACTGTGCATGCTGAAGTAGCATCGCACTGCGTGTTTCTGGTGTCTCCAGGCTGATGCGCCCGATAGTTCCATCGCGATAATCCTGCAACAGTGTCAAAGCCGCTTTCTCAAAATCATACTCACCGCCCTTGAGGCGGAAGCTGCGGCGTTTGGCGACAGCTTCAATCAGATCCTCACCATCCAACCCTGCTACCTCTATCTTGTAGCGCGCTGCCACCATCTCAGGGTAGCGCGTCAGCAGAATATCGCCAAGAAAACTCGCTACCTCTTCGTCGATCACCGCATTGCGACCTATCGCGTGGCTGGCTGCCAGCATCATGCCGTCGGAATCGTGTGCGATCTTCGGCCACATCATCCCCGGCGTATCAATCAAGGTCATGCGTTCATTCAAGCCCAGACGTTGTTGATTTTTGGTTACTGCGGGTTCATCACCCACTGCGGCCACACGCTTGTTCAGCAGCGCATTCATCAAGGTAGATTTCCCCACGTTGGGTATGCCCATAATCATCATGCGCAATTGCTTGATGGTGGTGCCGCGATGCGGCGCGAGTTTCTCGCACAGACCGGGTATTTTGGCGACATCGGATTTATTCTTGCAGGACAGTGCAACCGCCGTCACATTTGTTTGTGAATTGTAAAACTGCAACCACGCTTTGGTTATGGCAGGATCGGCCAGATCAGCCTTGTTCAGAATTTTAAGACAGGGACGTTGGCGAAACAGGCGCAACTCGGTCACGATGGGATTGCAGCTCGCCTCAGGCAGACGCGCATCCAGCACCTCAATCACCACATCGGTGCGCTCCATGGTTTCGCCCGCCTTCTTGCGTGCCGCCACCATGTGTCCGGGAAACCATTGAATTGCCATGTTTTTACTTTTTGATTAAAGGCGCATTCTACTCTTCGTCGCATGCGGAGTCATGTTTGGATTTGGCTACCCGTACTATAGTGGACAATAAAAAACCCGCCAAGGCGGGTTTTTAGTTGCAGAGTGTTTGAGCAATTAGACAGCAAACACCTTGTTTGCTGCCGCTACAGCCACTCCTAGTTTGACAGGTGCCTTGAGGCGTCCAAGTGCATCATCCAGCGCAGCCAGACACAGCAGAATATTGCGCTGATTGCTGGCGTGTCCCATTAAACCAATGCGCCATACTTTGCCCGCCATTGCACCGAGGCCTGCGCCAATTTCCAGTTGGTATTCATTTAGCAGAATGCTGCGCACGGCAGCTTCATCCACGCCTTCTGGCACGCTGATGGCGTTAAGCTGCGGCAGGCGTTCATTTTCTGGCACGATAAATTGCAGGCCCATGGCTTCGAGTCCGGCGCGCAGTGCGAGGTGGTTTTTTTGGTGGCGTGCCCAGGAGTTTTCTATGCCTTCTTCCTGCAAAATTACCAGTGATTCATGCAGGCCATACAGTGCATTGATAGGCGCGGTGTGGTGGTAAGCACGTTTGGCAGTGCCACCCCAGTATCCCATCACTAGGTTTAGATCCATGAACCAGCTTTGTACTTTGGTTTTGCGATTTTTAATTTTTTCCAGTGCCATCGGGCTGAAGCTGACGGGTGACAGGCCGGGTGTGCATGACAGGCATTTTTGCGTGCCTGAGTAGATCGCGTCGATCTTCCATTCATCCACCTTGAGGGGAGAGCCAGCCAATGAGGTGACAGCATCCACAATGGCAAGGCAATTGTATTTATGCGCAATTTCTACCAGTTTTTTTGCGTCGGAGATGGCGCCGGTTGAGGTTTCGGCGTGCACAAAGGCAACGATCTTTGCATCGGGATTGGCTTTAAGCGCGTCTTCCAGCTTCTGCGGGTCCACTGCGCGACCCCAGTCATCCTGCACCATTACCGCAACACCACCGCAACGTTCCACGTTCTCTTTCATGCGTCCGCCAAACACGCCATTCTGGCACACGATGACCTTGTCGCCGGGCTCAACCAGATTGACGAAACAGGTTTCCATACCTGCCGAGCCGGGAGCGGAAACCGGCATGGTCAGTTCGTTGTCGGTTTTGAAAGCATATTTCAGCAGCACTTTCATTTCATCCATCATGGTGACGAACACTGGGTCGAGATGACCAATGGTAGGGCGTGCCATCGCAGCCAGTACACGTGGGCTGACATCGGAAGGACCTGGGCCCATCAGGGTACGTTGGGGAGGGTGAAATGATTTGATCGACATGGTGTTACCTTTCAGATTTAAAATTACTGCAATGAATTTGATATTTGCAAGTTGTTGATTGTATTGAATAATTTGTAATTATACGCACAGTAGTTCAATCCAGTGGCGCACCGGCAGTTTACTGGCGCTTTCCATATGCAGCTGGCAACCGATATTGCTAGTGACAATCACCTCGGGCTCACCTTGCTGCAACGCGGCCAGTTTATTTTGCAGTAGTTGCTGCGACAATACCGGTTGTAACAAAGTGTAAGTACCGGCTGCACCGCAGCAAATGTGGCTGTCGGCAACTGGCGTCAAAGTATAACCGCATTGCTGCAAAATTTTCTCCACCACGCCGCCCAGCTTTTGTCCATGTTGCAGGGTGCAGGAAGACTGGCAAGCAACGCGCTTGCCTTTGCCTATGTCTGCAAGCTTACTAAGATCTTCATCGCGCAAAATTTCGCTCAGATCTTTTGTCATGCTGCTGATGCGAGTGGCACGGGCGGCGTATGCAGGATCATCCTGCAACGCATGTCCATAATCTTTCACCATTACACCACAGCCGCTGGCGGTCATTACGATGGCTTCTATGCCGTCAGCTATGTATGGCCACCAAGCATCGATATTGCGGCGCATCTTTTCTCGTGCGGCTTCGGGGGCGGACAGATGCTGATGCATGGCACCGCAACATCCGGCATCGGACGCACTGAGTAGGCTGATACCCAGTTTGTCCAGCACACGTGCGGCAGCGGCGTTGGTGGCGGGGGCGGTGAGAGGTTGCACGCAGCCTTCAAGAACTAACATGCGACGCTGATGTTGGGTTTGAATTCGCGGCTGGGCTTGCCGCAAGCGTGGCACTTTGCGACGCAGCGAACCAGGCAGCAGCGGACGCGCCAGATTGCCCAGTATGAGCGCAATCCGCATCCGCTCGGTGTTTGGAAATACAGCCAACAAGGTGCGTCGCAGCAGACGCTCCCACAGCGGGCGGGAGGTGCGCTTCTCAATTTCATTGCGACCGATATCAATCAAGCGGCCATACTGCACGCCGGAAGGGCAGGTGGTCTCGCAGGCGCGGCAGGTGAGGCAACGATCAAGATGGAGGCGAGTCTTGTTAGTGACCGGACTGCCTTCCAGCATTTCCTTGATCAGATAAATGCGGCCACGCGGCCCATCCAGTTCGTTGCCTAGCAATTGATAGGTGGGGCAGGTAGCATTGCAGAAGCCGCAATGCACGCAGCTGCGCAGAATTTTTTCTGCTTCTGTAATATCTGTGGAGTCGTTGGGCTGGTGAATAATGGCGGTTTGCATATTTTTTAAAGCCCCGGATACATGCGACCGGGATTGAAAATGCCGTGCGGATCAAAACTATTTTTCAGGCGCTGATGGATATTGAACAGCGGTGTAGCCAGTGGTGTAAATCTTTCCAGTTGTGGTTCGGCAGAGCGGAACAAGCTGACATACCCACCCACAGCTGCAACTCGGCTGCGTATTGATGCAATGGGTACGTCACTGTTCAGCCAGCGTTGTGCGCCACCCCAGTCCAGCAGCCATTCTCCGGCAATGTCCAAGGGCGGCGTGGCAGGTTTTACCATCACGCGATACAAAGGTTTACCGCTTAGAAAAAATGGCAGCTGGTGTTCGCGCAAGGAATGCCAGAAAGGTGTGGATTTTTTAATCACCTCGCCACCCAGTTGCTTTTGCGCATGGTTAACAGCTTGCTCGCTGCCCGCAATGCGCAGGTAGCAGTGACCCGCATGATAACTTGCAGCATCTACCGGCATCGGCTGCGATAACAATAGGCTCATGCGTTTGATGGCATCTGCCTCAGGACATTCCTGCATCAGCGTCAGTGTGGCAGCAGGGCGGGGCAATACCTTCAGGCTGACTTCTAGCAGCACGCCCAGCGTGCCATAAGCACCCACCATTAAACGAGAAACATCGTAACCCGCCACGTTTTTAATAACCTGTCCGCCAAAGCGCAATAACTCGGCTTTGCCATTAATTATTTTGCAGCCCAGCACCGCATCACGCGCCGAGCCGCCATAGGGTCGGCGCGGGCCGGAAAGGCCGCAGGCGATGGTGCCGCCCAGGGTGGCGCGTTCACCAAAATGGGGCGGCTCAAAAGTCAGCATTTGACCGGCTTCGGCCAGTGTGGCTTCAATCTCGGCAAGCGAGGTGCCAGTGCGGGCGGTTAGCACCAGCTCGCGTGGATCGTATTCGACAATGCCGCTGTGCGCAGTAACAGAAAGCTCGCTACCTTGCGATGGGTTAGCGAGGAAGGCCTTGGTATTGCTGCCGCAAATATTCAGGGGAGTGCGCTGACTGATAGCCTGCTCAATTTGCTGTTGTAAAGTAGCGCTAAAGTCCGCCATTAGAAACGCTCCAGTTCGGGATGCTTCAATTCGCCGTGGTGCACATGCATCGCGCCGAATTCTGCGCAACGGTGCAGGGTGGGCACTGCCTTGCCGGGATTGAGTAGGCCATCAGGATCAAACGCGGCTTTAACCGCGTGGAACTGGCTTAATTCTGCGCTTTTAAATTGGATACACATCTGGTCGATTTTTTCCATGCCAACTCCGTGCTCGCCGGTAATGGTGCCGCCCACTTCCACACACAATTGCAAAATGCGCTGGCCAAACTTCTCGGTGCGTTCCAGCTCGCCCGGCTTGCTCGCGTCAAACAAAATCAGCGGGTGCAGGTTGCCATCGCCAGCATGAAACACATTGGCCACCGCGAGGCCACATTCCTGCGACCACAAACTGATCTGGCGCAACACATGCGGCAACTGGCGGCGCGGAATGGTGCCGTCCATGCAATAGTAGTCCGGCGACATGCGCCCCATGGCGGGAAAAGCCGATTTGCGTCCCTTCCAGAATAACTGCCGTTCGGCTTCGTCCGCTGCGGTGCGCACTTCGGTAGCACCGTTTTGTGTGAGTATGCTGCGCACCGCAGTGATGTATTCGGACACCTCGGCGTTGCTACCGTCCAATTCGCACAACAGTATGGCTTCGGCATCGCGTGGATAACCGGCGTGGGCAAAATCCTCGGCGGCCTGAATCGCCAGCCTGTCCATCATCTCCAACCCCGCAGGAATGATACCGGCTGCGATAATGGCACCCACCGCCTCGCCTGCTTTCACCACATCATCAAACGCGGCCAGCAACACCTGGGCACGCTCAGGCTTCGCCAACAGCTTGACCGTGACCTCGACAATAATCCCCAGCATGCCTTCAGAGCCTGTCATCAGCGCCAGCAAATCATAGCCGGGAGAATCAAGCGTTTCTGCACCGATGGTGAGCAGCTCGCCATCCATAGTCACCACCTTCAACATCAGGATGTTGTGCACAGTAAGACCGTACTTGAGGCAATGCACGCCACCAGAATTTTCCGCAACGTTACCGCCGATGGTGCAGGCAATTTGCGAGGAGGGGTCAGGTGCGTAATACATACCAAACGCGGCAGCCGCTTCGGAGATCGCCAGATTGCGCACCCCGGGTTGCAGAGTAGCCATCGCATTGGGTTGATCGATATGCAGGATTTTTTTGAACTTTGCCAGGCTCAGCAGCACACCATCGCCCAGCGGCAGCGCACCTCCAGACAGACCAGTGCCCGCACCCCGTGCGACCACCGCAACCTTCAAGTGATGGCAAAGTCGCATGATGGCCTGCACCTGCTCGATAGTGTCTGGCAATACCACCACCAGCGGCAAGCGCCGATATACCGATAGTCCGTCGCATTCAAACGGGCGCAGATCCTCAGGGTCGGTCAATACCGAGGCGGCGGGTAATAAAGCAAGAAGCCCGTTTAACAGGGCTTCTTGAGTGGCGTTACTCAGATTGTTTGCAGGTGCTGCTACAGTCATGCTTATAAATTGAGTAATTTAGTCAGGATTCAATTTCAGCAGAGTTTGTGTGGAAAATCAACCTTTATTAAAGTATGGAAATTAGCTTAATACTTCGCTGAGGCAGTTACTGCGGACGATGTAATTGACTAGTCTTGCGTCAACTCGCATAATTAAACGTATCCCCCCCCCCGTTAAATCGAGCACACCATGACCACCATACGCCAACAGGATTTTATCGACAGTATTGCCGACGCTTTGCAGTTTATTTCCTATTACCACCCAGCAGATTTTATCCGCGCGATGGCGGGGGCGTATGAGCGCGAGGAATCTCCGGCGGCGAAGGATGCGATGGCGCAGATTTTGAGTAATTCGCGCATGTGTGCACAGAACCTGCGCCCCATTTGCCAGGACACCGGCATTGTGGTGGCGTTTGTGCGGGTGGGGATGGATGTGCGCTGGGAGGGGGCTACACAAAGCGTCGCCGAGATGGTGAATGCAGGGGTGCGTAAGGCTTATTTGTTGCCGGAAAATGTGTTGCGCGCTTCTATCGTGGCGGATCCGGCGGGCAAGCGTAAAAATACAGGAGATAACACGCCAGCGGTGGTGCATTTTGAATTGGTACCGGGCGATAAGGTGGATGTGCGCATCGGCGCAAAGGGAGGTGGCTCGGAGAACAAGGCGCGCTTTGCGATGCTGAACCCCGGAGATGATGTGGTGGAGTGGGTGGTTAATCAATTGCCGGGCATGGGCGCGGGCTGGTGTCCGCCGGGGATGCTGGGTATCGGCATCGGCGGCACGGCAGAGAAGGCCATGCTGCTGGCGAAGGAGTCGCTGATGCAGTCCATCGACATGACCGAATTGAAAGCGCGTGGCGCGCAAAATCACCTGGAAGAAATGCGCATCGAAATTTTCGACAAGGTCAATGCGCTGGGTATAGGTGCGCAGGGTTTGGGCGGGCTATCGACGGTGCTGGATGTGAAGATTCTAGATTACCCTACTCATGCGGCTTCCAAGCCCATCGCCATGATTCCCAATTGCGCCGCCACGCGACATATTCATTTCGAGCTCGATGGCAGCGGCGTAGCGCAATTTACCCCGCCCAAGTTGGAGGATTATCCCGATGTGCAGTGGCATGCGAGCAAAGATGCGCGCAGGGTGAATTTGAATGCCGTCACCAAAGCAGATATTGCAACGTGGCAACCCGGCGAAACAGTTCTTTTGTCTGGCAAGCTGCTGACAGGGCGCGATGCAGCGCATAAACGCATCGTTGAGATGCTTGCGCGCGGTGAGAAACTGCCTGCTGGCGTGGATTTTACTAACCGTTTCATTTATTATGTCGGCCCTGTTGACCCGGTGCGCGATGAGGTCGTCGGCCCAGCTGGCCCAACCACTGCGACGCGTATGGATAAGTTCACCGAAACTATGCTGGCCGAGACCGGTTTGATCGGCATGGTGGGCAAGGCGGAGCGCGGCAAGACGGGTATAGAAGCGATCAAGAAGCATGGCGCGGTGTATCTGATTGCGGTGGGCGGTGCGGCTTATCTGGTGTCCAAAGCTATCCGCAGTGCCAAAATTATTGCCTTTGCCGATCTCGGTATGGAAGCGATCTACGAATTTGAAGTGGAAGACATGCCGGTGACTGTGGCGGTGGACAGTCAAGGGCGCTCGGTGCATGAAATTGGCCCAGCAGAATGGAAGAAGCGTATTGGGATGATTCCGATACGCGCAGTGTAGTTCGCTAGTGGTGTCCTACACTACGCTCTGCTTCGAATAGGACAAGAACCCCTGCGGGGTATCGAGCTTAGGTATGAATATTAACGTAACAACTTGATTATATTGAATATTTTATCCGTAGTGGTAATCTTAATATCTCTATAAATCAATGAATTGTGAGTTAACTCTAACTAGCGAATTTATAAAATTTCGCCAAGCTACTGAGCGACAGGAGAGTAAGGCGCTTAGTATATTGGTACCAGTTTGGCGGGTCTCCCCGCATTGTGGTGTAGTTAACCTGGTCAGGTCCGGAAGGAAGCAGCCATAGCTATGTTCTGCAAGTGCCGGGGGTAAGGCTCGCCTCCTTTTCTGAAATTAGCGCGATAGCTTGCGCTAATTTTTTTGGTTGTTAGCAGGTCGGTTTTATTTCTCAATTATTTTGATACGGTCAGAATCTTGTCAGCAACTTCAGTCTTAGCACGTAAATGGCGCCCCAAAAACTTCGCCCAGTTAGTGGGGCAGGAGCATGTCGTGCAGGCTTTGAGCAATGCACTAACGCAAAACCGTCTGCATCATGCCTATCTGTTTACCGGCACACGCGGTGTGGGCAAAACCACCATCGCGCGTATCTTTGCCAAATCGCTGAATTGTGAAACAGGCATCACCGCCACCCCGTGCTGCACTTGCAGCGCGTGTACTGAAATCGACAGTGGCCGCTATATTGATTTGATCGAGCTGGATGCGGCGTCGAATACGCAGGTGGATAATATGCGCGAGTTGCTGGAAGGCGCGCTGTATGCGCCCACCAGCGGACGTTTCAAGGTGTACATCATCGACGAAGTACACATGCTGTCGAAGTCTGCTTTCAACGCGATGTTGAAAACGCTGGAAGAACCGCCCGCACATGTGAAATTTATTCTGGCCACCACCGATCCACAGAAAATTCCGGTCACCGTTTTATCACGTTGTTTGCAGTTCAATCTGAAGCAGTTGCCGCCCGCGTTGATCGTCAAACATCTGCAATATGTGCTGGAGCAGGAAGCGATACCGTTCGAGATGGGCGCGTTGAATCTGGTAGCGCGGGCGGCGCAGGGCAGTATGCGCGATGCGCTGAGCTTGATGGATCAGGCCATCGCCTATTCCGATTCGCGGGTGGAGGAGGCAACGGTGCGCACCATGCTGGGTGCGATCGACCAGAGTTATTTGTTTGATTTGCTGCAATTGCTAGGCGAAATGGATGGTGCAGGTTTGTTGCGCATTGCCGACGATATGGCGATACGCAGCATCGCATTTGAGGCGGCCTTGCAAGATCTGGCTACGTTGTTGCATCGTATCGCGCTGGCTCAGACGGTGCCCGCAGCCATTTCTGAAGATGAGCCGGAACGTGTTCGTCTGATGGAATTTGCACAGCAATTCAGCGCTGAAGAAATACAGTTGTTTTATCAGATTTCGATTCATGGGCGTAACGAGATCAGTCTGGCACCGGATGAATACGCCGGATTTACTATGACATTGTTGCGTATGCTTGCTTTTACGCCTGCGGCTGGAGCGGTGCCTGAGCGCGTAGCACCTGTTCGTGCGCAAGCAAGGCTGCCCGCTGCACCTGCACCTGTAACGGCGAAACCAGCTATACAGAATCCTGTCTCTGAGAATATGACTGCTGCAACACCCATTGCTGCAGCAAGCGCGGCCAAAGTTGAGGGCAATAGTCAGCTCGATTGGAATGTGTTGTTGGCACAACTCAATGTGCAAGGAATGGCACGTGAACTGGCACGAAATTGCGTGTTGTCCAGTTTTGTGGGTGGAAAGATTGTCTTAAGTATTGCGCCGCAACATAAGCAGTTTATGACTAATAAAATGGCGCAGGACAAGTTGCAATTTGCACTGAGTGAATATTTTGCGCAGCCAGTGAGGATGCAATTGTTAGTGGGTGCATCGCTTGAGTCGGTAACGCCTGCAGTGGTTGAGCAACAGGAAAAAGAAGTGCGTCAGCAGGCGGCAGAGGAAGCGATTACTCAAGATCCGTTCGTACTTGAAGCGCAGGCGCAACTGGGTGCGCAGATAATAGAAAATTCTATTAAATTTATACAATAAAAATTGTACGGAGGAAGTGAAAGATGATGAAGGGCGGATTAGGCGGCTTGATGAAACAAGCGCAACAAATGCAAACCAATATGAAAAAGGCGCAGGACGAACTGGCCACGGTTGAGGTAGAAGGCCAGGCGGGTTCCGGCATGGTGAAAGTGACGATGACCTGTGCGCATGAAGTGCGTCGCATCAAGCTGGATGATAGCTTGATGGGTGACGACAAAGAAATGCTGGAGGATTTGATTGTTGCGGCACTGAATGATGCGGTGAAGCAAGTGGCGGCGACGACCAAGACAAAAATGGGTGGGTTTGGCGCTGGCCTGAATTTACCGCCCGGCATGAGTCTGCCATTCTGAGCTTGAATCACAAAACTTTTTGCCACAGCAGAGTGTCAAATCTGTTCAGATTAAATATGTATGTCATTGATTATATTGAATATAAATGAACACCCCCTCTAGCCTAGAAAACTTGATTTCCGCGCTCCGCGTGTTGCCGGGGGTAGGGCCGAAATCTGCACAGCGCATGGCCTACCATCTGCTGCAACGCGACAAGCCCGCTGCCTTGAGGCTTGCGCACTCCCTGAATCATGCGGTAGAAACACTTCATCATTGCGCCAAGTGCAATAACTTTTCCGATGAAGAAGTGTGTGAAATGTGTCGCTCATCAAAGCGCGACCCGCATTTATTGTGCGTGGTGGAAATGCCAGCAGATTTGCTGATGATGGAGCAGGCGCAATGTTATCAGGGTATGTATTTCGTGCTGATGGGGCGCTTGTCGCCGCTGGACGGCATCGGTGCGCGAGAGTTGCACCTGGACCGGCTGGTAAAACGCGCCCTAGAGCAAACGTGTGAAGTGATACTGGCGACAAACTTCACGGTGGAGGGCGAGGCCACTGCGCATTACATTGCGACTTTGCTTAGTGCGCAGGGCGTAAAAGTGTCGCGCATTGCGCGCGGCTTGCCGGTAGGTGGTGAATTGGAACATGTGGATAGTGGCACCCTGGCACAGGCGGTGCTTGAAAGACGCGAGGTGGCCGGATGAGTAAGCGAAATGTAACGAAGAATGAGCCAGAGAAAAATAGGCAAGACGACAAGATGAATGAGCCAAGTATGAATGAGCAGGGCGACAAGATACAAAAAGTGTTAGCGCAGGCGGGTGTTGGCTCACGCCGTGCGATGGAGGAGTGGATCGCTGCCGGGCGTGTGACGGTGAACGGGGTGTTGGCTACGCTGGGGATGCGCGTGGTAGAAGGTGATGTGCTGCGCGCTGACAGCCGTACTGTGGTCGTCAAGGCGCAGGTTGATAAAGAGTTGCCTCGTGTGCTGCTGTACCACAAGCAAGAAGGGGAAATTGTCAGCCGTGACGACCCTAAAAACCGTACCAGTGTATTTGAAAAATTACCCAAGTTGCGCGGCATGAAGTGGATAGCCATTGGCCGTCTTGACTTTAATACCAGCGGCCTGCTGATTTTTACCACCTCGGGTGAGCTGGCGAATCGTCTGATGCATCCGCGTTTTGAAGTCGAGCGCGAATATGCGGTACGGGTGCAGGGGACGATGACGCCTGAGCAGATGCGACAAATGGTTAATCAGGGCATCGAACTGGAAGACGGCTTGATCAAGTTTGCAACGCTGACCGATGAAGGTGGAGAAGGCTTTAATCATTGGTACAGGCTGGTGCTAAAAGAGGGGCGCAACCGAGCGGTGCGGCGCACTTTTGAGGCATTGGGTTTGACCATCAGCCGATTGATGCGGGTGCGCTTCGGCATTGTCAATCTGCCCCCTAGTATCAAACGCGGCAAGATGGCCGAACTGGGCTGGGGTGAAGTGAACATGATTCTCGACTGGGTCGGGCTAGACGTGCAGGCAGCTGAAGAAGTAGAGATTGTTGAGGATGATCACTATTCAGAAAGCAAGATCAAGGCTAGGATTGATGCAAAAGCGCGTGGCAGTAAGCGAGGTGAGACTGCCAAGCGCAGCCGGGTTGAAGTTGCAAAGGACGGGCGGAAAAAAACTAAAGGGAAAAACTAAAGCTGGCGTGAAAGTATAACGATCATTAAAATCCCTAGCAGCCTGTAGCACCTAACTCGCAACGCATTGATTTACCTCGAAGAGGTTCTTGTGCCCTAGGGCAAAGATTAATTTAAATTGACGCCTATATAAAAATATTAAATATAATCAATGAGTTACGTTAATTATGACGTCTAACTCAAACCAACTACAATCGAGTAGTCAAATTCAATTACAGAAGATTTTGGAAGCATGGACGAGCGGGATCATAGAACCATTATATGCAGTGTGCTGTTTCTGGATATCGTGGAATATTCAGAAAAAGCCGTTTCGGGGCAAATTTCCCTAAAGGATGGCTTTAATGCTTTTTTGTCGACGGCACTGAGTGGGGTTCCGGTTAATGATCGTATTATTCTTGATACTGGAGATGGTGCGGCAATCAGCTTCCTCGGTGATATTGAAGATGCGCTTAAAGTTGGGCTCAGCATGCGTCATAGCTTGCGTACTGACGGCGTGTCTATGGATCCGCCGTTGCAGGTGCGGATGGGTATCAATCTAGGACCGGTGCGCCTGGTCAAGGATATCAACAAGCAACCTAATATCGTTGGTGACGGCATCAACGTGGCGCAGCGCGTGATGAGTTTTGCGGCTACCGGACAATTACTGGTTTCACGTTCGTACTATGACGCGGTATCGAGAATTTCGCAGGAATACGCCGGGATGTTTCTTGACCTGGGTTCGCGTACTGACAAGCATGTGCGCGAACATGCGGTGTACGCTATAGGCTCTCCCGGTGAATTGACCCTGCTTAAACAGAATTTGGCTGTCAAAGGAAAGTTTGCACAAACAATAAAAGTGTTGGTTCAGGCAGTCAACAGATGGAGTCAGGCCATCCGTGACACTTTCAACAATGCATCTATCAAGCGGCGAGCTCTGTTTATTGGAGTCCCCTTGCTTGCTGTGGTGCTGTTGGTTTTTGTGCTGACCATGATGCAGCGTAGCCAGGTTGCGCCAGTGACACCGGTGGTGGTGCATAACTTAGCTGATGCGGTACAGGCTGCATCGGTGGATGGGGCATTAACTGTGAGAGAATCCGCAGTATCCAATATTGGCCCATCTAATATTGGCCCATCTGGCATTGGGCAATCTGGCACTGTGCAGGGCGCTAGTTCGGGCAAAGCTGATGCTGTTAAAAAAATCGAGAAGCACAGCATTGCCAAAGTGAGTACCTTGGATGCAAAAACTGGCGCAGTAGCGGTGGTGAATCTCGTGGTTTTGCCGTGGGGAACAGTTTATCTGAATGGTAAATTGCAGGGCGTTTCGCCACCCTTAGTCGAGTTGAAAGTAGCTCCTGGAAAACATGTAATTGAAATCAGGAACGCAAATTTCCCAGTGTTCAAACAAACAATTCAGGCCAAAGTGGGCGAAAAGATAAAAATAAATCACAGATTCGCTAAATAACAAAATGGAGAGGCTTAAGCTATTGCGTATGTATAAAGTTTTTTTAGTGTTAATAAGCAGTATTGTAATGAGTGGGTGCCAGACCAATAGCTCATGTGCGACGGGAACACCTAGCGACAAGAAGTTACATTACGGTGTGCTGAGTTACGAGGAGGGTAACTATGCGGCGGCTATTACTGCATTGCAGAGCGTGCTGGAAACAAAATTGAGCAGCAAGCGGGAGCAGGTCACGGCATATAAATATTTGGCCTTTATACAGTGTGTGTCCGGTCGGGACGCTATGTGCCGGGATAGCTTTAAAAAGGCGCTTGAAATTAATCCTGGTTTCAACCTTGAACCTGAGGAGGCCGGTCATCCGACATGGGGGCCGGCATTTAAAAGTGTGAAAAGCAAATTTTCAAAATAAACCATGAGCATTCATATCAATACGATAAATGGTCGGCACCATGATTAGTCAGCTGGGACGCTACACTATTATTGGCGAGCTCGGCAAGGGTGCAATGGGTACTGTGTATAAAGCAGTCGACCCGTTGATTGATCGTATTGTTGCAATAAAAACCATTAACCTGAGTATGGCGCTGGACGAAAAGGAAGCGTTCGAGTACGAGTCGCGTTTCTACCAGGAGGCCAAGGCCGCAGGACGTTTAAGCCATCCGAATATTGTAACCATTTACGATGTGGGTAAAAGCGGTGAGATTGCTTATATCGCTATGGAGTTTTTGCAGGGGCGCGAGTTAAGAGATATTCTCAACGATGGCAAGCGCATGCCGATCGAGCAGGTCATCAATGTGGTTGCGCAGGTTGCCCTTGGTTTGGCCTATGCGCATGAGTACGGTATCGTGCACCGCGATGTAAAGCCTTCCAACATCATGATCGTGCGTGAAGGTAACGTGAAAATCACCGATTTTGGGATCGCGCGCTTGGCCTCTGCGGGTGTCCACACCCAGACCGGTATGGTGCTGGGTTCGCCAAAATACATGTCGCCGGAACAGGTGGTGGGCCAGAAGATAGACCATCGTTCGGATATTTTCTCGCTGGGCGTCATGTTGTATGAAATGCTGACCGGGCAGTCGCCATTTTCCGGTGAGAATATCAATGCAATTATGTATCAAACATTGAATAGTGTGCCACCGCCGCCCACCTCGCTGAGCTCAAATATTCCTGAGATGCTCAATTTTATTGTGGCCAAGGCGTTAGCAAAAAAGCTGGAGCACCGCTATCAGAATGCCAAAGAATTTGCCAGCGATCTGTATGCCTGCCGCGACAGATTGCTACGAACCACAGCACCCCGAGAAGATGTCAGGCCGAGTTACCCATCAAACACTCAGATGGCAGACACGGTTCCTCTTCCCAAGCATGTAGACACCCGAGAATATGTAGGCACTAGGGAAGACGAAGCAAAGCCCGTGGCAACGCTGGGTCTGTCTTCTGCGTTTGATTCTGCCGCTGCCACTATGCGCTTGGCTGCGCTGACAGGCACAGCAGCAGAAGTCGAAGAGTTTTCAAAAACCTTAAAAATGCCCGTTCCCACGATGGTAGAAATAAACCGCTGGGCTCCTGCTTCATTCGGGTCGGTGCCACCTGCCACGGCCCAACCCAAGCCTACTGCATCACAGCAGAGCAAGCAGTCAGAAAAAGCGGATACTAGTGGCGGGTATTTACTGCTCATAGTGGCTGTCGCACTGCTTCTGCTCAGCCTGATTTTCATTTTTAAATAGCGGGCAAGCCATTAACCGTATTCCGACAGATAACGACGGGGAGCAATATTTCAAACTGCATCCCTCCAATATTTTCCTAGCTGTGCTGCTGTCTGCCTATTCACTTGTCCTTCTGATTGTTTTTACACTCCCAATAGTTGCGTTTGCGAAGATTGCCCTCGCGGTTTTATTGGTATTTTCTCTGTCCTATTATTTGCGTCGGGATGCGTTGCTGTCATTAGCGTCATCGCATGTGGCGATACGTCTTGATGGAGATCATGTTGTTTTAACTACCCTAAGCGGCAGCCAGATACCCGGTCAAATTTTGCGTAACAGCGTAGTGACACCTGTCCTTACCATCTTGAATATATTGCCGCAAGGCAAGCATAGTATGCGCTCAGTCGTGATTTTCCCGGATAGTATGGATAAGGAACGATTCCGCGAGTTGCGGGTGTTTTTGAAATGGGGCAGCTGATATCAGCAATCTGTAGATGTCTGTGCCTGGTAGTTTGATGGCACCAGAATACTGGGTAGTGCCTGAGGCAGCGAAGCAGGATAATTTTTGCTGAAATGCAGCCCGCGACTTTCATGGCGGGACAAGGCGCTTTGCACGATGAGGTCGGCGCTTAAAACTAGATTTCTGAGTTCCAGTAAGTTTGCGCTAACGTGGAAATGGTTGTAATACTCATTGATTTCTTCATGCAGTAACTTGATGCGGTGTTGAGCCCTTTGCAGGCGTTTGGTAGTGCGTACTATGCCAACGTAATTCCACATAAAGTGTCGAAGTTCCGCCCAGTTGTGGGATATAACCACCGCTTCATCGGCATCCGTTACCTGGCTTTCATCCCATTCAGGCAAGGTGGCCATCTCTAACTTGGGTTGAGAAAGTATATCGTTTGCCACAGCATCTGCAAATACCAAGCACTCAAGCAGTGAGTTGCTGGCCAGACGGTTCGCACCATGCAAGCCGGTGTATGAGGTTTCACCGATGGCATAGAGTTGTTTAACATCGGTGCGTCCATGCAAGTCGACCATTAATCCACCACAGGTGTAGTGCGCTGCAGGTACTACCGGTATGGGTTCTTTTGCAATGTTGATGCCCAGTTCCATGCAGCGGGCGTAGATATTGGGAAAATGCTGAAGCAGAAATTCTTCCGGCTGGTGCGAAATGTCTAGATAGACGCAATCCAGCCCGTGTGTTTTCATTTCGAAATCGATAGCGCGCGCGACCACATCGCGGGGAGCCAGTTCGGCGCGTGGGTCGTGTTTTGCCATAAATTTTGTGCCATCCGGCAGTTTCAAAATTCCGCCTTCGCCGCGCACCGCCTCGCTGATCAGGAATGATTTTGCATGGGGGTGGTAGAGGCAGGTGGGGTGAAACTGGATGAATTCCATATTAGCCACCCTGCAACCTACACGCCAGCCCATCGCAATGCCATCTCCCGTTGCGGTGTCCGGATTGGTGGTGTAGAGGTAGACCTTGCCTGCGCCACCAGTAGCAAGAATGGTATTGCCGGCGGAGATGGTGATGATTTCATCCGTTAGCGTATTCAGGGCATAAGCCCCATAACAGCGGTTATCGCTTTGTCCCAATTTGTTGCCGGTAATGAGATCGATGGAGATGTGTTGTTCCAACACCGTGATGTTGGGATGGGCCAATACCTTGGCTAAAATGGTTTGTTGGA
>JBCKTV010000021.1:0-36042 GCA_038925365.1 Gallionellaceae bacterium
GCTTGGCTTTGTCCCAAGTGCCGCTGCCCAGTTTGTGCAAGGGGGCAGTATCGGATGCACCGCCACTGTAGCGGCTGATCACATGCAACTGTGATACCGGCACATAAAGCTTGTCGCTGCCGGCATATTCCAACAACAGAAATTCGTTTTCGCCTTCGCCAAAATCGAGATTGACCAAGCCTTGATAGCGCGCAATCCCATGCTGTTCGTGCACTACCGGGTCACCCGGCTTAAGCTCGGAAAGGTCGCGCAGCATACCTTCCACGTTGCTCTTCTTCGCGCTGCGGGCGATGCGGCTGCGTGCTTGCGCGGCATAAAGTTCGCTCTCGGTGACGATGGCAATACGCTCTTCATGCAACAAAAAGCCATTGCTCAGTGTGGCTACGCTGAGCATGAACTTTTCTTTGCTGCTTAAGAATTGTGCGTAGTCATCGCATATAGCAGGAGATAAATCATAGCTGCGCAAATACTCTGCCATGATTTCGCGTCGCCCTAGACTGTCGGCCAGCAGCAAGGTGCGGCCGTCGAAATTTTGCAGGAAATGAGCAAGGGCTAGAGTGGGGTTTTCTGCGCGGCGGTTGACAGCGATATTGGGGAGGGCAGAGGTGGCGCAACGGCTAATATTTTTTGAGTCAACCCCAACCCCCTCCAACTCCGCATTAACAGGGGGAGAGCCAGGGACAGGGGAGGAACCAGACTCCGCACCTGCCAAGGGGAGGTTGGGAGGGCTTAGGTTTTGAAGTATATCCAGCCGCGCAAAATCCTTCAGTTTGATGAAGAAATTTTCCGCACTCATAAACAGTTCGTGCGGTTCCAGCAAGGGACGTTGCGGGTCGCCGCGCAGCAGGTTATAGCGCGAAGCGGCATCCTTGGCGAAGGTGGCGATAGCTGCATTTACATCATGATGTAAACACACTGTCGCAGTCTTCGGCAGGTAGTCAAACAGCGTAGCGGTGCGCTCGAAAAAAAGCGGCAAATAATATTCAATACCGGCCGGTGCAATGCGTTTGCTCACATCCTTATAGATGCGCGATTTGGACGGGTCGCCCTCGAAACGATCACGGAAATTCTGGCGAAATTTTGACTGTCCAGCCTCATCCAGCGGAAACTCGCGTGCAGGCAACAAACGTATCTCCGCCACCGGATACAGGCTGCGCTGGGTATCGACATCAAAGGTGGAAATCTTATCGATCTCATCGTCGAACAGATCAATACGGTAAGGCAGCACACTGCCCATCGGGAACAAATCAATCAAGCCGCCGCGCACACAATATTCACCTGGAATTAAAACTTGCTGCACATGGGCGTAACCGGCCAAGGTCATCTGCTCGCGCAGGGTGTTGATCACCAGCTTCTCGCCCTTCTTCAAAAAGAAAGTATAAGCGGCGAGATATTCCACCGGAGGCAGCGGGTACAGCGCGGTGGTAATTGGCACCACAATCACGTCAACAGACTGGCTGCGTATATGGTGCAGGGTGGCCAAGCGCTCGGAGATTAAATCCTGATGCGGCGAAAAGTGGTCATAGGGTAGAGTCTCCCAATCTGGCAGCAGATGCACGCGCAGCTTGGGCGAAAAGTAGGGTATTTCTTCCACTAGCCGTTGCGCTTCCAGCGCACTTGCTGCAATTACCACCAAGGGCGAATGTTGTTCAGCATATTGCGCCAGCGCCAGTGCATCGGACGAGCCGGTCAGTTTGGTATAGCGTGGGCGGGAGTGGGAAGAATCGAGCAGCATGAGTACAAACTAAATTGTGTAGCAATAAAGCGTGACATTGTACCCGCAAGGGGTACGCCGAGGGTGCCCGTTGCTGTGCAACGACCCTTACGATGTACCTGCAAGGGTTACGCCGGGGTGTCAGTTGATGCGCAAAGACCTTCGGAATATTGTGCTTGATGGCTCTATATGAAATGAAAAAGGAATAAAATTGCATCTCTATGTTCATCATCTCAGGAGAAGTGTCATGAAAAAATTCAACAATGCAGCGCAATCAGTGAGGTTTATGCTGTCGATTATTACGGTTGCAATTCTGATGCAGCCGTTTGCTGCGCAAGCAGAGAGCGCAGGGAGCAAGCCAGCAGTAAAAGTGGGTAAGACGATTGGTGGGATGGAGACCGAGTACCCGAGCTGGTTTCACGATGGATTTCTGGATTTTAAAGACGATGTCGCCGCTGCCAGCCGCGAGGGTAAGCGTTTGATGATCTTCTTTACCCAGAACGGCTGCCCATATTGCAATGCGCTGGTGGAGCGAAATCTTGCACAAAAGGATGTTGAGGAGCTGATACGCGAAAATTTTTATGTAGTTGCCGTCAATGTGGTCGGTGATCGCAATTTGACTTATGTAGATGGCTTAACTTACACAGAAAAAACATTTTCTGACGCACTGAAAGTTCAATTTACCCCTACGATACTGTTCTTCAACGAAAAGGGCGATATTATTTTGCGGCTGAATGGCTATTTGCCGCCGGCCCAATTCAAAATAGCACTCAACTATCTGGTAGACAAAAATAATCAGCTCAGTTATCGCGACTATATCGAACTGAATGCCCCCCCCAAAAAAGCGGGCAAGCTGAATCAGCAATCATTCTTTCTGCAGCCCCCTTATAAGCTAAGCCGCAAGGCTAACAAGAATGACAGGCTGGTAGCGGTGTTCTTCGAACAAAAAGATTGCCCCAATTGTGACATCCTGCATCAGAAGATTCTGGTGGATGCGGATACACGGAAATTGATAGAAAAATTTGATGCAGTGCAGTTGGATATGTGGGATAAAACGCACATCACTACGCCCGAAGGTAAGGTTACTACGGCGCGTGTATGGGCAAAGCAACTCGATATAAAATATGCGCCGACCATCGTGCTGTTTGACGAAAATGGCAAGGAAGTCATACGGTCAGAGGCATTTTTTAAATTATTCCATATCCAGAGCGTTTTTGATTATGTGCTGAGCGGTGAATACAAACAGCAGCCCAGTTTTCAGCGCTATCTATCCAGCCGCTCAGAGCAGATACGGGAGCAGGGTAAAGATGTAGATATCTGGGGTATGGCCGACGAAGCAACGGCAAATAAATAGTGTAGCTTGCTGATATATATTTAATATATTCAATTAGTTGTGTCAATATGCAAATCTAAGTCCAACTGGCAGCTAGGGCAATCGCTAGATTTTCCATTACAATTCAGCCATGACAGATTTATTTTACGCGCTCGTTCCTGCTGCTGGTTTTGGTTCCCGCATGGGACATGAGATTCCTAAGCAATACATGCAGCTGGCTGGACAGCCGATGATTTATCATGCGCTGTCTACGCTGTGCGCTCACCCTGAAATCTCCACTGTGTTTGTCGTGCTTGCACCGGATGATGTGCAGTGGAAAACCTATGACTGGTCAATATTTGGCGACAAATTACAGCCCCTGTTCTGTGGCGGGCAGACACGCGCAGAGAGCGTGCTGAATGGGCTGCTGGCATCCGAGCTGGAGCCCGAAGACTGGGTGTTGGTGCATGATGCAGCGCGTCCCTGCTTGACTATGCTGCAATTGACGCACTTGCTGGATGAGTTGCGCAGCGATGACGTGGGTGGGCTGCTGGCGGTTCCTGTGGCTGATACTTTGAAGCGTGCCGATGCGCAGCAAAGAGTCGCGCATACGGAAAGCCGTGCAGGCTTGTGGCAGGCGCAAACACCACAGATGTTCCGCACCGGATTGCTGGTGCGGGCATTGGAGACTGCACCGAATGTCACCGATGAGGCTTCTGCTGTCGAGGCATTGGGGCTTTATCCAAAGTTGGTGGCAAGCGACAGCAGTAATTTTAAGGTGACCTATCCACAGGATATGAAACTGGCGGAGTTGTTACTACAACAGGGAAATAAATAATGCGAATTGGACATGGTTACGATGTGCACCAGTTGGTGGCAGGACGTAAGTTAATTATCGGCGGGGTGGAGATCGCCCACGACAAGGGGCTGCTCGGTCATTCCGATGCGGATGTGTTGCTACATGCCATTTGCGATGCGCTGTTGGGGGCTGCTGCGTTGGGCGATATTGGCAAGCACTTTTCCGATACCGATGCAAAATTCAAAAATATCGACAGCCGGATTTTACTGCGCGAGGTTGCGCGGCTGGTGAGTAATGCCGGTTTCCGCGTGGGCAATGTGGATGCAACCATTATTGCGCAAGCACCGAAAATGGCACCGCATATCGGCAAGATGGTGGAGAATATCGCGGCTGATTTGGGGGTCGCAATCACTGCAATCAATGTGAAAGCCACCACCACCGAGAAGCTGGGATTTGCCGGGCGTGGTGAAGGCATTGCGGCTGAAGCAGTGGCACTGTTACTGCCCGCGCCATGAAAATAATTGGCATAGAAACCTCCACTGAATATTGCTCTGTTGCGTTGTGGCAAGACGGAGTAGTGACGCAACAAATTGAAAACGTAGGTCAGAAGCATTCAGAAATATTGTTAACGATGCTGGGTAACGTGCTGCAACAAGCAGGCTTGCAACTGGCACAGCTTGATGGCATAGCCTACGGCATGGGGCCGGGCTCTTTTACTGGCGTGCGCATTGCTTGCGGTGTGACGCAGGGGCTGGCGTTAGGTGCTGATCTGCCTGTCATCGGCATCTGTACTTTGCAAGCAGTGGCACAAGCTTCAGGCAAAGAAAAAGTGATTGCAGCGCTGGATGCGCGCATGGCCGAAGTGTATTTCGCGGTGTATGAAAAGCGCGCAGGAGAGTGGGAAGTAGAGTGTGCCCCGTGTTTATGCCTGCCGCAAAATACGCCGGAGGTGGAGGGTGATGGTTGGCAGGGCGCGGGCAGCGGCTTTGCTGCGCATGGAGTGGTGTTGCAGGCGCGTTACAACGGGCAGTTGGCTGAAATCGATGCGGCATGCGTGCCTCTAGCCAGTTCCATTGTGCAACTGGCGGCGCCGATGTTTGCTGCCGGGCTAGGTGTGGATGCGGCACTAGCAATGCCGCTTTATCTGCGCGACAAAGTGGCGTTAAAAACCAGTGAGCGTCAATTATTGGCGCGAAATCCAGCATGAATGCTCAAGCTGAATTACAGTTGCGCGATATGACCATGGCAGATTTGGAGGCCGTTATCAGCATCGAGGAACAGGTACATAGCCATCCATGGACACGCGGAATGTTTATCGACGCGCTGACTCATGGCAATATTTGCAAGGTATATGCAGCGGAAAAACACATCGTGGGCTATGCGGTGCTGATGGCCGCACTGGATGAGGTGACTTTGCTAGACATCAGCATAGCACGCACATTTCATCGACAAGGCTTGGGAGCAAAATTATTGGCTGAAATGCTGGCGTTAACGCGAGAGAATGAATTTGTAAAAATGATACTGGAAGTGCGCCGTTCTAATCTTGCCGCCTATGCCCTGTATCACAAGGCTGGATTTTCCGATATCGGCGTGCGTCGCGGTTATTACCCGGCAGGAAATAGCGGCTCGAATAATAGTCGGGAAGACGCAATTGTCATGGAGTATAAATTACAGTGAGTGCAATCGTTGAAAACGCAACATGCAGAGAAGATGTTCTACGCGAATTGAATCTTTATCCGCTGTGGCGCTTGCGTGTGTCTGCTCCTATTCCTGGCTCTTCAAATGAGCCCGCTGGAGAATACGTGGAACAAGTCACAGCGCTCGCAGAATTGTCGCCAGTGCCTATGGTTATCGCTAAAATATCCAATAGCGATTGCAGCGATATGGGCTGGGCAGAACTCAAAAAATGCGTAAAAGCTTGCACCGCTTGCAAACTGCGGGCGGGCTGTTTGCAGACTGTGTTTGGTATGGGGGATGAGAAGGCAGATTGGTTGTTTGTGGGTTCGTGGCCGACGGAGGACGACGAAGCCAAAGGTGAGCCTTTTGCGGGACAGGCAGGGCAGTTGCTGGATAATATGCTGGCTGCAATAAAATTAAAGCGCAATGAAAAAGTTTATCTCGCCAATATTGTAAAGTGTAGCGGTGCTATCAAGCGCGGCCCGCAGGCAGATGAAATTGCACAATGCGCACCTTATCTGGCGCGGCAAATTCAGTTGTTGCAGCCTAAAATGATCGTAGCATTGGGTCATGCTGCTGCCACCTCCTTGCTGGGCGAGGACAGGGAATGGGGCAGTCTGCTGGGTAAAGTGCATAACTATATTTGCACTATAAAAGATGGTTCACAGCAGTCGATTCCGCTTATCATTACACATCATCCCGCTGCTTTACTGCTTACACCGTTAAACAAAGCACAAACCTGGCAGGATTTATGTTTAGCAAGGGACTCTATGCAGCGTCTGCTGGCTCTCGAGAGTCATTCTGGGGGAGTTTAAATTGTATGATCGCAATTTTTTGTTTTGAGAGGGTGTGTCATGGCTAGTAAGGCTGCACCGTTGAAGGTGTTGGTTGTTGAAGATAGTAAAGTTACTTTGAAAGTGATATGTAATTATCTGGAACGCATGGGCATCACCGCGCTGACTGCCGAAACAGGTGAAGATGGGCTGAATATGTATCGCCGCGAACGTCCAGATATTATTTTGCTGGATGGCAGGCTACCCGATATTGACGGTTTTGAAGTTGCCAAAGAGATACGCGCAATGGAAAACAAAAAAGACTGGACTGCGATTATTTTTCTGACCAGCATGACCAAGGATGAAGATCTTGCCCGAGGTATCGAGGCGGGCGGTGACGATTATCTGATGAAACCTATCAGTCAAATTGTACTGCAAGCCAAGGTAAATGCGATGCGCAGGCTGGTTGAAATGCAGCGTTCATTGATCGAGCTTACACACAAACTGAATCAGGCCAACAAGGATCTGCAACTGCTATCAGCTACCGATGGACTGACGGGGCTTTCTAATCGGCGCATGTTTGATGAGTTGTCCTTGCGCGAATGGCGGCGCTGTGAACGCGCGAATAAAGCATTTTCACTGGTGATGGTAGACGTCGATAATTTCAAGCTATACAACGACAATTATGGTCACCAGGCCGGCGATGAATGCCTCAAAGTAGTTGCGGCACAAATGCTGCGTGCCGCGCCCCGCGCCAGTGATGTGGTGGCGCGATACGGCGGTGAAGAGTTTGTGTTTGTACTGGGTGATACGGATATCGACGGCGCTAAATGGGTGGCAAATCACGTGCGTCAGCGCATTGCTGATTTGAATATGCCGCATCTCGCAACGGCATTGCGGCACGTGAGTGTGAGTTGTGGGGTTGCCTCTGTTATGCCGAGCGACGATGTATCTCTTGAAACTTTGCTACAGTCAGCTGATCATGCCTTGTACCAGGCAAAAGAGCAGGGACGTAACAGGGTGGTGAGTGTCGAATACGGGCAGGTAAATAAACAGATCGCGTAAATATTATCTTGTAAAAAGCATTTTTCCACTAGGAATAGCATTACTTTCAAATAATTATTTCATCCCCTTCGCGTGCCAGCCGGATATCCATATTTTTACCTGCATGGCGCGCCACCGCTTCGGCAAAAACTTTTTCCAGATCATCATCGCTGCGTGTAGGTTCATGATGGGTGCAATATAAAATTTTTGCTCCGGCGGCGTATGCAAGTTCTATGCAACTGTCGAAAGTGCCATGCCCCCAACCTTTTTTTGATGGATATTCAGCTATGGTGTAGGAGGAGTCCGCGATGAGCACATCCACGCCACGGATGGCCTCTTCAATGGCGAGACGCTGATCATCAATCATGGTTTGGTACTCGGCATAGCCATCATCATCAGGCTCGTAGATGTTGTAATGGGGTTCATGGTCGCCGGTAAAAAACATCGATTTCCCCCCGCATTCGATACGGTAGCCCATATTGATAACAGGATGACTGAGCAGGGTGGGCGTTATTATGGAGGTGCCTATTTTAATGACTTCATGCGGCATTACGGTTAGATAGTGCATGCGTGATTGAATTTCTGCTTCGCGTACCGGAAAGTAGCTGTATTGCATCTGGATGTTCATGATGCGCTCCGGCCCAGCACCAGAGATGGGGTCGAAAGCACCATACAGATATATCGTGTTGCCGGGAATAAAAATGGGGAGGAAAAACGGCAGGCCCTGAATGTGATCCCAATGACTATGGGTATTTAAAATATGCACGGTCAGGGGGAGCTCCTTGAGCAGCTGCTGTGCCAGGGGAAAAATGCCGGTGCCGCTATCCAGTATGATCAGCTCGTTATCATCGGTACGCACTTCGATGCAGGTGGTATTGCCGCCGTAACGCTGGGTGTTGGGGCCGGGTGAAGGGATAGACCCGCGTACCCCCCAGAATTTAATTTTCATGTTTGAATCTCTTTGCTTGTCTGGGCGAAAGTTTGAGCTTCGGCGATCACGTTGGATAGGTCGCCTAATTTTACTATGATTTCGTCCAGATTTGCGCCAAAACGTTCTACCACAGCCGGAGGTGGTTCAACGCTATGATCAGAGTAGCTGTCGCGCGAGAGCTCAAGAATGCGCTGCGCACTCTTGGGGAAAGGAGGCATTTTTTCCACGGCATCGGATAGTTTTTGACTGAGCTCGGCGGAAATTTCGGCCATAAAACGACTCCATTTTTTTGTATCGTTGTAAGTACGAGTGAACGATGATCCCTTATGCCTCTCGCAGGCAATCGGCCCAGTTGTTGGGTGTTTCATACAGACGAACACGTTGCAGGGTCAGGTGATTATTATAGGTGTCGCGATAAGCTTGGGCTAGCAGATCAAAGGCCACTTGCGCCAGATTTTCAGCCGTTGGCACAACTTCCAGAATGACAGTTTTGTGTTCGGCCAGCGTATTGAGGAAATCCAACACCACTTTGTCGCCGCGATACACCAGAAACGCATGATCCCAGGCATCCACCACTTGTTCCTTGGCGATACGTTTGACATCGGAAAAATCCATCACCATCCCCTGTTCGGATAGACCTTCCTGAGTGATGATGTCGCCTGAAAGGGTAACTTCCAGCGCGTAACGGTGGCCATGCAGATGCTTGCACTGGCTATTGTGGTTGGGGATGCGATGGCCCGCATCAAATTCCAGACGGCGTGTGATTTGCATGGTGGTGGAGGAATGATTTGAACTTTGATTATAACGTGAAAGACGCTATCTCGCGGTGCAAGCCTCGTATGGTTTATCCAGTTGAACGGATAGCATCTTGTATTCCTTAAAATTTCATCTTAGTGCAACATGTTGATTATATTGAATATTTAGCGTGACATTGGTATTTATTCGATTTTAAATCAATGCGTTGGAAGTTATCCCTCTGTCCACCTTACATAATAATTGTCGCTTTAATCTGGAATTGGAATGAGATCTCGCATAACCATCTGCTTGCGGATAATGCGAGAGATACTTCTGTCGTAGCACTTGCATTCCTCACATAAGCCCAGCACACAACGCGTTACTGCACTAACTCCGTGGCGCATCACCCCTCTGCTATGGCATAATTGCAGGCTCTGTTGAGGTACAAAATGAATCCGCAAACGCTTTACGACAAACTCTGGAATTCCCACGTGGTACGCAGTGAGGCCGATGGTACGGCGCTGCTGTATATCGACCGCCATCTGGTGCACGAAGTGACTAGCCCGCAGGCTTTTGAAGGCTTGCGCTTGGCCGGGCGTAAGCCCTGGCGAATTTCGTCCATGCTCGCGGTGGCAGATCACAATGTGCCGACCACTGGACGTGCACAGGGTATTGCCGATCCGATCGCACGCTTACAAGTGGATACCCTGGATGAAAATTGTGCTGAACTGGGTATTACAGAATTCAAAATGAACGACCTGCGTCAGGGCATCGTGCATGTGATCGGTCCCGAGCAGGGTTCGACGTTGCCAGGTATGACCGTGGTGTGCGGCGATTCGCATACCAGTACCCATGGTGCATTTGCCGCGCTGGCGTTTGGTATCGGCACTTCCGAAGTTGAACATGTGATGGCGACGCAGTGCCTACTGATGAAAAAGACCAAGTCCATGCAGGTGCTGGTGGAAGGCAAGCTTGGGCGCGGCGTGACGGCGAAAGATTTGGTGCTGGCGGTGATCGGCAACATCGGCACGGCGGGTGGCACCGGTTATTCGATCGAGTTTGCCGGCAGCGCGGTGCGCGATTTGTCGATGGAAGGCCGTATGACGGTGTGCAATATGGCGATTGAAGCCGGTGCTCGCGCCGGCATGATTGCTGCTGACGACATCACGATAGCTTATTGCAAGGGTCGTCCGTTTGCACCTCAGGGAGAATTGTGGGACAAGGCCGTGACTTACTGGCGCACGCTGCACAGCGATGCGGGTGCGAAGTTCGACAAGGTGGTGACGTTGGATGCAGCCGAGATTAAGCCGCAGGTGACCTGGGGTACTTCACCCGAGATGGTGGTAGCGGTGGACGGACGTGTGCCTGATCCTACCAAGGAGAGCGACCCGATCAAGCGCAGCAGTATCGAACACTCTTTGAAATATATGGGGCTGGAAGCAAACACCGCGATGACCGATATCAAGATCGATAAGGTGTTTATCGGTTCCTGCACCAATTCGCGTATTGAAGATTTACGTGCTGCTGCCGAGGTGGCACGCGGCAAGCATATTGCTGCCAACGTGAAGTTGGCGATGGTGGTGCCGGGCTCGGGGCTGGTCAAACAGCAGGCCGAGCGCGAAGGGCTGGATAAAATATTTATTGCGGCAGGTTTTGAATGGCGCGAGCCGGGTTGCTCCATGTGCCTAGCGATGAACGGTGACCAGCTGGAACCTGGCGAGCGCTGCGCTTCTACCTCCAACCGCAACTTTGAAGGGCGGCAGGGGCAGGGTGGTCGCACTCACCTGGTGAGCCCTGCGATGGCGGCCGCTGCGGCGATTTCCGGGCATTTTGTAGATGTAAGCCATTTTGTAGATGTGAGTAAATAACATGCAAAAATTTACCTTGTTGGATGGCTTGGCAGTGCCCTTGGATAGAGTCAATGTGGATACCGATGCAATTATCCCCAAGCAATTTCTGAAGTCGATCAAGCGCTCTGGATTCGGCCCAAATGCGTTTGATGAGTGGCGCTATCTGGATCATGGTGAGCCCGGCATGGACAATTCAACACGCAAGATCAATCCAGATTTTGTGCTGAATCAGCCGCGTTACCAAGGTGCGCAAGTGCTGTTGACGCGTGAAAATTTCGGCTGCGGTTCGTCGCGTGAACATGCGCCATGGGCATTGGAAGACTATGGCTTCCGCGTGATTATTGCGCCCAGTTTTGCAGATATTTTTTTCAATAACTGTTTCAAAAACGGTCTGCTGCCTATCCGTCTGGATGCGGCGATTGTGGATGCTTTGTTTAAGGCAGAAACTAAAACAGATGGATTGCGTTTGCGCGTTGATCTGGAGCAGCAAAAAATCTCGACACCGGATGGAACCGTTTATCCATTTGAGGTGGAAGCCTTTCGCAAACATTGCCTGTTGAATGGTCTGGATGATATTGGCCTGACCATGCAGCATGGTGACGAGGTCAGGGCGTTTGAAGCGAAGCACCGCGAGGCACAACCATGGTTGTTCGCATAACAATATATTCAATATAATCAATGAGTTATATATTATGAAAATTGCAGTATTGCCGGGTGATGGTATAGGTCCAGAGATCGTTGCTCAAGCGGTCAAGGTGCTGGAAGTGTTGCGCAGCGAGGGTTTGAAAATCGAGCTGGAATATGCCCATATCGGCGGCGCAGGCTACGATGCGGAAAAAGACCCGCTACCCGACGCAACGTTGAAGTTGGCACATGCTTCCGATGCGGTGCTGCTAGGTGCGGTAGGTGGGTATCAGTACGATAACTTGCCACGCCCGCAGCGTCCCGAGCAGGGTTTGCTGCGCATACGCAAAGGCTTGGGTCTGTTTGCCAACCTGCGTCCTGCCATGGTGTATCCAGAGCTGGTCAATGCGTCCAGTTTAAAACCGGAGGTGGTATCGGGTTTGGATATCATGATCTTGCGTGAACTCACAGGTGATATTTATTTTGGTCAGCCACGCGGTATCCGCACGCTGGAAAATGGCGAGCGTCAGGGTTTCGATACCATGTTGTATAGCGAATCTGAAATACGTCGCATTGCACATGTGGGTTTCCAAATCGCGATGAAGCGTAGTAAAAAAGTGTGCTCGGTAGATAAGGCCAATGTGCTGGATACCAGCATGTTGTGGCGTGAGATCGTTACTGAAGTTGGTAAGGAATATCCTGCTGTCGAGTTGTCGCATATGTATGTGGATAATGCGGCGATGCAGTTGGTTCGGGCTCCCAAGCAGTTTGACGTGATAGTCACTGGTAATATTTTCGGTGACATTCTGTCGGATGAGGCGTCGATGCTGACGGGCTCCATCGGTATGTTGCCGTCGGCTTCGCTGGATGCAAACAACAAAGGACTGTATGAGCCTTGCCATGGTTCCGCACCGGATATTGCAGGCAAGAATATCGCCAACCCATTGGCGACGATTTTGTCAGTGGCGATGATGATGCGTTACACCTTTGCACGTGAAGATATTGCGCAGCGTATTGAAGTTGCAGTACGCAAGACACTGCAAAGTGGTTTACGCACCGGAGATATTTACGAAGACGGTATGAAAAAAGTAGGAACGGATGTGATGGGTGCAGCGGTGGTGGCGGCGCTTTAGATTAGGTAAGGTGGGCAAACGCCTTATCTACCCACGCGGTAACAAGCATAAAATTGATAACGAAACGCGTGGACAACGCTGGGTTTTTGTCCACCCTACGGTGGAGTTGAGGATAGATATGAGAGTAGGTCTAGTTGGTTGGCGCGGTATGGTGGGTTCGGTTCTGATGCAGCGGATGCGCGAGGAGCGTGACTTTGATCTGATAGAGCCGGTATTTTTTACCACTTCGCAAGTAGGCGGCAAAGCGCCTGATGTCGGTCGCGAAGTTTCCATGCTGAAAGATGCGAGCAGCATTAAAGAACTGAGCGCAATGGAGGTGATTATCTCCTGCCAGGGCGGTGACTATACAACTGAAGTATTTCCCAAGCTGCGCGCAGCCGGATGGAAGGGCTATTGGATAGATGCGGCTTCCACCCTGCGCATGGAAGCAGACAGTGTGATTATTCTTGATCCGGTCAATCTCGATGTGATCAAGCAGGCCTTGCATGACGGTAAAAAAGATTTTATCGGTGGCAACTGTACGGTAAGCCTAATGTTGATGGCGCTGGGTGGTTTGTTCAAGGCGGATCTGGTGGAATGGATTAGCTCAATGACCTATCAGGCCGCCTCTGGTGCGGGCGCGCAGAATATGCGCGAGCTTTTGACACAGATGGGTGAGCTTAATCGCGTAGCAAAAAATATGCTGGATGACCCTGCTTCGGCCATTCTCGATATCGATCGTGAAGTGGCGGGCATTTTGCGTGATGAAAAATTTCCCACCGCCAATTTCGGTGCACCTTTGGCGGGTAGTCTGATTCCGTGGATAGATAAAGATTTGGGCAACGGGCAAAGCAAGGAAGAGTGGAAAGGTAAAGCTGAAACCAATAAGATTTTGGGTCTGGATGCCAAGCCTATTTCAGTAGACGGCCTCTGTGTGCGTATCGGAGCGATGCGCTGCCACAGCCAGGCAATGACGATAAAATTGAAACGCGATGTGCCGCTGGATGAAATTGATGCGATGCTGGCATCGGCAAATGATTGGGTAAGGGTGGTGCCGAATGAACGTCAAGTGACCATGCGCGAGCTGACACCGGCTGCTGTGACGGGCAAGTTGATCGTGCCGATAGGGCGTTTGCGTAAGATGGATATGGGTGGGGAATACCTGTCTGCATTTACCGTTGGAGACCAGTTATTGTGGGGCGCTGCCGAACCTTTGCGCCGCATGTTGCGCATACTGCTTAGCAACTAAGAATTGGTAATTCTATTTATAAATGAGGGGTTAAGGCATGAGTTTAGGGTGGACATTAGCCTTGCTTCCCTAACCCTATGATGTTAATCTAAATAATAAGACAAAAAACATGAGGATGCAACGTGCATAAAACGCTAGTTAAAGCGGTAGGATTCCTTGCCTGTGTGGCTTGGTTTAACTTCGCCAGCGCGGCAAGCCTGGGTGGTATCAATGTCACCTCCGCGCTGGGTCATCCACTAAAAGCGGAAATTTCCTTAACGGAGTTGGGGAATACCGACAAGACCACACTTGTCGCGAAGTTGGCGTCTGTCAATGAGTTTAGAAGTGCAGGACTAGATTATCCCTACAGTTTGCCCAAATTCAGTTTTGAAGTTGATACGTATAGCAATGGCGAAGCTTACATCAAGCTCACATCTACTCAAGCGGTAAACGAACCTTTTGTATCCATCTTGATCGAGTTAAGCTGGCCTGCTGGCAAGCTTTTGCGTGAATATACATTCCTGCTTGACCCTGCTGGTTTCGTTGCAGAGCAGCCAAAATTGGCCGAAGTTAAGCCGGTAGAAGCGATGGTGCCATTGGTGCCTGTGGTAGTAAGCGCAGTGGCAGCAATGCCGGTTAACACCCTTGCAGCGTTGCCATTAGCTGAAGAAAAAAAAGTACCTGACGCTCTTCCTGCCACTGAAGTGGAATCCTTGGCAGTATCGCAGCAGGCTGTGGTGGCAACGGAATCGTTACTGGTAAATAAGGGCGATACTCTGGGCAAGATCGCAGACGGCGTTAAACCGGTTGATGTGAGCCTGGAGCGGATGCTGGTTGCAATGTATCGTGCAAATGCTCAAGAATTTGAGGGCAAAAACATGAACCGCATCAAGAAGGGCAAGATTTTGCGCATGCCAGATGCTGCTGAAATCGAACAGGTGACGCAAAAAGAGGCCGTCAAGGAAATACGTGCACAGGTAGTAGATTGGCAGGATTACCGTCAGAAGCTGGCTGCGTCCCAGTCAGCTAGGGCAGAGCAGGCACCCAAACAGACAGCAACCGGCAAAGTCAGTGCTGCTGTATCCGAGAAAACACCAGTATTCAAGGAGACCGCAAAAGAAGTATTGAGGTTGTCCAAAGGAGAGACTCTGGGCGACAAAACAATTCCGGGTGGGGGTGCCAAAAACAAACAAGAGGCTTTGATAGCAAATGCTGATGATGCTACTGCCAAGAGCATGCAGTTACAGGAAGAAAAGAAGAAAGTCGCCAAGCTTGAAGCAATTAACAAGGAGGCTAGTAGGTTGCTAGAGTTGAAAGGTGCATCGCTTACACCGCTTGAGTCCAAGCCTGTGGAAAAAGCACCTACCCCAGCAGAAGGCGAGGGATTGGCTGCTGTGAGTTCTGTACCTGCTACTGCTGCTGCAACCGAGGAACTGGATGTTGTGGCGAAGATTAAGGAGTACCTAGCGAAGCTTAAGGGATATCTGGTAATTTGGATGGACAACCCTACGTTGCTGGGCGCTGGTGCGGCGGTTCTGCTTGGTTTGGGTGGTTTGGGTTTTATAGCGGCGCGGCGCAGCAAGGCAAACCTAACAAAAGTTAGTCAGAAAAAAGAAAAAATAGGTGCATCAACCGGTAGTTGGAGAGCGCCGGTTCCATCTTCTCCGGAAACCGGTGACTTTACCAAGTCAGCAACTTCAGCACCGATGTCTGTTGCCGCAGCCCTGGAGGATGTTGATCCTATCAGCGAGGCCGAGCTTTTCCTTAATTTTGGACGTGATGTTCAAGCAGAAGAGATTTTGAAAGATGCATTAACCAAGACACCATTGAGCGTTCAAATAAAACTGAAATTGCTATCTATTTATGTGAATCGTAAAGATATACAAACATTTTCAAAATATGCACAGGAAATAAAAGATTCCGGAGATGACGCAGCGTGGGAACGAGCTGCAGTAATGGGGCTTGAAGTAGATCCGATCAACCCGATTTATGGCGACGCAAAAGGTGCAGTCCGGCAAAGAGACCCGGTCAAGGCAGAATTGGATTTTGACTTGGGCCTGGGCAACATGGAGTCGCCTGCCGTTGATACACAAGACTTCAAGATGGATTTTGATTTGACCAGTAATTTGTCTACTGCGGGTTCGCAGTCGGTTGATCTGGATATGCAGTTTGCAGCGCCTACCGTATCATCAAAACTCAATGCTAGCGCTGAAGTGGATGCAACTAGCATACTGTCCAGAGAGCTGGTTAATGCTGCGCAGCAGGCATCACCTATGGATTTTGATGTTTCTGGTATGTTGCCGGGTGATGTCAAGGACGTCGTTCAGACAAGCACGATGGACTTTGACTTGAGTGGCGAGATACCGGCAGCAAACAAACCCGCAGCATCTACGGGAATAGATTTTGATGATTTGATCTTTGATATTCCTACTGCTCAATCCGAGCCAGCTCAGGAAAAACCTAAGGCTGTAGCAGATGACAGCATGGATTTTACGATAGATTTCCCCACCAGTGACAGTCTCGACTCAGCATCCGGCGCGATGGAAACAGCCAAGAAGTTAGATATTGATTTTGGCGATATCAATATTAATTTGGATGAAGATTCTCCAGCTGTTAATGCAGGTGGAGAAAGCAAAGGGGAGCAATGGCATGAAGTCGCCACTAAGCTGGATTTGGCCAAGGCTTACCAAGAAATGGGCGATGCGGATGGTGCCCGTGAAATACTGGAAGAGGTGATACGTGACGGTGATGTAGATCAGCGCGAATCAGCCGCGAAACTGATGAATCAAATCACCGCTTGATGAAGCGCGAATAGCAAGTGAATGGCAGCCGAGTATGGGCTGCCATTTTTCATTTGAAGAGACGGTATGAATTATGGATAGCCCCAACAACTTTTATTTTCATAAATTTCGGTTTAATAAGCAGGAATATTCTGATTTAGGACGGGGAGCAATTCACCCTGCAATCCAGATTTATGCTTGGATCTGTCTGGTATTGATTGCGCAATTACTTCATGGTTTTGCGTTGATGCTGCTGGCAGCGGTTTTGATTGTATTTGCTATCAGGATTTGTGCGAAGCGGTTTTACATATTGTTGCGGCGGACACGGTGGATACTGATTTCTCTGTTGTTGATTTATGCCTATGCCGGGTCAGGCGAGGGTATATGGCCGCAACTTGGTGCATACAGTCCTGTTGTGGATGGAGTTGTAGATGGTTTTGTGCAAATATTGCGCCTGCTGACAGTGCTGGCGGGTTTATCAGTTTTGTTAAGCTTCTTGTCGCAACAGCAACTTATCTCCGGTCTATATTCCTTGTCACGCCCTTTGAGCTATTTCGGATTGCCGCGTGAGCGCATCGCAGTGCGCTTGGCACTGTGCATGCAATATGCCGAAAGTGCCATGCAGGATACAGCGAGGAATTGGCAAGAAACTATTGTATATTTGCTGGTGCCAGTGCAGGTGGTGCCGGGAGTTATCGAACTGGAAGTTGTGGTATTTTCACCTAAAGACTGGATGCTAGGCACCTTAGCTTCGACTATGCTGATTGGAATGTGCTTATGAGAATAGCTTTGGGTATTGAGTACGATGGCAGTAATTATTGCGGTTGGCAGAGCCAAGCGGATGGTCGTACCGTGCAAGACGCGTTGCAGCTTGCATTGAGTCAGATTGCCAGTGCGCCCATCACAGTCATTGCCGCTGGCCGCACTGATACAGGGGTGCATGCGATAGAACAAGTCATACACTTTGATACACAGACTCGGCGGCCACTTACGGCTTGGGTACGCGGGGTAAATGCCTTGCTGCCATCCAGTATCGCTGTGTTATGGGCGCATGCGGTCGATGATGAATTCCATGCACGCTTTTCCGCACAGGCACGCAGTTATACATATTATCTTTTTTGTCGCCCGGTGCGCAGCGCACTACAGCATGGCCAAGTAGGATGGTTTCATCAGTCGCTTGATGTGGACGCAATGCGCAAAGCTTCGAAGTATTTGTTGGGAGAGCATGATTTCAGCGCATTCCGAGCCTCGGCATGCCAGGCCAAGTCACCTGTAAAAACTTTGATCCGGTTGGAGATTCAGCAGCAGGGAAGCATGATCAGTCTGGAGTTGACATCCAATGCATTTTTGCACCATATGGTGCGAAATATAGTCGGATGCCTAGTCTATATAGGCAAAGGTAAGCACCCTCCGCAGTGGATGCAGCAAGTTCTTGAAAGCCGCCAGCGCAGCCAAGCAGCGCCAACCTTTGCACCCGATGGATTGTATCTACGCCACATAAACTACGACGTGAAATGGGGTTTGCCGCAATTATTAAACAATTCCGACCATATTTCTTCTTCAGATACACCTAGCGGGAAGCTGGTCTAGGTTTAAACAAGGCCTTATGATCGTATATTTGGGCTAATCGCCTTGTTACATTACAATGCTGACTGATTTTTTATATCAAGAATGAATAATCAATATGACGAGAGTTAAAATTTGTGGCATCACCCAGGTGGAAGATGTAATAGAAGCTGTTCACAATGGAGTGAATGCGCTGGGTCTGGTGTTCTATGATAAGAGTCCAAGACATGTGAGCGTGGAACAGGCAATGGAATTAACAGAGGTGATGTTCCCCTTTGTGACATTGGTGGGTCTGTTTGTAAATCCCAGCGTACAGACCGTGCGCGACATATTGCGCCTAGTGCCGCTGGACGTGCTGCAATTTCATGGTGAAGAAACGCCGGAATTTTGCGCTCAGTTCGGACGCCCCTATTTGAAAGCAATTCGGGTAAAAGCAGGGGTGGATTTGGTACAATGCGCAGCTGATTATGCTGGAGCTCAAGGGTTGGTACTTGACGCATTTGTTGAGGGAGAACATGGTGGTACCGGGTCAGTGTTTGATTGGTCGCTGATTCCACAGGATTTGCCGTTACCGGTAATATTGTCAGGTGGCCTGAATGCTACTAATGTTTCTGTGGCGATAAGGCAAGTGCGCCCCTATGCAGTTGATGTTTCTAGCGGTGTTGAATCGAGCAAGGGAATAAAAGATGCGGTCAAAGTCGCTAAATTTATCCATAAAGTACACAAAACAGACTTGGAATTGTCCGGCCATAAAGAAGTATTGCGGGGACATCGTACGAGTGAACGTATGGAGCTATTGCGGGGACATCGTATGACTGTGCGTAAAGAGGTATTGCGGGGACATCGTATGACTGTGCGTTGAGCGCTCAGCATATGTGTAATACAAACGTTCAATCAAACAAAAAATTCAATATGCAGTGAAAATCGCTGCAGAGACCAACGAGGTTAACAAGATTGACATATAACTATCCCGATAGCACCGGCCATTTTGGCCTCTACGGCGGTATCTTCATGGCAGAAACGCTGATTCCTGCGGTGGAAGAGTTGCGACAGCAGTATCTACATTTCCGTGACGATCCTGAGTTTCAGGCCGAGCTCGCCCATGAGCTCAAGCACTATGTAGGACGTCCCAGCCCGATTTATCACGCTAAGAACTGGTCAGATCGTTTGGGTGGGGCGCAGATTTATCTCAAACGTGAAGACCTCAATCATACCGGTGCACACAAGATCAACAATGCCATGGGTCAAGCCTTGCTGGCAAAGCGCATGGGAAAAAAGCGCGTCATAGCAGAGACCGGCGCCGGCATGCATGGTGTTGCGACAGCGACAGTAGCAGCGCGTTTTGGCATGGAATGCGTGGTGTATATGGGTGCGGAAGATATACAGCGCCAGTCTCCCAATGTGTATCGCATGAAGCTGCTGGGCGCTACCGTAGTGCCGGTTGAGAGTGGCTCCAAAACGCTCAAGGATGCCTGCAATGAGGCGATACGCGACTGGGTGACTAATGTCGATAGCACCTTCTACATCTTTGGAACCGCAGCAGGCCCGCATCCTTACCCGATGATGGTGCGTGATTTTCAGTGTGTGATCGGCAATGAAGCCAAAGTGCAGATGCCGGAAATAATCGGTCGCCAACCGGATGTGGTGATAGCCTGCGTGGGTGGTGGCTCCAATGCGATCGGCTTGTTCTACCCTTACATCGAAGAGAAAAATGTTCGGATGATAGGAGTAGAGGCAGGAGGTCTGGGCATCGCCAGCGGCAAGCACGCCGCTCCGCTGACTTCTAATAGCAAGGTCGGTGTGCTGCACGGCAATCGCGTGTACCTGATGCAGGACGACAATGGCCAGATCATCGAGACCCACTCTATTTCAGCCGGGCTGGATTACCCCGGTGTGGGCCCCGAGCATTGCTGGTTGAAGGACACTGGACGAGCAGAATACGTGGCCATTACCGATGAGGAAGCGCTCAAAGCCTTCCATGACCTGTGTCGTTTCGAGGGTATTATTCCAGCGCTGGAATCAAGTCATGCCCTGGCTCATGCGGCAAAAATCGCGCCAGGCATGGGCAAGGATAAAGTACTGCTGGTGAATCTGTCGGGTCGCGGCGACAAGGACATCAACACCGTTGCACGGCTTTCCGGCATCACTCTTTAGGCTCACTATGTCGCGTATACAAAGCAAATTCGAAGCACTCAAAATACAAGGCCGCAAGGCACTGATACCGTTCGTTACCGCAGGTGATCCTAATCCAATAATAACAGTCTCGCTGATGCACGCACTGGTGGCTTCGGGTGCCGACGTGATCGAGCTGGGAGTGCCGTTTTCCGACCCGATGGCGGATGGCCCTGTGATACAGCGCGCCTCTGAACGTGCCTTGAAGCACAAGGTGGGATTACGCGACGTGTTACAGATGGTGGCCGATTTCCGCAGCAAAGACCAGATAACGCCGGTGGTGCTGATGGGTTACGGCAATCCGATCGAAGCGATGGGTTGGGAAAAGTTTGCGCAGCGTTGTGCCGAAGTCGGCGTAGATGGCGTGTTGACAGTGGACTTCCCTCCCGAAGAAAGTCATGACGCGTTTGAGCATTTGCAGGCACATGGTATAGACCCCATTTTCCTTATTGCGCCCACTACCAATGAAGCTCGCATTAAACTTGTCGCTAAGCTGGCGCGCGGTTATGTGTATTACGTTTCCTTGAAGGGCGTTACCGGAGCGGGCAATATTGATTTGAGCGCCATCGCACAGAAAATTCCGCAACTGCGCAAGCATATTGCCATCCCCATCGGAGTTGGCTTTGGCATACGCGATGCGGAGACAGCACGCGCAGTAGCCGCGCTGTGTGACGGTGTAGTGGTGGGCAGCCGTATTGTGCAGGAAATTGAAAACTCGAATGAGCAACAAGTGCTGGAGAATGTTTCCAGATTGATTAAAGAATTGCGCCTAGCAATTGATACAGTTTGAACAGGAGAGATTGAAATGAGCTGGTTCCAGAAATTATTACCGCCAAAGATTAAACGCAGGGATACCGCAGACATCAAGAAGAGCGTACCTGATGGATTGTGGCATAAATGCCCATCCTGCCAAGCTGTGCTATTTCACGTTGATCTGGAAAAGAATTTAAGCGTTTGTCCGAAATGCGACCATCATCACCGTATTACTGCACGCACTCGTCTCGACTGGTTGCTGGATAATGAAGGACGTTTCGAAATCGGCGCCGAAGTGTTGCCGATCGACACGCTGAAGTTCAAGGACAGCCGCAAATACAGCGAGCGTCTAACCGCAGCCAAAAGCGCTACCGGTGAGGATGATGCGCTGATTGTGCAGCAGGGTAGCATTCATGCGGTGCCCGTGATTGTTGCAGTGTTTGAATTCAGCTTTATGGGTGGTTCGATGGGTTCGGTGGTGGGCGAACGTTTTGTGCGCGGCGTGCAGTTAGCCATAGAACAAAAAATTCCGTTCATCTGCTTTGCCGCCAGCGGCGGTGCGCGTATGCAAGAAGGATTGTTGTCACTGATGCAGATGGCAAAAACCTGCGCGGCATTGACTCAATTGAGTGAAGCTAAACTACCGTTTATTTCCGTATTGACCGACCCTACCATGGGCGGCGTATCTGCCAGCTTCGCCTTCTTGGGCGACGTGGTATTGGCCGAACCAAACGCGCTGATCGGTTTTGCCGGTGCACGTGTGATTCAGCAAACGGTGCGTGAAACCCTGCCAGAAGGTTTCCAACGCTCAGAATTTCTACTGGAGCATGGAGCTATCGACATGATTGTAGATCGCCGCCAGATGCGCGATCAACTCACCACGCTAATTACGCTCCTGACCAGACAGCCGGCGGCTGTTCCGCTGGCGGCCTAGTAAGCTCCTACACTACGTTCTGCTTCGCATAGGACAAGAACCCCTGCGGGGTGTTAGGCTTAAACATCGATACTTATGTAATATATTGATTATATTGAATATTTTACCATCAAAGCCAATAGATTACGTGTCTAAAGAGCCCGCTTCTCAATCACTTAGTGAATGGCTGGTGCATCTCGAATCGCTGCACCCAAAAACCATAGAGCTCGGTCTTGAGCGCGTTGCGGAAGTCAAACAACGTCTTCAGCTTGATCCAAAATTTCCCATCATCATTGTAGGTGGCACTAATGGCAAAGGCTCTGTCTGCGCCATGCTTGAAGCCATGTTGCATGCCGATGGCTATCGTGTTGCTTGCTATACCTCGCCACATCTGCTGGTCTATAACGAACGTGTACGCATCGCCAAACAGCCAGTCAGTGATGCTGAGTTGTGCGCCTCATTTGCCGCGATTGAACAGGCACGCGGCGATATTGCGCTAACCTATTTTGAATTTGGCACGCTCGCCGCAATGCAAAGCTTTATTGCACATAATGTTGACGTGGCGATACTTGAAGTGGGCTTGGGCGGCAGATTGGATGCGGTCAATGTATTTGATGCTGATTGCGCTGCGGTGACCAGTATCGATATTGATCACACCGAATATCTTGGTGATACACGCGAGAAAATCGCGTATGAAAAGGCGGGAATTTTCCGTGCCGGTAAAGTGGCGGTGTTTGGGGATACAGATATGCCCGATGCCATCGCCACTCAAGCACAAAAGACAGGCGCGCAGCTGTGGCGACTGGGCAAGGAATTTAGCTTTAAGGCAGGTGAATTGCAGTGGGATTATCAAGGCAAAGACAGGCGCAGCAGTTTGCCTTGGCCGGCATTGCGCGGTGCGTTTCAGCTTAACAATGCCAGCACCGTACTTGCAGTACTCGATGTGATGAAAGAAAAACTGCCGGTGAGCATGGCGGCTGTAAGGCGCGGTCTGACGGAAGTGGAATTAACTGGGCGCTTTCAAGTATTGCCGGGTAAACCCATAGTGATTCTAGATGTGGCGCATAACCCGCATGCTGCACGCTCATTGGCAAAAACCATGGCCAGCATGCCTGCTTTTCCGAAAACCTACGCAGTATTCGCCATGTTAAAAGACAAAGACATGGCGGGTGTTGTGCGTGAATTGATGTGGCAGGTGGATGTTTGGCTGGTGGCGGGCATTTCAGCACCGCGTGGCGCTACGGCAGAAGAGTTATCCGGTGTGGTTCGGAGCGAGATTGTTGAAGGTGAAATACTGACCTTTGCCTCGGTTACCGAGGCATTGCATCATGCCTGTGAAGTGGCAGACGAAAATGATAGAATTGTGACCTTCGGATCTTTCTATACGGTGGCGGAAGCGGTGCACGCGAAATCTGCGTTGGGCTGAGTTTCTGCAAGGGTGATTATGGTAAAACAAATTGTTACTGAAGAAATATCTATCCTAAAACGACAAGCTCGGCGTCGCTTAATGGGTGCGATAGCGCTGACCATACTGGTTGTAATATTGCTGCCTATGCTACTGGACAGCGAGCCCTCAACGCCAACGCCATCGAAAGACATAGAATTACAGATTCCGGATAAAGACAAGGTGGGCGAGTTCGTCCCAAATATGGTGTTGCCGCCACTGAATGCCGTAGATTCACAAGCCGGATCTTCTCAACCAACCTCAGCCCCTGTTATAGTCCCCTTGCTTGATGTTAAGCCTATCAATGCTGATGTCGCGCAGCCCAAGATTGAATCCAATCCAGGGATTGCTTCCGAAGCAAAGCCAGCGATTGAAATAAAACCAAAGATAGAGCAGCAAATCAAACCAGCTGATACTAAGCCCAAAGTTGAAGCCCAGCCTTTGTCCAAAGCTACTTCCAATGCACACTCTGGTTTTATCATACAGGTAGGCGCATTTGACAATGCCGATGCTGCGAAAAAACTACAAGAAAAATTACACCAGCAAGGCTACCCTAGCTATACAGAAAAGATGAAAAACAACAAGGTTCGTGTCCGAGTTGGTGATTACACCAGCCATGCTGAGGCAGAAAAAATACGCCGCAAGCTAGAGATACAAGGTCATAAACCGAATGTAATTAACTTGAAGTAAGCATGACGCAATTTGATTACATCGTCCTTGTCGTCGTCCTGCTGTCAATATTGCTTGGATGGTGGCGCGGGCTGGTGTATGAAATATTATCTTTGTTGAGCTGGATTACATCTTATTTTGTAGCCAAATCCTGGGCAGTCGAATTTACGCCCTATATGCCTACGGTGCTGGAGAGCGACACCTTGAAGAGCTCCGCTGCATTTACGGCAGTGTTCATGACGACCCTGATACTTTGCGGTATTGCCGCTTGGTCCCTGAATAAGCTGGTCAAGTCCTTCGGAATGGACTGGCGCACGGATGGCGTAATGGGGGCATTTTTCGGATTTTTTCGCGGCTGCATGCTGGTGCTGTTGTTGGTATTGCTGGCAGGCCTGACCAAATTGCCGCAATCACCATTTTGGCAAGATGCGTTGTTCAGCAAACCCCTGCAAAATGTCGCCTTAGAGGCAAAAGTTTTATTGCCGGATGACATGTCAAAACGTGTCAGTTTCTAAATATTAGTTAAGGATTTACCATTATGTGTGGCATTTTAGGCGTCGTTGCACGCAATCCCGTGAACCAGTTGCTCTATGACGGACTGCAAGTGTTACAACATCGTGGACAGGATGCAGCAGGCATTGCCACACTGGACGGCAATACCTTTCACCTGCACAAAGGCAATGGACTGGCGCATGATGTCTTCCGCACTCGCAATATGCGGGGACTGACTGGCAATGCCGGCATCGCTCATGTGCGTTATCCTACCGCCGGTTCTGCCGTAGACCATAACGAAGCACAACCTTTCTATGTCAATTCGCCCTTCGGCATCGTGCTGGGTCATAACGGCAACCTCACCAACACCATGCAGTTGCAAAAAGAATTATTTCTCGACGATTTACGCCATGTAAATACCAACTCCGATTCGGAAGTGTTACTCAATGTGCTGGCGCATGAGTTGCAACGCGAATGCAAAAAGTTTCGTCTTGAAGTGGCCAATATTTTTAGCGCAGTGTCCAATGTGCATAAACGCTGTCGCGGCGCCTATTCGGTGGTGGCACTGATTGCAGGCTACGGACTGCTGGCTTTTCGCGACCCGTTTGGCATCCGTCCGCTGGTGATAGGCAGCAATCAAACCGAGGATGGAGTCGAGTATTTGGTGGCGTCGGAAAGTGTTGCTTTGGATACGCTAGGTTTTAAATTCATGCGCGACATAGCACCAGGTGAGGCGGTATTTATAGACTTCGATGGCAATTTTCACAGCAAGCAATGTGCAGAATCTCCAGCGGTCAATCCATGCATTTTCGAATATGTTTATTTTGCCCGCCCCGATTCGATGATGGATGGCATCTCGGTATATGAAACACGTCTTAACATGGGCGAGTACCTGGCCGACAAACTGCAACGCGAGTGGGGTAAGCACGATATTGATGTCGTTATACCCATCCCCGACTCCAGCCGCCCCAGCGCCTTGCAATTGGCCAACCGGCTGGGTATTTCTTTCCGCGAAGGCTTTGTAAAAAACCGCTATATCGGACGCACCTTCATCATGCCCGGCCAAGCTAAGCGTAAAAAATCGGTGCGACAAAAACTCAATGCTATCGGCATCGAATTCAAGGGCAAAAATGTGCTGCTGGTGGACGATTCCATCGTGCGCGGCACCACCAGCCGTGAGATTGTGCAGATGGCAAGAGATGCCGGTGCGCTCAAAGTGTACTTCGCCTCTGCTGCGCCTCCGGTGAGATTTCCAAATGTGTACGGCATCGATATGCCATCACGCCACGACCTGATTGCAACAGGCCGCACAGATGAGGAAGTTTGCCGCGAGATCGGTGCAGACCGTTTAATTTACCAGGATTTGGATGACCTCAAAGCCGCAGTACGTAAGGCTAACCCGTCGATTGAGAAATTTGACTGCTCCTGCTTTGATGGCATCTACATCACCGGCGACATCACGCCGGAATATCTGGATCGACTAGAGGCGGCTCGTGGACTAGCGACAGTGGCTTCGCCGCTAGATGATGAGCAGATGGAGCTGGATCTGGCGATGAGCGGTTCGTCGATGTAGCGAGCGCTAACCTGGTGCTGAACTTGGTTAAAGATATTGCTAACAGTTAGTATGGATTAACGAGCAACTCATTGATTGATAGAGAAACACGGATTGCCGCAATTGGTAAAATATTCAATACAATCAATGATTTGCATATTTGCACATCAGCAACCTAGATGTTGATTTCCGTCAGCGCCGATTTGAGTACCAGCTTGCGGGCGCATAATAAATACAGCTAAAGCGAGGGAAACCCGGTTTAGCGTTAGCTTGCTGGGTTTTTTAATTTTATTTTCGGGATGGAAATTATCACGAGGGAGTATCTACATGTCAGAAGATCATTACGCACTTGAAACGCTGGCGATACGCGCCGGCACTAAACGTAGCGAATTTAACGAACATAGCGAGGCGCTGTTTTTAACCTCAAGCTTTGTGTTCGATAATGCAGCTCAGGCCGCCGCACGTTTTATGGGACAGGAGCCGGGTTACACCTATTCGCGCTTCACCAACCCAACTGTCACCATGTTTGAAGAGCGGCTTGCCGCGCTGGAAGGTGCCGAGCAATGTGTCGCCACTGCATCCGGCATGTCGGCGGTGCTGGCCTGCGTGATGGGGCACCTCAAGGCGGGCGATCACATCATCGCGTCGCAGAGCGTATTTGGTTCTATCATCAACTTATTCAACAACGTCATCAAAAAGTTTGGTGTTGAAACAACTTATGTATCGGCAACCAACCCGGCGGAATGGCAGGCGGCGATCAAGCCAAATACCCGTATGCTGTTTCTGGAAACACCGTCGAATCCGCTGACCGAAGTGGCCGACATGGCGGCGATTGCCGCAGTGGCTAAAAGCTGCGGTGCCTTGCTGGTGGTGGACAATTGTTTCTGCACGCCTATATTGCAACGTCCGCTGGATTTCGGCGCGGACATTGTGATTCACTCTGCGACAAAATATCTGGATGGGCAGGGGCGCGTGCTGGGCGGGGCGGTGCTGGGCAGCAAGAAAAACATGGAAAGCGTCTACCAGTTTTTGCGCATCACCGGCCCCACCATGAGCGCCTTCAATGCCTGGATATTTTTGAAGGGTATGGAGACACTCAAGATCCGCATGGACGCACACAGCGCCAATTCGCTACAGCTCGCACAGTGGCTGGAGCAGCAGCCGAATGTTGCACGAGTGTATTACCCCGGCCTGCCATCGCATCCACAACATGAGCTGGCGATGAGGCAGCAAAAGACCGGCGGCGGTATTGTTGCGTTCGAGGTTAAGGGTGGCAAAGAAGCGGCATGGCGCGTTATCGACAATACTAAGATGATTTCCATCACCGCGAATCTGGGCGATACCCGCACCACCATCACCCATCCGGCCACCACCACTCATGCACGCATCACACCGGAAGCACGTGCGGCGGCGGGGATTAGCGATGGATTAATTCGCATCAGTGTGGGGCTGGAAGCAGTGATTGATATACAGAATGATTTGGCACGCGGCTTGAAATGAACTTGTTTAAAATGAAGCTGTTTGAAACAAACCGGCTCGCAGTACAAGTGGGTGACTCACTCAAGGCGCACGGTTTCATGCTGACCACCGCAGAATCCTGCACGGGTGGTGGTGTAGCGAGTGCCGTGACTGAAATTGCCGGCAGCTCGGCATGGTTTGATCGCGGCTTTGTCACTTATTCCAACCAGTCCAAGGTTGACATGTTGGGCGTGTCGAATGCAACACTAATGCGATATGGGGCGGTGAGCGAACCTACGGTACGCGAGATGGTCGCAGGTGCATTACGTCATAGCAAGGCCCAGAATAGCCAAGCACAGAATAGCCAACAACAGATATCGCTTGCCGTAAGCGGCATCGCCGGGCCAGGTGGTGGCACACCTGAGAAGCCGGTGGGTATGGTGTGGTTTGGGTGGGGCATCAATGATGATGTGTGTGTTGCCCGCTTGCATCAGCTCAGCGGTGATCGTGCTGCAATTCGCAAGCAAGCTGTTCGTATTGCATTGCAGGGGGTTATTGAATTATTGGCCAATCGAAAAGTAACGTGCTAGCAGCTCGGATTAACTCTCAATACCTTGATTTAAAAAGACATTAAAATAAATTATAATAATATATTGAATATAATCAGTATGTTACTAGTTTGTCTTGGTTTAGAACGATCGTACTATGCAAGAGAGTGTTCCTGTGACATAATCCTTTCAATAACTTTATAAGGGGTAGAAACCATGGATGACAACAAAAGCAAAGCACTCGAAGCAGCATTGAGCCAGATTGAAAAACAGTTTGGTAAAGGCTCCATCATGCGTATGGGCAGTGCTGATATAGAGAAAGACATTGAAGTGGTATCCACCGGTTCGCTGGGACTGGATATCGCGTTAGGTGTAGGCGGTTTGCCGCGTGGTCGTGTAATAGAAATCTACGGCCCAGAGTCTTCTGGCAAAACCACACTGACCCTGCAAGTGATAGCAGAAATGCAAAAATTGGGCGGTACCGCTGCCTTTATAGATGCGGAACATGCGCTTGATCCGCAGTATGCGCAAAAGCTCGGCGTAAACGTCACCGACCTGCTGATCTCACAGCCGGACAACGGAGAGCAGGCGCTGGAAATTGTCGACATGCTGGTGCGCTCTGCTGCGGTAGACCTAGTGGTGATAGACTCGGTTGCCGCGTTAACCCCCAGGGCCGAAATTGAAGGCGAAATGGGCGATGCGCAGATGGGTTTGCATGCGCGTCTGATGTCGCAAGCCTTGCGCAAGCTAACCGGAAATATCAAACGCTCTAATACCACGGTTATTTTCATTAACCAGATTCGCATGAAAATCGGCGTGATGTTCGGCAGCCCTGAAACCACTACCGGTGGTAATGCACTCAAGTTTTACGCCTCGGTGAGGTTGGATATTCGCCGCACCGGTGCGATCAAAAAGGGTGATGAAGTTATCGGATCAGAAACCCGCGTTAAAGTGGTCAAAAACAAAGTAGCGCCGCCATTTAAACAGGCTGAATTTGACATTCTGTATGGCGAAGGTATTTCACGCGAAGGCGAAATCGTTGAGCTGGGTGTATTGCACAAGTTTGTTGAAAAAGCTGGTTCCTGGTATTCCTACAACGGCGAGAAGATTGGCCAGGGCAAAGACAGCGTACGCGAATACCTGAAAGAGCACCCAGCAATTGCCGCAGAAATTGAAAACAAAATTCGCCAGGAAGTGGGTGTTAAAGCCATCAACGTAGTCGCTGGAGAACCAGTTAAAAAGAGCGCTAAAGGCGGTGCGGGCAAGGCTGCAAAGAATAATGATGCCAAAACTGGCGAAGTTGCCGAGCCGCTTGTGGAGTAACTGTGTAGTCTGGTGAGTGGCAAGCTGTGAAAGTGAAAGCCGAAATTAGCCTGCGTGGCAGAGCCTTGCGGGCTTTGGCTAGGCGCGAGTTGAGTCGTGCTGAACTTCACGCGAAGCTGCTACCGCATGTTGATGATCTATATGATGGATCGCACCAGCGGGATGATATTGATGCGTTGTTGAATGATCTGGAACAACGCGGATGGCTTTCCGATGCGCGTGCTCTGGATATGACTGTACGCATTCGTAGCGCACGTTTCGGTACTCAGCGCATTGCACATGAATTACGCCAAAAAGGCATCAGCGAAGAACTCATCAGCTCAGCAATACCGCAATTGAAACAGGGCGAATTGGAAGCCGCACGTGCAGTGTGGCAAAGAAAATTCGCCACTCATCCGCCAAATCAGCAAGAACAAGACCAAAAAGAAAAAGCCAAGCAAGTACGCTTCCTACAGTCGCGTGGATTTTCTATGGAAGTGATTTTTAATGTCATGAAGCTTTCCAGCTCTACCGAGGATGAATCCTTTTGACACCACAAGAATTCATCAAGAAATGGCAGGGCAGTACGCTCACCGTACGGCAGTTAGGGGGATTTGAATTATCTTATTAACTGGAATTAGAGCAAAGGTTTGATAATACCTTCCAGTTGCTCATGGCTTATCGTACCAAGTTGTGAAGCCACGACGTTGCCGTTGCGGTCGACTATGACGGTGTAGGGTAGACCGCCCTGTGGATTACCAAGTCGTCTGGCTAAATCTATACCAGCTAGATCACCGAGCAGCACGGGGTAATTCATCCCCACCTGCTTGGCGTAAGTTTGCACCTTGCTTTTCTGGTCAATCGCAATCCCGATAAACTGCACGCCCTGTTTGCCATACTGTTTCTGCAATTGGATAAATTCTGGAATCTCGGTGAGGCAGGGTGGGCACCAGGTAGCCCAGAAATTCACCACCATGACTTTGCCTTTCCATTGAGCCAGCGGTTGAACTTTTTCGTCCAAGTCATAGAAGCTGGCTTGCGATATTGACAAGGCAGCATCTGGCGGGATTGTGCCTGCAGGAGCCGGTGCTTTGGTAGAATAAAAGTAGTAGGCGACCATGCCAACAATGATGATGGCAATGGCCGCAACAATGATTTGGGTAAAGAGTTTCATCGGGTTCATGATTGATTTTCTTGGGGAATTATAAATTAACTTCTAATGATACACTGAACGGCAAGTTGACATAAAGTTGACATTGATTAATTTTCCTTATGGACTGAAAGAAAAGGATTTTTATGCGTAATATCGGTCTCATCCTGTTGCTTGTGATATTCGGCTTCCCGGCTTTGGAAATTTATTCGATGTTCCTTGTTGCCGGATACATCGGCTGGTGGCTGCTACTTAGTCTGATCGTCAGCGCGGTTTTTGGCTGGCTTTTGATCAGGGAAGAAAGCTTAGCAGTATTCGGTAGGCTGGCGCTTACAGTGCAGAATGGTCAGTCTCCATTCGCAGCAATTTGGGATAGCGGACGCACCTTACTTGCAGGCGTACTGCTGATTTTCCCCGGCGTATTTAGTGATGTTGTGGCGTTGGTTTTATTACTGCTACCGAACAAGGTAGGCAGGAGCTATCCGCGAAATATGCAAGATGACGGAATAATTGAAGGTGAAGTGCGTGTGGTAGGTGTAGAACAGATCGAATCAAAATTCAAATCTCATTAGCAGACACCCCTCCCACTAGCTACCCCTTGCTCCGCAAGGGGTAGGCTGATTGTAGTCTCATTAGTGAAAACTCAAATAGCCAATCTAGGTTTAGCGCAGAGCAGGCATCGGATGGTATTATCACGCCCTAGCAGATAGCCCCGTATTAAAAATATTGGTGAACACATGAAAAGCAGTGAAATCCGTCAGAAATTCCTCGATTATTTTGCCTCCAAAGGTCATACCATCGTACCTTCAAGCACACTGGTGCCGGGCAATGATCCCACCCTGTTGTTCACCAATTCCGGCATGGTGCAGTTCAAGGACTGCTTCCTAGGCCACGACAAACGTCCCTACACCCGTGCTACCTCTTCACAGCGCTGCGTGCGCGCCGGTGGCAAACACAACGATCTGGAAAATGTGGGTTACACCGCACGTCACCATACTTTTTTCGAAATGCTGGGCAACTTCAGTTTCGGCGACTACTTCAAGCGCGATGCGATTCAATATGCATGGGAACTACTAACGGAGGTTTACAAGCTGCCCAAGGAAAAACTGTGGGTCACCGTGTATGCCGAGGACGACGAGGCATACGACATCTGGAACAAAGAAATCGGCGTGCCAGCCGAGCGCATTGTGCGCATCGGCGACAACAAAGGTGCGCGTTACGCTTCCGACAATTTCTGGCAAATGGGGGACACCGGCCCCTGCGGCCCGTGCAGCGAAATATTCTACGACCACGGCCCAGAAGTTGCTGGTGGCCCTCCTGGCTCACCCGATGAAAACGGCGACCGTTACATCGAAATCTGGAATAACGTGTTCATGCAATTCAACCGCGACGAGCAAGGTGTTTTGCATCCGCTGCCGAAACCGTCAGTAGATACCGGCATGGGGCTGGAGCGTATTTCAGCCGTGTTGCAACATGTGCATTCCAACTATGAAATCGACCTGTTTCAGAGCTTGATCAAAGCGGCGGCACGCGTCACCAATACAAAAGACCTGGATAACAATTCGCTTAAAGTAATCGCCGACCATATCCGTGCTTGCTCCTTCCTGATTGTGGATGGTGTCATTCCAGACAAGGAAGGGCGCGGTTATGTGCTGCGCCGGATTATTAGGCGCGCGATACGCCACGGCTACAAACTGGGTTGCCGTGCTGCCTTCTTCCATAAAATTGTAGAGACCTTGGTACACGAGATGGGCGTGGCGTATCCTGAATTAAGTAAAGCTAAAGACCGCGTCACCGACGTATTGCGTATGGAAGAAGAGCGCTTTTTCGTGACCATCGAAAATGGTATGGAAATGCTGGAGACGGAACTCGCTGCCGTAGAAAAATCTGGCAAGACTGTGCTCAATGGCGATTTGGCATTTAAATTACATGACACCTATGGCTTCCCGCTAGACCTTACGGCAGACGTCTGTCGTGAACGCAAGCTCAGCGTGGACGAAGCTGCTTTTGATGCCGCCATGGCACGCCAGCGCGACCAAGCTCGTGCCGCAGGTAAATTTAAAATGAACGCTGGCTTGGAATATGACGGCGCAAAAACCGTGTTCCAGGGTTACGATAAACTCACCACACAAAGTAAAGTGATCGCCTTGTATCGTGACGGTGTAACAGTGCAAAAATTGTCCGCCGATGAAACAGGTGTTGTCGTGTTGGACAACACACCGTTCTATGCCGAATCTGGCGGCCAAGTGGGCGATATAGGCGTGCTGTTCATGCAAGCTAAAAATGTATTCAGCGTAGAAGATACCTTGAAAATACAGTCCGATGTATTCGGCCATCACGGTCGCATACTCAGCGGCGAAATCAAGCTGGGTGACACCGTAGATGCAGCAGTGGATGAAGCCGCACGCAATGCCACCATGCGTAACCACTCCGTTACCCACCTCATGCACAAAGCCCTGCGTGATGTATTGGGCGAACACGTAGGCCAAAAAGGCTCGCTCGTCGATGCCACCAAAACCCGTTTTGACTTTACCCACAATGGCTCGATGACGAGTGAACAATGCCGCGAAGTAGAAAATCGTGTGAACCGTGCCATTCTTGCCAATGCAGATGTAAGTACAAATGTCATGTCCTATGACGATGCTATTAAAGCGGGTGCGATGGCACTGTTTGGCGAAAAATACGGCGATGTGGTACGCGTCATCGGCATGAAAGATTTCTCTACCGAGCTGTGTGGCGGCACCCATGTCAAACGCACGGGCGATATAGGCCTGTTTAAAATCCTGGTTGAAAGCGGCATCGCCGCAGGCATACGCCGTGTTGAAGCGATCACCGGCGAGGTTGCCGTGTCATGGGTGCAGCAACTCGAATCACGCGTAAACGAAGCAGCAACCATGCTCAAAGCGCAACCGCAAGACCTCATTCAGCGCATCGCACTGGTGCAAAATTCCGTCAAAACTTTGGAAAAAGAATTGGCCGCATTAAAATCCAAAATGGCTGCCTCACAAGGGGATGATTTGATTACCCAGGCGGTAGACGTTAATGGCGTGAAAATATTGGCTGCGGTGCTGGACGGTGCAGACAGCAAAACCTTGCGTGAAACACTGGAAAAACTCAAAGACAAACAAACGTCCGCGGTGCTGGTGTTAGCATCTGTGAGCGATGGCAAGGTTAGTTTGATTGCGGGCGTGACGGCGAATCTTGTCGCTAAAGTTAAAGCGGGGGATGTGGTGAACTTTGTTGCATTACAGGTGGGTGGCAAAGGTGGCGGGCGAGCGGACATTGCTCAGGCTGGGGGCACGCAGCCTGAGAATTTGGCGGCGGCGTTGGCTGGGGTTAATGCTTGGGTTAAAGCGAAGCTGTAGTCGTACTCTCTATCCCACCGGGGAGGGTTGGAATCCGAAAAGAGTATATGGAGAAACAAAGGGTGTAGTGCCCCCTTTGTGTTTTAGATGCAATATATCGTTGCGCAGCTAATTGAATTAGGTTGGTAATTTTAGGGGTAAAGAACATGGATTTAATGTCAGCTATATTATTGAAATCAAGTGCATCTCTCATTAAAAACATAATCGATGATATCTATAAAGGCATCAAAGACGAGGGATCAATTAAGTTTAATGAATGGCGAGCATCACTTAAAGAAAGAGCAGTAGCAAAATCCATTTCTCAAATTACGCATGTAAAGACACTATGGAATATTGAAAAAGAAGTTTCAATATATGAAATTTATTACCCATCAAGGCTGGAAATATCACCAGGTGTAACGAAAGAAGTGTCTGGTTTAAAGGATATTGGTATAAAGCAGAACTTTGTTATACAAGGTACAGGCGGTCAAGGAAAATCAATCTTTTTAAGATACTTGTGCGGTCAAGAATTACAAGTTAAACACAGTTCAAATAGGTTGCCGTTTTTTATTGAGTTGAAAAGAATTCAGGCTGGCATAGGTTTGAATGATTTGATACATGAAAGTTTATTGAAATATAAGCTCAATCCATGTGAAGGTGTCTTTGACACACTTGCACGTAGTGGGAAAATTGTTTTGTTGTTAGATGCTTTTGATGAAGTGGCACCTTCTGAAATTACAAAATGTATAGGTGAAATAGAAAATATCGCTGACAGATATAAAGATGAGCTGCAAATTATAATTACTTCTCGACCTGATACAGATATCCAACATTCAAGTAGATTTAGATTGTGCAGGTTATGTAGGCTGGGTAATTCAGATCATCTTCCGTTTTTAAAGAAAATTTGTGTTGATACTGTGCAAGCAAATAACCTTCATAAAGCTATACAGACGAGCAAGGCTGGTGTAGCTGAATTACTTACAACACCATTGATGATGACATTGCTTGTTGTCTTGTATAAATCCTCACAAACAATTCCCGATTCTGTACCTCGTTTCTATGAAGAGCTTTTCGATGTTATGTTTTTTCGACATGACAACGCTAAACCGGGTTTCAGAAGGAAGAGATATACCAATCTGGAAGATACAAGTATAAAAACATTATTTTCTGCATTTTGTTTTTACGCGAGAGTAAAAAATTACGGCACACTTACGAGTGATCAGTTCAATGAGTGCTGCGACTTGGCAACTAAAGCCTGTGGTATTAGTGTTGATTCGAAACTATTCAGAGATGAAATTGTAAAAACTATTTGTTTGATGTTGGAAGAAGGATTTGAGCTGTCATTTATTCATAAAAGCGTATTTGAATACTATTCGGCGGCATTTGTAAAAAGAAGTAATGAGGAATTTGCAAAGAAACTTTACTCTACGTTGTCAGGTGACAACTTGTCTATCAGTGGATGGCAACTTACAATTTCGTTTCTTTCGTATATTGATGAATATCGGTATTCGAAGTATTTTGTATTGCCATTGCTTTCTAAAATCGAAATTCAGTACGCCGTAAATTTGACTCGTGAATACCATGTCGGAGTTATTGCATCCGTAATTGAAAAGTTTAAAACTCTGAGTCGCATTAGGCTTTCACAAGTGAATGGCAATATATATAAACTTTCAGGTGGATGGGAAAGAACGATGCATCAAAATTCAATTCTTGATGCTGCTCATTCGGGATGGCTGAGTTACATTAGTATGGGGCTTATAAAATTAAATAAAGAATATGACCTGTCTGATCTAGTACTCAATGCGAAGATGAAATTAGATAATCATCCAGATGAGAAAAATATTGTCCCGTCAGTGAGTTTTTTTGATATCTGGCCGTTTGTTCTTATTGATATTATCCAAGGTGCAGAAAAAAACGCATTTGATTATTTATTGCAGGTAAAATTTAATGCTGAAAGCATTGTTAATAGGGAAGATCAGAACGCATTATTTATTGAAGAATTGTTGCCTAAGCATATGTAAAAATTAATCAATTTAGTCTAGCTAGATTGATTAATTTAAAATCATGAGGCTCAGGCCATACATTTGACAAGATGCCGCG